>JBIOEW010000040.1:0-3981 GCA_044446425.1 Solirubrobacterales bacterium | reverse complement strand
CGATCGCGCTCGTCGCATCCTCGAGGGAGACATGGGGCTTGATCGCGATGAGCGCCTGCGCTCGTTGGCCGACCGCCGCGCCTGGGGAGGTGCGGGTCACCCACAGCGCGGTTGCCAGGCGCTCTAGCTCCAGCACGCCGCGCTTGCCGACCCTTGTCGCGATCCAATCGAGCGCCGGCGCGTAGCGGTTCATCGTCTGCGGCAGACGCTGTTCAAGCTCGCGTCCACGGTCGGTGACCAGAAACCGGGGCCCGTAGGGAGGTGGCTGCGGCTGGCGCTCGAGCAGCCTGTCGGCTTGCATCGAGCCGAGCTCGTCGCGCAACTCGAACGAGAAGGGTCCGTGCTTGTAAAGGATGAAGTCGAAGTCGAACGGTATGTCGAGTAGTTCATGCATCAGGTAGGCGGACTTCTGGATGTGTGTCTCGCCGCTCCAGCTTCCCTGTTCGTCAAGGCGCCGGGCGAGACCGGCAAGGATCGCTTCCTGTGCCAGTCTGCTCATTTGCTCACCCCCTCTTGTTTGTCGTCGGTCTCGGTCAGCGCGGTCTGCAGGATGCTCTCACGCTCGTGCTTGATCCAATTCTTTGCCCGAACCCGCAACGGCTCGTCCACGAACACGTACTCGTCGCGTGACGCCGGCAGTCTCGCCAACACGTCGGACGACGACAATGACGAGACGCTGCGCCCGTCGCGGTCACGTACCGGGAAGTCGGGTGGCTCGCCGCGTCGCGGACTGGCGGCGTAACGCACCAGGCCGGCGTCGAACTTCTCGGCCGTGGCGCGCGCGATGGCCTCGGTCGCGCCGCCCGTGTCCTCCGGCCGGCGCTGGTAGACGACGCGGAAATGCTCGCGCTTGACGATCCGCCGCGCGGCGTCATGCCCCTTGGCGCTCGGCTTGGCGGCCGCGGCGGCGATCGCGCTCAGTACCTCGTTGTCGCCGCGGGCGAGGTGGCCGTCGATCGTGGTCGCGAAGCGCCCCCGCGGCAGCCATGCGCTCAGGAAGTCGACGAGATGCTGGTCATAGATCAGACGTGTCGGGTGGTAGTAGACCTGGGCGAACATGAAGTAACGCGCCAGCAGAAGCGCCTCTGCGGACTCCAGGCCGCCGCGCTCGCAGCCGAGGGTCAGCTCGCCTTCGCCCTCCTCTGCACCGGCGGACTCGCCGCGCTCCTGCGGCGGGCGCGGCAGGATGCGCAGTGTGTCGATCAGGCGGTGATGGTCGAAGCGACCGTATGCCACGCCGGTGTGCAGGGAGTCGCGCAGCAGGTAGTCGATCCGGTCAGCTCCGAACACGTCGCCGACGATGATCTCCGCCAGGATCGCCTCCCACGGCGTGAACGACAGCCCGAGCTTCAGCTTCTCGACCTTGCGCGGTCCCAGCGCCAGCTTGCCCACGTCGTCCGGGTCGGGCTTCGGGCGCATCGTCGACCAGACCGCGCCCATGATCGGGCAGTGGATGATCTCCCAGGTGATCCGCTCGTGGTCCCAGCCGTCGGGTAGAAGCCGCTCCTCGGCGGCGTGGGAGAACGGCAGGTGGCCGGTGTCATGGCAGAGGGCCGCCATCCTCAGTGTCGCGCGCCAGTATGCGCGCTCGCGGTCGTTCGGGAGCAGTTCGCGCGCGGCGTCGCTCATCTTGCCGTCGTCCCGGGTGACGACGTCGTAGATCCGCCCGGCCAGCTCCATTACCCCCAGGGAGTGCTCGAAGCGCCGGTGCGTCGCGCCTGGATAAACGAGGAACGACAGCGCCAGCTGGTGTACGTAGCGAAGCCGCTGGAACGGTGCCGATTCGATCACGCGCTTCTCGTCCTCGTCGTAGCGCACGAACACGTGTAGCGCGTCGCGAACCTCGTGCATTCGCTGGGTCATCCTCAGCCGCCCTTGGAAACGGGGGACGCCGCGACGCTGTCGCCGGTTGATATCCCCAAGGCCGGAGGATCGAACATATGTTCGCATTTGCTCATACTCTCATATCCCTCCGCCGGAACCCGTCCGCCGCGCGGCCGATCATGTCAGATGGTGCGAATCGTCAACATAAACGCCGCCGAGCAGCCCCGACTGCACCCGCAGCCTGGGAGCCCGCGCTGGATTCCGCGCCTCGGTCACGGCCAGCAGCGTCTCGCGCCGCTGCTCGCTTCCCGCGGCGTCACGATGACCGCGTCGCCGCTTCACTTCGCCGCGCACAATCCGCAGCTCACGCTGTTCACTGGCGGAGAGTCCCGGCTCGGGCTCGTACTCGATCCCTGTACCCACCTTCGCCAGCTTCCGCCGGCCAGCCGTTCGAAGGCGTTTCGTGCGCTGCCGTTCGGGGGTGAGAGCGCTCCGTTCGACCCTGAGCGCGACCCGATCGATGAGCGTGGCCTGCTCGCGCTCGTTACCAGCACGCTCGACTGTCAGCGCGCCGCCGGCGCCACGTTGCTGCTCAGCCCGTTCCACCTGGTGGGTGCTGTCGGCACACGTGGGCGAGACCTCGACCTGCAGCTCGCGCGCCTCGCCTGCGAGCACTTTCACAGCCAGCGCATGGATGAGCCGTCTGACCTCGGGCAGCTGCCGTTGCGCCGTGAGCTCTATATGACGATCGCAGTGTCCAAGGAGCTGCTTGACGCACCGCGGGCGCTGCTGGCGCTGGCGGAGGCGTGCCTGGGCTTGCCGGTTTCGGGTTTCTGGGTCAAGCTCGAGGGGTTCAGCCAGCGCACGTCACGCAGGCGAATCCGGGCGGGGGCCGGCTTTCTCGCTGCTCTCGCGCTCGACGGGCGCCCGGTCGTCTCCTGCGGTGCTGGTCAGCTTCACCTCGGACTGCTCGTCAACGACATCTCGACCAGTCTCGGCCTTGCCGAAGGCGAGCATTTTCATCTGCCCGAGGTGCGCGCGGAGCGCGACTGGAGCGGCGGGCGTACGCGCACGGTCTACCACCAGAAGTACTTGCGTAGTTTCCGCGTCGGCGCCGATAGCGCCGCGCGGGCGTTTCGTGCCTCTCCCTGTCGTTGCCGGCGCCACCGCGCCGACCTGCCGCCCGAGAAGGGGGCGGTGGACGAGCACTGCGCGGTGATCCGTGCGAAGGAGGCCGTCGAGGCGCTCGACGGACAGGTGCCGGTTCGCCGTGAGTGGCTGCTGGCGAGCACTGCGCTTGCGTCCCACCTCGCGCACGACTGCGGTGTCGACTTCACGCCACCGGCCGTGTATGAGGCTTTGTTCGAAGGTATCGACGCTGCTCAGGCCGGCCGGCCTGCGGCCACCGGGTAGCGATCCTTCTTCGCGAGTTCAAGCGCGCATCGCAGTCCCCATTCGCCGATCGTCAGACCCTGCATGAGGGCGCACATCTCCCACGCGAGTGCCTGCCCGAGGTCTGCTGCGAGTGCGGCCCGAAGCAGCCGTTGCTCGACGCGGCGATGCAACCGGACCGGCAGTGCGACTCGGGCGGCGGCGTTCACGCCTCGCGGGCGGCGCATCGTCAGCGAGCGCAGGTAGTCACCTTCAGCGGCTGACAGGGCCCGTTCCGGGGTTCGCGCAGTCGTGTCGAGGCGAGGCGTGAGGTGAGCCAGCCCGAGTCTTGCCAGCTCGTCACGAAGCAGCTCGGCCTCGACCAACAGCGTCGCGGCGACCGACTCCTCGACGCCCACTGTCGCCGCCTGTGCCGTCAGGCGCTCGGCGCAGTCGCGCGCGAGAGTGAGCGGCTCGTGCAGCTCGCCGGGGCGGCGGACGAGCGCCAGCGTCCCCTCGCAGTCGGGTAAAGGTTGCGGCTCGTCGGCCCTCACGACGCGTAATCTCATTCTGAGTAAAACTCTAAATGGTGTCGAGGACGAGACCGAGCGGCGGCGCTCGACCGCTGCAGTTGCATGACTGGCCGTTCGGCGCCGTTGGTCGCCGACTGCTGCTCGACGCCGTGCTGCGCGGGCGCCAGCCGCGGAGCGGATGGACCAAGCAGGCACTGGAGGACTGCGCCTGTGTCGCTCCGGGCGGCCTCGACGAGATTCTCGCGGGCGCCGT
>JBIOEW010000039.1:0-4863 GCA_044446425.1 Solirubrobacterales bacterium | reverse complement strand
CGGCGCTTCTGAGCTCAGCACGATGTGGCCGAGGTCTTCGCTTGCGCCGCGATAGCGCGGGCCGCAGATCGATGCATGCGGGCCGGACAGCCCCGATTCGCACAGCTGCTCTTCGCCGAAGACCGTCCCCGCCGGTACGTTCGCAGAGCCCGGCGCGCCGCTGACCAGCGGCTCATAGCAAGAAGCAGCACAGTCCCCGAGCGTGCGCAGGTAGGCGCTCGATTCCGAGGCTTCGGGGGAAAGCAGTGCGTTGAAGGGGCCGAACGGCTGCAGCACCGCGCGCGAGAGGTCGCTTGAGAAGGCGCGGTATTCGGCGCCGGCGCCGGCGCCGACGCCCGGGGCTTTTTCATGCGGCGGGGCGATGTTGCGCGAGCTCCAACCGGCGCCCGAGCGCGTCGAGAGCGCCTGCGGTTTGCCGACCGCGCCGGGCGGGGAAGCTTCGATCGGCGCGTTTGCCAGGTAGGTGATCGCGTGGCCGTCGCCCGCCGCCTGCACCGCGCCGAGCGCCGAGAGCGGCGCGATCAGCGCGCCGAGCTTCTGTGGCGGTGAGACGAGCTCCCAGGCGCGCGTATCGGGTAGTTCGCCTGCCAGGATCTGAGCTGAGACGGGCGCGGGGCAGGCGAGCGCGAGCAGGCACAGGGCCGCAGCGAGCGGCGCGAGGCTCAGCGTCAGCGCCCTTGCGATCTCACCCCCTGCTCCGCTCCGCACGCCTGTTCGTCTCCGCCCTCTCGCTCCGCGACTGTGATCCGCGGCCGGTGCGATCCCGCTCTGCCTGTGTTGGATCGCGCCGAGCGCTTGGCGCACAGCTTAAGCCCGCACCAGAGGCCCAGACGAGTGGCGCTTTGCGGCGTGCTCGCAACGCGCTCGCGCGCCCGGCAGCCACGGGCCTCGCGGGCGCCTTTTAGTCAGGAACGTTCGTTGACGCTGTTCGAATATGCGGGCTCGTTGGACGCGCCATGCCCGCTCGTGGCCCGCGAGAATCCTCGAGCTGAGCGTCTGTCCGAGGGCTCGAGCTAAACGCTCACGCTACAGGGTGGCGGCGTGCACACCGTCGGGCCCAACCCCCAACGAATACCTCCCGCTGCCGGCCAAAGACGCCAACAGCCTCTCCCTATCGCGTCGTCACCTGCTGCGGGCCGCCATGCCGTCGGCGTGCGAGCGCGCGACGGCCACCGACAGCGCCCTCACGTAGGCCCTCGCGGCGGCGTCGATGATGTCGGTCGAAACGCCCTGCCCGGCCCCGGTGCAGCCGTCGATCTCGAGCACGATCGAGACCTCGCCGAGCGCGTCCTGACCCTCGGTGACGGCGCCGATCGTGAACTCGCTGAGCTTCGCGGCGATCCCGGTCGCGGCGTTGATCGCCTGGAACACGGCATCGATCGGGCCATCGCCGGTGAATGCTCCGCTGGCGGTCCCGCCCTCGGGCAGCTTCACCGAGACGCGCGCGTGCGGCGGTCGCTGCGAGGAGTCCTGGACCTCGAAGGAGTCGAGTGAATAGCCGCCGATGTCCTCGCTGCGCAACTCGTCGGTGACGAGCGCCTCGAGGTCCATCGCGGTCACCTGCTTCTTCACGTCGGCGATCTCCTTGAAGCGCTTGAACGCCGTGTTCAGCGCCTGGCCGTCGATCTGAAAGCCCATCTCCTTCAGCGCCTCGCTCAGCGCGTGGCGTCCGGAGTGCTTGCCGAGCACGAGCGAGTTGCTGTTCAGCCCGACGGTCGTGGCGTCCATGATCTCGTAGGTCGTGCGCTCCTTCAGCACGCCGTCTTGATGTATGCCGGCCTCGTGCGCGAAGGCGTTGCGCCCGACAATCGCCTTGTTCGGCTGCACCTGATAGCCGGTCAGGCGCGAGACGAGGCGGCTGGTGCGCGCGATCTCGGTTGTCTCGATCCCCGTCCACAGGCCGAGGCTCGGCTCGCGCGTGCGCAGCAGCATCGCGATCTCCTCGAGCGAGGCGTTGCCGGCGCGCTCGCCGATCCCGTTGATCGCGCACTCGACCTGACGGCAGCCGGCTTCGAGCCCTGCCAGCGAGTTGGCGACGGCGAGGCCGAGGTCGTCGTGGCAGTGGACCGAGACGGTCGCCCTGCGCAGATCGGGCACCAGCCGGAAGAGCTCCTCGAACATCGCCTTGTATTCGCCCGGTAGCGCATAGCCGACGGTGTCGGGGACGTTGATCGTGCCGGCCCCCTCGTCGAGCGCGATCTGGATCACCTCGGCCATGAACTCGATGTCCGAGCGCGAGCCGTCCTCGGGTGAGAACTCGACGTCCTCGCACAGCTCGCGCGCCTGCGCGACGGCCGCGCGCACCTGCCCCTTGACGTCCTCGCGCGTGCTCTGCAGCTTGTGCTCGATGTGCACGTCGCTGGTCGCCAGGAACGTGTGGATGCGCGGACGCTCGGAGTCCCGCACGGCGCTCCACGCCGCCTCGATGTCCTGCGCACTGGTACGCGCCAAGCCGCAGATCACGGGGCCTTCGACTTCTCGCGAAATCGCCTGCACGGACTCGAAGTCGCCGGGCGAGGTGATCGGGAAGCCAGCCTCGATGATGTCGACGCCGAGCCGCGCGAGCTGCTGCGCGATCTCGAGCTTTTCGGTACTGTTCAGCGAGATCCCCGGTGACTGCTCGCCGTCTCGCAGCGTAGTGTCGAAGATCAGCGCGCGGTGGGCGGGGTCGCGTCTGCCCGCGCCGTCGCCCGACGCCGCCGCGCCGGTGGGCATCCCGTTCGGGTCGCTTCCTTCATCTGCCGAGGTGCGCATGTCGTTCGTGCTCCTTCTCGTTCTCGCTTGCTCTTCTCTCTGCTGCCTATGCGGCTACGCGGCCGCCACGCGCTATTCCCCCCGGAGGGGGAGCAGCAAGAGAACAGGGAACAAGGAGCGAAACGACATCTCAAGAGAAGCCTAGCAGCAGCTCGGCCTCGGCTGCGGCGTGGAGCGCGCTTCGGGCCCCGTCCCGCTGCTTGAGCAATATGAGCGACGGCCCGGCAAACACCGCCGCCGGGCCGTCGCAGCTCACGCCTCACCCTCCGCTGCGCGGCAAGCCGGTGCCTGCTTGGCGTCAGTCGTCGACCTTCACCATTCCGCTGAAGTGCACGTCTGCTTGCGCCGACAGCTCGGCCGGTTCGAATTTCCCCGATAAGTTCCATTCAAACGGTTTTTCTTCGAGTAGTTTTTTGCATAATGGGTCGCTCGTGTCGCATTTCGTGGTAGTGGGAATGGGGAGATCGACCGTCAGTAACGTGATGCCTTCTCCGCCTTCCTTTAATGACACTTCTCCCGGAACCGCGCCCCTCAGTTCGATCAGCGCGCCGCCGCAATTCAGCATCACCACTCCTGGAATCATGAGCAGCACCCCCGGGCGTAATTCTTTCGCGCTGTTTAACAGCGCGACAAAATGCTTGTCGACTTCCATTAAGATCGTTTCTTTGGGGTCTTTCGCGCCGCCGGCTTCGCTGCGGCAGGCGATCGTCCCCTCTTTGCAGTGCAGGAAGTCACTTTTGACGCCTTTGACTAAGACCACGTGGGGCGGGACGTTTTCGTTTTCGTTTCCGAACGAGGCTTCGTTTGTGAACGTTTCGCATTGCATTGTGCCTGCGGACGTTTCGAGGATGGCCGGCCCTCCCGAGGACGTCATCGTAATCGGGAACGTGACGCCTTTTAAGAATAAGAGTCCAGGCGTAACTTCCCCTAATTCCGCCGACGCCGACGCAGCCGCCACGGCGGCGAGCGCGAAGACGGCGATCAGCGCCAGGCCAAGTGTCTTCAGCTGTTTCATCGTGTGCTCCTTTTTCGTTCGCTGGATGCCACGAGATGCCTGCTCGCACGAACGGGAGGCGGCGGGTGCACCTCGACGGCTCCTGCCCGTCGGTGCCCGTGCCCTCCGTGCCGAGGCGGAGCCTGCTTCGCCTCGAATCGTCCCCGCGCGAGCGACAGCCCGACGGACGCCGCCGCCGGGCTGTCGCAGCTCACGCCTCGCCCGCCGCTGCGCGGCGAGCCGGCACCTGCTTGGCGTTAGTCGTCTACCTTCACCATTTCGGTGAAGTGGACGTCTACTTTAGCTTCCTGTTCAGCCGGTTCGAAGACTGCTTCTTTCCTTGCTAAGAACGGTTTTTCTTCGAGTAGTTTTTTGCATAATTCATCGCTTGTATCACATTTGAGGGCAGTTGGGAGATCGACCGTCAGTAACGTGATGTCTTCTCCACTTTCCTTTAATAACACTTCTCCCGCGACCGCGCCCTTTACTTCGATTTTCAAGATGCCGCAGTTGATCACGAGTTTTTCTTCTGCTTCCGCTCCTTCTTTGCCTAAGACGATAAAGATGACGCCCGGTCGTAATTCTTTTGCGGCGTTTAACAGGGCAACAAAATGCACGTCCACAACCACTAAGATTGTCCCTTTGGGGTCTTTACCTCCGGCGTTTTCACCGCGACAGCTGACGGCACCGTTTAATGCCGTACATTCGCTAAAATGAATTTTGACGTTTTTGATTAAGACGACGTGAGGTGGAATGCTGCCGTTTTCATTTTCGAATTTGGCTTCGTTTTTGAACGTTTGGCATACAACCGCTTCCCCGCCTACCCTGAGAGTCGCCGGCCCCCCCGAGGAGGTCAACGTGATCGGGAAGGTGGGGCTTTTTAAGAATAAGAGGCCCGGGGTCACTTCCCCTAATTCAGCCGACGCCGTCGCTGCCGCAACGGCGGCGAGTGCGAAGACGGCGATCAACGCCATGCCAAGGATCTTCAACTGCTTCATGGTCTCTGCTCCTTGTGTTGGTTTGTGCGCCTGTGGCCCTAGGTGTTTGCTCCTGGGCTGATAGACAGGCGCTCTGTCAGTGTCTCATCGCGCCCTGAGTTATGTCAACGGATCGCG
>JBIOEW010000038.1:0-8009 GCA_044446425.1 Solirubrobacterales bacterium | reverse complement strand
CGGGGAGCGTTTGCCGAGCGGATGGTCGTGTCTGACGTTCGACGGCGGCGCGGTGCGTACCGGTAGTACGTGAGCGTCGTCGGCGGGCGTCAGGCGCGGGCAGGCGCCGGGAAACGCCGTCGAATTTGTGACTCAGGACACGAGGCGCTACTCGCGCAGACCGCACACGCGCTGTGCGGTCTGGAGCACGAACAGCGTCAGCCGACGCAGCACCTTCGGCTGACCTGGAGAGTTGTCGCTGAAGCGCACGGTGCCATCTTCGTCGCGCACCGAGTAGCTCAGCACCGAGTTGGCAGCGGGCGCGAGCGAGAGGTGCGCGGATGCCGCTTCCTTGAGGTCTTCCTGGATCGCGCGCGCTTCGACGAGCGCGGAGTCGCTTACTTTGAGCTTGTGTCCGCTGCGGGCGGCCACGCCGTTGCAACTCGCGCCGCCTTCTTCATTGACCAACAGGGTCAGCTTCGCGCCCGGGCCACTGCCGCTGCGCTGCACGATGAACAGGTCGGGTGCCATGATCCCGCCGCAGGCCGCGAGCGCCGTGGCGGCGAGCAGCGCGAGGGCGAGCGCGAGCCGGCTCACACGCTCACCGCGACGCCGCCGCGCCGAGGGTCGCCGGCGCCGGTCAGGCGCGAGCCGCGCCGGCGCACGGCCTGCACTCCGCCGAAGAACAGGTTGGGCCCGGTGAAGCGCACGATCTCGATCTCGCCCACACGCTCGGCCGGGCGCAGCTCGTCGAGCGCGATGCCCGGCTCGGCGTAGAGCACATCGCCTTCGAGGTGAACGCGCGGCGCGTCGACGGCGGCGCGCGCGTCGAGGTCGTGGTCGACGGCGCCGACGATCGTCTGCAGCAACGCTGAGCGAATCCGGTTGGAGCCGGCGCTGCCGAGCACGAGCTCGACCTCGCCGTCGCGCATGACGACGGTCGGCGCCATCATGCTCGGCATCCGCCGCCCTGCCGGATGGCGGTGGAAGCCGAACGGGTTCAGGTCCTCCTCGCCCATCACGTTGTTCAGGTGAATCCCGGTTCCGGGCACAACAACGCCGGAGCCCTCGCCGTTTGTGCAGGTCGCGCTACATGCCCGACCGTGCGCGTCGAGCACCGAGATGTGCGTCGTCGCCCCCAGACGACTGCCGAGGAAGCTCCCGAGGAAGCCCGCTTCGCTGAGCCCGTCGAGGAACTGCGGCGTGCGCTCCCGCTGTGCCGCCCGCATCGCGGAGACGACGCCGGTGAGCGAGGGCGGAGCGGGTTCGCGGTCGAGCAGCGCCAGCGCGTAGGCGATCAGCGTGCCGCCCGCCGACGGCGGTGGGTTCGTCAACACCTCCCGGTCGCGGTAGGCGATGCGGACCGGCTCGCGCTCGGCCGCCTGGTAGGCGGACAGGTCCTCGGCGGAGAGCCAGCCGCCACGCGCGTGCAGCCAGTCCGACACCGCAGCGGCGACGTCGCCACGATAGAACGGCGCCGCGCCCTCGGCGCCGAGCCGATCGAGCATCTCGCCGAGCTCGGGGTTGTGCAGCACCTCCCCCTCGCGCAGGATCTGCCCCTCGGGCGCCCACAGCCCGGCGCACTCCGGCGTCGAGGTCAAGAGGTCGCCGAGGATCTCTGCCACGTATGCCTGCTCGTGATTGAGCGGCACGCCATCGCGTGCGATCCGTGCGGCCGGCGCGGCAAGCTCGGCGAGCGGCACCGTCCCCCAGCGCCGAGCGGCCTCGCAGACTCCGGCCGGCGCCCCGTATGCGCCGCACGACGCGGGGCCGATGTAGAAGACCTGTGCTGCGTCGCCGAAGGAGACGTCGACGGCGTCGAGCTCTGCGATCGCCCGCCCACCGTCTTGCCCACGCGGATCGCTCGGCGCCTGCACGAAGAAGTCGAGCAGCGTCGGCTCCTGCTCGCCACCGGCAACGAGCATGTATCCGCCCGCGCCGAGACCGGTCAGCAGCGGCTCGGCGGCGAACGACGTGAGCATCGCGCCGAGCGCCGCGTCGACAGCATTGCCCCCTTCGCGCAGCACGCGCGCCCCCGCCTGCGCCGTCAGCGGATGCCCCGCCGCGACGATCCCGTGCTCGCTCTCAGCCATGCGAGAGCAGTAGCACAGGTGGCAGTGGGGAGCCCCACTCACTGAGTGCCGTCAGTCGAGCCATCCAAGGACGCAGGGAGCGTGGCGTGCGAATAGCACGCGAGCGACTGAGGACGCCGGAGAGCGAAGCGCTGACGGTGCTCAGCGGGCGGGGATGAACTCGGGTACGTCTAGATCGTCGAGGCTGTTGCGGCGCGCCGGGCGCGAAGGCGAGGCACGCTGCACGCGCGGCTCGCCGGCGGGTTCGTTGAGCATCTGCACGCTCTTGCGCCTGCCCTCGTCGCCGTAGCCGGTAGCGACAACGGTGACCCAGACCTGGTCGTCGAGCTTCTCGTCGACCATCGCGCCGAAGATGATGTTGGCGTCGGGGTGAGCCGCCTCGGAGACGGCCTTGGCAGCCTCGTTGACCTCCCACAGGGAGAGATTTTCGCCGCCTGTGATCGACAGCAGGATCGAGCGCGCGCCCTCCATCGAGGTTTCGAGCAGCGGCGAGGAGACGGCCTGCATGGCGGCCTCGATCGCGCGGGTCTCCCCTACGCCCATGCCGATCCCGAGCAGCGCGTTGCCTGCGTCGCTCATGATCGTGCGCACGTCGGCGAAGTCGAGGTTGATCAGCCCTGGCAGCGTGACGAGGTCTGAGATGCCCTGCACGCCCTGGCGCAGCACGTCGTCGGCGACGCGGAAGGCCTCGACCATCGCCGTCTGCTTGTCGAGCACGGACAGCAGCCGGTTGTTGGGGACGACGATCAACGTGTCGACCTCGGCGGCGAGCGTCGCAACGCCCTGCTCGGCCTGGCCGCTGCGACGCGAGCCCTCGAAGCCGAACGGCTTGGTCACGATCGCGACGGTCAGCGCGCCCACTTCGCGCGAGATCCGCGCGACGATCGGCGCCGCTCCGGTGCCCGTGCCACCGCCGGCTCCGGCGGTGATGAAGATCATGTCCGAGCCCTTCAACAACGCCTTCAGCCGGTCGTAGTCCTCCATCGCCGATTGGCGTCCGACGTTGGCGTCTGAGCCGGCTCCGAGCCCGCGCGTGAGCTCGGCGCCGATGTGCAGCGTGAGGTCGGCCGTCGACTGTTGCAGCGACTGAAGGTCGGTGTTGACGGCGAGGAACTCGACGCCCTCGACCTCGGCCTCGACCATCCGGTTGACGGCGTTGACGCCGGCGCCGCCGACGCCGACGACGCGGATCACGGGCTGCCCCGCAGGGCCTGAGGTGCCGCTCACGTCGGGGTGCTCACGTACATAGTCGTCCATCACGGGACGAGCCGTCGCGGGCTCCATCACGTTCTCGGGAATCTCCGAGGAGAAGGCGTGACGCAGGCGCTCCTGCGGGCTCGGCACGTGAGCCGGCTCGGCCGGCGTCTGCGCGGATGCGCCCAGCGCGGGGTGCGGCAGGCCGCTCTCGCGCGGATGAGCGGCGGCGGGCGTCTGCGGTGCGCTCGCCGCGCGCGGTTCGGCGGCAGCCGACGCTGTGGGCTGCTCGGGCTCGCGCTCCTCGCCCTCGGCGCCTTCGGTCTTGCGGAACAGCGCGGCGAGCGGGCCTTCGCGCATGCTCGCTCGTTTAGCGTTTGCCATGGTCGAGAACCTCCTGCGCGAGTTGCCGGTAGGACTGGGCCGCAACTCCGTCCGGCTCGTACTTGAGCACCGACATGCCCTTGACGGGCGCCTCGGCGAAGCGGACGGTCTTGCGAATGCGCGAGGCGAACACCCGGTCCCCGAAGTTTTCCTCGAGGATCTCGATCGCCTCCTTGGCGTGGATCGTGCGGGAGTCCACCAAGGTCGGCAGGATACCCTCGATATCGACGCCCGGATTGAGGTTCTCGCGGATCATCGCGAGGGTGTTCTGCAGCTGGATCAGCCCGCGCATCGATAGATACTCGCACTGCACGGGGACGATCACCTTGTCGGCCGCCGTCAGCGCGTTGATCGTCAGCAGGCCGAGGCTCGGCGGCGTGTCGATGCAGATGAAGTCGTAGTCCTCGAGGATCGGTTCGAAAGCCTTCTGCAGCGAACGCTCGCGCCCGATCATCGTCGACATCGCGATCTCGGCGCCGGCGAGGTCGATCGAGGCGCAAGCGATGTCGATCTCCCGCTTGCGGATCACCTCGCGGATCGAGACCTTGTGCACGAGCACGTCGTACATCGATTTGTCGAGCGTGTCGGGATCGATGCCCTGGGACATCGTGAGGTTGCCCTGAGGGTCCATGTCGACGCACAGCACTCGATGACCCTCCTCTGCAAATGCAGCGGCGAGATTCAGCGTTGTCGTCGTCTTTGCCACGCCGCCCTTCTGATTGGCGAACGCGATGACCTTGGCCTTGCCTTCCACGGGGGGCTCCGATACTCGATTAGGGGGAAAGCCGTCCGGTGGGTATTCGCATGCGACCGGGTGATTCCTGCACGGGAACTACGATCGGGGGATGGCCGTGCGCCCCGCCAAGCCCACGCGCAACGGGGCGCGTCGCCGCACCGGCAGCCGCGCGCGGGCGAACGGCCTTTATCAGCGTCTGGAGGGAAAGCGCGTCTGCATCTGCCTCGGCGCCGGCGGCGTCGGCAAGACGACGACCTCGGCGGCGATCGCGCTGGGCCTGGCCGCGCGCGGCAAGAAGGTCGCGCTGGTGACGATCGACCCGGCCGCGCGCCTGGCCAGCGCGCTCGGCCTGGAGCACCTCTCAGGCGAGCCCACGCCGATCGACGCTGCTCTGCTCGCCAAGCAGGGCGTGGACGGCGGCGGTGAGCTGTGGGCGATGATGCTCGACAGCAAGGGCACGTTCGATCAGATCGTCGCGCGCCTGAGCAAGGACGCGAGCGAACGCGAGCAGATCCTGGCGAACCCGATCTATCGCGAGCTGTCCTCGGCGGTCGCGGGCTCGCAGGAGCTGAGCGCGATGGCGAAGCTGTACGAGCTGCGCCACGAGCACGACTTCGACGTGATCGTGCTCGACACGCCGCCCTCGCGCAACGCGATCGACTTCCTTGAAACGCCTCGCCGCCTGCTCGGCTTCCTGGAAGGCCGCGCGCTGCGCGTGTTCCTCTCGCCGGGCGGTCTCGCCGCACGCGTGTTCGGCCGCTCCACCGGCATCGTCTTCGCGATCTTCGCGCGCGTCACCGGAGTGGACATGCTGAGCGACCTGTCGGCCTTCTTCCGTTCGCTGTCGGGCATCCTCGAGGCCTTCGGCGAGCGGACACGCGGCGTCAACGAGCTGCTGCGCGATCCGACGACGAGCTTCATGATCGTCACCTCGCCCGAGCCCGAGCCGTCGAGCGAGGCGCCGTTCCTCGCGTGTCAGCTGGCCGACACGCAGATGACGTTGGGTGGGCTGATTGTCAACCGCGTGCACTTCGACGGACTCGGCGGACACTCGGTCGAGCAGGTCCAAGAGCTGCTCGAAGCGGACCTGGGCGAACGCTTGGCCCACCGCGTGGCCGGCAACCTGGCCGACTTCGACGTGCTCGTGCAGCGCGACCGCGCGACGATCTCGAGGCTGGCCGAGCAGCTCTCCGAACCGCATCCGATCCTCGTTCCGCACCTCGACGAAGAGGTCCGCGACCTGGCGAGCCTCGGACGGCTGTCGGAGCACCTGTTCGACGGTCAGGACGCAGTGATACGCCGCGCAAAGGCCGCCGAGGAGGCTTCGATGGCGGTGCGCACGGGCTCGCTCAGCTGAGCGTCGAGACGACGCCGTCGATCGGCAGCTCCGTCTGGGGCGCGTCGGCGGCGGGGGTCGCTCCGTCGTCGACCGCATCGAACGCGGCTACGACGGATTGCTCCTCTGCTGCGGCCTCCTGCTCGAGCACGTGGGACTCGACCGAGTCCAGTTCGGCAGCCAGCTCGTGGGCGCCGATGAAGTCGTCCTGCTCCTGCCAGGGCTCGACGATGCGCGACTTCAGCGGCGACTCGCGCACGCGCCGCGCCCGCAGCTCGGTCTGGGGGGCCTGCACGGGCGCCGAGACAGCAAGCGCCGGCTCAGGCTCGGGGGCCGGCTCGGACTCGGCCGCCGCTTCGGCGGCGTCGAGTGCCGGCTGCTGGAGCTCCGCTTCGCCGTCCTCGTCGACGTGCAGCAGCTCGTCGGGTTCGAGCAGCTCGTCGGCGATTACGGCGAGGTCTGGGTCGAGGTGGCCGCAGATCACGTCTCGTAGCAGCGAGCGCAAGTGATCGGCGACTTCTTCGGCGAGGCTCTGGCTGGCTGCGTTCTTGGCGGCGGTGCCTGCGATCAGCGAGCGCTCGAGCGCAATCGCGCGCACCATCCGCTCGGTCAGCTCGCCGCGTTGCTCGGCGGTCGCGCAGAGAGCCGCCAAGCGGCCGGCGAGCCGTCCGCTGGCGGGACCCTCGGGCTCGAGCAGCGCGCGCAGGGCCAGCAGGTTGTCGGTCAGGCCTTCGTACGGGGTCTCGCGCTCGCATGCGAGCTCGAAGCGGCGCAGCGCCCACGCGAGGTCGTTGTCGTGCGGCGCGCGGCGCGAGACGAGGTTGCAGAAGGCGCGCAGCTCGTCCTCGTGCTCGGTGGTCACGACGAGCATCCCGTGCGGGCGCCCGCCTGCGCCGAGCGCGAGCGGCGTCCACGTGCCGCAGCCGACGCGCGCCCACGCGAGCGCGCCGAGCGTGACGCGACCGTCGCCGAACAGGCGCAGGGCGGAGAGCAGATCCTTGAGCACGGCGCGCCCTGCGCGCAGGCCGTCGGCGGGATCGTCGGGCTCGGAGGTGTAGAGCACGATCAGCGGGTTCTCGGTCGGCTCGCCGTCGGCTGGCGAGGCGGCGGCGTCGGGTAGCTCCTGCAGCGCGTCGCGCTGCAGGATGCGCAGCCCCTTGGTCAGTGGCAGCTCCTCCGAGGCGATCGTCACGCCGTGCAGGCTCGCCACGAGGGCGAGCTCGCCGGCCCTGGCGAGCTTCGAGTCCTGCAGGCGCTCGAGCGTGGCTTGAACGTGCTCGGGGCGCAGCTCGAACTCGCTCTGCTCGTCGAACACCTCTTCGAGTAGCGCTTTGAGCGCCTGCTGCACGCGCGTACGGCCCTTTGCTCGTGCGGCGTCACCGCCGACGCTCGCCAGATAGCGGTCGAGGCCGTCGAAGTGCTCGAGCGCCTTGAGCGCGTCGGCATAGCTAGGAAGGCGTTTGAGCGCCGCCTCGCGCGCAGCGATGAACTCGCCGGTGAGCGCGCGGTAGCAGTAGAGGGTGGCGGCCGAGGAGTTGCGCCTACCACTCTGGGCGCCTACCTCGAATGGCACCTCCGCGCCGGCGGCGACCTCGGCGCGCAGATAGGCGCCTGCCGCGGCGAAGAACTCGGTCAGGCTCGCTTCGAGCTGTCGTGAACGCATCCCGCGCTGACTTCGCGCCGCCCGGCGGCGGTCCTGCTCGGCGCAGGGCTTATTGCAGCTAAGCGAGCGCGAGCGCGTCGCTGGGAGCGGCGCCGTCGAGCCGGCACAGCCACTCTTCGCCGTACTCGCGCATGTCGTCGATGATCGGCAGCAGCGCGCGGCCCTTCTCGGTCAGCGCGTACTCGACGCGCGGCGGCACCTCGGGGAACGTGTGGCGCTCGACGATCGCCTCCTCCTCGAGCGCGCGCAGGCGGAGCGAGAGCGTACGGGGGCTGATGCCGGACAGGGCGCGTTCGAGCTCGCAGAAGCGAGAGGTGCCCTCGGCGAGTTCGCGGACGAGCAAGAGCGTCCACTTTCCGCACACGATCTCAGCTGTGCGGCATACGGGACAGGTCTCGTCTACGGCCATTTCACTCTTTACTTTACCAACTGAAGTGGCGCAAAGCCTGGGTGGTGTCTCAGTTTGGATTGACCGCGCCCGCCCGCTAGCTTCGCCCGGTCATTGACCAAGTTGGCCCGGGCGACGGTTGGAGCCGCCCCCGGGCCGTGGCACAGGAGGGGTTAGCTCCCATGCACGGCAAATCCAAGCAGGGCGGCTGTCAGATAGACAGCCGTGCAGAGCGT
>JBIOEW010000037.1:0-10296 GCA_044446425.1 Solirubrobacterales bacterium | reverse complement strand
CGCCTGGGCTCTGGGGCAGCGAGTGGGGGCGGCGCAAGGGGGACGCCGACATATGCCGACGCGCAGACAGGCGCGGCACAGACGACTCTTCGTCATCGAGACCGAAAAGCGCAGGTCGCTGAGCCTGGTACCTCCGGCGGGGCGTATTTGTCAATCCGAAGGCCTGTGTTAGTCCGAAACAGTTGGCGCATTTTGTTGACATACCCGGTGGTGAATGAAACACTGATCCGGCGTCAACTGCCAAGCGTTCCAGCGAAAAATGCCGGGCGCGGCGGCACGCGATGTCATGCAATCAACCAGTAAGGAGCATGCAAATGAAGCAGCTGAAGATCCTCGGCCTGGCGCTAATCGCCATTTTCGCCTTCGCTTCGGTCGTCGCGGCGACTGCGTCGGCGGAATTAGGCGAAGTGAAACCCGGCCTCTTATTCTTAAAAGGCGTCACGTTCCCGATTACGTTGAAAGCGACAAGCGGCACGGCAGTACTGACGTCGGCCGCGGGTGAAATCACTTGCACAGAATCCAAAAGCGAAACGAGCTTCGGAAACGAAGGCGAAGAAACTCCGGCGCACGTAACATTACTCAACAACGTGACGATCACCTTCACGGGCTGCACGACTGAAAAAGGCGCGGTCGGCTGCCGCAGTGAAACCAGCGGGGGTGTAAAAGACCCGAAAAACACGATCTTAGCGTTGGTCGACGTGCACTTCGTTGCCCTGTTAAACAGCTCGAAAGAATTACGTCCAGGGCTGCTCTTCATCGTGTTAAACTCGCCGCTTCTCATCAACTGCGGCGCCCTGAAAGTCGAAGTGCGCGGCGCCGTCGGAGGCTCGGTTGAAGTGGAACAGACCGAAGATGTCTCTGGAGGGAAATTCGTCCTTCCGACCGCACTCAAATGCGACACGAGCGATGCATTATGTAAAGCACTGCTTGAAGAAAAACCGTTCGAAGCCAACTTCGGCGGTAAATTCGAACCTGCGACACAAACCGCTACTGCAACAGCAACCTTCAGCGAAATGGTGAAGGTCGACGACTAGCATCATTGGGCTCGCCTCGCGAAGACGGGCCTGACGCGGCTCGAAGCAATGAGTCGGACACAGCCCGGCGGCGGGATGGCCGCCGGGCTGTTCGCTGGTCTGCTCAGCTCCCGTTCTGAACCCCGAGGAAGGAGCGGGAGCATCTCGAGGCTGACGGCGTTGTCTGGTTATCGCATGCGTTTGTTCAAGAATGCGCCCCGCGCGGGGCGCTGGTTGGGCCACGAAGGCGTGCGTGCGGGACGACGTGCAAGCATGCGGCTGTCAGGCGTGGACAGGGGTTGGTCAGGCATAGACAGCTAGGACAAAGCTGCGTCATGCCTATGCGCCGTGGGATAATGGTGTGGCGTCGACCGTGTCCGCCCGCGTGAGAAACGGGAGCCCTTTACGGTGCGACGCGCTCGAAATAAACGAACTAGGAGCGTTCGCAATGAAGCAGTTGAAGATGATATACGTAGCGTTGAGTGTCATTGCCTTTGCCGCCTCGCTCACGGCGGCGACCGCCTCGGCCGAAGTAGGGGAAGTGACTCCGGGGCTGTTATTCTTAAAAGGGGTCACGTTCCCGATAACGGCGACCCTCGCCGGCGGCGAAGCGATTCTGACCGCAGGTGTTAATAGCATTGCATGTACGGAAGCAAAAGCGGAAGCGAGCTTCAGCAACGAAGGAGAAGCAGTCCCTCCGCATGTGCGATTAGGCAGCAACGGCACGATCGACATCACGGGCTGCACGACTCAAGGAGGCACAGTCAGCTGCCGCAGCGAAGCGGAAGGGAAAAAAGACCCGAAAGGAACGGTCTTAGCGGCCGGCAATCTGGACGCTGTGGCGCTGTTATCGAGCAGCAAAGAATTAAGGCCAGGCGTCCTTATCATCGTTTCGACGCCGGCGATAGTGAACTGCGGCGGCCTGAGGATCGAAGTCCGCGGTGCGCTCGCGGCAGAAGGGGAATTAACGGAAGCGACGGAAGACGTGACATTAGGCGTAGCGCGGCTGCCAACCGCCCTGTCGTGTGACACGAGCGACGCAACGTGCAAAGCGATTCTCGCAGAAAAACCGTTCCAAGCGAACTTCTCGGGAACGTTCGAATCAGCGAGCATTACTGCTGAAGCGCATCTCCATGTCAGCGAAATGGTGAGGATCGACTACTAGCAAGGCGATAGAAAGGCGATACGCGCGAAGCCAGCGAGCCGCGAGCGAGCTGGAAGGCGGTACAGCCCGGCACCGCGAGTCGCCGGGCTGTGCCTGCTCCATGTGGAAGCCCGGCAGATCGCGCGGCGCGACGGTCTTGTCGGAAGGGTCGGCGTCCGACCGAAATCGTTGGGCGAAACGTAGACTGTCGCTTCGTGTCGCGCTTCCACGACCCCCAGCACCCGGACTTCCACCGCCTGAACTCCTCGATCGGCTTCGACCGGCGGCTGTGGGCCCAGGACCTCGCGCAGTCGCGCGCCCATGCGCTGATGCTCGCCGCGCGCGGGATCATCGAGGTGCCCGACCGCGACGCGCTCTTGCGCGGGCTCGACGCGCTCGAAGAGGAGCTCGCCGAGGGCGCCTTTGCGTTCGAGGCCAACGACGAAGACATCCACATGGCGATCGAGCGGCGGCTCGGCGAAGTCGCCGGCCCGGTCGCCGGTCGCCTGCACACCGCGCGCTCGCGCAACGACCAGGTCGCGACCGACCTGATGATGTACACGCGCGAGCGCTGCGCGCATGCCTGGATGGAGATCGGCGAGCTGATGGCCGTGCTGCTTGCGCGCGCCGAGCAGCACGTCGACTGGCCGATGCCCGGCTACACACACCTGCAGCGTGCTCAGCCCGTGTACCTCGGTCACCACCTGCTCGCCTACTTCTGGATGCTCGCGCGCGACCGCGCGCGCTTTGCCTTCGCCGAAGCGCAGGCCGGCACGCTGCCGCTCGGCGCCGGCGCGCTCGCCGGCGTCAACTTCGACACCGACCGGCGGATGCTCGCCGAGGAGCTCGGCTTCGCCGAGGTCGCAACCAACTCGATCGACGCCGTGTCCGGGCGCGACTTCGTGCTCGACTACCTGAACGCCGCCGCGACCTGCTCGACCCATCTCTCCCGCCTCGGCGCCGAGCTCGTGTTGTGGTCGAGCAGCGAGTTTCACTTCTGCGAGCTGCCCGACTCCTGGAGCGCCACCTCCTCGATCATGCCGCAGAAGAAGAACCCCGACGCAGCCGAGCTGTTGCGGGCCAAGGCTCCCCGCGTCGTGGGGCACCTCGCCGCCTTTCACGGCGTGATGCATGCCCTTCCCCTCACCTACAACAAGGACCTACAGGAGGACAAGGAGCACCTGTTCGACGCCGTCGACACGCTCGAGCTGACGCTCGCCGCCGCCACCGGGATGATCGCCGGCGTGCAGTTCAACCGCGAGCGGATGGCGCAGGCCGCCTCCGATGAGATGCTCGCCGCGACCGACGTCGCCGACCTGCTCGTGCGCCTCGGCGTGCCCTTCCGCGAGGCGCATGGCATCGTCGCCTCGCTCGTGCGCGCCGCGCTCGACGCCGGCAAGGCGCTGTCGGAGCTGAGCGACGAAGAGCTCGCCGAGCACAGCGACCTGCTCGCCGCGAACGCCGCGCAGTTTCGCGAGGTGCTGCAACGGGACTCCTGGCTCGAGTCGAAGGTCTCCGAGGGCGGCACCTCCTCGGCGCGCCTGGCCGAGCAGATCGCCGCCGTGCGCGCCGTGCTCGACGAGGGTCGCCCAAGCTGACTTGTCGCGCTCCGTGAAGGCGCTCCCCGCCGACTTCTACGCCCGGCCCGTGCTCGAGGTCGCACCCGAGCTGATCGGCTGCGTCGTCGAGCATCAGGGCTGCTCCGGCGTGATCGTCGAGACCGAGGCCTATCACGAGTCAGAGCCCGCCTGCCATGCCTATGCCGGGCTGACGCCGCGCACCGAGGTGCTGTTCGGACGTCCAGGGCTCGCCTACGTCTACCGCTCCTATGGCATCCACGCGCTGCTTAACGCCGTCTGCGAGGACGCGGGGATCGGCGCCGCCGTGTTGATCCGCGCGTTGGCGCCGCTGCACGGGATTGAGCAGATGCGCGTCAGGCGCGGGCTGCTCGCCGGCAAGCCCGCGCGCGATCGCGCGCTGTGCTCCGGCCCGGGCAAGCTCACGCAGGCGCTCGGCATCTGGCTCGATGAGAACGGCGGCTCGCTCGCGCGTGGGCCCGTGCGCGTCCTCGAGCGCTCTCGCGAGTGGCGCGCGCCCGAGATCGCAATCGGCACGCGCGTCGGCATCACGCACGCCGTCGAGTTTCCGTGGCGCTTTGCCGCCGCCGGCGACCGCAACGTCTCGCGGCCGCGCATCTGAGCGAGCGCGCGAGCCGGCACGCGGCCATATCGGGCTCGCCAGAGCCCCATCAAAACGGCTTCCAGACGAGTCGCTCGCGATCGGGCCCCGGATCGTGTAACCAGGAAGGGGGCCTTCTCCGCAACCGACAGCGCAGACGTCCGGGATTGCTGGACTTCTGCGCTAAGCCGGCAGCCGAGGAGGCGGTCCAGGCGGCAAATCAGCCCGCCACGGAGCGCGAGAGAGAAACGACCAGGAGCGAAATCGATGACACCAGCGCCAGCAGCCAAGTCGAAGCTTCCCGCCGGCCCGCCGATCCCGACGACGCTGCAGGCCGCCATCTGGGCGCTGCGACCGCTCGAGCTGATGGACCGCTGCGAAGCGCGCTACGGCGAGATCTTCACGCTGCGCATCCGTCGCCGGCGACCCTGGGTGCTCTTGACCAACCCCGAGCACGTGAAGCTCGTCTTCACGCGCGCATCCGAGCTGATGGGCGCCGGCGCCGGCGAGGCCAACCCGCTGCTCGAACCGCTGCTCGGGCCGCGCTCGGTGATGCTGCTCGACGAGCCCCAGCACATGGGCGATCGCAAGCGCCTGTTGCCCTCATTTCACGGCGGGCGGATGAAGGACTACGGCGCCATGATGAGCCAGATCGCGCGCGAGAAGGTCGACGACTGGCCGACCGGCGAGCCGTTTGAGCTGTGGCCGCGGATGCAGGCCATCTCGATGGAAGTCGTGATGCGCTCCGTGTTCGACCGGATCGATCCCGCGCGCGGCGAGCTGCTTCGTGAGCGGATCGCCGAGCTGACCAACTGGATCAACCAGCCGCGCCGCCTGGCGCTGCTCGCAGCCTTCGGCTCGCGCTCGATCACCGCCAACTCCGGCTTTCGCAGGGCGATGGGTCGACTCGAGGACGTCGTGCTCGAAGAGGTGCGCGAGCGGCGTGCGCGTGGGGTGGACGAGGGCGAGGAGGACATCTTCTCGATGCTCGAGCGCGGGCACAACCAGAGCGGGCGGCCCGCCAGCGAGCAGAAGATGCGCGACGAACTCGTCACCATGCTCTCCGACGGGCCCACCGCCACCTCGCTCGCCTGGGTCTTCGAGCGTCTGCTGCGCCATCCCGAGAAGCTCGCGCGCCTGCGCGAGGAGGTGCTGCGCGACGAGGGCGACGAGTACCTCGACGCCTGCGTCAAAGAGACGCTGCGGCTGTGCCCCGCCGTGCCGCTCGTGATGCGCCGACTGATCGAGCCGATGGAGCTCGGCGGCTATGAGCTGCCCGCCGGCACGATCGTCGCGCCCTGCATCTACCTGATGCATCGCCGCGCCGAGATCTACCGCGACCCGCTGCAGTTCAAGCCCGAGCGCTTCCTCGGCGGCGCCGACGCCGGGGCTTACACGTGGATCCCGTTCGGCGGTGGGGTGCGGCGATGCGTCGCCGCTTCATTCGCGCAGCTCGAGATCAAGCGCGTGATCGAGGTCGTGCTGCGCGAGTTCGAGCTGCGGGCGGCCAGCAGTGGGGATGAGGAGGCCGCACGGAGCTCCGTCTCGTTTGCTCCCGGCGGGGGGGCGCGCGTGATCGCGACGCGCAGGGCGCCCGGGCCGGCCGATCGGCAGCCGCTCGCCGCCTGAGCCGGACGCCGGCGTCGGGCCCGGCTCAGGTAGCGAGGCTGCTCTACCCGCCGGGGCTGACGCCGCCGGTCGGCGAGGAGGGGGAGGAGGATTCGGGAGGCGCCGAAGAGCTGGGCGCAGGCGTTTCGGTCGCAGGGGCGGCTGGCGCCGGGGCCTGTTCGGGCGCCGCTCTTTCGCTACCGCCGCCGCTGTTCGATTCAGGTGCCCCGCTCGGCGCGGATGACCTGCCGCCGCCTTTGCTCGCCCCGCCCGATCCGGAGGAGGAGCTGCCGCCTTCGGTGGGCAGCGACGACAAGGGTTCGCCGGCCCCGCCGGCGCCTTCTTCTTCGCCTTCGCCGGAGCCGGCCTTGAGCTTCTTGCCTTGCTTCTTTTCAAGCGCCAGCTGCGCGGCGTGTTCGCTGCGCGTCTTGTCGATCCCGAGCGCGGCGGTGATGAAGTCGTGCCAGATCAGCGCCGGGAAGGTGCCGCCGAGCACGGGGCTGCCGTTGAAGGCGGTCGTCATCGGGATCAGCTTGTCGGGGTAGCCGACCCACACGGCGACGGTGTACTTGGAGTCCCAGCCGACGAACCAGGCGTCGCCGTAGTTGGAGGTCGTGCCGGTCTTGCCGGCGGCGAACTGGCCGATCGCGGCGGCTTTGCCGGTGCCGTACTGCAACACGGTCTCGAGCATCGAGGTCTCGGTTTCGGCGACGCTCTGCGGCAGCACTGCTTTGCTGCGCACGTGGTTGACGTCGTGGTGGCTGCCGTCGGGCAGGATGTGGGAGCCGGCGTCGACTTCCTGGATCGCCACCGGCTGGCCGTGCTCGGCGAGCGTGCCGCTGACGCGCCGCCCGCCGTGGGCGATCGTCTCATAGGCGTGGGCCATGTCGATCGGCGTGACGCCGACCGTGAGCCCGCCGATCGTCATCGCCGGGTTGGTCGACAGCGGCGTCGTGATGCCCATCCGATGGGCGAGCTTGGCGATCCGCTTGGTGCCGACCTTGAGCCCGACTTCGGCGTAGATCGAGTTGTCGGAGTAGGCGGTGGCGCCGGTGAGGGTGTTGGAGCCGGTGTAGTTGCCTTCGTCGTTGTGCACGACGAATTTTTCCTTGCCGGCGGTGCCGGGGACGATGAATTCCTTCTGCTTGGAGGTCCAGGTGGAGTCGGGTGAGATGCCGTCCTGCAGCGCGGCGGCGAGGTCGAAGGCCTTGAACGAGGAGCCCGGCTGGCGCTGGCCGTTGGTGGCGAGGTTGAAGGGGGTCGTCGAGTAGTCGCGCCCGCCGACCATCGCGCGCACCTCGCCGGTGGAGTTTTCGATCGCCACGAGCGAGGCGGTCGGGCCTTCGGGGCTTTCGAGGTAGGCGTCGACGGCGTGTTCGGCGGCGTGCTGCAGTTCGATGTCGAGCGTGGTCTTGATCTTCAGCCCGCCGTCGAAGGCGCGGGGGGCGCCGTAGCGTTCGATGATCTGCTGCTGCACCCAGCTGGTGAAGTAGCCGGCGTCGACCCCATCGATCGTCTGCTCGGTGGGCGCCTGCACGTCCTTGGCGGCCGGCAGCGACTGGGTGACGCTCTGTTCGTAGACGGCGTGCGTGATGTAGCCCTGCTCGAGCATCTGGCGCAGCACGGTGTCGCGGCGCTTGCGCGCGGCCATCGGATGCGTGGCCGGGTCATAGGCGGTCGGCGACTGGATGATCCCGGCGAGCAGCGCGGCCTCCCACGGCTGCAACTGCTGCACGCAGAGTTCCCGGGAGGGCTCGCCGCAGCCGAGGTGGTTGACGTCTTTGCCGAAGTAGGTCTGCGCGGCTGACTCGATCCCGTAGGCGCCGTTGCCGAAGTAGATCGTGTTGAGGTAGGCGGTGATGATCTTCTCCTTGGACCACTTGTGCGAGAGCTGGAAGGCCAGCGCGGCCTCCCTCAGCTTCTCGAGGATCGTGCGGTGCGACTGGGCCTGCAGCGCGTTCTTGATGAACTGCTGCTCGATCGTGGAGGCGCCCTGGACGCTGCCTTTGTGGAGGATGTCCTGCACGAAGGCGCGGCCGATCCCGCGCACGTCGACGCCGCCGTTGGTCTCGAAGCGCTTGTCCTCGATCGAGATCACGGCCTCCTTGACGATCTGCGGGATCTGGGAGGGCGTGACGATCACGCGGTTCTGCTGGCTGACGACGCCGAGCGGATGGCCGAGGTCGTCGAGCAGGATCGAGCTCTTGGCGTCCTTCAGCGTCGAGAACCTGGTCAGCGACGGCAGGTCGGAGGCGACCGATATGAAGATCCCGAAGATGAAGGACACGAAGCCGAGCACGAGCACGGCGAAGAGAATTGCCACGAAGCGCAGGCGCTTGACCCTGGGCTTGGGACCGCTCCCTGCGTCGTCCGGCTCGGGAGCCGGGGCGGGGGGTATGTCGGGGCGGACCTCAACGCTCATCGGCGAGTGGGCGCGAGAGGCCGGCGGTGGCGAGCCGTGGCGTGCCGAGCGGCCCGGCCGGGTTGGGCCCGGCCCGGGTGGGGCGAGCCGCGAGCCGGCGCGGCACGGAGGACCCTTCGCGCGAGCGAGAGTCTAGCATTGGCCCCCATGCCGAGAGCCAGCACGGGGGCCGCCGAGAGCTCCACGGAGGACGCGTCTCGGCTGGCGGCGAGGCTGGCGCGCAACGCGGTCGACTGCCTGCCGGAGGGGGCGCTGGCGAAGCAGCTGGCGCAGGGGGCGAAAGAGGGCAGGCGCCTGCGGGTGAAGCTGGGGATCGACCCGACGGCGCCCGACATCCACCTGGGCCACGCGGTGGTGCTGCGCAAGCTGCGCGAGTTCCAGGACGCCGGGCACCGGGTGGTGCTGATCATCGGCGACTACACGGCGCGCGTGGGCGACCCGTCGGGGCGCTCGAGCCTGCGCCCGATGCTCTCGGGCGAGGAGATCGAGGCGAACGCGAAGACGTTCCAGGCGCAGGCGCTGCGGATCCTCGACGGCGATCCGGAGCTCTTGGAGCTCAGGCACAACGGCGAGTGGCTGGAGATGCCGCTGACGGAGCTGCTGGGGCTGGTGCGCACGACGACGGTAGCGCAGCTGCTGGAGCGCGACGACTTCGCCAAACGCTGGCAGGCGAACGAGCCGATCTCGCTGCTGGAGATGCTCTACCCGCCGCTGCAGGGCTATGACTCGGTGGCCGTCGAGGCGGACGTCGAGCTGGGCGGCACCGATCAGAAGTTCAACCTGCTGCTCGGACGCGACATCCAGCGCCACTACGGCAAGCGCGAGCAGTCGATCGTGACGATGCCGCTGCTGGTGGGCACGGACGGCAAGCAGAAGATGTCGAAGTCGCTTGGCAATCAGATCGGCGTCATGGAGGCGCCGGAGGAGATGTACGGCAAGGCGATGTCGATCCCGGATGAGGCGGTCGCGGAGTACCGGCGGCTGTTGCTGGACGGCGAGGGCGCGGGCGATAGACAGCCGGGCGCCGACGATGGCGCAGGCGATAGACCGCGGGGCGCTGTCGATGGCGCAGCGGGCTCTTCGGGGATGGAGCCGGCGGCATCGGCGGGGGCGGCAGCCCGCGACGCCAAGCGCGCGCTGGCGCGGGATCTGGTGCGCTGGCTGCACTCCGAGCAGGCGGCGCAGGCGGCCGAGCAGCACTTCGAGCGGGTGTTCGTTGCGCACGAGGCGCCGGCGGAGATCGAGCAGGCGAGCTTCGCGGCGAAGGACGGCAGCGTCTACCTGCCGGGCGTGATGGCGGCGGAGTTCGGGCTCTCGGGCTCGGAGGCGCGGCGGCTGATCGACCAGGGCGGCGTGACGCTCGGCGAGGCGCCTGTCGGGCGCGGCGAGTACGATGTGCCGGTCGCGCGTGCCGACGGGCAGGTGTTGAAGGTCGGCAAGCGCCGCTTTCGACGCCTGCGCGCTGGTTAGCGCTATACTTCGTCGTTCGCCCCAAAGGGCCGTCTTCGGACGCCGGGGCGAGAAGGTCTCCTCAGAAGGAAGCACCTCCTGCAGAGGCTTGGCGGTCTTTGAAAACTCAACAGCATGCGCATCTGCGATCGAATCTTCGATCGTGGTGTGCGTCCAGGTTCGACCCGTCAGCGGGAGCGCCGATCGATGATCGGCCACACACCCGCGTGACGGCAAAGAGTCAAGTAGAGCAGTACCCCGTCATGGGTCGGGGCCACGGTGTATAGGCCTCGGCAGTCGTGATCTCGTCGCGCTTCGGCGCGGTGGGGGAGCGCAAACCAATGACAGCTTTTCGTGAAGTTCTTCACGGAGAGTTTGATCCTGGCTCAGGACGAACGCTGGCGGCGTGCTTAACACATGCAAGTGGAGCGACGAACCAGGGCTTGCCCTGGGGCAGAGCCGCGAACGGGTGAGTAACACGT
>JBIOEW010000036.1:0-12436 GCA_044446425.1 Solirubrobacterales bacterium | reverse complement strand
TTCCTGATCGACCCGCTGCTGGACGCGAAACTCAGCCTGCCCTCGGCGGCCGGGCACAACACCGCGATCCTCAGCGGCTCGCTGAAGAGCGCGGAAACAGAAGCAGTGATCGCGAGCGAAAGCTTCTAGCGATTGGTTGAAGGGCCAGTCGTTGACTGGCTGGTCGTTTGCTGTATCTGCAGGGCATCCGGGCTCGCCTCGCTTTGGGGCGAGCCCGGATCGTTAAGCCTGGAGGATGGTGGCGATGGTGCTGGCGACTCGGGCGATTTGCTGGTCGCTCAGCCCCGGGGAGAACGGCAGCGCCAGCGAGCGCGCGGAGACCTCCTCGCAAAGCGGAAAGGACCCCGCCCCGAAGCCGAACCGCTCGCGGTAGAAGCTCATCAGATGGATCGCCGGCAGGTAGGGCTTGCTCTGGATCCCCGCGGCTGCAAGCGCATGCACCGTCGCGTCGCGATCGACGTCCGCGGGGAGCTGAACGACGAACACGAACCAACCGCGACCGTTCCCGTCCCGATCGACGCACGGAAGCTCGAGCCCGTCGATGCCAACGAGCGCCTCGCGATAGTTGCTTGCAACGCGTGCCCGCGCGGCAAGCATCTGATCCAGCCGCCCCAACTGCGCGATCCCAAGCGCGCAGGCGATCTCCGACAGCCGGTAGTTGAAGCCGAGCCGGTCATGATCGAGCCACCCCATGTCCGGCGCGCGGCCCTGGTTGCGCTCGGAGTCGATCCGCTGCTTGAGGGCGGCGTCGCCGAGCGTGACCATCCCCCCCTCCCCGGTCGTCATCTGCTTGTTCGCGTAGAAGCCGAACACGGCCGGGTTGCCGCGACCGCCGACAATCTTCCCGTCCGCGTGCCTCGCCCCAAGCGCCTCGCACGCGTCCTCGACGATCGCAAGCCCATGCTTCTGCGCGATCGCCTCGAACGCGGGCATGTCGGCCGGGTAGCCGAAGATGTGCACCGGCAGGATCGCCTTCGTGCGCGACGTGACCCGAGCCTCGGCCGCAACCGGGTCGAGGTTGAGCGTGACCGGATCGATCTCGGCGAACACGGGCGACGCGCCGCAGTAGATGATCGCGTTGGCGGAGGCGACGAACGAGAACGGGCTCGTGATCACCTCATCGCCCTCCTCGACACCGGCGGCGCGCAGCGCCAGGTGCAGGCCGGCGGTACCGCTGGAGACGGCGCTCGCGTGCGATGCTCCCACCCGCGCGGCGAACAGCCGCTCGAACTCACCGAGCTTCGGCCCGAGCGAGAGCTGCCCGGAGCGCAGCACCTCGACCACCGCCCGCTCCTCCGCCTCGCCCAACACAGGTTTGGCGAGCGGGATCGACTCCTCCGCCACTACTCCCCGCCGCGCGTGCTCGCCGGAGCGCCGTCCAGGCCCGAGGCGACGTCCGTGCCGCCACCCTCCGTCGGCCGGCGCCCCGGCTGCATCCCGAACTCGAGCGAGTCGACAAGCGCGTCCCAGGAGGCGGCGATCACGTTCTCAGACACGCCGATCGTGCCCCACACATCGTGTCCGTCGGAGGCGTCGATCAACACACGCGTGACCGAGCCGGTCCCCTTCGTCTCATCCAGGATCCGCACCTTGAAGTTGATCAGCTCGATCTCGCGCAGGTGCGGGTGGAACTCGCCGATCGCGTCGCGCAGGGCGGCGTCGAGCGCGTGCACCGGGCCGTTGCCCTCGGCGGTGCGCACGAAGCGCTCGCCTTTGACCCAGCCCTTGATCGTCGCCTCGGTGATCACCTTGCCGTCGGTGCGCTTCTCCACGAGCACACGCCAGGACTCCAGGCGAAACAGCGGCTCGTAGGACCCCGCTTCCTTGCGCATCAGCAGCTCGAAGGAGCCGTCGGCGGCCTCGAACTGAAAGCCCTCGTGCTCGAGCTCCTTGACGCGCTCGACGACGCGCTGGGCGAAGGCGTCGCGGTCGCTCCCCGCCGGCAGCTCGAGCCCGGCCTCGGCGGCCTTCTCCACGACCGTGCCCTTGCCCGAGAGCTCTGAGATCAACACGTCGCGCCCGTTGCCGACGAGCTCGGGGTCGACGTGCTCGAACGTCTGCGCGTCGGCGCGCACGCCGGCGGCGTGCATGCCGGCCTTGTGCGCGAAGGCGTGCTTGCCGACGTAGGGCTGCGCCGGGTCCGGCGTGCGGTTGAGCAGCTCGTCGACGAAGTGCGCCGTCTCGGTCAGCCGCGCGAGCTGCTCGGGCGCGAGCACCTGCGCGCCCATCTTCAACTGCAGGTCGGCGATGATCGTGATCAGGTTGGCGTTGCCCGTGCGCTCGCCGATGCCGTTGGCCGTGCCCTGCACCTGCGTGACGCCCGCTTCGACCGCCGTCAGCGTGTTGGCCACGGCGCAGCCCGAGTCGTCGTGGCAGTGGATGCCAAGCAGCGCTGATGGCAGCGCTTCGCGTACGACGGCGAGCGCCGTGCGGATCTGCGGCGGCAGCGAGCCGCCGTTGGTGTCGCACAGCACGAGGCGCTCGGCCCCCGCGTTGGCGGCTGCGCGCAGGCAGTCGAGCGCATAGCCGGGGTCGAGCTGGAAGCCGTCGAAGAAGTGCTCCGCGTCGAACAGCACGCGCTTGCCCTCCCCCACGAGGAAGGCGATCGACTCGCCGACCATCGCGAGGTTCTCCTCGCGCGAGACGCGCACGACCTTCTCGACGTGAAGCAGCGAGGCCTTGCCGACGAGCGTGCAGGCGGGCGCGAAGCAGTCGGCCAGCACGCGCAGCCCCTCGTCCTCATCGGCGGTGACGCCGCGCCTGCGAGTCATCCCGAATGCGACGATCTCCGCGGTGCGCAACGACTCGCGCGCGAGCAGCTCGAAGAGCTGGCGCTCCTTCGGGTTCGAAGCAGGAAACCCCGCCTCCACCATCCCGATGCCGAGCGCGTCGAGCGCGTGCACGACGCGCAGCTTCTCCTCGGCCGTCAGCGTCAGCCCGCCGCCGCCCATCCCGTCGCGCAGCGTCGCGTCGTATAGCTGTATGTCGGCCATCGCCTAGCCCGCTGCGGTCGTCGGCGCGGCTGACGCGGCGGCGCTGCTGGCAGTGGCGTCCCCGGCGGGCGTCTCCAGATCGATCGGCGCCACGACGTCGAGCCACTCGCGGTAGCGCTCGGAGCGCCCGTGGATCGCGTCGTCGAAGGCCGCCTGCAAGACGCGCGTTATCTCGCCCGGCTTGCCGGTGCCGATCGGGTGATCGTCGACTTCGCGCACGGGCACGAGCTCGGCGGCGGTGCCGGACATGAAGACCTCGTCGGCGAGGTACATCTCGGCGCGCGCGACGTTGCGCTCGACGACGGTGTAGCCGAGGTCCTGTGCGAGCTGGATCACCGAGCGGCGCGTGATGCCGTCGAGGATCGAGCTGTGCTGGCCGGGCGTTGAGATCTCGCCGTCGCGCACGATGTAGATGTTCTCGCCGGTGCCCTCGCAGACGTGACCGTGGTCGTCGAGCAGAATCGCCTCCTCATAGCCCGACTTGACGGCCTCGACCTTGGCGAGCACGCTGTTGAGGTACTGCCCGGAGGCCTTCGCGTGCGGGATCAGCGAGTCGGGGCTGATCCGCCGCCAGGAGGAGACCTTGGCGCGCACGCCGTTGCTCTTGCCCTCCTCGCCGAGGTATACGCCCCACTCCCAGCAGGCGATCGTCACATCGACGCACGAGTCGAGCGGGTTCAGCCCCATCGAGCCGTAGCCGCGATAGACGATCGGGCGGATGTAGCAGGAGCGCAGCCCGTTGCGCGCGACAAGCTCGCGCGTGGCGGCGCGCAGCTGCTCGGCGGAGAAGGGAATCTCCATGTAGTAGAGCTCGGCCGAGCGGAACAGGCGCTCGACGTGCTCGGCGTTGCGGAACACGGCCGGGCCGAGCTCGGTGTCGTAGCAGCGCACGCCCTCGAACACGCCCGTGCCGTAGTGCAGCCCGTGCGTCAGGACGTGGACCTTGGCGTCCTCCCATGCGACGAACTCGCCATTCATCCAGATCAGGTCGGTGGGGTCCACGGGTGGATTCTACAGGCGCTCCCTCCGATTCCGAAGGAGCACCGGGCCTGCGTTCATCTGGTCTCGAGCTGATCGACCGGCGCGTAGTCGTCGCGCAGCCTTTGCGCTCCCGCGGCGATGTGCTCGACAGCTTCACGATCGTAAACGCGTCCGCTGTCGGCGGGCGCATTGCGCGCCTTCGACAGCGGCCCGTCGCCGGCGAGCATCACCTCGTTGCCACCGAGCAGGCCGCCTTCTTCGTTGGGAACGGCCGTCAGGCGCAGATGAGCGAAGAATCCGAGCAGCGTCGCGGCCTCCGCGCGCAGCAGGGCGAACGGCCGCAGGTCGATCATGTTCAGCGCGTACACGCCGCCGGGCTTCAGCACACGCTTGACTTCACGCAGCCATTCGGTGGTCATCAGCTGCCACGGGACGGTGCGGCTGCTGAAAGCATCGCCGACGATCACATCGGCGCTGTGGGTTTGCTCCCGGCGCATCGTCAGCCGAGCGTCGCCGACCACGGCGCGCAAGTCCGGCGAGGTGCGCAGCCCGAGATGCCGGCGGTCGAATTCGACGAGCTTTGAGTCGACCTCGAGCACGATCGAGCGCGAGCCAGGCCGCACGGCCTCCAGCCAACGCGGCATCGTGAAGGCGCCGCCGCCGACGAACACGCCGACGAGCGGCGTCCTCGGCGAGGCGATCCCTTCGATCCCTTCGGCGAACCAGCGCTCGTAGCTGAAGCCCAGGTAGCGCGGTTCGCCGATGTCGATGTCGGAGTTCAGGCCCCGATCGAGCAGCAGGATCTTCGCGGCCTGCCCTGAGGGGTCTTCCTCGACCTGAATGCAGTGATAAGCCGATTCGGCCGCACACGGCGAGCGCTGCGCGACCGCCAGCGCGACCGTGCCGAAGAAGAGCATCGCCGTCACCACGATCGTCGCCCGCTTGAGCAGTCGCAGATAAAGGCCCAGCAGAGCGCCGACGAGCACGAGCGCGACGCCGATCGCGAGCACCGTGGCGCTTACGGGAAAGAGCGGGACGAGGACGAAGCCCGTGCCGAACGTGCCCGCCAACGCCCCGGCCGTCGCCCACGCGGACAACCCGCCGACGACGGTGCCGCTGGCGCGCAGGTCGCGCAGCTGCAAGCGTGCGACGGTCGGTGTAACGCCGCTGAGGACCGCCGCGAGCGGCACCAGGGCGGCGAAGGCCACGCCGACGGCGGCGGCGTTGCCCCCTTCGCTCGCTGCGGGCCCGAGCGCGCGGATGATCGGCACCGTCAGCAGCACGAGCAGGCCACCACCGAGAAACAGCCCGACGAGCAGCCAGCGCGAGTTGACACGATCGGCGAGGCGACCGCCGACGGCGGCGCCGAGCGCGATCCCGGCGAGCACGGCGCCGATGATCGAGGTCGTCGTTTCGAGCGTGAGCCCCACGTACGGTGCGAGCAGTCGCACCGAGAGGATCTCAAGCACGAGCACGGCACCGGAGGCGAGGAAGACCACTCCGGCTGCGAGCGGGCGCGGAAGACGGGTCGGGCCGGTCGGCTGCTTGGGCTCGGGAGCGGGCGCGGCGGGGCTGCTCCGGCTCGTCCGGATCGCGGTCCGCGATCGCGATATCCGTGTGCTCATCGGCCGACTCAGGCCCGCCGCGCTTGGAAGCGCCGCTCAGGGCTGCTGGTGCGCGTTGGGGGCATCTTGCCGGCGAGCGTATTTCGCGCCCGAGCCTTTTACAGGCGTCGCGCCTGGGCGCCCCAAGCTCCCCGCCCGTCGGGGAGTTCAGTCGAGCGCGATGTCTCTCTTTTCGAACTCCAGGCGCGGCTCGCGCGATGCGATCAGAGGGCGGCGAGGACTGACTTGGTGGCCTCTGCCGTTCTCGCCGAGCCGCCGAGGTCAGGCGTGCGCAGGCCGCTCTGAAGCGCCGCCTCGACCGCCGCCTCAAGCGAGGTCGCCTCGCTTTGCAAGCCGAGCCCGTGGCGCAGCATCATCGCCGCGGAGAGGAACATGGCAAGCGGATTGGCGATCCCCTGCCCGGCGATGTCCGGCGCGGAGCCATGCACGGGCTCGAACAGGCCGGGCCCGTCTCCCCCGAGCGAGGCGCTCGGCAGCATCCCGATCGAGCCGGTCAGCATCGCGGCCTCGTCGGAGAGGATGTCTCCGAACATGTTCTCCGTCAGGATCGTGTCGAAGTGGCGCGGCGCGGAGACGAGCTGCATCGCGGCGTTGTCGACGAGCACGTGCTCGAGCTCTATATGCGGGAACTCGCGCGCGTGCAGTTCTGAGACGACCTCGCGCCACAGACGTGAGGTCTCCAGCACATTGGCCTTGTCGACGCTCGAGACCTTCGAGCGCGCGGCGCCAAACGCGGTGCGCGCGATCCGCTCGATCTCCTCGGTGCCGTAGACGCAGGTATCGGACGCGGACGTCTCAGTCCGCGTCTTCTCGCCGAAATAGATCCCGCCGGTCAGCTCGCGCACGACGAGCAGGTCGACGCCCTCGATCCGCTCGCGCCGCAGCGGCGAGGCGTCGTACAGCGCCGACAGCGGCTTGACCGGTCGCAGGTTGGCGTAGAGGCCGAGCCCCTTGCGCAGGCCGAGCAGGCCCTGCTCGGGGCGGGGCTTTGACGGATCGGTCGTGTCCCACTTTGGCCCGCCGACGGCAGCGAGCAGCACGGCGTCGGCGCTCCTGCAGGCCTCGAGCACCTCGTCGGTCAGCGCCGTGCCGTGTGCATCGATCGAGGCGCCGCCGAAGAGGTGCTCCTCGAACTCGAACTCGCCCAGGCGGCTCAGCAGCTCGAGCGTCGGCGCGATGATCTCTGGGCCGATCCCATCACCGGGCAGCGTGACGATGCGATGGCTCATCTCATCCGCGCCTACAGCGCCGTCGTCGCGACGCGCTCGAAGGCCGCGCCCTCGTGCTCGGCCTCGTAGGAGTCGATCTCGGCCGCCTGCTCGAGCGTCAGCGCGATGTCGTCGAGCCCGTTGAGCAGCCGGTGGCGGATCTCGTGGTCGATCTCGAAGGCGACCTGCCTCCCTTCGAAGCGGACCTCCTGCTCGAGCAGGTCGACATCCCCGCTGCCCGCGCGCACGAGCGCGCGGCAATCCTCACTGCTCAGCACGACCGGCAAGAGGCCGATCTTCGTGCAGTTGGAGTAGAAGATGTCGGCGAAGCTCGGCGCGACGATCGCCTGAAAGCCGTAGTCCTGCAGCCCCCACGGCGCGTGCTCGCGCGAGGAGCCGCAGCCGAAGTTCTCACCGGCGACGAGGATCGGGTTGGCGGGCAGCTCCCAGCCGGGCTGCTTGGCCCAGTCGTAGAAGAGAAATTGTCCAAAGCCGGTGCGCTCGACGCGCTTGAGGAACTGCTTGGGCATGATCTGGTCGGTGTCGACGTCGGCGCGATCGAGGTGGCTGACGGGCCCTGAGATGACGCTGATCGGGTCCATGCTGATGCCCTCCTAGTTCCAGTCGCGGATGTCGACGAAGTGGCCCTCGATCGCGGCAGCCGCGGCCATCTGCGGGGAGACCAGGTGCGTGCGCCCGCCGCGGCCCTGGCGACCCTCGAAGTTGCGGTTCGAGGTCGAGGCGCAGCGCTCGCCGGGCTGCAGGATGTCGGGGTTCATCCCAAGGCACATCGAGCAGCCGGCCACGCGCCAATCGAACCCGGCCTCGCGGAACACACGGTCGAGGCCCTCGGCTTCGGCCTGTTTCATCACCTGCTGGGAGCCGGGCACGACCATCGCGTCGACGCCCTGAGCGACCTTGCGCCCCCGCACGAGCTCGGCGGCGGCGCGCAGGTCGCCGATGCGCGAGTTGGTGCACGAGCCGATGAACACGCGATCGAGCGGGATCTGCTCGATCGGCGTGCCGGGCTCGAGCGCCATGTAGGCCAGCGCGCGCTCGGTCGCCTCGCGGTCGGCGGGGCTGTCGAACTCCTCGGGCGCCGGCACGGCCTCGGTCACCGCGCGCACCATCCCCGGGTTCGTGCCCCACGTCACCTGTGGTGAGATCGCGCTCGCGTCAATCGTGAGCTCCTTGTCGAAGGAGGCGCCCTCGTCGGTGGACAGCGTCTGCCAGTGGGCGATCGCGTGCTGCAGCGCCTCGCCCTGCGGCGCGCCGGGACGATCGGTCTCGCTGAACCACGCGAACGTGGTCTCATCCGGCGCGATCATCCCCGCGCGCCCACCGCCCTCGATCGTCATGTTGCAGACGGTCATGCGCCCTTCCATCGAGAGCGCCTGGATCGCGGGGCCGGCGTACTCGACGACATGCCCGGTCATGCCGCCGACGCCGAGCTTGCCGAGCGTGCCGAGGATCAGGTCCTTGGCGCTCACGCCGAAGCCGAGCTCACCCTCGTAGAGGATTCGCATCGAGCGCGGCTTGTGCTGGACCATGCACTGCGTGGCGAGCACGTGCTCGACCTCGCTCGTGCCGATGCCGAAGGCGAGCGCACCGAAGGCGCCGTGCGTGGAGGTGTGCGAGTCGCCGCAGACGATCGTCATGCCGGGCTGGGTGACGCCGAGCTCAGGCCCGATCACGTGCACGATCCCCTGGCGCTCGGAGCCAAGGGAATAGACGGGCACACCAAACTCGGCGCAGTTGCGCTCGAGCGTTTGCACCTGCACGCGCGAGAGCTCGTCCTTGATCCGCGCGGCGACGGGCGTGCCGTCGGTCGGCGTGTTGTGATCGGCCGTGGCCAGCGTGCGGTCGGGACGGCGCACGGGGCGTCCAGCCATGCGCAGGCTGTCGAACGCCTGCGGGCTCGTCACCTCGTGCACGAGCTGCAGGTCGATGTAGAGCAGGCCGTGGGCCACCTCGTGCGTCTCCCAGATCTTCTCGAACATCGTCTGCGGCATTTCCTCGGCCCTTCTTCGCTGTCGATTTTCTCTATCGGACCCCTCCGGGGTCCCCCTGATGGCTGGCCTTTGGCGTCGTCTAGCTGCGTCTCAAGCCGGCGGATACGACCGCCAGGAACGCGGCCTCCTCGGCGCCGGGGTTCTCGAAGTGGTGCGGCAGGTCGGCGTCGAACGTGACGCAGTCGCCCTCTTTCAGCTCGTAGCGCTGCCCGTCGCACACGAGCGCGAGCGCGCCGCGCTCGACGAGCGCCGTCTCGCGGCTACCCGGCTCGTGCATCGGCGGATCGTCGGGCGCCCCGGTAGTGCCGGCGGGCGCCAGCGTGTGGCGTGAGAGCTCGGCGCGCTGGCCGGGCTGCGCGGCGGTCAGCACCTCGAAGCGGTGCCCGTATCGCGCGTTGCCGCCGCGCTGGCGCTGGGACCTGCGCACGACGGTCACGGCGCCGCCCTCGTCCAAGCGCAGGAGCTGAGACAAGCGCAGGTCGAGGCCGGCGGCGATCCGCGCGGCGACGGTCAGCGTCGGGCTGGTCTCAGCGCGCTCGACCTGCGAGAGCATCGGCGCGCTGACGCCGCTGCGCGCGGCGAGGTCGCGTAGGGAAAGGCTGGCGGACTCGCGCAAGGCCTTCACGCGTGCGCCGATCGTCGGCGGCGAGAGCGCCTGCGAGCAGTCGCTCTCGCCCGCTGGGGCTGCTGTCGAGTCCACGACTCTGGCCATACGTCCGTACGTTATCACGGACGTCCCTCCTCGAAACCCGCCTTCCGCCCGGCGCTCCTACGCAATCGAAGAGCAGTCTTGCACGCCTGCACGGAGCGCCGCGATAACCAGGCGCACCCGCCCCCTCTTCAACGCCGCTTTCGCCGAGCGAGCGCCGGCTGCCTCGTTGGATCTGGCGTATGCCTCTAGCGTACTCACCCGCCGAAGCGCGAGCCGGGAATAGGCGATCACCGCTCGATAGCTGCTCGCAACCTTGGCGGGCGGCGTGAGCCGGTCGAGTTCTTCCAAGGCCAGATGCTCGATCGCGACGCGCCGGGACGCCGCCGTCGCGACCAAGCGCAAGCTCGAGGGCGCTTCGGAGACCGAGGCCAGTTCGCGGTTGCGGCGCGCGCAGATCGCGTCTGCCCTCGCTAGCGAACCGGGCCCAGGCGCGTTAGACCGGGTGACGGCTCGCGTGGTGGTCGAGGGCACGCGCGCTGGCGGCGCGCCCTGCGCGCCTGCGCTTGCCGCTGTCGCATTCGCCGCGGTTGAGCTGACCGGCGATCGCCGGCCGCTCGTTTCGGGCTTGACAGATCCACCACCACACCCGGCGAGGAACCCAATCGCGAACACCAGGACGGTAAGGCTCGCCGGCCGGCGGCTCGAGCACAGGCGACTTCGAGACGCCGCCGGCTCGCTTGAGAAACCTCTGCAATCGTGGGTCACCAAGGTCGGTCGACTATCTCAAGACCTCGCTATGGCGTCAAGGAATTGACATCATCGTACCGTTCACGGATTAGCCGTCTGCGACAGACGCCGTCGACCATTTCGCGTCTGCCCGGGTCATTGCGCACGCGAGCTCCCGCCATCCCCGGCGATCCCGCTCCACACCGGCGACGGCCCGACCTCATAAGCCGCCGGGCCGTCTCAACCGACACTCCAAGCACAGGCACCCCCGTCAACGCATCACAGGGCACGGCGCCCGCACGGCGCTAGTCGTCGACCTTCACCATTTCGCCGAAGTGGATGTCGACTTCAGCTTTCTGTTCGGCTAATTTGAATAAACCATTGAAGTTCGCTAAGAACGGTTTTTCTTCGAGTAGTTTTTTGCATAATCCATCGCTGGTGTCGCAGCTGAGCGCCGTAGGCAAGTCGACCGTGAGTAAGGTGATGTCTTCTCCGCTTTCCTTTAATATCACTTCTCCTGCGACTGCGCCCTTTACTTCGATTACAATGCCGCCGCAGTTGATCAGCAGCACTCCGGGGATGATGAAGAGCACGCCCGGACGTAATTCTTTAGCGCTGTTTAACAGCGCGACGAAGTGCGTGTCGACTACCACTAAGATTGTTTCTTTGGGGTCTTTTACGCCGCCGGCTTCGCTGCGGCAGGCCACGTTGTTCACAGTTTCTTTGCATTTGAAGAAGTCGATCGTCACTGTTTTGATTAATTGAACGTGCGGCGGGATATTTCCGTTTTCGTTTTCGAATTTGGCTGCGTTTTCGAATGTTTCGCACCTGATTGTGCCCACGCCTGGCACCGTGAGAACAGCCGGCCCCCCCGAGGAGGTCATCGTAATCGGGAACACAGGGCCTTTTAAGAATAAGAGGCCGGGCGTCACTTCGCCTAATTCGGCTGAGGCTGTAGCTGCCGCCACGGCCGTCAGGGCGAAAACGGCGATCAGCGCGAGGCCGAGGATCTTCAACTGCTTCATGGTCTGCTCCTTTGTGATGTGGTTGGCGCGCCTGCGCGTAGGTGGGTGCTCCTGGGCCGCTGCGCATGCGCCTGGCGAGTGTTTCACCGGGCCCCGGGCGGGTCAACCGATTGCGCTTGCTGTCTCTGGCCCGACGGGCGCTGAGCGGGCGTGCCTGGGCGCTCGGGGCGGAGGGCGAGGCGCTGTTCTTGCCTGTCGCGTTCAGGCGGCGGCGCCTGCGCGACGCCTGACGCCCGGGCGGCGCTCTGAGCGCCCGCGCGCCCCGATCGCTACCGCTTGGCGCTCTGCCTGGCCCGCGCCCCGCGCGCCCCCAAGCGCCTGCGCACATTGGCTTCGCAGGCCTTGCGGGCGCGGCGGTGCTTCTTGTGGCAGGCCCCAAGCGCCTTTGTGAGCGCCTGTGCGCGCAGCTGCGCGGCGCTCTTCTTCGGCGCGCTGGTGCTCGCGCTTGCCGGCGCCGGCGGGACTTCTTCGAGGTTGCCGTTGCCGCTTTCGGCGCTGCTGGCGGGCGTGGGGAAGGGCGCTTGCAGGCTCGGCGCGGGGCGGCAGGCCGCTTCGCTTTGACAGCTTTCCCGGGTTTCTGAGGGGACTGAGACGCACGGCGAGGCTTCCGTGCATTCGTGCGCGTCATAGACGTCAAGCGAAGCGTCTTTGTCCTGTCCTGTGAGCTGCGCGGCGCTCAGGAAGAACACGTCGGCGCCCGTTTCGCTTGCGTCGAGGAAGGCCGATTCCTGTGCTGAGGAGCCTGAGGAGATCAGGTTCACGCAGCCTTCGGCGCTCGCGGCGAAGCTTTCGCTTTCTTTCGTGCAGGCGCCGGCGCCTTGTGGCTCGTACTGGTAGACGTCCTCGGTGCCGTTTGTGTCCTGGCGCACGAGCGCATCGGCGCTGTTGAAGTACAGACGCCCGGAGTCTGCGAGGTAGCGGGGTTGGTAGTTTGACTCGGTGCCGCCGCCCACGCCGAGCTCGAACGCCTCATAGCCCGGCTCACTGGCGGCCACGAGCCCCACCGATTCCCACGCTTCCTGCCCCCCCGCCGCCAGGTCAAGCGCTTCGTAGGGGACCCCTTCGGGGCGCGTCCCCGAGGCCCGGCAGGAGGCACACACGAGCTTTCCCGCTTGCGCCTCGTGAGGGGCTTCATAGAGATAGACCTCGGCGTCGGGGGCGTTCAGGCGCGCGTCGCGGTTGTCATAGCCGGTCGGTGAGCCCTGTGACATGAA
>JBIOEW010000035.1:0-12795 GCA_044446425.1 Solirubrobacterales bacterium | reverse complement strand
TAGGCGCGGCTGTTTGAGACTTCGTCATAGACGTAGCCCATGCCCTCGGTTTCGGCGCCGTCGATGAAGCCGAGCCAGTAGGTGCCCGCAGTCAGCGCGACCGGCGAGCCGAACGGCAGTTCAAGCCATCCAGTGCCGTTGACGTTGCCGCGGTAGGTCACTTCGGTGCCCGTCGCGAGCAGCGCCCCGGGCGAGCCTTCGGAGTCTGCGTAGATCACGGCCTTGAGCGCTTGGGGCGCCGGCGAGTTGATGCCGGGGATCGCATACAAGCTCAGCTTGCTGATCGATCCAGCGCCGGACAGCGTGAAGGTGTGGACGATCTTGTAGTCGGCGAACATGCCGTTGTCCGCTTCGGCGCCGACGCCCGTCTTGCCGAACGTCGCCAGCACGACCGCACTCGCGCCGGAGGTCGCGGGTTCACTCGAGCCGCCGGCGTTGCCGGCCGTCTCCTGCACCCGGATCGTGTGACCGACGTCGCCGGCTACCGGAGCATAGGTCTGGCTCGTCGCGCCGGAAATGTTCGTGCAGCTGCTTCCCGCGCTGTCGCACTGGCGCCACTGGTAGGAGTAGCTCGTCGGTTCGTTCGTCCAGGAGCCATGGTGCTCGGTCAGCGTCAGGCCCTGTTCGGCGGCTCCTGTGATCGTCGGAGGCGAGATGTTGGTGGGAGGCGGGGGTTCGGCGGCCGCGCTCATAGCCGTCGCCAGCACGATGACGAGCGCGGCGGCCAAGGCCAGCAACCGGGAGAACCAATGCACACCTTTCCGCCATGCCATACGCATACCGTCTCCTCGTGTGCGGGTGCAAGGCCCCGAGATGTCCCTCCGCATGTGATTGCCGGAGGCGCTTGCCGCGTTGGCTGGTCTATCTGAGAGTTGGACGCATGTCAAGTGTTCAACGACCCATAGTCGACATTCATATGGGTAACCAGAACCAAGCCGGAACAACCGGGCGGCTATGCCGCCGACATACGCTCTCGACGCGAGGTCCGGTCGCGCTATCTATGAGCGGTCGCAGCCGTGGCCTTCACCAGCGCCGCCAGCACCGGCGCCCCATAGGCCGCGTGCACCGCTTCGACCAGTCGTGTGTCCACCCCGCAGTTGGCGCAGAACCCGTGCTGCGACCAGCCGATCGCCCGCGCCAGCACCTGGTCGGCGTATGTCACGCCGGTCGCGTCGTGGCCGTAGTAGTCATAGGCCGCGCTCCAGGCGGCGGCGTCGAGCGCGTAGCTCGCACCGTCTGATGAGAGCAGGTGCGCGGCGGCCATGATCGAGTCGAAGTCGTCGTAGATCGAGGGGTGCTTGGCCGTCTGGTGGTCATAGCTCGACGGGCGGCGACCGTAGCGGAAGGAGTCGCTCACGAGCCGCCACGTCGGCACCGGCCCATTGGTCACGTTGAACTGCATCGGCCCGCCGCAGCAGCCGGCGAAGTTCAGGCCCGTGTACGTGTCCGGCGCAGTCGAGAAGGCCGACTCCTGACGGTGGATCGAGGCGATCAGCAGCCAGTTGACGCCGAACGTGCGCTGGGCGACGGCGTAGATCGGGTAGAAGCCTTCCATCCAGCGCGTGGCGATGTGCGTCTGGGTCTGGTCCACGAAGCGCCTCGCGTCGAGCTGCTGCTGCTTCGACGAGGGGCGCACGACGATCTTGCCCGCGACGGCGTGCGGAGCGCCGCCCGTCGAGGAGCTCTTGCCCGGCGCGAGCGTCGGTGCCGGTGCCGGCGAGTTCGAGGCCGCGCCGGCTCCCGCCGAGGCGGCCACGCTCGGGGCAGGGGTACTCGCGACTGTCACGATCGGCGGCGGGCTCGCGTGTCGCGAGGAGCCTGAGCTCCCGCCGAGCAGCAGCGCCGCCGTCAGCGCGCCCGCCCCCAATAGAGCGAGCGCCCCCGCCACGAGCCAGCCCGCCCGTTCGGAGGGCGGCGCCGGGACGTTCGCTTCCACGACCTCGGACCCTGTCGTCTGCTCGGAGTGCATCGGCGCTACACCGTAGCCGCCGGAGACGCCTCAGCGCCTCGATCAAGTGTACGCAAGTGGTATGAGCTGGAGCCTGCGCCGGCAATCCGGCGCGCCTTTGTATCACGCGTGATACACCGAGCTGACAGTGTCAGAGGTCAGCATCCGGGAACTGCGCAACCATGGGGGAGAAGTGGTCGATCGTGCCGCGCAGGGAGAGCAGATCACGGTCACACGGGCAGGTAAGCCCGTCGCCGAGCTGCGCGCGGTGAGGAGTTCGCCGCTCACGGCCGAGGTGTTGCTTGAGCGATGGCGACATCTGCCGAGCATGGATGCGTCAGCCCTACGCGCAGACGTGGACAGCCTGCTTGACGCAACCGTGTGAGCGTGGAGGGCGACGTAGAGACAGATAGCCCGCGTGAGCGCCCGCTAGATTCCCAGCACCCGTTTGGCGAGGAGATCGAAGACGTGATCGGGCAGCAGCCGCCGGGCGAAGATCATCGCGCGCGCGTCGCGCCCGACGACGTAGCGCGACTTCATCCGCCGCGCGGTGAGCGCGCGTTCGATCGTCTGCGCGACCTGCTCGGCGGGCACGCCGCGCTTGGCGGTGTCCTTGAGCACCTTGTCCATCGCGGCAGGGACTCGTCCGTACTCCTTCTGCAGCTGCGGCGGCACGACCACCTGCTCGCCGGTCTCGCGCGCCTTGTCCCAGATCGGCGTCGCCACAGAGCCGGGCTCGACGAGCGTGACCTGCACGCCGGAGCTGGCCAGCTCGACGCGCAGCGCGTCGCCGATCGCCTCGACGGCGTGCTTGGAGGCGGCGTAGGGCGCGGTGAAGGCCATCGCCACGCGACCGCCGACAGAGGACATGAAGACGATCCGCCCGCCTGTGCCCCGATCGGTATGCGCGGCGCGCAGGGCGGGGAGCAGCGCCTGGGTGACGGCGACCTGTCCGAGCACGTTGACGTCGAACTGCTTGCGCAGATTGTCGGGGTGCAAGAGCTCGAGCGGTCCGCCGTAGCCGATGCCGGCGTTGTTGACGAGCGCGTCGAGCCGCCCGGGCGAGCCATCGCCGCCGCCGCCGAGCTCGCTGACGCGGCCGGCCGCTTGGCGGATCTGCTCGAAGTCGGTCACGTCGAGTGCGATCGGCTCGATCCGCCCTGCGGGCGCCCTGGCCACGAGCCGTTCGCCGGCCTGCTCGCCGCGCACCCCGGCGAGCACGGTCCAGCCGGCCCCGGCGAGTCGCAGCGCGGTCGCCTCGCCGATACCGGTCGAGGCCCCGGTGATCAGCGCCGTCGGCATCGCTGAAAGCTATCTCACCCCGCCGTTAGCCACGACTTAGGATCGGGTTCGATGGTTCCACGCGTGAAAGTGCGCCCAAGCGGCAGTCGCCCGAAGGCGGCCGGGATCGTGCTGGCGCTCGTCGCGCTCGCGGGGCCGGCGACGGCGCTCGCGCTGTCTGGCTGCGGCGCGAGCCTGAAGCACGCCGGTGGCGAGGAGGCCAGCGCCGACGTCGACTCCGCGACGGCCGGCTCGTGCGGGGCGAGCGCGCTGGGCGCGCTCGGTCACGTCGCCACGCGCGTCTACGCCGAGGGCATCCACAGCGAACGGACGGCCAGCGCGACGCACATGATCGAGGGGTCGAGCGCGCTGCGTACGGCGGTCGAAGCCGGCGACGCAGCCTCCGCGCGCGCGGCCGCCCGTGCACTGATCGCGACGGGCCACCTGACGAACCTGCGCATCGTGCGCGACGGCAAGGTGCTCGTCGAGCTCGGCGGCCCGGCGCTGACGCCGCTGCGCGGAACGCTGCTCGGGGCGGACAAGCGCCCGATCGCGGGCTACGTGACGAGCGTGTGGGCGGCGGGTGGCCTCGTCGCCGAGACGAACGGCATCGCCGAAGCGAGCACCGTGATCCGCTCGGCGCGCAGCGCGAGCGACACGCGCGTCGTGGCGGGATCGTTCCCGCTGCCGGCGGTCCCGCTACCGACCCAGGGCACGCTGACGAAAGACGACGTCGCGTACCAGTTCGTCTCCTACCCGGCGAGCGCCTATCCCGACGGCGCCCCGTTGCGCGTCTACCTGCTGCGCAAGATCGGATCGCTGCAAGCGCTGTGTGGCTCGAGCGACGAAGACACGGTCGTCAACACGCTCAGCCGCATCGCGCACCTGATCTACGACGGCGAGGTCGGCCGTCGCACGGACAAGCAGGTCCACCGCGTGCAGAGCAACCAGGCGCTGCTGATGGCGGTCGCGCAGCACGATCCGAAGGCCACCCGCGCCGCGATCGAAGCGCTGCTGCATCAGCACATCGTGCGCCTGCGCGTGAGCGCCGGCGGGCGACTGCTCGCCGACGTCGGCGGCCCCTACGTGCTCGCCCCAGTGACGGCGCCGCTGCGCCACGGCGGTCGCACGATCGGCAGCTTCGAGCTCTCGATCCAGGACGACGAGGGCTACAAGCGCCTGGCCAACCGGCTGGCCGGCCTTGACGTATTGATGTACATGGGCGCGAAGCTGGTCAAGAGCACGGTCGGCAACCCATCGGCGCCCGTCCCCGCCAGCGGGCCAGTCAGCCTGCATGGGCGCAGCTACCGCGCCTACACGTTCAAGGGCGAGGCGTTCCCGTCGGGCCCGCTGCGGATCACGGTGCTGATCCCGCTGCCCTACTCCTGAGCGGCGCGGCCAGCGCCTGAGCGACGCCGCGAGCGCCCGCGGGAGCCAGCCCGGCGCGAGCGCCGCAACGGCTACGCCGGCGTGAGCGCCGAGCGCTTCTGCGCGAGCGCGCCGAGCAGCTCGTCGAAGGCGGCGGCGAATTTCTCGACGCCCTCGCGCTCGAGCGTGTCGGTGACGTCGTCGTAGTCGACGCCGGCCTCGGCGAGGTCGTCGAACACCTTGCGCGCCTGCAGCAGCTCGGACTCCAGGCGAGCGCGCGGCCTGCCGTGATCCTGGAAGTCGCGGATCGTCTCCTCGGGCATCGTGTTGACGGTGTCTGAGCCGATCAGCTCCTCGACGTACATGGTGTCCGGGTAGGCGGGGTTCTTGACCGAAGTCGAGGCCCACAGCACGCGCTGGGGCGTGGCGCCCTTGGACTCGAGGTACTCCCAGCGCGGCCCGGCGAAGATCGCCTTGTAGCGCTGGTAGGCGAGCTTGGCGTTGGCGACGGCGAGCTTGCCCTTGAGCTCGTCGCGCCCGCCGAGCTCGTCGAGCCGTTTGTCGGTCTCGGTGTCGATCCGCGAAACGAAGAAGCTCGCGACCGATGCGACCTTGCGCGGGTCGCCGGCCTCGGCGACGAGCCGCTCGAGCCCGCGGATGTAGGACTCGGCGACCTCTTCGTAGCGGCGCAGCGAGAAGATCAGCGTGACGTTGATCGAGCGGCCCTTGGCGATCACGTCCTCGATCGCCGCCAGACCGGGCTTGGTGGCAGGGATCTTGACCATCAGGTTCGGCCGGTCGACGGCCTTGTGGATGCGGATCGCCTCGCGGAACGTCTCCAGAGTGTCGAAGGCCAGCCGCGGGTCGACCTCGAGCGACACGTAGCCATCCTTGCCCTTGCCCCCGTCCCACACCGGACGGAACAGGTCGCAGGCCTCGCGGATGTCCTGCTCGGCCAGCGCCCAGAAGCAGGCGGCGGCGTCGTTGCCCTGATCGATCAGCTCCTGCAGCTGCTCGTCGTAGGCGTCCCCCGCGGCCATCGCCTTCTGGAAGATGGTCGGGTTCGAGGTGGCGCCGACGACCGAGAAGTCGTCGATCAGCTCCTGCAGGTGAGCGCCGCGGATCGACTCGCGGGAGAGGAAGTCGACCCACACACTCTGGCCGAGATCGGAGAGGCGTTGCAGCGGTGTTGCGGACATGAGGGCTCCTTGGTCGCTACTCGAGCAAGGAGCGGGCACGCGCGGCGATGTTCTCCGCCGTGAAGCCCAGCTCCTTGAGAACAGTGGTACCCGGCGCCGATGCGCCGAAGCGATCCAGACCGAGCACGTCGCCGTCGCTGCCCACCCAGCGCCACCAGCTCATCCTCGCTCCCGGCTCGACCGCCAGGCGGAAGCGGACCGAGGGCGGCAGGACCTCGTCGCGGTAGCTCTGCTGCTGGGCTTCGAACAGCTCCATGCAGGGCATCGACACGACTCGCGCACGGGTGCCCTCCGCTGCCAGCGCGCGGGCGGCCTGCAGGGTCGGGCCGACCTCCGCGCCGGTCGAGATCAGGATCAGCTCGGGCTCGCCGCCGGGAGCGTCCCACAGCGTGTACCCGCCCCGCTCCAGACCCTCGGCGGGGGAGACATCGTCGCGATCGAGCACCTCGACGTCCTGGCGGGAGAGCAGCAGCGCCACCGGGCCGTCCTCCCGCTCCAGCGCGACCCGCCACGCCACCGCGGTCTCGTTGGGGTCCCCCGGGCGGATCACCCACAGGTTGGGGATCGCCCGCAGCGCCGAGTAGTGCTCGACGGGCTGGTGGGTCGGACCGTCCTCGCCCAGGGCCACCGAGTCGTGGGTCCAAACCCACAGCACGGGCAGCCCCATCAACGCCGAGAGGCGCACCGACGGGCGCATGTAGTCGGAGAAGATCAGGAAGGTCGAGCCGTAGGGCTTGACGATGCCCCCGTGAGCGCAGGCGCCGTTCACGATCGCCCCCATCGCGTGCTCGCGGATGCCGAAGGGGACGTTGCGTCCGGCGTGCACGCGGGAGAACTCCCCGGCGCCCTCGAACAGCGTCTTGGTCGACTCGACGAGGTCCGCCGCGCCGCCGATCATGGTCGGCGCGAAGTCCGCGAAGCTGGCCATCACCTTCTGGCCCGCAGCGCGCGTGGCGAGCTTGTCGCCGGCCTTGAAGCTCGCGAGCTGCTCGCGCCAGCCATCCCGCAGGCGGCCCGACCAGGCCCGGTCCCAGTCGTCGGCTGCCGCGTCGTCCGCCTCGCGCCAGGCCTCGAAGCGACCCTCCCACTCACGCTGGTGCTCTGCGCCGCGCTCGCGCAGCGACATGTGCGCGTAGACGGCGTCGTCGACCCAGAAGTGGCGCTCCGGGTCGAAGCCCATCGCCTCCTTGGTCGCTCGCACCTCATCCTCTCCCAGCGCCGCCCCGTGGGACTTCGCCGTGTCCACCGCGTTCGGGGCGGGGTAGGCGATGTGCGAGCGGATCGCGATGAACGACGGGCGCTCCGTTTCCTCGCGCCCGGCGGCGATCGCCCGCTCCAGCGCGTCGAGATCCTCGGCGTCCTCGACTCTCTGCACGTGCCAGCCCTCGGCGGCCATGCGGTCGGTGTGGCTCTCGCCATCGAACGTCAGCGACGTCGTTCCGTCGATCGTGATGTGGTTTTCGTCGTAACAGAGGACGAGCTTGCCAAGTCCGAAGTGACCGGCGATCGAGGCCGCCTCCTGGCTGACGCCCTCCATCAGGTCGCCGTCGGAACAGATCGCGTAGACGTGGTGATCGACGATGCGGCTGCCCGGCCGGTTGAAGCGCTCGGCCAGGAAGCGCTCGGCCATCGCCATGCCGACGGCGTTTCCGATCCCCTGTCCCAGCGGGCCGGTCGTCACCTCGATGCCCGGCGTGTGACCGCGCTCGGGGTGCCCGGGGGTTCGCGAGCCCCACTGGCGGAACTGCTGCATGTCCTCGAGGCTGAGGTCGTATCCGGTGAGGTGCAGCAGCGAGTACTGGAGCACGCAGGCGTGACCGGAGCTGAGCACGAAGCGATCGCGGTCCGGCCAATGGGTGTCGGCGGGGTTGGCGCGCAGGAACTTCGTGAAGATCGTGTAGGCCAGCGGTGCGAGCGCCATCGCCGTGCCGGGGTGCCCCGAGTTGGCCTTCTGCACCGCGTCCATCGCCAGACCGCGGATCGTGTTGACCGACAGCCTCACGGTCTCGGCGCCGTTCGACTCCGCCGGGGGGGCCTCCGAGTGGCTCGCTTGCCGTGTCGCAGCCATTGGCTCGATCCTACCCAGTCCGGCGTGGCCTATCCCTTCCGCGCGCGCCTGCACGCCGCTACAGTTCGCCGATCGTGACTGAGCAGTTCTGTGACGTCGGCCGGGGGATCACCCTCTGCTACGAGACCTTCGGGGACCCCTCCGACCCACCGGTGCTGCTCGTGATGGGACTGGGCACCCAGATGATCGCCTGGCAGGAGGACTTCTGCGCGGCGCTGGCCGAGCGTGGCTTCCACGTGGTTCGCTTCGACAACCGCGACATCGGCCGCTCCACACACCTGCCGGGTCCCCCTCCCACCCTTCGCCAGCTGTTGATGCGCTCGCGTCGCGCGGCGCGCTACTCGCTCGCCGACATGGCCGAGGACGCCGCCGGCCTGCTGCGCGAGCTGGACATCTCCCCGGCCCACGTCGTCGGCGCGTCGATGGGCGGCATGATCGCCCAGACGCTGGCCGCCCGCCACCCACGCTCTGTCCGCTCGCTGGTCTCGATCATGTCGAGCACGGGCAGCATGCGAGCCGGACAGCCGTCGCTGCGCGTCTACCCGACCTTCCTGCGCGTTGCTCCCCAGGAGCGCTCCGCCTTCATCGAGCACACCGTCCGCCTCTTCAGGCTGATCGGCTCCCCGGGAATGCCGCGGGACATCGAAGACATCCGCATGCTCGCCGCGGCCAGCTACGACCGCGACCACGACCGCGCCGGCGCGGGACGGCAGCTCGCCGCGATCATCGCCGCGGGCGACCGGACGCAGGAGCTGCGCCGCATCGACACGCCAACGCTCGTCATCCACGGCACCGCGGACCCGTTGATCGCCCTCTCAGGCGGCAGGGCCACCGCCCGGGCGATCGCCGGCGCCCGGCTGATGCGGGTCGAGGGCATGGGCCACGATCTGCCGCGCATGCTGTGGCCTCGGCTGCTGGACGCCATCGCCCAGCACGCCCGGCTCAGCGACGCAGAGCAGGCGCCGGTCGCACGGCGCGACCCACCCCTGCAGACCGCTTAGAAGCGATCGCAGGGACGGGTTCCCCCCGCGCCTCCCCGCCCCTAGGGCCTGCGGCTGCCGGCACGGAGCCCAGCCAGCGAATGGGTCCGTGCGCTTCTGCACCACGACTCCTGGGGCTGCACGCGCACGAGCCAGTGATGGTCGTGGCGGCAGTGCGACCTGCGGTAGGGCCAACGACCGTGGAGGGCACGAAACATGCGCTGCTCGTGGCAGACCAGCCTCACGCCGACCTCGACCCGTCCCCACGATCCCAGCGTGGTCCGTTGTTGAACTGCCAGCCCATCCTCGGTCCCTCCTCCGTGCTGCGTTCCTGACGACATATAAATCACGTCTTACGCAGAATGTCAACTTGAAACCGAACGCCTGACTCGTAAAAAACACAGTGTCTACAGGCGAAACGGGGACAAATCGCCGAGATCACGGGCCGCCTCACGGCGGTCGGCCGTGGAGGGGAATCCCCACCGTGTTCGAGATCGAACCCCGCGTCACGGCGGTCCGGCCGTGGAGAGATTCCGCACCCTGTTCGAGATCGAACCCCGCGTCACGGCGGTCCGGCTTTGGAGAGGAGTGCCACCGTGTCCGAGATCGAGCGCCGGGGACGGCCGCGATGCGGCTTGGCGGACGGCCCCCATCTCCGACGATCCGAAAAATGCGCCCGGCGGGAATCGAACCCGCGGCCTGCGGCTTGAAAGACCGCTGCTCTTTGGCTCCCCGAAGAGAACCGTTGACCACTGAGCTACGGGCGCGCGCTGACTGCTTCTACCGACTCGTGCTGCGAGTCGGACCTTATTCTAAGCAGGCTGCCCAGCACCGCGCGACCGCTGACGCCCCGCTTGCGCTCGCTTGTGCTGCTTGACACTCGGGGAACGGCTCCGTACCTTGGGTCCACTGCGCGGGCGCTGGGGACGCCCGGGAGAGGGATCGGGAGAGGGATGCGGATCGGACGTCGAGGGGCCGGCCTGAGGGCCGTCAGTACGCGCATGCTGAGCGCGGCTGCGACGGCTGTCCTGGCCGGCGCGCTGCTGAGCACGGCCGCGCTCGGTGCGCAGCTGCCCTTCAAGCAGGTCTGCGCCGCACCACCGCCGGGGGCCGCAGCGTGCTTGTCGGAGCGGCTGCTGATCGCTCCGGGCAGCACAGCCTCACGCGCGATCGCGGGGAGTGCCTCGCAGGCGATCAACGCCAGTAAACCCTTCCCCGGCTACCTGACGCCCGAACGGCTGCACGCCGCCTATGCGCTGCCCGCCGAAACGGCGGCCGGGTCGACGCAGACGATCGCGGTGGTCGACGCCTTCAACGATCCCACCGCGGAGGCGGACCTGGCGGTGTACGACAAACAGTTCGGTCTCCCTGAATGCACGAGCGAAAACGGGTGCTTCAGGAAGGTCAACCAGCAGGGCAGCGTGAGCCCACTGCCAAAAGATGAAGGTGGCTGGGCGACGGAGATATCGATCGACGTGCAGATGGCCCACGCGACCTGCCAGAGCTGCAGCATCCTGCTGGTCGAGGCCAACAGCGAACAGTTCACGGACCTCGGCGCCGCTGTCAACGCCGCCGCGAATGCGGGCGCGACCGAGATCAGCAACTCCTACGGGGGCACCGAGCTGAGCTCCTACACCGCGCTCAACAGCAGCTCCTACAACCACCCCGGCGTGGTCCTCACCGTCAGCTCGGGTGACTGCGGGTACCTGAACGGCGCCTGCCCCCAGAACACCACGGGCGCCAACTTCCCCGCCGATTCCCCGAATGTGGTTGCCGTCGGCGGAACCACGCTGAGCGAAGTCTCGGGGGTCTGGAGCAGCAGCGCCTGGAGTGAAGGGGGCAGCGGCTGCAGCACGGTCTTCTCGGAGGCCGCGTGGCAGGCCGAAGTTCCCGCCTTCTCGGCGACCGGGTGTGGCTCCGGGCGAGCGATCGCCGACGTGTCCGCGGTGGGCGATCCGAACACCGGCGTCGACGTCTATGACTCCACGCCGGAAATACCGGGAGGGCCGACCGGCTGGGGCGTGTGGGGCGGAACCTCGGTCTCGGCCCCGATCGTGGCCGCCGAGTACGGCCTCGCCGGCGGAGCCCTTGGCGTCGCCTACCCCGCCTCGACGCTCTACTCCCACTTCGGGCAGGCCTCGGCGCTGCACGACGTCGTCAGCGGCTCCAACGGCTCCTGCGGCACCGCGACGATCTGCAAAGCCGTCGCCGGCTTCGATGGCCCCACCGGGCTCGGCAGCCCGATCGGGCTCGAAGCCTTCTCGATTCCCGGCACCCCCAAGAACACGAGCGCCCCGACCATCTCCGGCTACCCGGAGCAGAACCACACGCTGACGGAGTCGCACGGCGCCTGGACCGGCTCGCCGACGAGCTACTCCTACCAGTGGGAACGCTGCGGCATCACCGGCGCCGGGTGCCACCCGATTGCGTCCGCCACCGCCCAGAGCTACCTGCTGGGAGCGGCCGATGCGGGCATCACGGTCCGTGTCCGGGAGACCGCCCACAACGCCACCGGACCAGGCAGCGCCGATTCGGCGAGGACCGAACAGGTGCTCTCCGACGTGCCCACGATCACCGGCTTCACTCCCCCCTCGGGGATCACGGGCGCCGTTGTGACGATCACCGGCACGGCGCTCGACACGACCGCTCAGCTGACGATCGGGAAGCTCCCGGCCAGCTTCACGGTGCTCTCGCCGATGAAGCTCGAAGCGACCGTGCCCGACGGCGCCTCGCGTGGCAAGATCTCGCTGACGAGCGCCCACGGCAGCGCGACCGCGGCGGGCAAGTTCACCCCCACCTTCACGATCAAGTCCTTCAAGCCCGCGATCGGCGCTGCCGGCACGCTCGTGACGGTCAAAGGGGTCGGCTTCACTCCCAGCTCCACGGTTCGCTTCAACGGCACCCCCGCCGCCTCTGTGAGCTTCGTGTCGAGCGCCAAGCTGAAGGCGACGGTGCCCGCCGGGGCCGGCAGCGGGCCGATCACCGTCACGAACACCGCTGCCCCCGCCGGCACGGTGAGATCGGCTGGGAGCTTCCTCCCCTAGGTGGCGCTCAGCGCACCCGCTGCAGGATCGCGTCGCGGGGCAACTGGGCGCGGGGGATCCCGAGGCTGTCACAGAGCCGGATGCAGGGCGCGTAGACGGGCCGGAAGCCCAGCAGCTCGTTGATCGTCACGATCCCATAGCCCCGCCTTCGGAGCGCGGCGATGATGTGGGGATAGGCGGCCAACGTCTGCCCCCTGGAGCCGCCGCCGTCGTGGGAGATGACGATCGAGCCCGGGCGCACCTGGGCCAGGACGCGCTGCTCTATCGCCGTCGTCCCCGGCTGCGCCCAGTCGGCCGGGTCGACGTTCCACATCACGGTCGCCAGCCCAAGCGCGCGGGCCGCCCGCACGACCGCCGCGTCGTAGGCACCATAGGGAGGGCGGAACAGGCACGGCGTGTAACCCGTCTGGGCCCGGATCGCCCCGATCGTGTGCAGGAGCTCTGCTTGCACGTCGACGCCGCCCCGCGTCAGATCCGGGTGGTTGTAGGTGTGGTCGCCCAGCACGTCCCCGTCGCGCAGGGCCCTGAGCATGGTCGCCCGGTAGGACGCGCTCACCTGCCGCCCGATCTCGAAGAAGGTCGCCCGGGCGTGGCTGTGCTCGAGCATCGAGACGAAGGCCGCCGTGTCACTCGCCGGACCGTCGTCGAAGCCGATCGCGACGACGCGCCGCGGGGGGCCGCCACGGTAGGGCGCAGCTCCCCTGCTGCGACAGCCGACGATGCGATAGCTGACCGCCTGCTGGGGCGTTCCCGCCGCAGAGCTGCCGGCGGCGGATCGGAACCTGGCGCTGCCGTGGGCGACGCCCTGGCCCGAGGCGAGGAAGGCCACCAGCAGGCTCAGCGCCACCAGTCCCATCGAGCCCGCCAGAGAGGCGCGCGCCGACCAGCGCCGCACGCTCGGTTCATC
>JBIOEW010000034.1:0-13879 GCA_044446425.1 Solirubrobacterales bacterium | reverse complement strand
GCCACCACCACCGCCTTGTGTGGTGCCGACGGTCACCTCGAGGATGCGACTTGCGACGGCGGAGCGCAGGATTCGCGCGGCGCACTGCCGGGTGGGCCGGATCCACTACTCGCGCTCGCGCCGGATCAGGCGCGGCAACGTGATCGGCCTCAGCCCCCGCTCGCACACCTATCTGAGCTACTTGGCGAAGGTATCGGTGATCGTCTCGCTCGGGCATCGCCATCGCTAGGAGACGATCTGGCGCTCGCTCCGCGGCTGAGCCCGGGGGGCGGCGCAGGGGAGGGCGCCGATAGCGTCTAGCCGGTGCTCGGCTATCTGAAGCGGCTGGTGGCGACGGGCGCGGCCTACCAGTTCGGCGACATCGTGGCCAAGGGCATCGCGCTGGTCACGATCCCGCTGTACACGCGCCACGTCTCGCCGGCGGGCTACGGCGCGGCCAATTCGCTGCTGACGGCGGTGATCCTGGCGAGCATCTTCCTGCGGGTCGGCGTCGGTGAGGCGTTCATCCGTTTTTATTTCGATGATGAAGATGGGCCGCGCCGCGATCGCATCGCGCGCACGGCGACGGCGACGGTCGCGTGGACGACGACCGTGGCGGCCATCGCGGCGCTGGCCTTGGCGAGTCCGCTGTCGCGCCTGATCCTCGGCTACCACGACCCGCTGCTGCTCGACTGCGCGGTGCTCGGGCTGTGGGCGTTCACGAACCTGGAGATGGCCTACGCGCAACTGCGCGTGGACGAACGCGCGCGCGCTTACGTGTTCGCCTCAGGCGCCAACGTGGGCCTGACGGTGCTGTTCACGGTCTCGCTGGTGGTGGTCGCGGGCGAGGGCGCGCGCGGCCTCTTGCTCGGCAACTTCGGCGCGTCGGCGCTCGTCGTGCTCGGTCTGTGGTGGGTGCTGCGCCGGCGCTTCAGCCTGCGCGTACGCTGGGCGGACCTGCGCGCGATGCTGCGCTTCGGCCTGCCGACGGTGCCGGCCGACGCGAGCGTGTACGCGCTGCAGGTGGCCGACCGCTTCTACCTGTTCCGCGACTACTCGCATGCGGCGGCCGGCGAGTACTCGGTGGCGTTGCAGTTCGCGACGGTCGTGTTCGTGATGGTGCGCGGCTTCCAGTACGCGTGGCCGCCGCTTGCGTACTCGATCGCGAGCGACGCGGAGGCGTCGCGGCTGTATGCGCTGGTGACGACGTACTTCGTGCTCGCCACGGGGGTGATCGTGGCGGCGGTGGCGCTCGTCGGCCGCTGGATCGTGCGCCTCTTGGCGGCGCCGCAGTACTTCGGCGCGCACACGGCGCTGCCGTGGCTGGCGCTGGCGTGGACGCTGTACGGGCTGTACCAGGTGATGATCGTGATTACGGGACGCGCGCGGGCGACCTCGCGCAACCTGCCGGCGGCGGCTGCCGGCCTGGTCGTGAACGTGGTGCTGCTGCTCGTGCTCGTGCCTCACGGTGGCTTGAACCTGGGGATCGCGGGCGCCGGCATCGCCCTGTGCGGCGCGTACATGGCGATGCTGCTCGTGATGCACCTGCTCACGCGCAGGCTGTTCACGGTCGGCTTCCAGTGGCAGCGCCTGGCGCAGCTGACGCTGATCCTGGCCGGCGTGGCCGTCTCAGGCGAGCTGTTGCTGCCGAGCAGCGGCTTCGCGGGCATCGCGCTGCGCATCCTCTGGCTGGCGCTGATCCCGGCGCTGCTGCTGGCGACGCGCTTCTTCGCCGCCGAGGAGCGCACCCAGGCGCGCGCGCTGATCGCCGACGGCCGCCGCCGCGTGGCGACCTTCCGCGCGGGGCACGGCGAGATCGAGGAATACGCCGAGGACCCACTGAAAGACATCTGACGCGATACTTTGCCGGCGATGTCCGAAGACGATGTGCGGCGAGTGCGCGAGGGCCTGTTGGCCAGCGCCGGCGGCGACCCTGTCGCCGGCCGGCACTTCTGGAACCCGTCGATCGAGTGGGACATGTCGGGCGTGAGCGGTTGGGCTGAGAAACAGGTGTACAGGGGTCCCGAGGTCGTAGAGTTCGTCCGTGCGTGGGCCGACGCCTGGCAGGGATGGCATTTCGACGTCGAGGAGGTCTGCGCCGGAGAGGGGGAGGCCGTCTTCGCCGCGATCCACGAGCGGGCAACCGGCGCCGGGAGCGGCGCGAGCGTCGATCAGCACCGCTACTTCGTGTTCACGATGCGTGACGGCCTGGCGGTACGCGCCCAGATGTTCAGCGAGCCCGGCGACGCCCGCGAAGCGGCGGGCCTGCCGGCGTAGCGCGCCGCGCCGCTTCGTCTCCCCGGCCTCTTCTTCCCGAAGCCCGGGCGCTCACGCCTCGCGGTTGTAGCAGGCCGCGGCCTCGCGCAGGCCCTCGCCGCGCTCGGGGTGCAGCGTCGCAGCGACGTGCCGCCAGTAGCGCCGCGGCGAGTGGCCGGGCAGCAACGTCGCGGCGAACGCCCGTAGTGCGTAGGGCCACGCCGTCAGCCAGCGCACCGCGCGGGCGGCGGCGGCCGAGTGGTGCTTGCGCATGTACAGGTCGCGGTTGCGCGCCATTTCGACGATCCGCCGCTCAGGCACGGCGTCGGTCGAGAGCTGCTCGTGGTGAATCGCCGAGGCCTGCGGGACGTAGAGGCTGAGCCAGCCCGCGTCGCGCAGACGCCGGGCGAAGTCGACCTCGTCGGAGTAGACGAAGAAGTCGGGGTCGAGGTAGCCGACCTGCTCGGCCGCCTCACACCGCACGAGCAGCGCGGCCGACTGGCACCAGTCGACCTCACGCGTCTGCGAGCTGCGGCTCTGCACGGTGAACAGACGATGCAGCAGCAGCGCCCCGGCAAGCGCTGTCGCCACGCTCGGAAAGCGCCACGCCGAGGCCTGCTCGGCGCCGTCCGGGCGCAGCAGCCGCGCGCCGGCCAGCGCCGCGTCGGGGCGCTGCTCGAGCGCCCGCCACAGCGCGAGCGTCGCCCCCGGCTGGAGCTCCGAGTCCTCGTTCAAGAGCAACGCGTAGCGCCCGCGCGCGCGGCGCAGCAGCTCGGAGTCGTTCAGCCCCTTGCCGCGCCGCGTTGCCAGCGCAATCGTCTCCTCGACCGTCGCATGCGCCCGCGCCGCCTCGGCCGAGCCGTCGCGCGAGCCGTTGTCGAGCACGAGCACCTCGCTCGCGAACGGCAGCCCCTCGCGCTCGCGCGCGATCGCGTCCAGCCCGCGCAGCAGCAGCTCGCGCTGCGAGGTGTTGACCACGCAGTAGGAGACCTCCACGTCCGCCATCCGGCGGACCCTACTGCGCGTGCGCTACGCGACTTGGTCGTACCTGACGTAGATCCCGGGTCCGGACGGCTCCGGGATCTCTTCGCCATCCTCGATCATGCTCTCGAAGTGAAACGCCAACGCGGAGCGCATTTCGGCGATGCACTCCTCGATCGTGTCGCCCACCGCCACGCAACCGAGCACGTCCGGCGAGTAAGCGCCGTAGTTGGACGGTGGGCCGCCTTCTATGTGGATGCGGTACTTGTCGATCTCGATCATCGCTTCAATCCCGCCTGTCTGAGGATGTTAGCTCGCATCTCAGGACCAAGGTCGCTGTTGCGATGACCCGGTACCGTCACCCTGCCCGGCTTGGTCGGATGCTTGAACTGCCGGTGACTACCCTTCTGGCTCACCTGCCGCCAGCCGTCCCATTCGATCAGCTTGATGATCTGGCGGACCTTCACCCCTCCTCGTCCGACGGCCTGCCGGCGGTGGGACAGTCGGAGGCCGCGCCTAGAGTCTGCGGCCATGCGCGTGCACGTCGTCGATCCCTCCGCCTACACGCCGCCGTACGACCACGCGCTGTGCAGCGCGCTTGCGGCGGCGGGCGCTGATGTATCGCTGTACACGAGCCGCTTTGCCTACGGCCCCGTGCCCCAGCCGAGCGGCTACCGGCGGATCGCGCACTTCTACCGCGCCGGCGCGCTCGTGCCCGGCAGCAGCGCCGCCGCCCAGCGTGCGCGGCGTGCGCTGAAGCTCGCCGAGCACGTTCCCGACATGCTGCGCTATAGGCGCGTTGCGCGCGCCGCCGATGTCGTGCACTTCCAGTGGCTCTCCGTGCAGCAGCTCGACGGTCGTCTGTTGCCGCGCGGCAGGCCGCTCGTGCTGACCGCCCACGACGTGCTGCCGCGCGAACCGCGGCCCGGGCAGCGCGAGGCGCAGCGGCGGCTGTACGAGCGCTTCGACGCGATCGTCGCCCACTCCGCGCACGGTCGCTCGCGGCTGATCGACGAGCTCGGCGTCGACGGCGCGCGCGTGCACGTGATCCCGCACGGCGCCTTCGCCCACCTCGCCGACGCGCCCGAGGGGCCGCCGCCGTTCCAGACCGACAAGCAGGTCGTGCTGTTCTTCGGCCTGTTGCGTCCTTACAAGGGCCTCGACGTGCTGCTCGACGCCTGGCGCGAGGTAGACGACGCCGAGCTGTGGATCGCCGGCATGCCGCGCATGGACATCTCCCAGCTACGCGCCTCAGCGCCGCCAAACGTGCGCTTCGTGCCGCGCTTCATCACCGACCGGCAGCTGCCGCCGTACTTCCGCCGCGCCGACCTCGTCGTGCTCCCTTATCGCGAGATCGAGCAGTCCGGCGTGCTGTTCACCGCGCTCGCCTTCGGCAAGCCGCTCCTGCTCTCGGACGTCGGCGGCTTCGGCGAGATCGCCGCCGCCGGCGCCGCGCGCGCCGTGCCGCCTGGCGATCCGGCGGCGCTCGCCGCAGCGCTGCGCGAGCTGCTCGGCGATCCAGCCAAGCTCGCTGCGCTCGCCACGCGCTCGCGCGAGCTCGCCGCCGGCGAGTACGGCTGGCACGAGATCGCCCTGCGCACGCTCGCGCTGTACGAGCAGCTGCTCGCCGGCTGACAGCGTGGCTGACAGCGACTGCTCGGCAGCTGGTCACCGCCGGCTGCGCCGCGTCGCTTGCAGCCGCAGCGTCAGTCCTGCCAGAACTCCCGGTTGACTTCGCCGTCCTTCTCGAAGTGCGCGCCGAACGCCAGCCATTCCAGGCCGTCCGGGCCCGCCTCGAACGCGCGCATCACCTGCGGCTCCACGCGGATCGCGTCGAGCGCCGCCACGTCGATGATCTCGTCGTCCAGGCGCATCCGCCCGCTGCCCTTCAGCACCACGTAGACCTCCTCCGCCTGCTCGTGCTGGTGGCCGAACAGCTGGCGCTTGCCCGGCCTCAGCACCTGGTAGGAGAGACCCGTCTGCTTCGCCTCCAGCTCCTCGCGCGGGAAGTGCGCCTCGCCCATCTCCTCGAAGCCGAATCGCGGCGCGCTGTCGACCGTCTCTGTCAGGTTCATCTTCGTGTAGCTCATGCCCCGAGACTACCCGCCCACCGCCGCATCTCACCGCCCGCCGCCGTCACATCCGTGCCCGTCGCCGCCTCGCTCGCTCCCGCCGCCACCCGAGTCCGCCAGAATCCTCGCGTGATCGCTCTCCAAGTCGTCTTCTGGGTCTGCGCCGCGCTGATCGTGTGGACGCAGCTCGGCTACGCGCTGGCGCTCGCAGCGCTCGCCCCGCTCCTCGCCCGCGCTCGCTCCACGCCACCCGCCGGCCATCTGCGAAGCCCCGACAGGGGCGGAGCCCATCAAGACGTCGAACCCGCCGCTCGAGCGCTGCCGCCCGTCTCGCTGATCGTCGCCGCCCACGACGAGCAGCAGGTGATCGCCGGCAAGGTCGCCAACGCGCTCGCGCTCGACTACCCGCGCGAGCTGCTGCAGCTGATCGTCGCCTGCGACGGCTGCACCGACGCCACCGCCGAGCGCGCCCGCGCCGCCGGCGCCGACCTCGTGCTCGAGCTTCCCCGCGGCGGCAAGATCCGCGCCCAGGACGCCGCCGTCGCCGACGCAGCCGGCGAGATCGTCGCCTTCTCCGACGCCAACTCCGCCTGGGAGCCCGAGGCTTTGCGCCAGTTGGTCCGCGCCTTCGACGATCCGCGCGTCGGCTACGCCTGCGGGCAGGTGCGCTTCGTGCAGGACGCCGTCGGGCGCGACGCCTCCAACCAGGAGGGCGTCTACTGGCGCTACGAGCTCGCGCTGCGCGCGCTCGAGTCCCGCCTCTGCTCGATCACCGCCGGCAACGGCGCCATCTACGCGACCCGCCGCGACTCCTACATCGTCGTCGACCCGATCATGGGCCACGATCTGTCGCTGCCCTTCAACATGGTCAAGCGCCGGCTGCGCGCCGTGTATGAGCCCCGCGCCCGCGCAAGCGAGAAGATGGTGCCCTCCCTGCTCGGCGAGTTCGCCCGCAAGCGCCGCATGATGAGCCACACCTGGCCCATCGTCCTGCGCGGCGGCATGCTCTCCCCGCGCGGCTACCCGCCCGGCTACGCCCTGATGATCTTCTCCCACCGACTGCTCCGCTACTCCAGCCCCGGCCTGCACGCGCTCGCGCTCGCCGCCAACGTGGCGCTCGTCGCCGCCGGCGCCGGCACGCTCTACATCGTCACGCTCGCCCTGCAGCTCGGCCTGCTGCTCGCCGCCCTGCTTGGCGGCGCCTTGCGCGCCCGCCCCTTCCTGATCGCCCGCTACTACGTGCTCACCGTCGCCTCCCCCGCCGCCGGGCTGTGGGATTGGCTGCGGCACGGGACGCCCGCCTGGTGGGACGCGGCAGAAGGAACGCGATGAGCGATCGTTCAGGGCCACCGGCATGATCCGTCGCGTCTTCGACATCCTCGTCGCCGCCGCCGCGCTCGTGTTGAGCGCTCCGCTGATGCTCACCGCCGTGCTCGCCATCAAGCTCGAGTCGCGCGGCCCCGTCTTCTACCGCCAGCGGCGCTCCGGTCTGCACGGCGAGCCCTTCGACATGCGCAAGCTGCGCACCATGGTCGACGGCGCCGAGCACATCGGCGCCGGGCTCGCCGTCAACTCGGGCGACTCGCGCATCACGCGCGTCGGCGCCCTGCTGCGGCGCACCTCGCTCGACGAGCTGCCCAACCTGATCAACGTGCTGCGCGGCGACATGTCGCTCGTCGGGCCGCGGCCCACGCTGCCCGCCCAGGTCGCCCAGTACACCCCCCGCCAGCGCCTGCGCCTGTCCGTCAAGCCCGGCATCACCGGCTGGGCGCAGATCAACGGGCGCGCCTCGCTGCCCTGGTCTGAGCGGATCGAGCTCGACCTGCACTACGTCGAGCACCGCTCGCTGCTGCTCGACGTGCAGATCCTGCTGCGCACGCCCGCTCTCGTGCTGGCCGGCGGCGGGTTGTACAAGGGCGAGACCGGCGGCTGGGATGGCGGCGCCGACGAGGATGGCGGCGCGTCGCCCGCGTCGCCCACACAGGCCGCTCGGCCCGCCGGCCGCGAGGGTCGTGCATGAGGCCCGCCGTGATGCTCACCGGGGCCGGCAAGCGCTACGACATCGTCGCCTGCTTCGCCCAGCTCACGCACACCGTCGTCGCCGACCCCGCGCCGCTGGCGCCCGCGCAGTACGCGGCGCACACGCGCGCCGCCGTGCCGCGGATCGACGATCCCAACTACCTCATCGCCCTGCGCGAGCTCTGCGAACAGCACGAAGTCGGCGCCGTGCTGCCGCTGACCGACCTCGACATCGAGCTGCTCGCCTGTGCTCGCGAAGAACGGCGCCTGCCCGCCTTCGTGCCGAGCGCCGAGGTCGCCCGCGCCACCTATGACAAGTACGAGGCCCACCTCATGTTGCAGCGTCTCGGGCTGCCCTCGCCGCCGACCGTGCTGCCCGACGACGACGCGCTCGAGCAGCTCGACTACCCCGTCATGGTCAAGCCGCGCAAGGGCTCCGGCGCGCGCTCCATCCACCTCGCCCACGATCCCGGGCAGGCGCGCTTCTTCGTCGACTACCTGCAGCAGGCGCCGCCGCGGCCCGCGCGCGAGATCGAGCTTCCTGCGCCCGAGCCCGTGATGGTGCAGCGCGCCATGGGCGGTCCCGAGCTGTCGATCGACTGCCTCGGCGACCTCGACGGGCGCTGCATCAACTCCATCCCCCGCACCATGCTCGAGTCGCGCGGCGGCGAGTCGATCAAGGGCGCCGCCGTGCGCGACGACGAGCTGATCGAGCTCGGGCGCCGCGTCGTCGAGGCGCTGCGCGTCACCGGCCCCGTCACCGTCCAGGTGTTCCGCGATCCCGACATCGGCGTCGCCATCACCGACGTCAACACGCGCTTCGGCGGCGCCTTTCCCGCGCCCGCCTACGCCGCCCTGCCCGGGCGCACATACCCCGAGCTGATCCTCGCCATGGCCTGCGGCGAGACCGTCCAGCCGCACGTCGGCGAGTTCCGTGACGGGCACTACTTCACGCGCTACTACTGGCAGCTCGAGCTCGACCCCCACCACCACCCGACCGCGCGCGAGATCGTGCCCGGCGGGGTTTCGTCGCCCCGGCCGAGCGGCACGCCTCCCACCTCCAGCTCTGGCGGCTCGCCTTCGCCAGACGTCTGAGTTGGCGCGCGGCCGGCCGATCGGGAGGAGGCGCGGGCGGTGGTCGCCCTTTTTCGGACTTCGGTAGCGATTGTATGTACGCCGCCGTATATGCCATCGCTACCGCTGCCCCGCAGCCGAAACACCCAAGGCCCAGCGCTCTCTCGGAGCCCGCCCACTAGAATCGAGCTCGTGCCAACGGCACTCGCAGACCCACCCGCTGCGCCCACCGAGCAGCAGCAGCCCGCCGCCGGCGCGCCCGGCGGCGCCGTACAGCCCGCGCCCGTCGAGCCACGCGTCGGCGCGCGCTCATGCGCCAAGTGCAGCGCGCCGTTGGTCGCCGGCCAGGACTGGTGCCTGCAGTGCGGCACCGGCGCCCCCGACAGCCTGCGCACGCGCACGCCCACCTGGCGCTCCGCCGCCGTCATCCTCACCACGCTCGCCATCCTCGTCGCCGGCGCCGCGGGCGCCGCCTATGCCGCGCTCAGCAAAGGCGGCGGCAAGGCCGCTCCCGCCGCCACCACCGTCGCGCAGGTGTCCGTCCCCGCCACCACGCCCGCGCCGACCACCACGCCGCTGCCGCCCGCCGTGACTGGCACTACGCCGACGCCCACGATCTGCGTTCCCACGACGATCAAACCGTCCACGCCGCCCAAGATCCCGCTCTCCGCGCCGACGCACGCGCCGCCCATCCCCGCCGTCACGCCCAGCCCCGAAGCAGGCGGCAGCGCGCCGACGACGAGCAAGCAGAAAGCCCCAAGCCCGAGCACCCCCGTCGGCGACGCCAACAACGCCGAAGCGCTGCTGCTCGACACCAACGCCGCCGCCACCTACAACCCCTACAACTACGCCGCCGCCAACTTCGGCGACCCGAGCCTCGCGATCGACGGCGACAGCTCCACCGGCTGGACGGCGCTCGTCGAACCCTCCGTCGCGCCCAAAATGGCCGAGGGGCTCGTGATCGACCTGAACACGCCGCGCAAGCTCGCCGCCGTCGGGCTCTCAACGACCACGCCCGGCATGACCGTGCAGGTCTACGGCGCCGACGGCGAAGCGCCGCCCAGCTCGATCACCGACCCCGACTGGGTCGCGCTCACGCCCGCCCTGCAGGCCAAGAAGAAGCACGCCCGGATCAAGCTCGGCGGCTCCACGCCGGCAAGCAAGCAAGCCGCCAAGCAGGCCCACCGCTTCATCGTGCTGTGGATCAGTCAGGCGCCCGCTTCGGCCGTCGGCACGGCCACCGCGCCCGGGCACGTCAGCGTCAACGAGCTTCAGCTCTTCCCCGCGAAGAAGAAGTAGTCCGTTTTCTGGCTTTAGCTTTGGCTTTGGCTTTGGCTTTGGCTTTGGCGCGCGGCGCCGCCCAGACGTCGTCGAGGAACTCCGCGATCTCGTTCGTCAGGCGCTCCGGCTGCGTGCGCAGCTCGACGATCGAGTTGGCCTCCAGCAAGCGGGCGTTGGGGAGCTCGTCGGCGAGCATGCCCGCGTCCGAGAACGGGTGCACCGGGTCGCGCCTGTGGCCGAGCACCAGCGTCGGCGTCTGGAACGTCCGCCGGTCGGTGCGGTGCGGCGCGATGCGCCCGAAGAACAGGCCCTGCAGCACCGCCGCGCTCGGCCCCGGTTCCTGGCGCACGAGGTCGAGCACCACGTTGCCGTAGTGCGGCAGCAGCCGCCGCGGCACCGCCCGCGCGCCGCGGCCGACCAGCTTCATCGCCCGCTCGCCGAACGTCAGCGCCGCCAGCAGCGGCGTGAACGCCAGCGCGCTCCACAGCAGCGCGTTGTCGAGCACCGGCATCTCGATCACCATGCCGCGCAGGCGCTCCGGCGCCGTCAGCGCCACGTTCAGCGCCGTGTTCGCGCCCAGCGAGGTGCCCATCACGACCGCTTGCTCGATCTGCAGGTGGTCCATCAGCGCGACCAGCTGGTCGCCGAAGAAACGCATCGAGTAGCGCCACATGTCGCGCGGGCGGTCCGATTCGCCGTGGCCCAGCAGGTCGACCGTGATCACCCGGTTGCCCCGCGCCGCCAGGTCTTCCGCCAGCGGCTTGTGCATCTGCTGTGAGAGCAGCAGCCCGTGTACGAGGATCAGCGGCCGTGAGCCCGCCGGCGCGCTGCGCGCCGTGCGCCCCCTTGCGCCCGACTCCGTCAGCGCCGCAGGACCGCCGCCGTACTCGGTGTACGCGATCCGCTGACCCTCGAACTCGAAGCTGGCCATTTGACAGCAACACTACTACCCGGCAACGCGCCCCAGCGTGCGACTGGCCAGGCAGCCAGCAGCTCCGGGCAAGGAGCGCTAGCTTTCGTCTCCCGCCCGCCGCACCCACAGGAGAGATCAGGAGGAAGAGAATGGCCAAGCAGCCGCGCATCCTTGCCGGACAGACCGTCGCGATCACCGGCGGCGCCCGCGGCATCGGCCGCGCAACCGCCAAGGCGCTGCTCGGCCAGGGCATGAAGGTCGCGATCGGCGACGTCGACCTCGCCGCCGCCCGCGCCACCGCCGACGAGCTCGGCCCGAGCACCGTCGCGCTGCCGCTCGACGTGACCGAGCGCGATTCCTTCGCCGCCTTCCTCGACGAGACCGAGCGTCAGCTCGGCCCGCTCGACGTGCTGATCAACAACGCCGGGATCATGCAGATCGGCCGCTTCATCGACGAGGACGACCTCACGGCCAAGCGCCAGATCGACATCAACCTGCACGGCGTGATCCTCGGCATGAAGCTCGCGCTCGATCGCATGATCGCCCGCGACCGCGGCCACATCGTCAACATCTCCTCGCAGGCCGGCAAGTTCGGCGCCCCCGGCGGCGCCACCTACTCGGCGACCAAGCACGCCGTCGTCGGGCTCTCCGAGGCCGTGCGCGGCGAGCTGCGCCTGATGGACGCCCACGTCGACCTCAGCTACGTGATGCCCTACGTCGTCAACACCGAGCTCGGCGGCGGGCTCGGGCAGGCGCGCGGCTTCTCCAACCTCGAGCCCGGCGAAGTCGCTGACGCGATCGTCGAGGCGCTGCAACACGGCACCGTCGAAGTGTGGGTGCCGAAGTCCGGCAAGCGCACCAACGTGCTCGGCGCCGTGCTGCCCCGTCGCCTCTCCGAGGGCATGGCGCGCGCGATGAAGGCCGACCGCGTGCTCGCCGACGCCGACTCGATGGCGCGCCGCAGCTACGAGCTGCGCGCCTCGCGCTCCGAGCCCGGGCTCGAGGCCGGAGACGAGGCGCCGCAGATTCCCAGCTCGGTCGGCGAGGGCGGCGGCGAGAAGTAGCGCGCGGGAGCCGGGGGGCGCCGTCAGCCCGCCGTCAGCCAATCGCTGATCAAAGAGCCGATCAGCGGGCCCTGGTCCTCCTGCAGGAAGTGGCTCGCGTCCTCGATCGTGCGCGGCGGCGGGGCGTTGAACTTCTCGGCCAGCCGCTCGCCGGCCTTCAGCGGGATGATCGGATCCGAGTCGGCCCACAGCACCAGCTTCGGCCGGTGGTCCGCTTCGAGCGCTTCCTGCGTGCGCTGTCCGCGCGCCGCGCCCGGGTCCTCGGGCGTGCGCGGCATCATCAGCGGGAAGGCGCGCGCACCCGCCTTGGACGCCGGACCGGGGTAGGGCGCCTCGTAGGCCGCCGTCACCTCGTCGCCCGGGTCCGTCTTGCATGCCCGGCGCACGAGCATGCCGACCGGCAGGTCCTCCGTCCGTACGACGAAGTCGTGGAAGGCCAGCCACGCATCGCTCATCTTCTGGCGACCCGTGAACAGGCCCGTGTCGAGGATCACCATGCGCTCGATCCGCTCGGCGTGTTCGACGGCCATGTTCAGGCCGATGCCGCCGCCCCAGTCGTGCACGACGACCGTCGCGCCCCTCAGGTCGAGATCCTCGAGCAGCGTCGCCGTCATCTCGCAGTGGCGGTCGAACGAGTACCAACCCACGTCGGTCGGCTTGTCCGAGCCGCCGAAGCCGGCCAGGTCGGGCGCCACGCAGCGAAAGCCCGCGTCGCGCACCGGCGGGATCACCTTGCGCCACAGGAACGACCACGTCGGCTCGCCGTGCATGAAGATCACCGGCGCGCCCTCGCCCTCGTCGATGTGCGCCAGGCGCAGGCCGTCGACTTCGCGGTACTGCTGCTCGAACGGATAATCCGGCAGACCCGTCAAGGCGTCGTCCGGTGTGCGCACGCTCGCGACCATCCCGCCGGGCAGCATATCCGGGGGCGCATCGGCTAGGCTCGCGGGCCGTGCACACGCTCGCGGTACATCTTTCGCCGATCCTGGCCGCCGAGAAGAGCAAAGCCCCGTTCTTCATCGCCGGCGGGCTGCTCGTGGCATGGGCGCTGTTCGTCTCGCTCGCGATGGGCATGCGCAACCCCAAGTTCCCGGGCGATCTCGGCGGACAGCGCGTCGTCTCGGCGATCACCGCCCTGCTCGTGATCGCCGCCGCCGGCACCGCAGTCATCACCTCCGGCGGCGAGGCCAAGGCCGGCGCCGAGAGCGCCAAGGCGTCGCAGGAACGGTTCGGCGCCAACACGCCCGACACGGCCCTGCCCGAATCCGCCAACAAGCCGCCGTCGGCATCGACCGAAGCGCCGCCCGCGACCGAATCGACCCCGGCCGCCTCCACGCCCACCGCCTCCACGCCGGCCAAGACGACGCCGGCCAAGACGACGCCGGCGAAGACAACGCCCGCGAAGAAGACCCCGGCGAAGAAGGAAACTCCGAAGGCCACGACCGGCACGCCTGCGCCGGCCTCCTCACCGGCCGCAGCCGCGACGACGCTCAAGCTCGCCGCCAACCCGGCCGGGCAGCTCGCCTACACGACCAAGTCGCTCAGCGCCAAGGCCGGCAAGGTGACGATCGACTTCTCCAACTCTTCGCCCGTCGAACACGACGTGGCGATCGCGCAGGGCAGCACCGTGCTCGGCCAGACCCCCGTCTTTACCGGCGGCACGAAGACGCTCACGGTCACGCTCAAGCCCGGCACGTACAACTTCTTCTGCACCGTCCCCGGCCACCGCCAGGCCGGCATGGAAGGTACACTGACAGTCTCATGAAGCTCTACGTCTGCTGGGGAACCTTCCCGACGCCGCGTCCAGGCGGGCATCCTTGCGCCAACGCATACCACGCGTTGAAGGATGCCGGGCACGAGCCTGAGGTGATCAAGAGCTACGGGTTTGCGCCGCTGGGCGCGGCGCTCAACAACACTGCGGGGCGCAAGCGCGCGCAGGAGCTGACCGGGAAACGGTGGGTGCCTGTGTTGGAGCTGGACGACGGGAGCGCGGTGTGTGACTCGCGCGAGATCGTGGAGTGGGCTAAGGCTCACCCGGCGTAGTAGTGCTTTGTTAAGTATCACTCCTTCTGTGGTGGCCGGCGAAGGGGTAGGTCGTCGAGGTCGATCGGTTGCCGGCAGGTGCTGCAGCGGCCGGTCCAGCACTTGAAGATTGGCTGGAGCAGCAGGACTGCCTGGGGGAGGCTCAGGCCGACCGCGGGTGATTTGGGCTCTGCCGCTCCAGGGTGAGGAAGCCGTGG
>JBIOEW010000033.1:0-19654 GCA_044446425.1 Solirubrobacterales bacterium | reverse complement strand
GTCCGCTCTCAAGCGCCAGACGAACGCCTCGCTCGATCAACTCTGGTGGGTACTTTCTTCCTCTTGGCATCGCAGAAGGCTCTCCTTCCGCGCGGACGAATCCACGCGACGGAGTCTCCGTCGATGCCGGGCTGGCTCAGTCTCGGTGGCTGTTCGCGGGCGTGGGCTTTGTTGCCCAAGGGGCTACCAGATGCGCGTGAGTGGGTACGCGTCGAAGACTGTGTCGGCGGACACGATGGTGGCGTGTTCACAAATGGCTTGTGCTGCGAGCAGCCGGTCGAAGGGGTCGTTGTGGATGGGCGGGAGGGCTCGTACTGCCCATGCGTGTGCGTCAGTGACGGGCAGGCGCTCGAAGGCGAACTCGTCGAGGCGCTCGGGTAGGTCCTCGGGGACGCGCAGCTTGCCTAGCGCGCTCTTGATGGCTGCCTCCCAGACGCAAACCGAACTGACCAGCACAGACGTGCGTGGATCCTCGATCGCGGCACGCACTCCCTCGACGCGTGCATCGCCCTCGAGCAGCCACAACAGGGCGTGCGTGTCGAGCAGCAGGCTCAGCGGAAGTGCTCGGCGAAGTCGGCGGGCAGCTCGTCGAAATCGTCGGCCAGCTCAATCTGGCCGCGCAGCGCGCCGAAGGCTTGCGCGACGGGGCGGCGGCGTTGCACTGCGACCAGTCGGGCGGCGGGGCGCCCGGAGCGTTGGATGATGACCTCCTCGCCGCCCTCGGCGAGCTCGACAAGGCGCGAGAGCTGGCTCTTGGCTTCGTGCATTCCGACGCGAACCACGACCACACGATAGCACTTGCTTAGCTAGAACGGGCCCGTGATGCCGGTGGGGGATGCATGAGCACGTTGGATCGGCCCGAGGACTCGCGCAACGCCCCGTCGGCGCGAGCCTCAGCCGGAGGTGTACGACGGCCCTGGGGGGTACGATGTGCATCGAGTGTGCATCGTGAGCCGCAGCGTGTGCGTTCGGCGTGCAAAGCGTTTGCAATACGTTTGCAAACCCGCCAAAAACCGAGGATCTAAGCCAAATTAGCACTGTCTCCCCGATCAAGTAGACGACTGTCTGTATGCAATCCGGCATGGGCTCTGCATCGATCCATATTGACCTCCCGCGACAGCGAGATCGGCGGGAGGAGATACTGCGTTATGCGGCCGAGCATGGCGCCCGCAACGTTCGTGTGTTCGGCTCGGTCGCGAGGAGCGATGCGGAGGCGAGCAGCGACGTGGATCTCTTGGTCGAAATGGACCCCGGACGTAACCTGCTCGATCTCGTAGGGTTCGGGCAGGACCTGGAGGATCTGCTTGGCACCCATGTCGATGTGCTCACCGACGGAGGCGTCAGCCCTTATATGCGAGATCGCATCTTCGCCGAGGCCGTCCCGCTGTGAAGGACGAGCGCGCACGCCTGCGGCATGCGATCGATGCGATAGACGCGATCCAGCGCTATACGGTGGAGGGTCGTGAAGCGTTCTTGCGGACGATAAGACCCGCGATGCGGTGATCCGCAACATCGAGATCCTCGGCCAGGCGGTCAAGGGTGTATCCGAGGACACGCGTGCTCTGGAGCCGGCGATCCCGTGGCGAAAGATCGCCGGGATGCGCGACAAGCTGATTCACGAGTACTTCGGGGTCGAGCTGGCGCTGGTCTGGGATGTGGTCGAGGACGAACTGCCGGTGTTGCGTCCGCAACTGGAGCGGCTGGGTGAGCACTTGGCCGACACCCCTGGCGGCGGATGATCGCTTGGCTCACGCCATGAGCCGGAACAGACATAGTCGGTGTTGGTATTGCGGAGCCTCCAACGTGGGATTGACTCGCGAGCACATTCTCGCCGCAAAGCACTTTGGCAGGCGTCTCATCGCCCCGGACGCAGTGTGCCAACCGTGTAACAGTCTCGCGGGGCGAGTCGAGGGATTGGTCGCCGAGCACCCGTTCATATCGGAGGCAAAGGGGCCCCACGGAACCGCGGTCGCGCCGCCCGCTCTCGCGGCGAGTCTTAAGCCAGGTCGTCTGTCGCCTCTCTCAACGTGCGCCCGCTCGTCACCGATCGCGGCTCTTCTCCGACCACGTCAGAGTCGCCCCGGGCCGCCTCGTCCTTGCGCTTGAGCAGCAGCCACTGCGACTTCTCGCCGCTGCCCCTCGTGCGCTGCAACGCGAAGCCGCCGCGCAGCTTCTCCCCGTGCAGCACGAACACAGCGTGTCCGCGCTCGAGCGCCTCCGGCCAGGCCACGCGCCCGCCCTGCTCGTATGAACCCCGATCCCACACGATCACCCCACCGTGCTCGGTCGGCCCCTCGAAGTCGTTGTGCCCGATCGAGTGATCCTCGACCTGCACCGCCAGGCGCTTCACGGCCGGGTCCATCGAAGGCCCCTTCGGCACCGCCCACGAGCGCATCACGCCGTCGACCTCCAGCCGCAGGTCGAAGTGGTGGGTGCTCGCCTGATGCTCCTGCACGACGAACGCGCCCGCGCTGACGCCGCGGATCGCGAATTGCTCATGCCCCTCGGCGCGAACGTCCTCGACCTCGAGGACGCGCACGTTCGCGCCGCGCGGTCCCATGCGTAGAAAGGCGAGCAACTCATCGACCGCGCCCGGCTCGCCCTCGGCATGGACGGCGACCGTCCCGTCGTCTCCGTTGCGCACCCACCCGAGCACGCCGAGCTTGCATGCTCGCCGGCGGGTCGACTCGCGAAAGCCGACTCCCTGCACGATCCCGCTGACGATCGCACGCACCGCGCGCGGCCCGGAGCTCTTGCGCGGGCCTGCGCCGCGCGCGCCGCCCCCGCCCATGCCGCCCCCGCGCTCGCTAGGACCCAGTCGGGGCCCAGCCGGCCGGGTAGGCGCCCGCCGGTACTTCGCCCGGATACTCCGCAAACCAGCGCATCGCGATGCGCTCGCCGGCCGTTCCGGCAAGCAGCGGGCGCAGGTCGGCGATCGGCAGCAGCACCCTGATCGTCGCGCCGATCTGCAGGTCGGCGGCGTTCGGCTGCTCACCGCCGAGCACGCCGTGCTCGGCCAGTCGCTCGATCTGCTCGACCTTCGCCGGCAGCCCGGCGAGGTCGTCGTGCAGGCGGGCCGCCGTGATGCCGTGGTATCGCCACGTCGCGCGCACGAATTTGATCGCGAAGTCGGTGCCCGGACCGTCGAGCGGCTGCGCGCCCGGCCCGGCGAACGTGCCCATCGACTCCGGGCGGAAGTACATCGCGCCCCACGGCAAACAGCGCCCGAGGTCTTGCAGTTCTTCATCGCCCCAGCGCTCGGCCTCGCGCACCTCCTCGGAGGGAAACAGCGTCGGCTCCGGCGCGAGCTGCTCCAGGCGGGCGAGGATCGGGCGCGAGCCATGCACTGGCTCGCCGTCGATCACGACGCCCGGAACGGTCGAGTTGCCCTCGCCGTAGATCTCCTGCATCCGCTCCAGGCGCTCAGTGTGCGGGAAGTCGATTCGCTCGAAGGCGAGCCCCTTCAGCTCGAGCGCCGCCGCGACCGTCATGCACGGGTGCGACGGTGGGACGGCGTGCAGCGTGATCGTCGGCGACACAGCCCGAAGACTATCTATGTGAACCATCATGTTTAATCCGACGATGCGCGAGCGAGCGAGCAGAGCGGCAGATCCCCAGCGTCCACTCGACTGGCTCCGAACCGCGTGAGCTACACCCCGCCGCGGGAGATCATCGAGCGCTACGCCTCGGTGCTCGTCGACTTCGCCCTCGGCGGCGGGGAGGGTGTGAAGCCCGGCGAGGTCGTGCGGATCGCCTCGCCCGAGAGCGCCAAGCCGCTCTACGTAGAGCTCGCCAAGGCCGTCTGGCGCGCCGGCGGGCACGTACTCAGCGCCTACCGCCCCGACGATGACCATCAGGCGAACATCTCCCGCGACTTCTACGAGCTGGCGAGCGACGAGCAGCTCGACCACTTCAGCGCCGACTACATGCGCGGGCTGGTCGACCAGATGGATCACCAGGTGACGGTGCTCGCCGAGGCCGACCCGCACGCGCTCGACTCCGTCGACCCGGCCAAGATCATGCGCCAGGGTGCCGCCATGCGCCCGCTGCTCGACTGGCGCGGCGAGAAGGAGAACGCGGGGCGCTTCAGCTGGACGCTCGGCCTGTACGGCACGCCGGCGATGGCCGCCGAGGCCGAGATGAGCCTGGAGGAGTACTGGGAGCAGATCGTCCACGCCTGCTTTCTCGACGCCGAGGACCCGATCGCGCGCTGGCGCGAGATCGGCGAGCGCGTCAGCGCCGGCCGCGAGTGGCTCGACTCGCTTGAGATCGAGCGCGTGCACGTGCAGGGCGAGGACGTCGACCTGCACGTCTCGCTCGGCGAGCAGCGCCGCTGGCTCGGCGGGCGCGGGCGCAACATCCCCAGCTTCGAGCTGTTCACGAGCCCCGACTGGCGCGGCACCGAAGGCTGGATCTACTGCAACCAGCCGCTGTACCGCTACGGCAACCTCGTCAAGGGCATCCGCCTGGAGTTCGTCGACGGGCGCGTCGTGAAGGCCAGCGCCGAGCAGAACGAGCCGGTCCTGACCGAGATGATCGCCACCGAGGGGGCCGACCGGATCGGCGAGTTCTCGCTCACCGATCGGCGCCTGTCGCGGATCACGCGCTTCATGGCGCACACGCTCTACGACGAGAACGTCGGCGGGCGCTTCGGCAACACGCACATCGCGCTCGGGCGCTCCTACCAGGACGCCTACGACGGCGACCCCAGCGAGGTGTCGGCCGAGCGCTGGGAGGAACTCGGCTTCAACGACTCGACCGTGCACACCGACATCGTCTCCACGACAGATCGCACGGTCACCGCCACGTTGCGTGGGGGAGAGGAGCGCGTGATCTACCGCGACGGCGAGTTCCAGCTCGACGCCGACTGAGGCCTTCGCGCGCTCCGGCGGGGCGCCACCGGTAACGTGGCGCTCGTGGCGTTCGAGCAGGGCCCGGCAGGCCGAACCGATCCGCACGCGGGCGAGTCGCCCGGGGAAGTCGTCGACGCCACGCGCCGCACGCACCTCGCCGGCGAGCGCACCTACCTGGCCTGGTGGCGCACCGGCCTGACCTCGCTCACCGTCGGCATCGGCGCCGGCAAGATAGTGCCGGCGCTGACCAGCGGCGCGACCTGGCCCTACACCGTGATCGGCGCCGGCTTCGCCCTGCTCGGCGTCGTCTGCATCGGCTATGCCGCCATGCGCCGCCGCGAAGTCGACGAGGCGCTGGCCCGCGGCGACTTCGTGCGCCCCGACGACCGCGTGATCGCATTCATGACCGCGCTCGGGGCTCTGCTCGGGCTGTTCGTCTTCGTGATCGTGCTCGTCGAGGGCTGAGCGCCCGCCGTCAGGCGGCTACTGAGGCGATTTCGGCGGCAGCTTGACGATGCCGATGAAGAAGTCGTCGATCTGCTGCACGATCTCGCCGAAGCGGTCGAAGTCGACGGGCTTGGCGATGTAGGCGTTGGCGTGCATCTTGTAGGAGCGCAGCACGTCCTCCTCGGACTGCGACGTGGTCAGCACGACGACTGGGATCACCGACAGCTCGGGGTCGCCCTTGATCTCGGCGAGCACCTCGGCGCCGCTCTTGCGCGGCAGGTTGAGGTCGAGCAGGATCAGGTCGGGGCGCACGCGACCGGAGTACTCGCCTTCGCCGCGCACGTACTTCATCGCCTCGACGCCGTCGCTGACGACGGCCAGCCCGTTGCCGACCTTGTGGTCGCTGAAGGCCTCGCGGATCAGCAGCACGTCGCCCGGGTCGTCCTCGACCAACAGCACGGAGACCAGCTCAGCGTCCATCCCGGATCCCTTCCCCCTCGGCAAGCGCGGCCAGCTTGATCTCAACCCCCCTCATCAGCTGCAAGGGTAAACAGAAAACGAGCACCACCTGAAAACTCGCTGTCAAGCCATATGCGGCCGCCGTGGTACTCGACGATCTTGCGGCACAGGGCGAGCCCGATGCCGCTGCCCTCGTAGGCCTCGCGCGAGTGCAGGCGCTGGAAGATCAGGAAGATCCGCTCGGCGTACTCCTGCTCGACGCCGATCCCGTTGTCGGCGCAGCTCAGCTCCCACATGGCGCCGGCGCGCCGCGCCGAGATGCGCACGACGGGCGGCTGCTCGCCGCGGAACTTCAACGCGTTTGAGATCAGGTTCTGAAACAGCGAGACGAGCTGGGGCGACTCGCCGCGCACGGTCGGCAGCGGCCCCGCGATCACTTGGCCGCCGCTGCGCTCGAGCGCAGCGGCGAGTGCCGTCTCGGCGGCCGCCACGACCTCGTCCAGCGCCACCGGCTGATGCTCGCGCCCGCCGCGCCCGACGCGCGAGAACGTCAGCAGGTCGTTGATCAGCACCTGCATCCGCTTGGCGCCGTCGACGGCGAAGTCGATGTACTGCTCGCCGCGCTCGTCGAGCTGATCTGAGTAGCGCGTCTGCAGCGCCTGGCAGAAGCTCGCGACCTTGCGCAGCGGCTCCTGCAGGTCGTGCGAGGCAACGTAGGCGAACTGCTCGAGCTCGGCGTTCGAGCGCTGTAGCTCGAGTGCCTGCTGCTCGAGCGCCACGCGCGCCGCCTCGACGGCTGCGAGCTCTTCGACGATCCGCTCGCGCATCGCGTCGATCTCCTCGCCGAGCTCGGCGATCTCGCGCGGCCCTTCCTGCGCGGCCAGCGGTTTGGCGAACTGGCCGGCGGCGACGCGCCGCGCTTCGGCGCCGAGTCGCGTGAGCGGCCGCGTGACGATGCGGCGCAAGATGAAGCCCGCTGCGAGCACGGCGCCGAGGATCAGCGCGCCGGCGAGGATCAGCAGCGTTCGCAGCGTGTCGGCCGCGCCGTTCAGGTCGTCGCGCGCCTGCACGTCGCGCACCTCGATTGTCTGCGTCAGCTGCCTCAGCGACGCGCGTACGCCGTCGAACAGCCGTTTCCCGCGGACATCGATCGCGATCGACTGCCGCTTGGTGGCGTTGGGTTCGATCAGCGTCGGCGCCACGTAGCCGCCCCGCCAGGCGTCCGCGCTCGCGCGCACATGCGCGACGTCGGCCGCCAACGGCCGAACGGTGCGGCTGTGCGCTTCCAGTTCGCCGTATGCGCGTTTCTCGGCGCGCAGCCCGTTGTCATACGGTTCGAGGAAGCTCCCCTCGCCGGTCAGCGCGAACCCGCGAACGCCCGTCTCCTCGTTGATCAGTGCGTTTTCGAGCACCAGCGCCGTCCGTCGCGCCGGCCCGACCTCGTCCAGCAGCAGGTGGCGGCTGTGTGTGAGCCGGCCGTTGGCGATCAGCGCCAGCGCGATGCCGAGCGTGGCGAGCAATAGCACGACGCCGATCGTCAGCCCGAGCAGCCGCCCGACGCCGGTGCGCGCGATCCATCGCGCGACGTGCGAAGACTGTTGCTCGCGCCGTTGCTCGGGCGCGCTCACGACGCGCTCACGACGCGCTCACGCGTCACCCTCGTCGTCCTCGACCAGCAGCACGCCGATCCGCTCGCGCGTGAGCGTCCGCTCTGAAGCGCCGGGCGTCACCGCCCGATCATCCGCCGCACGGACCGCTCGCCACACCGCCCCATAGGGCGCCCATCTTATTCCGGGAACACCACCCCTACGCTTCACGCGATGAGCGCCGTGGAAAAGCTGCGCGACCGCATGGCCGAGCTGTCCGATCTCTCTGCCACGCAGATGCTCGCGGCGTGGGATCAGCTCGTGATGATGCCCGCCGAGGGCGCGGCTGCGCGCGCGCAGCAGCTCGGCACGCTCGCGCGGCTGACGCACGAACGCGCCACAGGCGTCGAGGTCGGCGACTGGCTGGCCGAGCTCGACGGCGCGTCGCTGGACGGCCTCGATGCAGACATCGTGCGCCTTGCCCGTCGCGACTGGGAGCGCGCGCGGCGCGTGCCGATCGAGCTCGCCGCCGAGCTGGCGCAGGCCGGCGCGCACGGCCAGGAGAGCTGGCAGGCCGCGCGCGAGGCCGATGACTTCGCCGCCTTCGCGCCGGCGCTACAGCGCAACGTCGAGCTGTCGCGCGCTTACGGCGAGTGCGTGGCCGAGGCGGGCGAGAGCGCCTATGACGGGCTGCTCGGCGACTATGACTTCGGCCTCTCCACAGAGGACCTTCGCCGCGTTTTCGCAGCGCTCGCGCAAGGGCTCACGCCGCTCGTGGCCGAGGCCTCGGCGCACACGCCGCACCGCACGCCGGCCGTGCCGCCGGCGGCGCAGGAAGCGGCCGTCGCGGGCGTGCTGCGCCGCGTGGGCGTCGAGCAGGAGAGCTGGCGCGTGGACGTCTCGGCGCACCCGTTCACGGCTTGGATCGGCCCGCGCGACAGCCGCGTGACGACGCGCTACGGCGACGGCGAGGTCGAGTCGCTGCTGAGCTCGCTGCACGAGTTCGGCCACGCGCTGTACGAGCGCCAGATCGACCCGGCGCTCGACCGCACGAACCTCGGCAGCGGCACGTCGATGTCTGTGCACGAGTCTCAGAGCAAGCTGTGGGAGAACCACGTCGCGCGCAGCCGCGCGTTCGCCGAGGTGCTCGCCGCCGAACTGGCCGAGGGCGGCTTCGCGGTCAGTGCAGAGGAGCTGCACGCGACGCTCGTCGGCGTCGAGCCCTCGCTGATCCGCGTCTCGGCGGACCCGCTGACCTACCCGCTGCACATCATCCTGCGCTTCGAGCTCGAGCTGGCGATGATCGAGGGCACGCTCGCCGTCGCCGACCTGCCGGATGCGTGGCGCGAGGGGATGCGCCGCCTGCTCGGCGTCGAGGTGTCCTCCGACGCGCTCGGCTGCCTGCAGGACGTGCACTGGGGCGCGGGCAGCTTCGGCTACTTCCCCAGCTACGCGCTCGGCTGCCTGATCGCGGCGCAGCTGTGGGAGGCGATCGAGCGCGACCTCGGCCCGCGCGAGGAAGAGCTACGACGCGGCGAAACGGGCGCGATCCAGGCGTGGCTGGCCGAGCGCGTGCACCGCCACGGCCGCCGGCTCGACACGCTGCCGCTGCTACAGCAGGCGACCGGCGAAGGCCTTGCCGTCGAGCCGTTTCTGCGCTACGTGCGGCCGCTCGCCGGCCGATGAGTTTCGTGCGGAGAGTTCGTCTGTAGTTGGGAGAGATGGCTACGGGCCCGCCGCTGCGCGTGCTGCCGGCACGGGCGATCTTCCTTTCCATCCTAAAAATTTTTAATGAGATCGAAGAAGACGACGAACGAAGGAGACGTGGACATGACGAGCGCAGCCGATCGCAACCGCTGGCTGGCCCTGTACGTGCTGTGCACGGGGGTACTGATGATCGTGCTCGACGTGACCGTCGTCAATGTCGCGCTGCCCTCGATCCAGACCGACCTCGGCTTCTCGGGGTCGGGGCTGGCGTGGGTCGTCAACGCCTACCTGATCTCCTTCGGGGGCCTGCTGCTGCTGGCCGGGCGGATCGGCGACCTGGTCGGACACAAGCGCGTGTTCCTCGGCGGCCTCGTCGTGTTCACGCTCGCCTCGCTCGTCTGCGGCCTTTCGCAGAGCCAGACGATGCTCGTCGTGGCGCGCTTCGTGCAGGGCGCCGGCGGCGCCGCGACGTCGGCCGTCGTGCTGGGGATGATCGTGACGATGTTCCCCGAGAAGGGCGAGCAGGCCAAGGCGATCGGCGTGTACGGCTTCGTCGCCTCCGCCGGCGGCTCGGTCGGGCTGCTCGCCGGCGGCGTGCTCACGCAGGCGATCGACTGGCACTGGATCTTCTTCGTCAACGTGCCGATCGGCCTCGCCACGGGCTTCTTCGCGCTGCGCCTGCTCGACGACATGCGCATCCCCGGAGCCGGCAAAGGCGCCGATTTGCCCGGCGCCGCGCTGATCGTCTCCTCGCTGATGCTCGGCGTCTACACGATCGTCTCGCCGGCAGCCGAGAAAGGCTGGGGCTCGGGCACGACACTCGGCTTCGCCGCCGGCTCGCTCGTGCTGCTCGCGCTGTTCATCTGGCGCGAGGCGACGGCGCGCGAGCCGCTGATGCCGCTGCGGCTGTTCCGCTCGCGCGACACGGCCGGCGCCAACGCGATCCAGGCGCTCGTCGTGGCCGGCATGTTCGGCACGTTCTTCCTCGGCTCGCTGTACCTGCAGCGCGTGCAGCACTACGACCCGCTGAAGATCGGCTTCGCCTTCCTGCCAGTGACGGTCGTGATGGGAACGCTCTCGCTGCGCTACTCAGAACGGCTGATCGTGCGCTTCGGCGCCAAGCGCCTGCTCGCGCCCGGGATGGCGCTCGTCGCGATCGGCCTGTTGCTGTTCGCACGCGTGCCCGTGCACGGGCACTACTACAGCGACGTGCTGCCCGTGCTGCTGCTGCTCGGCGCCGGCGTAGGCTCGACGTTCCCGGCGCTGATGACGCTCGCCATGTCAGACGTCGCGCCGCAGGACGCGGGGCTGGCCTCGGGCCTGGTCAACACCTCTGCGCAGGTCGGCGGCGCGCTCGGCCTGGCCGTGCTGGCGACGAGCGCCGCCACGCATTCGAGCTCGCTGACGAAGGCCGGCAAGCCGCTCGCCGACGCGCTCACCGGCGGCTACCACGTGGCATTCGTGATCGGCGCTGGGCTCGTCGGCCTGGCGATCGCGATCAGCCTCGCGCTGCACGCGCCCAAGCGCGCCCTTGCGCAGGGCGAGGAGGCCGTCGCCGAGGCGGCCGAGGCGAGCGGCGCGATCGCGCCTGCCTCTGAGCATTCGTCGGAGTCGAGCGGCAGGTCCGGCGAAGCCGCGCCGCAGCGGGTTTCCGGCCCGCCGCAGGCGGCCGCGCACAGCACGAGCGAGGCGGGTTAGCCGGACGGCGGTGGGAGGGGAGGGCCGGTGGCCGAGCGCTCGCGGACCGTCGTCGTGACGGTGCCGAGCCCGCTTGGCCGCGCCGAGCTTGCCGGCTTGTTCGCGCGCACGTGCACGCGACTCGCGTGCGAGGACGGCTGCGGGCTGTTGCTCTGCGACGTTGCCGGTGTGGACGGCGATGCCGTCGCCGTAGACGCGCTCGCGCGTCTCGCCCTTGTCGCCCGGCGCAGCGGCTGCGAGGTCCGCCTGCGTGGCGCCTCGCCCGAGCTGCTCGGGCTCGTCGGGCTGATCGGGCTCGGAGATGTGCTGCTGGAGGAGGCGGTCTCCGCGCCACCGGCATTTGCGGGCTGCGACGCCGCGGCGATCGCCGGTGTCCTGCCGTGGCAGCGCGCCCTGCCCGCGCCGCCGCCCGCCGACTAGGTGGACGCTTCGGCGTAGTCCAGCGGCACGCCGAACAGCGGAAACAGCGTGTCGGTGGAGAGGAAGAACGTCATCTCGACGATCTTGCCGTCCTTGACCTCGAGCACCTGCAGCGCCCACGGTTCGTAGCCATCGCCGCCGTCCTCGCGCGGCTTGTACTGCGCGAACGCCGGCGAGCCGTTGGCCGTCTGCGTGGCGATCACACGCGAGCCGCGGCAGCCGGCGCCCATGCCGAACCACCAGGCGAAGATGTCCTCGCGGCCGCGCAGCCACAGCTCATACGGCGGCATCGACTGCGTCGCGTCCTCGTGGATCACGCTCGTCAGCGCGTCGATGTCGTAGTGCTGGAAGGCATCGACGTAGCGTCCGAGCAGCTCGCTGTCCTGCTCGGAGAGCGCGCCGCGGGCGGGGTCGTGCGTCTCGGCCTGCTCGAGCGTCGCTCGTGCACGCTGCAGCGCGCTGTTGATCGCCGGCGTGCTCGTGTCGAGCAGCTCCGCGACCTCGGATGCCTTCCATTGCAAGACCTCGCAGAGGATCAGCGCGGCGCGCTGGCGCGGCGGCAGGTGCTGTAGCGCCGCCACGAATGCCAGGCGGATCGTCTCGCGCGACTGCGCCACCGCCGCCGGGTCGCCCTCGGGCGCGACGATCGCGTCGGGCACCGGCTCGATCCAAGTCGTCTCCGGCAGGATCTCGCCGATCGGGCCGTCCGGCGCACGCGCCTCGCCGAGGTCCATCGGGCGTGCGCGGCGCTGCTTGGCGTCGAGCATGTCGAGGCACACGTTGGTCGCGATCTTGTACAGCCACGAGCGCAGCGAGGAGCGCCCCTCGAAGCGAGCGAGCGAGCGCCACGCCTTCAGCAGCGTGTCCTGCACGGCGTCCTCGGCCTCGAACGGCGAGCCGAGCATGCGGTAGCAGTGGGCCGTCAGCTCGCGCCGGTGGCGCTCGAGCTCGCCGAAGCCCTCGCTGACGGTGGTCGCTGAGCTCTCCACGGATTCCATCCTAGGACGAAGGCGTTCGACATGCTCTAATCACGCCGCGATGAGCGACGCAGGAGCAGCCGACCAGCAGCCTGAGCTGATCGACGTGATGCACCTCGGGCACGAGCACGTGATCGGCGCGTGGCGCGTTGGCGATGTGATCGTCGACCCTGGGCCGAGCAGCGGACTGGAGGCGCTGATGCCCGTGCTCGAGCAGCATCCGCCGCGTGTGCTCGCGCTGACGCACATTCATCTCGACCACGCCGGCGCCGCCGGCACGCTCGCGCGGCGCTTCCCCGAGCTCGAGCTGTGGGTGCACGAGCGCGGCGCGCGCCACCTGGCCGACCCCTCGCGGCTGCTCGACAGCGCGACGCGCCTGTATGGCGATCAGATGCAGCGCCTGTGGGGCGAGGTGCTGCCGGTTCCGGCCGAGCGCCTGCGCGTGCTGCACGGCGGCGAGCGGCTGGGGCCGTTCCGCGTGGCCTACACGCCCGGGCACGCCTCGCACCACGTCTCCTACCTGCACGAGCCGAGCGGCCGCGCGTTCACGGGCGACGTGGCAGGCGTGCGCATCGACGGCGGCCGCGTGCTCGCGCCGACGCCACCGCCCGAGATCGACTTGCAGGCGTGGCGCGCCTCGCTCGATCTGATCGAAGGCTGGGCCCCGCGCAGCCTCGCCGTGACCCACTTCGGCGCCTACGAAGATGTCGCCGAGCAGCTCGCCGCGCTACGCGAGCATCTCGACGAGGTCGAGCGCTGGGCGGGTGAGCTCGACGAGGCCGGCTTCGCCGAGAAGGTGCGCGAGCGCGTGCGGCGTCCAGCGAGCGACGCGACATCCGGCTCCTACGCCCAGGCGCTGCCGCCCGAGCAGAGCTATCGCGGCCTGCTGCGATACCTGCGGGGTCGCGAGCAGGCATCCTGAACGCGCGCCGAACGGTTTGATGTCAGAGAGCCGCCAAGTTTGGCTTAAGTCAAGCTAGGCCCCAACGGTGCCGATGACGTCGCATGAGTGTGATCGGCCTGCGACTGCTCACGGGCATGGATCGGTTGCCGTCGGGCCCTCGTCGGCAGCCGGTTGGTCGGCAGCCGGTTGAATACAGCAACAGCGAGACCGCCCTTCTGCTCGCGGCCGCCGTGACGTTCATCGGTGGCCTGATCCACGTCGGCGCGGCGGTCGATCACTTCAGCGGGTTTCCGCTCTACACGCTGGTGTTTTGCCTGCTGGCGGCGGGACAGATCGCTTGGGCGGCGATGCTCCTGCGCCATCCCTCGCAGCGGGTGATGCTGCTTGGCTGCGCGTTCCAGCTCGGGATCGTGGCGCTATGGGCGCTCTCGCGAACGGTCGGCCTTCCGATCGCTCCGCAGGCCTGGGTGCCTGAGGAGATCGGCGTGGCGGATCTGATGGAGACGATCGGTGAGCTGGCGAGCGTGATCGCCGTCCTCTGTGTCGTGATGTCGCCCCGTCTCGAGCTTGCGCGAGTGGCGACGAGGCGCATGGCTCCGGTGCTGCTCGCCGTGGTGCTCGTCAGCGCTCTGTTCGGAGCGGGTGCACATGCCGGCTGAAGTTGCGCCGAGCCTCTCCGGCTGTCCAGCCGAGAGCTCGAAGGTGACGCGGCCCGAGGATGCGGCGACCCCACTGCGCCACCTGCTCCCAAGCGGCGGTTCGCTGCCGATCGCGGAGTGGCGCCGGCGCCACGCGGGCATCATGGTCCTGCTGTGGCTCAACGTCCTGGTTGTGCCGGTCGCCGGTGTCGTCGGCGGGGGCACGAGCCTCGTTCACAACCTGAGCAGCGGGATCGCGCTCGGTGTGCTGGCGGCGCTCGGTGCGGCGCCCCGCCTGTCGCGCAACCTGCGGATGGCCTCGGCGTCGCTCGGTCTGCTGAGCGCCGCGGCCTTGCTGATCCATTCGTCCGGTGGTCTGATCGAGATGCACTTCTACTTCTTCGTGCTGATCATCGTGTTGACGCTGTACGAGGACTGGATGCCGTTCGTGCTCGCGCTCGTGTTTGTGCTGCTTCACCACGGCGTTCTGGGAACGCTCGAACCGAAGAGCGTCTTCGATCGACCCGAAGAATGGGCGCACCCCTGGTTGTGGGCGGGGATTCACGCGGCGTTCGTCGGCGCCGCTGGGGCCGCCGCCGTGGCCGCGTGGCGTCTGAACGAGGACGTGCGCGCCGAGATGCGCAGCGCTCACCGCCAGCTCGAGATCGCCTCTGAGACGGACAGCCTCACGGGCCTGGGCAACCGCCGCAAGCTGATGGCGGACCTCGAGGAGATCGCCGCCGTGGGACGCGTTGCGGTGGTCGTGATCCTTGATCTCGACGGCTTCAAGGACTACAACGACACGTTCGGTCACCCGGCCGGAGACTCCCTCTTGGCTCGACTTGGCGTCGGCCTGCAAGAGGCTGTCGATGGCCACGGGCGCTCCTACCGGCTGGGTGGCGATGAGTTCTGTGCGGTCTGGTGGGCCGACGAGGCCGGTCGTGCCAACGCCGAAGCCGTCTCCGCGGCGGCGCTGTGCGAGCGCGGCGAGGGGTTCTCGATCACGGCTGCCTACGGCGCCGTGGCGATGCCCGGCGAGGCCGCGACGGTCCAAGCGGCGCTGCACATGGCCGACCTGCGCATGTATTCGCGCAAGCACGGCTCGCGGCGCTCGTCGAGCGTTCAGAGCAGGGACGTCCTGCTACAGGCGCTCGCCGAGCTGCGTCCGCAGCTCGGGTCGCACGTGGACGCGGTGACGGTCCTGGCGGAGGACGTTGCCCGCCAACTCGGGCTCGCGCCTCATCTGGTCGAGCAGGTGCGTGATGCGGCTCAGCTGCACGACATCGGCAAGATCGCGATCCCGGATGCGATCCTCAACAAGAATGGTCCGCTGGACGCCCAGGAGTGGACGTTCATGCGCCGTCACACGATCATCGGCGAGCGCATCGTGAGCGCCGCACCGGCCTTGGCAGAGGTGGCCGTGCTCGTGCGCTCGACTCACGAGCGCCATGACGGTGACGGCTATCCGGATGGGCTGCGCGGCGATGCGATTCCGATCGGGTCGCGGATCATCTCCGTCTGCGACGCGTTCGACGCGATGACGAGCGATCGCTCGTATCGGGTCGCCTTGACACCGCAAGATGCGCTCGCCGAGCTGCGACGCTGCGCGGGCACGCAGTTCGACCCGCATGTCGTCGAGGCGTTCCGGGAAGCGCTCTACTGCTCGGCGGATAACGGCGTGCGTGCACGTCACGAAGCGCCCAGCGTGCCGGCGAGCCTGCAACGCGCCCGGCCGGGCGGCGTCGCGTCGTAGGCGGATAGCCCGGCGTCAACCGCGCTTCGCCACGCGGAGGTGTCTTCACCGCTCGCGGCGAGCGTCTAGGCTGGCGCCCGGATGGACGCGATCGACGAGCTGCTGGCCAATAATCGAGGGTTCGCGGGATCGCTGCCCGCCGAGCACCTGGACGTACGGCCGCGCAGGCGGCTGGCGATCGTCACGTGCATGGACTCGCGCTTGGACGTGTTCGCAGCGCTCGGCCTCGGCAACGGCGAGGCGCACATCCTGCGCAACGCCGGTGGCGTGATCACCGACGACGTGATCCGCTCGCTGGCCGTCTCGCAGCGACGACTGGGGACGCGCGAGGTGATGCTGATCCACCACACCGACTGCGGGCTGATGAAGATCACCGATGACGGTTTTCGCGCCGAGCTGCAAGAGGACGCCGGCGTCGCTCCGTCGTTCGCGATCGAGTCGTTCACAGACCTCGACGCCGACGTGCGCCAGTCGCTCTTGCGCGTGCGCCGCTCGCCGTTCGTTCCCCATCGCGAGCTCGTGCGCGGCTTCGTCTACGACGTCGACTCGCACCGCTTGCGCGAGGTTGCCCTATGAGCGATCCGCCCGCTGCCGGCTTCGATCCGCCCCCCGACTTCGCGAGCTTCCAGTACCAGATCTACGCGGGCGGTCTGATCGAGCAGACGCCGGCGCTGCCGGTCTCGGCCGCTGAGCTACAGCAGCGCGCGCGGGAGAAGCTCGGCGCCGGCCCCTACGGCTACGTCGCCGGCGGCGCGGGCTCTGAGCGCACGATGCAGGCCAACCTCGACGCGTTCGAGCGCCGGCGGATCGTGCCGCGGATGCTGCGCGACGTCTCCCAGCGCAAGCTGGACGTGACGGTGCTTGGCACGCCGATGCCGGCGCCGCTCTTGCTCGCGCCGGTCGGCGTGCAGTCGATCGTCCACCCCGAAGGCGAGCTTGCGAGCGCCCGCGCGGCGGCGAGCTTGGGGTTGACCTACATCCACAGCACGGCCGCGTCGCACTCGATCGAGCAGGTCGCCGAGGCGATGGGGGACGGCAGGCGCTGGTATCAGCTGTACTGGCCGCGCGAGCGCGAGCTGGCGGCGAGCTTCGTCGCCCGCGCCGAGCGCGCCGGCTACGAGGCGGTCGTGCTGACGCTCGACACGTGGTTCCTCGGCTGGCGCCCGCGCGATTTGAAGAACGCCTACCTGCCGTTCCTCAAGGGGGTGGGCGTGGCCAACTACTTCAGCGACCCCGTGTTCCGCGCGGCGCTTCAGAAGCCGCCTGAGGAGGATCTTGGACCAGCGGTCGGCCACTGGGCCTACCAGTTCGCCAACCCGACCGTCTGCTGGGATGACTTGGGGTGGCTGAAAGAGCAGACGAAGTTGCCGATCGTGCTCAAGGGGATCGTGCACGCCGAGGACGCGCGCCGCGCGCAGGAGCTCGGCGTCGACGGCCTGCTCGTGTCCAACCACGGCGGGCGCCAGGTCGACGGCGCGCTCGGCGCGCTCGATGCGCTGCCGGCGATCCGCGAGGCGGTCGGCGAGCAGCTGCCGCTGCTGTTCGACAGCGGCATTCGCACGGGCGCCGACGCGTTCAAGGCGCTCGCGCTCGGCGCCGACGCGGTGTGCATCGGGCGCCCGTTCGTCTGGGGACTCGCGCTCGCCGGTCAGGCCGGCGTCGAGCACGTGCTGCGCTGGCTGCTCGCCGAGCTCGATCTGACGCTCGCGCTGAGCGGCTACACGGCGATCGAGCAGATCGACTGCGCCGCGCTGGCCGAGTCGGCGTGAACGCGGCCGAGTCCGACTGAACGCGAAAAAGCCCGTCTAGCAGGCGATTCTGGACAATCCGGGGCGCGGCGTAAGGTCCGCGCCGGTGACCGTGCTCGTCTCGATCTGGCTCGCGCTCGCGCTCGGCGCGAGCGCGGGAGCGAAGGCATGGCGCTCGCGTCGGGCGGCGGCGGCGCTCGCGACCTACGGCGTGCAGGGCGCTGCACGGCAGCGGGTCGCGCTGTGGCTGCTCGTCGCCGGCGAGCTGTTCGTCGCGGCGGCGCTCGTGGCCGGCCTCGGCTGGGCGCTCGCGGCGGCGGCTGCTCTGTTCGCGCTGTTCGCCGTGACGACCTCGGCGGCGCTGCTCGCGGGGCGTGGCGGGCGGCCGTGCGCTTGCTTCGGCGGGTCCTCGCGCCTCGGCTGGACGACGCCGGTGCGCGCGGCGGCGCCGGCGCTGCTCGCGGCAGCCGCCGCGGCCGGCTGGTTCCCGCGTGCGCCGAGCGGATATGACCGCTGGCTGACGTTGGGCCTGTCGCTGAGCCTCGTGGCGCTCGCCGCGTTGGCCGTCGCCGTACTCGCGCTCGCGCGCGAGGTCGGCGTGCTGCGGCTGTCGGCGGGCGCTGCGCGCGGCGCCCTGGAGATCGAGTCGGAGGGCCCCGAGCTGGGCGCGGCGCAGCCGTGGACGCACGCGATCGAGGCCGGCCCGCGCACGCTCCTGCGCCTGGCGGTGTTCACCTCCGAGGGATGCCCGCTGTGCGGTCAGGTGGCTCCGGCCGTGGAGCACGTGGCCGGCGATCCGCTGCTCGCCGTGCGGATCTTCGACGAGCATCGCGATGCCGGCGTGTGGGCGGCGGCGGCCGTGCCGGGCAGCCCCTACGCGGTCGCGCTCGGCGTCGACGGCGTGGCACTGGCGAAGGGCACGTTCAACGGCCTCGGCCAGCTCGAGAGCGTGCTGGCCACGGCGCGCAGGCGCGAGCGGAGTCTGTCGCTTGCCGCCTGAGGATCGCTCGCAGGGCGGGCAGGACCACTTCACGGATGCGGTGCTGCGGCGCAGCAGCCGGCGTGGCTTCCTGGAGTGGGCGGGTGCGGCGGTGATCGCGCTGGCGGGCGGGCGGGCGGTGGTCAACGGGGTGCTGCCGGACGATGCCGAGGCGTACACGAACTTCTGCGGGCACACGTACACGACGGGCAACTGCCCGCACCCGACGGGCCTGCCACGGGTCGACCGCCACGATCTGCCGCTGCGCGCCTCCGACGGGCACCCGGTCGACGATCTCGGCAGGCCGATCGACGCACAGGGCCACCCGGTCGACGAACACGGCCAGGTGCTGCGAGATCCCAGCGGCGAGCCGCTGTCGCCGGCGCCGCGCTCGAAGGTCTGTCCGGCTGCCGGCAAGAGCCATGGCCTGGAGCTGCGCACGGACGGCTCGTGGTACCGCTGCTGCGGCGGACGCGTGCGCCGGCTGATGGACTGCTGCGGCTACACCAACGTGCGCGTCAACGGCGACGAAGCGCTCGTCGGCTACTGCTATCAGGGCCGCCACGTGTTCTGCGTGCAGTACTACGAAACGATGGTGCCGTGCTAGGCGGGCTGGCGGTCAGCGCGGCGCTGACGGCGCTCGTGGCCGGCATCACCGGGGCGTGGTCGCCGTGTGGCTTCTCGATGGTCGACACGATCGGCAGTGCGCTCGGCGACGCGCGCCGCGGCGCCACGCTCGTGGCCGGCGCGACGTTCGCGCTGGGGACGCTGATCGGCGGCGTGATCACGTTCGCCGGCCTCGCACTGCTCGGTGCGCTCGTCGGCGACGGCGTGGCGGGGCTGCGCGAGGGGCTCGGCGCGGCGCTGGCGCTCGCCGCCGCGGTGGCCGACTGGCGCGGCGTGCGGATCGCGCCGCAGATCCGCCGCCAGGTGCCCGAGCGCTGGCGCTGGACGATGCCGCTGCCGCTGGCCTGCGCGCTGTACGGCGTCCTGCTCGGGCTCGGCTTCACGACGTTCGTGCTGGCGTTCGCCGTGTGGGCGCTCGCCGGCGTCAGCTTCGCCTCGGGCGATCCGCTCGTCGGCATTGCCGTCGGTCTCGCCTTCGGCGCGGGGCGTGCGCTGCCGGTGCTGTGGATGGCGCCGGGGTTGCGCGGCGGGGAGGGAGCGAGGCGACTTGACGAGATGGCTGAGGCACCACGCATGTGGCTCGGGCTGCGGCGGCTCGACGCACTCGGACTCGGCCTGTGCGCGCTTGCGCTGCTCGGGGCGAGCGCGGCGGCGGCGACGATCGCGAGCGTGCCGGGCGCGCAGCCGGCCGGTGTGCCGGTGAGGATCGCGCACGCAACCGATCCGTCGGTCATCGGCGGCGCGCTCGCGTGGCAGCCGGTCGGGGGGGCCGGGTTTGTGTCGGGTGCCGGCGCCGCACCGCACGCGCAGCCCCGGGCGCGCCCCGCGCGCGGCGGGGGGCGGGGAGCCGGGGGGGGG
>JBIOEW010000032.1:0-21502 GCA_044446425.1 Solirubrobacterales bacterium | reverse complement strand
GTTCAGCCGTAAGGTCGTCGGCTGGCAGTTCGCAAGCCACATGAGAACGACGCTCGTACTCGATGCGTTGCGGATGGCGCTGAGCACGAGAGAGCGGGTGCAGGAGGTCCGTTTGATTCACCATTCCGATCGCGGCGGGCAGCGTGGAGGAGGTCGGGCGTGAACTCGGCGATCTGCTCGCCGCCGAAGATGCGGTGTCCAGACTGACCCGAGCCGGACTCGCCCATCGACACGATCAGTTCGTATTTCCGACTCGGGCGGCGATCGGGGCCGTGGAGCTCGATCTCGCGGGCCGGTAGCTGTGCCGCCCGCAAGGTGTTTTCGGTGCCCTGTTCCCGGGTACCCCAAACGAGAAGCGGGTGCCAGCCCGAATCTCCGCGGCCTTTATCGGCGCAGCCGGTTCCGCGTGGGTGTAAAAGACCAACCGCAGATTGCGGTGCGGCGTTCGGACTGGTTGCCCGCAGTAAGCTGCGAGCGATTGAGCTTCGACCCTTCGACTCGCCAACCGCTCAACTCGCGAATGAGTCACGAACTCGAATCACGCCATCGTCCAATGCGGTGATTGCGTTCCACGGGATCACGTTGCCGCGAACGATCGGGTCCGGCCCGGAGCCGGTCAAACGCGCGATTATGCCGTAGCGCCCGACGAGCAGCCCGTCCAGTTGCCAGCCCCCGTCGATCGCGCTGGCGCGGAGGTCGTGAACGCCGCCGAGCCGCTGGCCGGACTCGGTTTGCACGACGCAGCCGATTAGATCACTCGCGCGAATCACGACTTCGGAAGTTTCTCCACGAACAAGGCGTCTCGATCGTCGCCCTTGGCAAGCCCGAGCTCCCTCGCTTTGGCGCGCAGCTTGACCACGCTTTCGATCTCGTCTACTTCTTTCCACGGCACGCGGATAACGTCATCGCCGACGACCCCGACGCCGAAGATGCGCGCTCCGAGGCTGCGCAGCCGTCGAGGCAAACGTCGGTGCCAGGTGCCTGACCCGCTAAGAATCGCGTGTAGCCGCGGTGGAGTATCGAGGTCGCCCGCGAACTCCAGATCGTCGACCCGCCCACATCGCCGTCCATCCACGTCTACGAGTTGCTCATCGAGCACGCGGTAGACCAAGTCCATGCGCTGCGCGCTCATCTAGCTCGCACCGCCGTCAGTGATCAGCATCAACGGGATCGCCGCGAGCGCGACGAGCAGGATGATCGCGAAGTAGAGCCAGCCGAGAGCGTTGGCAAGGATGCCGTTGACGTGTCCGCCCATGAACGTCCGATCGCGCGCGATCAAAAGGACAGGCAAGTAGGTCATCGGCAACGCCACGACCGACAGGATCACCGCGTACTCGGTCAGGAGCACCGGGTCCACGCCTGTCTCGACGATCACGAACGCGAGCGCAAAGAACGCCAGCCAGGCAAGCGTGAAGCGCGGCGCCTCGCGCGGGCGGCGATACTTTCCCCACTCCCAGCCGGCGAACTGAGCGAGCGTGTACGCCCCCGAAGTGGCGCACTCGACGGCCGCACCGCCAACCGCGAACAGCATCCCCAGCAGTGCCAAGACGAGGCCAGCCTCGCCGAATGCGCGTTGCGCGCCGAGTGCGGTCGTTCCGAGGTAGCCCGGCTGGATCTGTGGATCGAAGAAGACCTCGCCCGCGACGACGATCAGCGCGATGGAGAGGATTCCGCCAAGAGCGAAACCGAGTATCGCGTTGGCGCGATTGAGGCCGAGATCCTTGACAGTCCAGCGATCCTCGATCGCACCCGAGGAGTAGAAGTAGACCTCGTAGGGAACGAGCGCTGCGCCGATCACGCCGACGACGAAGTAGGCATACAGAGCCGAGGAATGCCAGCTGGGAATCAGTCCGCTTCCGACCTGATGCCAGTTCGGTTTCAGGTGAACGGCCGCGGCGACGTAGACGAGCAACGCACAGCCCAAGTAACCGAAGATGCGCTCAATCCCGCCAAAGGGCACGAAGTAGACGATCAAGACCAGTGCGACGACGACTAGCAGGATCAGCGTCGAGACGTTCAGGTCGAACAGCAGCTGCAGCACGATCGCTGCCCCACCCACCTCGGCGGCCAGCGTGAGCAGGTTGATCAGCAGCGACGCAACGAGCGTCACCAGCCCGACGTTTAGCCCCATGCGCATGCGCACGACATCGAACACGGGTCGGCCGGAAACGGTCGCCACGCGCCCGGTCATCTCCGCGAACACGACGATGCCGATTACCCCGACGGGCACCGCCCAAAGAAGCTGATAGCGGAAATCAGCGCCGGCCTGCGTGTTGAACACCAGCTCGCCGATGTCGACAAACCCGCCGATCGCGGCGATGATCCCGAGCGCGATCTGAAAGAGCTTCTTCACAGTTCTTCGGCCAGCTTCTTGGCCTCGTCGGCCCAATGGCGAAGCTTTTGCTCGCTTTCGAGGGCCTGTTCGCGGTCCTGCGGCGACACGCGCAGGTCGTCGATCGCACCGCTGATGTCCGCGGAAAGTTCGATCGCCGTATGGATCGGCTGCTTGAGCTTGGGCGCGACCGGATCGTCGTTGAGCTTCTCAGCCTCGTGCTCGGCTTGTGCGCTCAGCTCGGCGCCGTGCACGCGCACGAACGTCACCTTCGATCGGCGCCGCGCAACGTCGTCAGCCATCAACGACCCCTCCGCAGAGATCGACGCGAGCTGTTCAATTCCCGCACGCACGCCGGTGCTACTCGCGTTCCCGCATGCCGTCAGCGAAATGACGAGACCGGCCAAAACGAAAGCCGCAAGTGGTCGGACCGTCATCCACCGAGTTCTACCAGCTGGCACGCTCAACGATGCCTTCGACCGGCCGCAGATTTGGCTCGATCGGGGTACGCGCACCGCGAGCCAGCGCGAGCGCCCAACGGCCATCGGGTCTCGTTGTAGCGGGGCAGTATCTCTTGGGAGTAGAGCTCGAACAAACGCTCGTGCCCGTCGCCGACCTGCTGGACATACAACTCGTCAAACCCGGCGTCCTCGTATTCGCCGATCTTCTCCAGGTGAGCGTCGAGGTTCGGGCCGCACGGGATTGATTCGGCGATTTGATCCTCGCTGACCAGCTCCGAGGCCTGCTCGAAATGCGCCGGCGTCGGCAGAATCTGCGCGAGCTCGCCGGGTAGGCCGTCGTTGGGCCACAGGCGGTGTGCGGTCTGTCGCGCGCGCTGCTCATCCTCGTCCCAACAGACCTTCACGGCGCCGGCGATCAACTTGTCTGGCCCACCCTTCCCCCGCACGGTTTCGACCGCTTCCTTGACCGGCGCCACCGTGCAAAAGCCGTCGCCGATTCGCGCAGCCAACTCGGTCGACTTGGAACCGAAACCCGAGATCAGGATCGGCGTCGGCTGCTCGGGCAGGTCATAGATGCGAGCGTTCTCGACACGGTAATAACGACCGCGGTGGCTCTGAGAGCCACCCTGCCAGAGCGCACGGATCACCTGGACTGACTCCTCCAACATTTCCAGGCGCTCGTCAGCCTCCGGCCAGCGGTCACCGAGGATGTGCTCGTTTAGTGCCTCGCCGCTGCCCAGGCCCAGCGCGAAGCGTCCGTCCAGCAGCAACGCCGAGGTAGCGGCGGCCTGGGCGATGATCGCGGGATGGATGCGGGTCGTTGGGCACGTGACCGCGGTCGTGACCTTCATTCGGGTAGTCGCCTGTGCGATGGCGCCGATCATCGACCAGACAAAGCCGCTGTGGCCCTGCTCGTCGTTCCACGGGTGAAAGTGGTCTGAGATCCACAGACCCTCAAAGCCGGCTTGCTCGGCCAGAATCGCCTGACGCACCAACTCGCGCGGAGCGGTCTCCTCGCTGGACAGGTAGTAGCCGATCTTCATCGGTGATCTCCTCTGCTCGCGCTCATCGGCTACTCGCCTTTCCGCCCTTTGGCCCGGCGGCTGCCTTCTGCGCTCTAGTGCCGCCCTGACTTGTGGCTTTGCGTTTGGTGCCGCTGCCCGAGCTCTTGCCGCCACGTTTTGAGGAACCCGGGCTGTTGGCGATGCGCGCCGCGCGTTCCTTGCTCATCCCCTTCTCGCGCAGCCCTTCGTACTGCTTGTCGTTCTTCACGCTGGGGCCATGGTCTTTGGCCATCACCACTCCTCTCATACGGGTCAATCAGATGGATACGGCTGTTCTTTGAGAAGCCTCGCGAGGTGTGCCGCGTTTCGCGCGAGCGTGCGCGTAGCGGTGGCGGTGGCTTCGGGGGTCGGACTCTTGTCCTTGAAATCGACGGCCTGCATCGCTTCGCCGACCCAGTAGACAGAACCCTCGGCGGGGATCGTGAACCCCTCGTCGGAGAGACCCTGCGCGAGCGCTCGGCGAAGACGTGGTGCGCGCCATCGTCGTTGCCGACAATTGCAACGCAGGCCACGCGGTCATAACACACCATGCGTCCGCACTCGTCCTGCTGGCCGAGAAACGCGTCCAGTCGCTCCAGCAAGCGCTGACACACGCTCGCCGAGTGCCCGAGCCAGATCGGCGTGCCCAGTACGAAGATGTCGGCATCGAGGATCCGCTCGCGCAAGGCGGGCCAGTCGTCGCCCTCTCCCCCGTCGCTCGTCACTCCCGGCTTGATGTTCAGGTCGACCGCTCGCACGAGGGGTCGGTCAGTCGGGGCGTTCATTCATCGCCAGCGCCTCGTCTTGGCCGCTGTCACTGGCATCCGGATCGATCGCACGTGCCTGCGCGTGCTGATCGCGGGCAGACTCGGTCAGATGCTCAGCCTCAACCGTCTGTCGCTCTGCGACGGCATGTCCTTGGCGCGCCTGAGCGGCGCGTTCCTCAGCTTCAGCCTGAGCGCGCTTGGCTTGGGCGGCCTGCTCATCGGCTGAGGCGCGCGCACTTTCCGCTTGGATCGAACGGCTTCTGGCCTCCCGGCGAAGCTCGCCCGCCTGCTCACGACGACGTTCGTCACGCCTACGGCTCGCGGCCCGAGCGACGAGCGCGATGAGCAGCAGCACCACGACGGCGCCAACTGCAATTGCGATGATCGTTCCGGTGCTCATAGTTCCTCCTATAGCTCGATCGACTTGGCGAGTTCCCGGCTAGGCGCGCTCGTTGCTTCGTTTGTGTCCCGCTAGCGTGTCGGCGACCTTGTCTACGGCTTTCTTTAGGGACCCCTTCGCTTGGTCGGCGTGTCCTTCGCTCTTTAGGCGCTGATCTCCGGTCAAGGCACCGGCAGCCTCCTTGACGCGTCCCTTTGCTTGGTCGATGTTCTTGTCGGTCATAGTCCCTCCTGGTTTGGGTTGTTGCCGGGCACGCCGCCGCGATTCAGTGCACGCCGAGTGCCCACCACGATCAGTGGGCCGACGGGCAGATAGATGACGGCTGGGGCGAGGCCTACCCCTGGGGGGCGGCGCGCAGGGGAGTTACTACCGCGCTATAGGCGCCGTTCTTCGTAGGGTCCGCCAACTACTCGTCGTCGAGCGCTGGCCATATAGAACAGCGACAGCACCACACCGACGATGCCGACGATCATCAAAATCAGCCCGATCGTTGGCCGCGATACGCCTGACACGTGAAATGTCAGGCCGAAGCGGATGATCGCACCGGCCGCGATGAGGAAGATCGATGTGCCGATAGGCATATCTAAACCCTCCCGCGGCTGCGATAGCCGAATCCGCCGCCCGTGAGGAAGAGCACGAGGGCTACCAGCAGCAGAAGCCAAAGCAACGGACTTACACCGATTCCGCCGGCGATGGCGGCGACGACTAGGACGATCAAAAGCAACTCTATGAGTCCCATAGCGATTCTCCTTTTGATTGATTGCTCCTCAGCACACCTTTTTGCGCGATGAGCGAGAGCACTCTTTCTAGCACAGAGAGAGCACTCTTTCTAGCACAGAGAGAGCGCTCTGTCTAGTGCTATGCTTCCAAGGGTGCCCGAGACCCGCCAAGAAGCAGCCCAGGTGAGGTCCAGTGCTCGCGAACGCATTCTGGATGCCGCCTACGAGCTGTTCTCGCGACGCGGCATCCAAGCAGTTGGGGTCAACGAGGTGATCGAGCGCGCGGGCGTCGCGACCGCGACGCTCTACCGGCACTTCCCCTCCAAGGAGAAGCTGGTGCTCGCGTTCCTGGACCTCCGCGAACAGCGCTGGACCAAAGACCTCATTGAAGCCGGAGCCGTGGGTCGCGGCTCCAACCCCGACGAGCGACTACTCGCGATGTTCGATGTACTCGACGAGTGGTTCCATCGCGACGACTTCGAGGCGGGCTCGTTCATCAAGGTATTGCTCGAACTCGGGCCTAAGCATCCCGCGGGCGACGCCAGCGTTCGGCATCTCGAGCAGCTGCGCGCGATCGCACGCCACCTAGCCGAAGAAGCCGGCCTGCGCGACACCGATTCGTTCGCGCACTCGTGGCACATCCTCATTCAGGGCTCGATCGTCGTAGCAGCCGAGGGCGACGTGGACGCGGCGCGGCGCGGCAAGGCAATGGGACGCCTGCTCATCGAGCAACACCGCTGACAGCCGACGTTCCCCCGCCGCATTCTCCCTCCGCCGGGCGTGCGCGACATGACGACTACGCCGGAGCGGCAGACCCGCTCAACTGCCAGGCTCTCGCCGAGCCATCCCATCTCGCGAGCCAAGAAGATCGGCGAGCGGGCACGGTCGGGGAAGCCCATCGCCGCCTAGTAGCCACGCGTCGGTCGCTGGTCAGGCGCGCAGCCCTATCTCGATGTTGGGCGAGCGTAGCCGTCGGAGTGCTTCGCGCCTGCCGAAAGCTCCGGGCCCGGGCACGTCTGGCTGCCCGCCGGGCGCCGGCGAGCACGGTGTCCTCGGAGTAGGATCGTCGGGGTGGATAAGGATCGCCAGCGACGCGTCGCCGAAAACGAGTCGATGTCTCGCGAGGCCAATGAGGCAGTCGAGAAGGCGCTCTGGGAGGCCGAGGAGGGCTCGTCCACAGCGTTCCTGTGTGAGTGCGCTCGCCCAGACTGCCCGCACGTCGTCCAGGTCACACTGCGCGAGTACGAGCGTGTCCGCGCCCACCCCCGCCGGTTCATGGTGCACCCCGGTCACGAGGAGCCAGCGGCGGAGAGGATCGTCGACACTCAGAGCGATTACCTGGTCGTAGAGAAGAACGATGAGGCGGGGCGGGTAGCCGAAGCCGAAGACCCTCGCAGCTGACACCGCCTGCGGGATACCTATCTGAGGAGTTCGGACCTGAGCGAGAGCAGGCCGCCCGCGTGCTTGAGCTCGCGCGCGAACACGGGTACGGCATCTCGGTGCGACGTTGAGCAGCGCGAGCTCGATGAGCGGGTCATTGAGCTGCGAGCGCTGACCGGAGAGCACGATGGTCGATGAGCGACACGTCGCGCTCCTAGTACGCAGGGGTTAGCGCGAAGGCTTCGCCCAGCCCGTCGACCGGCGCCGTGACGGGCCCCATCCACACCTACCGATGCGGGAGCAGCAGCGTAAGCAGGTCGGGCAGGAGGTCGTCGCGTACCGTGCCTGGGTCGGTTAGCTCTTGGACGGCAAGTCCCTCGGCGAGGGCGATTACGCCCAGCGCGAACTCGGCGGGCGGCAAGCTCGGCGTGATCCCGTGCACATCGATCTGCTGCTGCATGACTTCCGTGAGTGCGTCGCGCAGCTTGCGCTCGTTGGCCTTCAGTTTTGGCGCGAGGTTGGGTGTGCGGACGGCGTAGGCGATGAACTCCAGCACGAGCAGGCGCCACTCGCGACTGTCCTTGAGGCTGCGGATCGCGTCGCGCGCCTCGTGCACAAGCGCGCGGTCGAGCGCCTGCCCGTCAGTGGCGGGGGAGACCGTGGCGCGCATGTGCTCGATGCGCTCGTCCTGGCGTTCTTCGAGTAGCACGCGGCCGGCAAGGCCAGCGAGCATCCGCTGGCGGTGCTCGCTGGCGCCGCGGCGCTCGGCGATCTCTGCCCAACGCCCGTAGGCTGGGCGTTCTGAGTCCTCACGATCAGCCCGGCGTCGATCAGCGCCTGAACCTGGGGGCGCAGCCTGCGAGTCGTCCAGGAGCCGCGCACGAAGCCCAGGTGCGCGACGAGCGCCGTCCAATAGACGCCCTTTTCAGACCAGGGGTTCGGGTATTCGTAGCGCTCGGCGCGGTCCAGCGCGAGGAGGATCACGGCGTCGCTGATGGGCTCAAAGCGGCGAAGCTCGTCGGTGCTCGGAGCGGCCGTCATATCGCGATCAGCTCAAGTGCGTCGAGTCGTCGCGCGCATGGCGAGGCAAGGATCGCGTCGCCCTCGCCGAGCACGACGCCGTCCAGTCGCAGGCGCGCGAGCGCCGGAAAGGACACCAATGTCGAAGAAACCCAAATCAGCCGTGTGCGCGAAGTTCGGTGAGGCGATGCGAGTCACCCGTGAGCGCAGCGGCTACAGCCAGGAGCGCTTCGCTCAGCACTCGGGCCTGGACCGCTCCTATGTCGGCGCGATCGAGCGTGGCGAGTTCAACGTCTCGCTCAACACGATGGTCAGGATCGCGGTGGCGCTCAACACGAAGGCGAGCGCTCTGCTCAGGCTGGCGAGACTGTGACGCGATGCGTTCCATGCCTTCCGGTGGACAACAAAAAGGACCGCAGCGTCGTCTCTGCGGTCCTTTTGCGGTCCCGAGTGCCGGGAACAGCCGGGAACAGGCGAGAACAGCCGACCACGAGCCCCAGTGTTTTCGCGGGTTTTCCCGCTTGTTCCCGGCTGTTCCCGGACTATGAACGTATCGGGGAGACAGGATTTGAACCTGCGACCGCCCGGCCCCCAGCCGGGTGCGCTACCAGACTGCGCCACTCCCCGTGGTCGACCGATTCTACGTCCAATCGGTCAAACCATATCGTCCGACATGCATGGGAACATATGTTCGATGTCGATCCGATCCAACCCCACCAGGCGATGCGGACGTTGCCTCCAGTTAAAGGCTGTGGACGAGTTCGCCTGGTCTCGGAAGGCAAAGGGCCAGCGCGACAACTACTGCCGCCCGTGTCGGGCTGCATACAAACAAGAGCACTATGCGGCCCACCGCGAGCGTTACGTCGCCAATGCGTCGCGTCGAAAGCGCGCGCTGATCGCCGAGCGCACGGCCTACCTCATCGAGTTCTTCCGCGAGCGGCCGTGCGTCGACTGCGGAGAGGCCGACCCTCTGGTGCTCGAGTTCGACCACATCGGGCACAAGAGCTTCAGCATCTCCGTGGGCATCCGCGGTCACAAATGGCAGTCGGTGGTCGACGAGATCGAGCGATGCGATGTGGTCTGCGCGAACTGCCATCGTCGCCGAACAGCACTTCGAGGGGGTTTTGCTCGTGTCCTAGCCCAAATCAGGACTGCGCGCTACCGACGCCGACAAGCGGGCGACCGGAATCGAACCGGCTCTAAAAGCTTGGAAGGCTTTTGTGCAACCAAAACACTTCGCCCGCACGCCTCGCTCAATCCTACCGCCGCTCCTCCGCTCCCCGCCGCTCCTCCACCGGCACCTCCCCCGCCTCATCCACCAACCCAGGCGGCGGCCAAGGCCCGAACCAGTTGTCTCGAGCCCCATCGAGCGTCACGGTAGCCCCGCTGAACGCACCCCCAAGCGGCGAAGCCAGCAACGCCACCAACCAAGCATGCTCCCCAGGCGTCCCGAGTCGCTGAACGGGCACCGAGCGAGACATCCCGGCGCGCACGGCCGCGGGATACTTGACCATCACTTCGGTGTCGAACGTGCCGACGGCGATCGTCGACACGGTCACCCCCGCCCCAGCCCAACGCTCGGCCAGTTCCCGCGTAAGCGCCTCAACGGTCGCCCGCGCGGCCCCCGAGTGCGCCATCCCGGGCATCCCGTGATGCGGCGAGAGCGTGACGTTGACGATCCGCCCACCGCGCGAGCCGCCGGCCCCGGCGCCACCTCCCGCGCCAGGCCCCTCCCCTGCGAACGCCAACTCGTAGGCGGCCTCAGCCATGTTCAGCATCCCCTGCACGTTGAGCCGCCACACGGCCCGCCACCCCTTCGAGGCGATCAGCTCGGCAGGACTGAAGAACTGCCCACCGGCGTTGTTGACGAGCAGGTCGAGCCGCCGGTCGCGCTCGAGCACGGCGCCGATCATCCGCTGCGCGTCGGCTGGCTCGCGAATATCTCCGCAGACCGTTCGTACGACATTCGCTGGCCGCCCAGCACCGACGCCGGCGCTAGCCGCGACCGTCTCGCCCGCCTCGACAACCCAGTCGCCTCCGAGGATCCCGCCTATCTCAGCAGCAGCCTCCGCCAACACATCCTCCCGCCGCCCGGCAATGGTCACGCTGGCCCCACACCGCGCGAGCTCGAGCGCAGTGGCCTTCCCCAACCCGGTCCCACCACCGGTCACGAGCGCGCTCTGCCCGCGCAGCATCCCGGCGCTGAAGATCGCCGACCCGGCGCCTGGGATTGCGCCCGACTCGGCTTCGACCTGCCCATTTGCCCGGCCCATGGCGCTCGATCATAGGTCCAGCCGCCCCGGCGCGATGGGCCCACAGTGGCCCCGCGACGGCCGACGGCCAGACAATCCGTCTCCATCTCGGTTTAGGGTGTTCGCGTGTCCCACAGGCCTCTGGCCATCGTCTCCGGGCTCACGATCGGCGACTACCTGCTGTGGAACTGGTCGCTGAACGGGAGTCATGACGTGCTCGCGCTCGTCTCGGGGCTCACCCTGCCGCCGCTGGCGGCCGCGCTCGTCTGGCTGATCGCGCTCGCCGCGGCGCGCCTGCTGGGCCGTGCCACGGGTCGCGCAGCCGCGCGCGTCCCCGCAAGGCGAACCGTCAGACAGAGCCGCTCGATCGCCCGCTCTCGCCGCGAGCTGCGCCGGGAGACGTCCTCCGTGCAAGCCTCTACGGCATCGCAGGCCGCCTCGACCAGCTCCCAACGCACGTCGCGCTCGTCACGCAAGCTCGCCGCCTGAGGCGGCTCGGGCCGGCATGAAGGACGGCATCAGGCGACTGATCCCACGCTCGAAACGCGCGCGCGTGGGCGCGGCGGGCGGCGTTTTCCTGCTGCTGGCGGCGATCGCGCTGGCGGGCTACCTGTACGAGAAAAGCCGCACGGGCAACATCTATCACCCGCAGGCGCGCTTCATCCCGGAGCCTGCGCCGAAGCTGCCGCCGAAGGTGGATGACTTCTCGTGGCCGCTGTACGGCTACACGAAGGAACACACACGCTTCTTCCCGGCGCCGGCGGCGCTGCACGCGCCGTTCAAGCGCGTGTGGGTCAACAACGCGCACACACTGCTCGAGTTCCCGCCGGTGATCGGCGGCGAACGGATCTTCCAGCTGGGCGATGACGGCGTGATCCGGGCGACGAGCAAGAAGACGGGCCACACGATCTGGACGCGCAGCCTGGGCCTGCTGTCGGCGTCGACGCCGGCGATCGCGGGCAAGCTCGTGTACGCGACGGTGCTCAAGCGCCCGGGCGGCGGCAGCGGGCGGATCTGGGCGCTCGACGCCTCGGACGGCACGGTCGAGTGGTACCGCAACCTGCCGAGCGCGAGCGAGTCCTCGCCGATGGTCGACCACGGCAAGGTGATCTTCGGCTCCCAGGGCGGCAAGGTGTACGCACTGAACGCGATCACGGGCGAGCAGATCTGGAGCTACCGGGCAGCGGGCGCGGTGAAGGCGAGCCCGACGCTGAGCAAGGGGATCCTCTACTTCGGCGACTACTCGGGCCACGTGCAGGCGATCGGCGAGCGCACGGGCAGGCGCATCTGGATCAGCGGCTCCGAAGGGGCGCTGCTGGGCAGCGGCACGTTCTACTCGACGCCGGCGGCCGACTACGGGCGCATCTACCTCGGCAACACGGACGGGCGCGTGTACGCATACGACGCGGGCACGGGCAAGCTCGACTGGGCGGTGCAGACGGGCGCATACGTCTACTCGTCGCCGGCCGTGACGACGGCCCCGGGCCTCGGCCCGACGGTCTACATCGGCTCCTACGACGGCACCTTCCGCGCGCTCAACGCCCGCACGGGCCACGTCTCGTGGGAGTACAACGCCCACGGCAAGATCTCGGGCTCGCCGACGATCGTCGGGCGCACGGTCTACTTCGCCGACCTCGGCACGCACCGCACCTACGGCCTGGGTATCTCAACGGGAAGAGTGTCGTTCGAGCTGAACACCGGGTCCTTCGACCCCGTGATCTCCGACGGCAAGAATATTTATTTGACGGGATTGACGGGTCTGTATGCGTTCACGCCGCGCCACGAACAGCCGAAGCCGACTACCCCGACCGGCACGAGCGCCCAGCCCCGAAAGCACGCCCAAGCGAGAGGCTCGCACGCAGCTGCAAAGGCCCGCGCCGCAAAGCGTCGACACGCGTCCAGCCACCGGCGCCACGCTGCACGCAGCCGGCACCACTCGTGATCGTCCAGTAGGGCGTCCAGCGAACGCGCACGAGCAGGCTCCCGGGCGCGTCGGCCAGCAGCGAGAAGGACTCGTGACCGAGCGCCGTCACACGACCGGGGCCGGAGGCGAGCGGCGTCGGCGCGCGCACGGCGTAGATGCGCCAGTGGCGGCTGGCGTAGACGAGCCGCAGGTAGGGCAGCCCACGGCGGATCAAATCGCCCTCACGCGCGCTCGAGGGGTCGAGCTGCACGGCGGGCAGCGCGACGTACGACACGGCCTCCTCATGCAGCCAGCGCTCATAGGCGGCGGCGTTCAGCCCATCCGACAGCAGCACGCCGTTGTAGCGCTCGTCGAGCTGCTTCTCCCAGCCGCGCGCGAGTGACACGCGCGGCGCCAGCTCGGCCGTCTCCCAGTGCGTGCGCGTGAGCGGCACCTCCAGGCGCACGGGACCGCGCGCATGCGCGTCGAGGAAGCGCTCGACGGGCGCGTAGTAGGCGCCGTTGGTGGCCGGGCTGCCGGCCACGGCGAGTGTCTCGCGCACGGGTCCCCAGCCGGCCCACACCGCCCACAGGGCGAACGCGAGCGCGGGCGGCACGAGCGGCGAGCTACGCCACGACGCGCCCGTCAGCCTGGCCTGCTCGCCTTCGGCGTCCCCCGGCGGGTCAACGCCGGCCGTCGATCCGGTGAAAGCGCCCTCGGCGCCCTCGGCGCCCTCGGCCCGCGCGCCCATCACGGCGCAGATCAAGAGCGGCCCGGCGAGCAGCACGCCGTAGCGCTCGACGTTGCTGCCCATCGGCGTCGAGACGAGCAGGAAGAACAAGCATGCCAGCAGGTAGACGGCTGCGCCGAGCCGCAGCCTCCCCTGCCCGCGCGGCAGCGCCACGGCGAAGGCGGCGACGACGGCCACGGTGGCGAGGAACGAGATCGTCGGATAGGGCTCTGAGCCGCCCTCGGGGAACAGCCGGCCGAGCGCCAGCACGACGACGACGGCCGGCAGGCCGAGCGCGAGCAGCGCTCGCGGCGAGCGCCGCCGCAGCGACTCGCTCAGCGCGGCCAGCGCGAGCAGCAGGCCTGCCACGGGGCTCGCCGCGGCGCCCATTGCCGCGAGCATGACGGCGGCAACCGGTCGCCAATGCGCCACGGCGCCTGCGCCTCTCGCGCCGGCCTCAAGCGCCACAGCGCCGGCGCTTTCCACGCCGGCCTCACCCGTTGCGTCATCCGTGCGCCACACCCCCCCTCCGCCGGCCAGCGCGAGCACGGCGGCGAGCGCCAGCGACAGCCCGAGCGCGAACGCGAGCCGCCCGATCCACACGTCGGCGACGGCGGCCAGCGCGAACGGCACCGACGCCCAGCGCGCCGCCCGGCCGTAGTGGGCGACGGCGAGCCGTTCGAAGCACAGCGCCGAGACGAGCACCGACAGCGCACCGACGACGCGCAGGCCGAGCAGCCAGGCCAGCGGCGGGAACAGCACGCTGTAGCCGGGCAGGTCGTGGCCGCCGTACCAGTGCTCGTCGTAGACGGCGAAGCCGAGGTGCTTGAACAGGTCCAGGCGGTAGGCCGCCGCCGCGAGATCGGGCGTGCGCGGCGCCACGAGCACCCACAGCAGCAGCATGACGGCGGCGCAGACGACGCCCAGCGGCGCCGCTCCCAGGCGCTGGGTGCGAAGATCAACCGGGGTCCGGTGTGCTACCCCACCGGACCCCGGTCTACCCGCCCCAGTTGCGGCGGATGTGTACCGATCAGAACCGGTGAGCGGGCCCGAAGTAGCTGTGGAGCTCTTCGCCACAGGGAGATAATGACGGCCATGACCCGCGCGAAACCCACTCGTCGAGCACTGCGCGCGATCGCCCTGATCGCGGCGCTGCTCGCCGTCGCCCTGACGAGCGGCTGCGGCACGGGCCACCCGGCGCCGATCACCGCGACCGAGCTGGCCGAAGCCGAGACCTTCCCCTACTTCCGCGTGTACTGGGTCGGGCCCAGCTTCCTCGGCGAGGAGCTCGTCGCCGCCGACGGCCAGAAGGGCTACATCGACTCGGTCGGCGACAGCCTCTACTACGGCGACTGCGTGCACAAGAAAGGCATCTTCGGCGGCGGCAGCTGCGTGCTGCCGTTGCAGGTCACCTCGGTGATCTACCGGCTGCACTCCAACACGACGCTCGGCAAGCAGCGCAACATCGTCGTGCGCGGCGTGCCGGCGACCGTCTACGACGGCGGTCACTCGATCGAGCTCTACAGCGGGCGCGTCGCGATCGACCTGTTCTCCGACAGCTTCGCCCACGCCTACGCAGCCGCGCGGGCGCTACTGCCGATCAACGCCCCCGGCTCGGCCCACGGCGAGCTGCCGCCGCCGATCTACTGCCCCGGGCTCTCCGGCGCGCAGGGCCCGCAGGTCAAGCAGGTGATGGAGCACCTGCCCGGCCACGCCTGTCAGAAGGCAAGCGCCGTGCTCGCCTTCGCCGGTCGGCTGTTGTGAGCGGCGCGCCGCCGCGCAGGCGGATGCGGCGAGCAGATACGGCGCGGCCGCCTAACCCGACACGCCCGGCTCCGGCGCGAGCGGCTTGCCGATCTCGCGGCGCAGGCTGAGGAAGGCGAGCGAGCCGAAGGCCGCCGGGATCCACAGCGAGATCGCCCGGTAGATCACGACGGCGACGACGACGTGCGAGGCCGGGCGCACGCCGAACAGCAAGAGCATGCCGACGAGGCTGCCTTCGACGGCGAGCATCCCGGCGGGGATCGGGATCGAGTTGGCCAGCATGCCGACGAGATAGGCCATCGCCACGACCCAGAACGACGGCGCTTCGCCGAAGGCGCCGATGCAGGCGAACAGCGCCACGTTGTCGAGCAGCCAGTAGGCGACGGCGCCGAGCAGCCGCCAATCGTGTGCGCGGATCAGCTCCAGCGCATCGGCCACGCCGTCGCCGATCGCCTGCAGCGCGACCTCGCGCCGCCCGCCCGCCGGCCTGCGCCCGGCGGCGCGGCGCGCCCAGCGCGCGAGCAGCAACGTGCCGAGGATCAGCCCGAGCGCGACGGCCGCCGGCAGCAGCGTCAGCACGAGGCGCCGCGAGCCGGGCAGCAGGCCGAGCCACATCGGCACGCCGATCAAGACGACGGCGCCGACGTTGACAGCGCTCGTCAACACGAAGATCAGCACCGAGCGCCGCGCGATGCGATCGACCGAGACGCCCTTGCTGCGCAGCACCCACGCGCCGAGCGCGATGCCCGCGAGGCCGCTGACCGAGACGACCGAGTTGACGGCCAGCTCCGACAGCGACAGCCGCGAGGTCAGGCGCCGGTCGAGCATGCCGAAGACGAGCCCGAACAGCACGGCATAGCCGACGCACGAGAGCAGCTCGAGCACAACCGCCGCTCCGATCAGCGACGGATCGGCGTGCGAGAGCTTCTCCAGCGCCGAGCGCAGGTCGGGCACGGCCAGCAGCAGCGCCGCCTCGAGCGCGAAGAAGATCGCCAGGCTGATGATGCTCGTGTGCAGCGTGCGCGACTGCGCGCTGATCACATCCTCGCTCTTCACGGCCGCCCCGTCGCCTTCGCCGCCGAGCACCGCCGCCACGCGCTCGTCCAGGGCCGCCGCCGCGCCCTCGTCCGGCGCCGCCGCCGCGCCCCCGTCCAATCGCTCGGCGTCGGTCCTGTGGCGATCACGCACATCCTGCACGGTAGCCTCATGGGCAGGCGAAATGCCCGAACAAGCGCGCATACTGGTCGTCGACGACGAGCCTGCCGTGCAGAGCGCGCTGTCGCGCGCGCTGTCGCTCGAGCACTACCAGGTGGCGCAGGCGATCGACGGTCGCGAAGCGCTCGAGCAGCTCGCGGGGTCCGTCTATGACGCCGTCATCCTCGACATCGCAATGCCGCACGTCGACGGCCTCGAGGTGTGCCGCCGCCTGCGCGACGGCGGCGACCGCACGCCCGTGCTGATGCTGACCGCCCGCGAGCAGGTCGACGACCGCGTCGCCGGCCTCGACGCCGGCGCCGACGACTACCTCGTCAAGCCGTTCGCGCTGCGCGAGCTGCTGGCGCGCGTGCGCGCGCTGTTGCGCCGCTCGGGCGAGGAGGACGAGCAGGACGGCACGCTGAGCTTCGAGGATCTGTCGCTCGACCGCCTCTCCCACGAAGCCCGGCGCGGCGAGCGCACGCTGCAGCTGACACGCACCGAGTTCCTGCTGCTCGAGATGTTCCTGCGCCACCCGCGCCAGGTGCTCACGCGCTCGGCGATCTTCGAGCACGTGTGGGGATACGACTTCGGCGCCACCTCCAACTCGCTCGGCGTGTACATGGGCTACCTGCGCCGCAAGACCGAGGACGGCGACGAGCCGCGCCTGCTGCACACGGTGCGCGGCGTCGGCTACGTGCTGAAGGAGGCCGCGTGAGCGTCTGGAGAGCATCCGCATGAGCTTCCGCCGTCGGATCGCGCTGGCCTCGGCCGCGGCCGTCACGATCGCCGTCGTGCTCGCCTCGCTGCTCACGTACATCCTCACCTCCAACCAGCTGCACAGCCAGGTCGACGAGCAGCTCGCCAACCGCGGGCACACCGCCGGGCGGCTCGAGCGCTACCTCAAACCGGGCGACGTCGGCACGCCCGCGGCCAAACGCGACAGCGAACGGCTCGGGCTCGACCTGAACGGGCTCTCCGGCTCCGACAAGGACTCCGCCGAAGGCGCAGGAGGCCAAGCCGGCGCCGGCGAATCCGGCGCCAGTGGCACCGGCGGCGAAGGCGAAGGCACGAGCCTGCCGCGCTACGGCCCGGCCGCGCGCAACCTGTTCGGCAAGCTGCGCCCCGGCCCCGACCAGGTGCGCGGCTACCAGCAGGTGATCAACTCGGCCGGCACGATCGTCGCGCGCTCGGCGCGCAACGTGCTGCTGCCCGTCGACTCGTCCACGCTCGCGCTCGCCAGGCACGGCGGCCAGCCCTTCTACGGCGACGCGCGCGTCAACGGCCTGCACCTGCGCGTGCTCGCCCAGACGTTCGGCCCGGGTCGCGCGATCGAGCTCGCCCAGCCGCTGACCGAAGTCGACAGCCTGCTCAACCGCCTGCGGCTGATCCTCGCGCTGCTCGACCTCGCCGGCATCGCGATCGCGGCGATCCTCGGGCGGCTCGTGGCCGGGGCGGCCGTGCTGCCGCTCAAGCGCCTCACGCAGGCCGCCGAGCACGTCGCGCTCACGCGCGATTTGAGCGGGCGGATCAAATCGACCGGCCAGGACGAGATCGGCCGCCTCGCGCGCAGCTTCAACGCGATGCTCGACGCACTCGAGGGCTCGATGGGCGCGCTCGACGCCTCCGTGCACGCCCAGCGCCAGCTCGTCGCCGACGCCTCGCACGAGCTGCGCACGCCGATCACGAGCCTGCGCACGAACATCGAGATCCTGCAGCACGCCGAGCGCATGGACGCCGCCGACCGCCGGCGGCTGCTGAGCGACGTCGTCGAGCAGATCGAGGAGCTGACGCTGCTGATGAACGACCTGATCGAACTGGCGCGCGGCGAAGAGCCGCACGCGGCGGCCGAGGAGATCCGCCTCGACCAGCTCGTGCGCGAAGTCGTCGAGCGCGCGGGTAGGCACGCCGCCTCGACGCCGTTCGAGCTGGCGCTGCAGCCGACGATCGCGCCCGGCGTGCCGGCGCGCCTGGAGCGCGCGATCACGAACCTGATCGACAACGCCGTCAAGTACAGCCCGCCCGGCGAGCCCGTCGAGATCGCGTTGAAGGGCGACGAGCTGACCGTGCGAGACCACGGGCCGGGCATCGCCGACGCCGACCTGCCGCACGCGTTCGACCGCTTCTACCGCGGCGCCGAGGCGCGCGGGCGGCCCGGCTCCGGGCTCGGGCTGGCGATCGTGCGGCAGGTAGCCGACCAGCAGGGCGGGCGCGTGAGCGCCGAGCGCGCGCCCGGCGGCGGCACGCTCATGCGCCTCTCACTCGCCTGCGCCGAGCGCGTGGCGCCCGACGCGGACACGCCCGAGGAGGAGCCAGCCCGCAGTTTGGCCTGATGCCTGCGGTGCGCCCGCGCCTGCGCGCGAAAGCGCGCAGGAGGCATCCCGTAGCGGCGGCGAAACATGCGCGCGAAGCACGGCGCCTGGCGATAGCCGACCAGCCGCGCCACGTCGCGCACCGGGATCGCCGGCTGCTCGGCCAGCAGCTGCGCCGCGACCGACATGCGTCGCGCCAGCAGGTCTTCCTGAAAGCTCGCCTCGCCGAACTGCGCATATGCGCGCTGCAACTGACGCGGCGAGCTCGACACGGCGCCCGCCACCGTCCCCAGCGTCAGCGGCTGGCGGTAGTGGCGGGCGACGACCACCCGCGCCAGCAGGTACATCCTGCGTCGACTCTCGAGCGTCTCTGCGCGCACCTTTCCTGCTCCGACGGTATGCGCACGAAGGGGACGCCGCGGCGTGGGCGCTGCGAGCGACGCTCGTCGCGCAGGGCCCCGCGGCGCCCGGCCTCAGCCGGCATAGCGCCGGGCAATCGGTCATCCGCCGGCGGCAGCGTCACCGCAGCTCGCCCGCCTCGATCTGCGCCAAGAGGCCCCGACAGGACGCCTCGACCATGTCCAGCACGCGCTCGAAGCCGTCGCCCGAGCCGTAGTAGGGGTCCGGCACGTCCAGCTCGCCCGAGCCGTCGCTCGCCGCTTCGAACTCGCGCAGCAGCCGCACCTTCGCCCGTTGCCGATCATCGCCCGCGAGGGCTCTGAGGTCGCTCAGATTCGCCGAATCCATCGCGATCATCAGATCAAAATCATCAAAATCGGAGGCGCTCACACGCCGTGCCTTCCCCTCCAGCGCGATGCCCCGGCTTCCAGCCGCCGCCGTCGCCCGCTCATCCGGCGCCGCGCCCACGTGCCAGCCGCCTGTTCCCGCCGAGTCGAGCTCGATCCGATCCTCCATGCCCGCCTCGCGCACGAGCGCGCGCATCGTCCCCTCAGCCGTCGGCGAGCGGCAGATGTTGCCCAGGCAGACGAACAGGATTCGCATCGCAGACGACGGTGGCCGCGCGCTCGCGGGGCGCCGCGCTAGTCCTCGCCGAGCTCGAGCACCGCCAGGAACGCCTCCTGCGGCACCTCCACGCGGCCGACCTGCTTCATCCGCTTCTTGCCCTCCTTCTGTTTGGCCAGGAGCTTTTTCTTGCGCGTGATGTCGCCGCCGTAGCAGCCCGCGATCACGTCCTTGCGGAACGCTTTGACCGTCTCGCGCGCGATCACGTGCGCGCCGATCGCCGCCTGGATCGGCACGTCGTACTGCTGGCGCGGGATCCGCTTGCGCAGCTTCTCCGTCAGCGTGCGGCCCATCTCATAGGCCTTCTCGCGGTGCACGACCATCGACAGCGCGTCCACCGTGTCGCCCGCCAAGAGCACATCGAGCTTGACCAGATCAGACGGCTTCATCCCACTCAGCTCGTAGTCCAGCGACGCGTAGCCGCGCGTGCGCGACTTCAGCTGGTCGAAGAAGTCGAGCACGATTTCCGCCAGCGGCAGGTCGTAGTTCAGCTGCACGCGCTCCGGCGAGAGGTATGTCATCCCCGTGTGCTCGCCGCGGCGTTCCTGGCACAGCTCCATCACCGCCCCCACGAACTCTTTCGGCGCGATGATCGACGCTTTGATGAACGGCTCGCGGATCTCCTCGATCGTGCCCGGGTCCGGCATGTCAGACGGGTTGTGCACCTCCAGCTCCGAGCCGTCCGTCAGCGTCACGTCGAACTCCACCGACGGCATCGTCGCCAGCAGCTCCAGGTCGTACTCGCGCTCCAGGCGCTCGCGCACGATGTCCATGTGCAGCAGGCCGAGGAAGCCGCAGCGAAAGCCGAAGCCCAGCGCGTCCGAGGTCTCCGGCTCCCACGACAGCGCCGCGTCGTTGAGCACCAGCTTCTCCAGCGCGTCGCGCAGGTCCGGGTAGTCGTCCGAGTCGATCGGGAACAGGCCGCAGAAGACCATCGGCTTGACCTCCCTGTAACCCGGCAGCGCCTCGCTCGCCGTCGCCCCCGCCGGCGTGCCCGAGCGCGCGCGCGTCGTGAGCGTGTCTCCCACACGCAGCTGCGTGACGTCCTTCAACCCCGTGATCAGGTAGCCCACCTCGCCCGCCGCCAGCTGGTCCGTCGGCATCATCTGCGGGCTGAACACGCCGATGTCGTCGATGTCCGCCTCCGTGCCCGTCGCCATCGCGCGGATCGCCTCGCCCTTCTTGAACGCGCCGTCGACCACGCGGATGTAGGCGATCACGCCGCGGTACTGGTCGAACTCCGAGTCGAAGATCAGCGCGCGCGGCGGCGCCTCCGGGTCGCCCGACGGCGGCGGCACGCGCGCGATCAGCTCCTCCAGCACCTCCGCCACACCCTCCCCCGTCTTGCCGCTGATCTTCAGGATGCCCTCCGTCGGCTCGCCGATCAGCTCGCTCACTTCGCCCGCCACCCGCGCCGGCTCCGCCCCCGGCAGGTCGATCTTGTTCAGGCAGGGGATCAGCTCGAGGCCCGATTCGACCGCCAGGTAGGTGTTCGCAACCGTCTGCGCCTCCACGCCCTGCGCCGCGTCGACCACCAACAGCGCGCCCTCGCACGCAGCCAGCGAGCGCGACACCTCGTATGTGAAGTCCACGTGACCCGGCGTGTCGATCAGGTGCAGCTGGTAGGTCTCGCCGTCGCGCGCCGTATAGAACACGCGCACCGCCTGCGCCTTGATCGTGATCCCCCGCTCGCGCTCCAGGTCCATCGAGTCGAGCAGCTGCGCGCGCATCTCGCGCGCCGCCACCGTGTGCGTCAGCTCGAGGATGCGGTCCGCCAGCGTCGACTTGCCGTGGTCGATGTGCGCGATGATCGAGAAGTTGCGGATGTGGGCCTGGTCCATGGGAGTTCGCGTCGCGTGGGCTACAAGAGCCGATACAGCGTAGAAGGCGGGCGGCCTGCCCGGGCGCCCGCCGGGGTGGCCACGACCGGGGCGAGCCGCCCAGGCGCGGTAGCCTTGTCTCTCCGGCGGATCGCCAACTCGACTACGGGCCTCGCAGGTCCAACCGCGGCTACGCGCCGGCCTTCGGGCCGGCGGCCTGTCCAGGTGTCGGGAGTGTTAAGCCGCCCAGGCGAAACACACAGTCCTGGGACGTATGTAGTAAGCGGCGATCTCTGTTCGGGAGTACGTCGGGTGGGCTTCGGCCCACCCGGCCTCTGCTCGCGCCTCAGACCTAGCTTGGGCGGACTCATAACGGCCGGGC
>JBIOEW010000031.1:0-22974 GCA_044446425.1 Solirubrobacterales bacterium | reverse complement strand
GAGTACTGGCGCTTGACCCCCGGCGAGCGCTTGCCGTCCTTGGGGAAGCCGGTGTCGTCCAGCACCCACGCCTGCAGATCGATCGCAGGCGCGACCCGCTCAGCCACGGCGCGCACCACCAGCACCGGATCCCACGGGCTGTCCGCCAAGAACTGCTGCATCGAGTGATAGTCGGCCTCCTCGCCCAGCCGCTGAACGATCGGCTCCAGCGACTTGCGCTGAGCCTGCTCGATCAATCCCCGCAGATACAAGCCGCCGTTGAGCGCCTGAACCGGGCGATTCACCGACTCGGCCAGCACCTCGCCCGCGAACGCCTCCAAGCGCTCCCGCACCGCCGAGGGGCAATCGAGCACCATCTCATCCGCACCAGCTACCGCCATAGTCGCCATCATGCCTCCTCGCCTCAGATCGACAGACACAAGGAAGGTTCGGCGCCAAACCAACGAACCCTACCAGCGAGTTAACAAAGCACTGGTAGTGTCCTGAGTCACAAATTCGACTGCGTTTGCTGAAAGGGAGCTGCGGGGGTTCTGGCGAGCCCCTTGGCGACCAGATCCCGGATGTCACAGCTCACGAGCGTGCCGCCTGTCTGAGCGGCCGCCGCCACATAGGCAGCGTCGTAGGCGGAGAGGGTGTGCTCCTCCGCGAGCTGCGCTGCGCGGGCCAGCAGGGCAATCGTCGAGAGCAGAACTCCCCCGTCCTTCGAGATCCGCTCGATGGCTTCCAACAGCGGTGAGACCAGCTTGGGTACTCGCCATGCGCGAATCGCGACGTTGGTCACCTCATATCGCGCGAGATCGAGCGTGGCGAGCGTGACAGCACTGTCGCCGAGAAGCGCCCTCGCCGGCTTGTGCAAGGCGTCGTCACCGTCGAACGCGGCGAGGATCACGCTCGCATCCAGAAGGAGTGTGCTCAAATCGCGGGCCGGCTGTCCCTCACACGCTCGGCCGCCTCGCCTCCGTGGTGTCCGGGGTGTGTCAGGAGGGCGCGCATGGCCGCGGCGCGATCGGAGCGACGCTCACGCAGCGCGGAGTCGGCGAACTTTCGCAGCACGGCGCTCCTTGTCGTGCCGAGGCGTTTCGCCTCCGCGTCCACCTCGCTGAGGAGTTCGTCGGGCATCGACACCATCACCTTCGCCATGCGGGCAGTATACCATGGTATACCGTCTCAGGCCGCATGGTTTTCAGTCAATGTGGTTCGGTGCCGGGGCTCCGCTCAACCGCCAAGCAAACAGCACAGCCGCCACCGAAGTCGCCAGGTTAAGGCTCGACACGCCTGTGCGCATCGGAATGCTGACCCGCGCATCGGCCCGCGCCAGCAGCTCGTCACTCAGCCCATAGCGCTCGGTCCCAAACGCCAACACGGCGCTCGCGGGCAGCTCTGTCGGGACGAGCGGATCGCCGTCGGGATCGAGCGCAAGCAGAGGCCGCCGCACCGGCGTGGTTGCAGCCCCGCCGCCACCGGCATCCCCGCCCGCCCCAAGCTCGTCCAACCGCTCCAGCCGCGCGACAGGAAGCGCATAGTGCAACCCAGCGGCCCCCCGCAGCGCATCGGGCGCCCAAGGATCGTGGCTCCCGGTCGTGAGAACCCCGGCGGCATCGGCGGCTGCAGCAACGCGCACGCAAGCCCCCATGTTCCCCAGGTCGCGCGGATCCTCGAGCAGCACGACGGGCCCAGGCCGCTCGCTCCCAAGCACGGCGGCCGCGTCGACGGCAGGCCGCTCGGCAAGCGAGATCACCCCGGTCGTCGGCGGCAGCGGCGCGAGCTGCTCGAACACCTCCCCCGGCACGGCTCGCGCGAGCGCGTGCATGCGCTCAGCTTGGTCAGGCGCAAGCTGCGCAGCGAGCTCCTCGAGCGCATCGGCGTCGCGGCACACCACCTCGACCACGCTCGCCCCAAAGCGCAGCGCGTGCTTGAGCGGGTGGAAGCCTTCGAGCACGGCCAGCGCCGGGTCGCGGCGGGCCCGCCCGAAGCGGGCTATCAGCGACCCATCTTGCACGTGGCGATAATGTCACTTCTGCGGTGAGGCTCGAGGGAATCCACCACATCACGGCGATCACGGGCGACGCGGTCGGCAACGTCGAGTTCTACACGGGGCTGCTCGGCCTGCGGATGGTCAAGAAGAGCGTCAACCAGGACGACCCGACCGTCTACCACCTGTTCTACGGCGACGACGACGGCTCGCCGGGGATGGACCTGACGTTCTTCGAGTATCCCGGCGCGGCACGCGGCGCGGCCGGCGCGGGGATGGTCCACCGGATCGTCTGGCGCGTGGCCTCGCCCGAGTCGCTCGACTTCTGGGAGGCGCGCCTCACCGAGGCCGGCGTCAGCAGCGAGCGCTCCACCGAGCAGGTGCGCGGCGCGGCGAGCCTCGTCTTCTCAGACCCCGAGGGCCTGGAGCACGAGTTCGCCGTATCAGCCAGCGAGGACCCGCCGCTGCACGCCACGGCGCCGGGCATCCCGGCCGAGCACGCGCTGCAGGGCTTCGACGGCGCGCGCGCCTACAGCGAGGACCCCGCCGCCAGCGCTGCGCTGCTGCGCGACACGCTCGGCTTCGACGGCGAGGAGGACTCGCGCTGGGAGGTGCGCGGCGATCGGCGCCACGGCTTCTATGTCTACGACGCGCCGCCGCAGGGTGTGACGCCGGCGCAGGGCGCCGGCTCGGTGCACCACATCGCCTTCGCCTCCCAGCTCGACGAGCAGGACGCCTGGCGTGAGCACGTCAGCCAGGGCGGCGCCCGCGTGACGGAGGTGATCGACCGCTTCTACTTCCGCTCGATCTACTTCCGCGAGCCGAGCGGCGTGCTGTTCGAGATCGCCACGATCGGTCCCGGCTTCGCGGTCGACGAGGACGCGGCGCACCTCGGCGAGCGGCTCTCGCTGCCGCCGCGCTTCGAGCCGCTGCGCGAGCGCCTCGACGGCATCCTCACGCCGCTGCCCTACCCGCGCACCTAGCGCCCGGCGCTTCGACGCCTGTCGATGGCCGCCGAGGCCAGCGCGGGCGGGCGAGATTGTCCATTCGCGCCAGTTGTCGCCGCCCGATGCTGGGAATAGACTCGCTGCGGATGGCCGGAGGCGGCGCGACGATCGATGTGCCGAGCCCGGGTCCGATGCCGCCCGGGGGACCGGCGACCGTCCCGGCGGTGCGCCTGACGGGCGTGCGCAAGGCGTTCGGCGACGTGGTCGCCGTCGAGGACCTCACGCTCGACGTGCTGCCCGGTGAGTTTTTTACGATGCTCGGTCCCTCGGGCTCTGGCAAGACGACGACGCTGCGCGTGATCGCCGGCTTCGAGCTGGCCGACACGGGCACGGTGGAGCTGCACGGCGTCGACGTGACGCGCAGCCCGCCGTACGAGCGCCCGCTGAACACGGTCTTCCAGGACTACGCGCTGTTCCCGCACATGAGCGTCGAGGAGAACGTCGCCTACGGCCTGCGCGTGACCGGCGTGGGCAGGCAGGAGCGGCGCAAACGCGCGGCGGAGGCGCTTCAGATGGTGCGCCTGCCGGACGTCGGCGCGCGGCGCCCGATCCAGCTCTCGGGCGGGCAGCGCCAGCGCGTGGCGCTGGCGCGCGCGCTGGTCAACCGCCCGCGCGTGCTCTTGCTCGACGAGCCGCTGGGCGCGCTCGATTTGAAGCTGCGCCAGCAGATGCAGTTCGAGCTGAAGTCGATCCAGCGCGAGCTCTCGGAGCGGATCACGTTCGTCTACGTCACGCACGACCAGGACGAGGCGCTGACGATGAGCGATCGCATCGCGGTCTTCTCGGACGGGCGCATCGAGCAGATCGGCACGCCGGGCGAAGTCTATGAGCGCCCGGCCAACGAGTTCGTGGCGAGCTTCGTCGGCACCTCCAACGTGATCCGCCGCGACGGGCTGACGTACACGGTGCGCCCGGAGAAGGTGCGCCTGCTGGCCGAGGGCGAGCAGCCGCCGGCGGGCACGGCGGGGGAGCTCGCGGGAGCGGTGCGCGAGGTTGCCTACCTCGGCTCGGTCACGCGCTATGACGTGGAGCTCGAGAACGGCGAGCGCATCGTCGCGCTCGAGCAGAACCTGGACACCTCGGCGGCGCAGGCGCTTGCGATGCGCGGCCGGCGCGTGAGGCTCGCCTACAGGACGCAGGACGCCTCGCTGCTCGACACAACCAAACAGGAGGAGAGAAGCTGATGAGACTGGCAAAGATCGACTGGGCGCTGGGGGCGGCGCTGCTCGCGATGATGGTCGGCGCGAGCGCGTGCGGCTCCTCGTCGAGCAGCAGCACCTCGGCGTCGAACCTGCCGAGCAAGATCGGCAAGACCGAGGGTCAGCTCAACCTCGTCGCATGGGAAGGCTACGCCGAATCGAAGTGGGTCAAGCCCTACGAAGCGAAGACGGGCTGCAAGGTGCACGCCAAGTACGCGGGCTCCTCCGACGAAATGGTCACGCTGATGCGCAGCGGCGGCGGCAGCCAGTACGACATGGTCTCGGCCTCGGGCGACGCCAGCCTGCGCCTGATCCGCGGCGGCGAGGTGCAGCCGATGAACGTCGCGCTGGTGCCGGAATGGAAGAACTTCGTGCCGCAGCTGCAATCGCCGCCGCACAACACGGTCGACGGCAAGCACTACGGCATCTCACTCCAGTGGGGTCCGAACACGCTGCTGTACAACACCAAGTCGGTGACGCCGGCGCCGACGAGCTGGTCGGCGATCTACGGCCCGCAGTACAAGGGTGAGGTCTCGGTGCCGGCCAACCCGATCCAGATCGCCGACGCGGCGCTGTACCTGTCGAAGACGCAGCCGCGCCTCGGCATCTCCAACCCCTACGAGCTGACCGAAGCGCAGCTGAACGCGGCCGGCGAACTGCTGAAGAAGCAGAAGCCGCTGATCAAGAAGTACTGGGCGCTGGCTTCGGATGAGATCGAACTGTTCAAGAACGGCGATGCGGTGATCGGCGCGGCCTGGCCCTACCAGTACAGCCAGCTGAAGAAAGCGAAGGAGCCGGTCGAACAGATCATCCCGAAGGAGGGCGCGACGGGCTGGGCGGACACGTGGATGCTCTCGGCGCACGCCAAAGACCCGAACTGCGCCTATGAATGGGTCAACTGGGTGTCGAGCCCGAAGGTGCAGGCCGAGCAGGCGACGACGTACGGCGAGACGCCGGTCAACACGAAGGCCTGTGGCGAAATGGAAAAGATCGAAAAGGGCTCGTGCGGCGTCTACCACGCGGACGCGCCGGCGAGCTACTTCGACAGCATCAAGTTCTGGCGCACGCCGGTGGCGGAATGCGGCAACGGCCAGAGCGACTGCATGGACTACTCGAAGTGGCAGCAGAAGTGGACAGAAGTAACGGGCTAGCGCCCGCGCGGCGGCGGAGCCGGTGAGCGCGACCGGCTTCGCCGCAGAGCGAAGCACCCCTGCCCGCACCCGCGTGTCGGCGGCGCTGTTCCGCCGGCCGTGGCTGCGCGGCGGCCTCTTGCTGTCGGGGCCGCTGGCGTGGTTCGTCTTGATCTACCTGGCGGCGCTCGTCGTGCTGTTCATCTCCTCGCTGTGGAGCGTCGACTCGTTCACGGGCAACCTCGTCCACAACTGGACGCTGAAGAACTTCGAAACGCTGGTGAAAGTAGATACGTACCGCACGATCGCACTGCGCACGATCGGGATCGCGGCGGCGGTGACGGTGACGGACGCGATCCTCGCGCTGCCGTTCGCGTTCTTCGCGGTGCGGATCGCCTCCAAGCGCCTGCAGGGCGCGCTGTTCGTGGCGGTGCTGATCCCGCTGTGGTCGAGCTACCTCGTGCGCGTGTACGTGTGGCGGCTGATCCTCGCCAAGGACGGCGTGCTCAACTGGGCGATCGGCCAGCTCGGGCTCGGCTCGCTGAACATCGGCTACTCCAACTGGGCGATGTGGATCGTGTTCAGCTACATCTGGCTGCCGTTCATGATCCTGCCGATCTGGTCGGCGATCGAACGCGTGCCGGATTCCTACATCGAGGCCTCGGCCGACCTCGGCGCACGCGGGCTGCGCACGTTCCGATCGGTGCTGTTCCCGCTGATCCTGCCGGGCATCGCGGCGGGCTCGATCTTCACCTTCTCGCTGACGCTCGGCGACTACATCACGCCGACGCTCGTGGGCGGCGCGGGCTCGGACTTCATCGGCAACGTCGTCTACCAGAACGTCGGCGTGGCCAGCAACGTGCCGTTCGCGGCCGCGTTTGCGACGGTGCCGCTGATCGTGATGGGCGTCTACCTGCTGATCGCGCGCAGGCTGGGAGCGTTCGAGGCGCTGTGATCGGCATGGGCGAGACGAGCGCTCCGCGGGGAGGGACACGGTGATCGGCACGAGCCGCTTGAGCCGCCTGGCGTTCGCGCTGTGGACGGTGCTGATCCTGCTGTTCCTGTTCGTGCCGATCGCGCTGATCGTGGTCTACGCGTTCAACCCGTCGAACGTGCAGAGCTGGCCGCTGCACGGGCTCTCGACGAAGTGGTTCTCCTCGACGTGGCACAACGCCGAAATGCGCCACGCCTTCTGGCTGTCGATCCGCGCGGGGCTGATCTCGACGGCGATCGCGCTGCTGCTCGGCTCGATGGCGGCGTTCGCGGTTCACCGCTTCCGCTTCTTCGGGCGCGAAGCGATCTCGTTCCTGCTCGTGCTGCCGATCGCGCTGCCGGGGATCATCACGGGGATGGCGCTGAACTCGTTCATCAACTTCAGCGGCATCGGCTTCTCGCTGACGACGATCATCGTCGGCCACGCGACGTTCTGCATCGTGACTGTCTACAACAACGTGCTGGCGCGCCTGCGGCGCACGCAGTCCTCGCTGGTGGAGGCCTCGATGGACCTCGGCGCGGACGGCTGGCAGACGTTCCGCTTCGTCACGCTGCCGATGATCGCGACGGCGCTCGTCGCGGGCGGATTGCTCGCGTTCGCGCTGTCGTTCGACGAGATCGTCGTGACGACGTTCACGGCGGGCGCGCAGAACACGCTGCCGATCTGGATCTTCGGCAACATCCGCCTCGGCCAGCAGCTGCCGCAGGTCAACGTGGTCGTGTTCTTCGTGATCCTCGTCAGCCTGATCCCGGTGGCGCTGGCGCGACGGCTGGCACGCGACACCGGGGTTCTGCGCCCGGCGGCGGCCGAGGCGGGCGCCGCGGCGTGATCTCTTTTTATTAATAATTAATTAAAACGATCGCAGCGTGGCTGCACGCCACCGGAGCAGCGGTGCTCAGCGAGGCTCGGGCGGCTGCGCGCGGGCGCCGATCAGCCGTGCGCCGCGCCCGTGCGTGACGAAGCTGAAGCCCCAGCGGGTGAACACGAGCAGGCGGTTCTGGAAGCCGATCAGATACCACAGGTGCACGGCGAGCCAGGTGACCCAGGCGACGGCGCCGCTGAGGTGAAGGCCCTTGATGTCGGCGACGGCCTTGGCGCGGCCGATCGTCGCGAGGTTGCCCTTGTCGGTGTAGTGAAACGGCTTGGGCCGGCCGCTGCGCAGCCGCGCGCGCACGTTGGCGGCGGCGTGGCGCCCCTGCTGCATCGCCACCGGGGCGAGGCCGGGGAGCGTCTCGATGCCGTCGGCGCGGCGGATCGCGACCATGTCGCCGAGCGCCTGCACCTCGGGGTGAGCGGGCAGCGAGAGGTCTTCTTCGACGATCAGCCGCCCGGCGCGGTCGAGCTCGGCGCCGGTCGCCTCGGCCAGCTCGCGGGCGAGGGCGGAGGAGGTCACGCCGGCCGCCCACACGACGGTCCGAGCGGGGAAGCGCTCGTGGGAGCCGTCGGGGGTGGTGGTGGTCACGGCGTCGCGCTCGACGCCGGTCACGGAGTGCCCGAGCAGCGGCGTCACGCCGAGCTTGCGCAGGGCCTTCTCGGCGCGGGCGGAGAGTGACGGGGGAAAGCCGGTCAGCACGCGCTCGGCGGCCTCGACCAGCAGCACGCGCGCGGTGCTCGTCTGCACACGGCGGAATTCGGGGCTGCAGTCGCGCGCGATCTCGGCGATCTGCCCCGCCATCTCGACGCCGGTGGGGCCGGCGCCGACGACGACGAACGTGAGCCAGGCGCGGCGGCGCTCGGGGTCCTCCTCCCACTCGGCCGCCTCGAGCGCGGTGAGGATGCGGCTGCGGATGTCGAGCGCGCCCTCCAGCGACTTCAGCTCGGGGGCGAAGGCGTGCCAGTCGTCGTGGCCGAAGTAGGAGTAGCGCGAGCCACCTGCGACGAGCAGGCTGTCGTACTGCACCGACTCGGGCGACGGGACCTGCTCGCCGACGGAGTCGACCGGGCGCAGTGCCACGCGTCGCGCGCCGAGGTCGAAGCCGGCGACCTCGGCGAGCAGCACGTCGACGTTCTCCCGGTCACGGAAGATCGTGCGCAGCGGGTAGCAGATCTCACTCGGCGAGAGCGCGCCCGTGGCGACCTGGTAAGCGAGCGGCTGGAACAGGTGGAAGTTGCGCCGGTCGACGAGCGTCACCTCGACCTGGCGGCGCGCCTTGGCGAGCTTCAGCGCGGCTTGCAGGCCGGCGAAGCCGCCGCCGACAATGACGACGCGATGGCGGGTTGGGTCTGGCACTGTGGTCTTAGAGGCCTGTCTGGGCAACGACCCTCCCGGAGTCGACGGCTTGGGCGAGCGCCCGGTAGTCGCGCTCGTTCTGCTCGGCGTAGGCATCGGCGAACTCCACGAGCGCGCGCTCGAAGCTCGTGCCCCGCCCGAGATAGGAGGCGAGCGCGATGCGGTCGCCGCTGCGCGCGTGCGCGCGGGCCAGCGTCCAGCCGCACATGCGCCCGTAGGCGGCCATGCCCTTGGGCGCCATCTGCTCGATCTCGGCCGAGCCCTTCCAGTCCTTCAGCTGGCGTATGTAGAAGTCGCGCGGCTGCTCGTCGAGCCCGGCGTCGACGTGAAGCCATCCGAGGAAGATGTCGCTGCTTGCCTGCATCAGGCGCTGCCCGCTGACTACCCGCCGACCGTGGTTGGCGAACCTGCTGGGCCTGAGCAACCGCTCGAACACCGAGCGCTCGGCCTCCTTCATCTGCAACAGCAGCGGCTCATCGGTGCCCGACCCGACCAGCAGCGCGATCCAGGCGCGCGTGCCGACGCTGCCGACGCCGACGACCTTGCGCGCGAAGTCGGCGAGCTGGAACTGCTCGAGCAGGATCCGCCGCTCGTGGGGCAGGCTCGCGCGATAGGCCCGCATGCGCTCGCCGAGCACGTCGAACATCCGCTCGCGGCCGTTCTCTTCGAGCTCGGCGATCGGCACGATCAGCGGCGGATCGCTGACGATCCGTGGCTCGCCGTCGACGATCCGCGTGAGCTTGGAGGCGGCCGAGGTGCTGTCGCGCGTGCGCGCCTTGGCGAGCGCCTTCGAGGTCCGCTTGATGATCTTCGGCGTCAGCTGTTCGGCTAGTAGCTCCATCGTGTCGTCGATGTCCAGGCGCGCGTACCAGACGTCGAGGTTGCTCATACCGGCGAAGCGGACCATCGCGGTGCGGTACTCACGCACGGTCTCGAGCACGACGCGCTCGCGCTCGGCCGCCGCGTAGTCGCGATCGCGAGCGGCGATCGTCATGCTCGCGGCGAGGCGCTTGACGTCCCACTCCCACGGACCGGGAAGGGTCTCGTCGAAGTCGTTGATGTCGAACACGAGCCGACGCTCGGGCGAGGCGAACACGCCGAAGTTGGACAGATGGGCGTCGCCGCAGCACTGCACCGTGAGGCCGGTGCGCGGGGTCGCTTGGGCGAGATCGCTCGCCATGATCAGCGCGGCGCCGCGGTAGAAGGTGAACGGCGAGACGAGCATCCGCCCGTAGCGGATCGGCACGAGCTCGGCAACGCGCGTGGCGGCCTGGCGCTCGAGCAGCTCGACCGGGTCGGAACGCGCGCGCGAAGGCTCGAAGCGCGCGTGGCTGGAGCGCGGGACGGCCTTGCGCATGTCGCGCCCGCGCTGAACCCGCTCGGCGGTGCTCAGGCGCTTGCGCTCCTTGGGGCGCTTGCCGGACGAAGCCGTGCTCACGCGAGGACCGAAACGGTGGTCACGCGACAACGGTAGTGGGTGGCGCGAGGCGGCGAGTGCCCCGGCGCTGACCCGGAGCGCATTTGGCTGCGCAGCCAATATGATCGTCGTGCGGACTATCCGGGAGCGAGCTGAAAGCAAGGAGACAGCATGGCGAGCATCGTCGATTTGGCCGAGCGTCCTGCGCAGGCGAGCGAGCACGTGGACGTGCTGATCGTCGGCGCCGGCCTGTCGGGGATCGGCGCCGCCTACCACCTGCAACGCGCGCTGCCGGGCAAGAGCTACGCGATCCTCGAGGGTCGCGACGCGATCGGCGGGACGTGGGACCTGTTCCGCTATCCAGGGGTCCGCTCGGACTCGGACCTGCACACCTACGGCTACGCCTTCAAGCCATGGACGAACGAGAAGTCGATCGCGGACGGCCCGGCGATCCTGGACTACATCCGCGACACGGCGACCGACCACGGGATCGATCGCCAGATCCGCTTTGCGCATCGCGTCACGCGTGCGCAGTGGTCAAGCGCGCAGGCGCGCTGGACGGTGCACGCGGAGCGCGTGGACACGGGCGAGCAGGTACGCCTGACGTGCTCGTGGCTGTTCTGCGCGAGCGGCTACTTCCGCTACGCGCAGGGCTACATGCCGCCCTTCGAGGGGGCAGAGCGCTTCCAGGGGCCGATCGTGCATCCGCAGCACTGGCCGGGGGAGCTCGACTACAGCGGCAAGCGGGTCGTCGTGATCGGCAGCGGCGCCACGGCGGTGACGCTCGTGCCGGCGATGGCAGATGAGGCGGCGCACGTGACGATGCTCCAGCGATCGCCGACGTATGTGGTCTCGCTCCCGGAAAAGGATCCGCTGGCGAACCTGCTCAAGCGCATCCTGCCGGCGGAGCAGGCCTACGCGATCACGCGGCGCAAGAACATCTGGCTGCAGAAGTCGATCTACAGCCTCAGCCGGCGCCGTCCGGAGCTGTTGAAGCGACTGCTGCGCAAGGGCCTCGAGCGCAGGCTGCCGGCGGGCTATGACATCGACCGGCACTTCACGCCTTCGTACAACCCGTGGGATCAGCGGCTTTGCGCGGTGCCCGACGGAGACCTGTTCGAGGCGATCTCGGCGGGGACGGCGTCGGTCGTGACGGATCGGATCGAGACGTTCACCGAGCACGGCATCCGCCTCGCCTCGGGCGAGGAGCTGGAGGCGGATATCATCATCGCGGCGACCGGCCTCGACCTCGTCGCGCTCGGCGACATCGAGCTCGTGGTCGACGGCGAGCCGGTCGTGCTGGCGCAGAAGATCGTCTACAAGAGCGCGATGCTCAGCGACGTGCCGAACTTCATCTTCGTGTTCGGCTACACGAACGCGTCTTGGACGCTCAAGCTCGACCTCGTCTGCGAGTACGCGTGCCGGCTGATCGCGCGGATGGGCCGCAGGGGGTTCGACAGCTGCGTGCCGGTGAGCGCGGATGCGTCGATGCCGACGCGGCCGTTCCTAGACTTCGGCGCGGGCTACGTGCAGCGCGCCGTCCACAGGTTCCCGCTCCAGGGCACGTCGGGACCGTGGCAGATCAGGATGAGCTACGCCCAGGACCTGCAGATGCTGCGCGACGGCGAGCTGGACGACGGCGTGCTCGTCTTCTCGCGCGCGCGGCAGCGGGTCGGCCAGGCTGCGTAAGCGACGACGTAGGGTAAGCGACCGCGTAGGGTAAGCGACCGGGCCTAGGGTAGCGACCGCGTAGGCCAGACTGCGCCGACGGCGCTACCTGCGCGGGCAGGGAACGCGGACCACGTTGGTCACGGTTTTCGCCGGGATACCGAATTCGCGTTCGCCGCCGTAGGTCCCGCCGAAGGTGACTTCGGTCTTGCCGAAGAAGCCGCCCTTGGGGCATTCGCCCTTCTTCGGCACGGTGCCGTAGGGGATCACCTTCCCGTGTGAGCGGTACGCGGCGCCCGCCTTGAGGTGGATCCTGCCGACCGAAGCCAACGGCGCGCCGGGCACGGTGGCGACCGGTGGCACGAGCGTCTTCAGCTCCCATGAGTATTTGCCGGAGCTCCGCACGAACCGGCCGCTGGAGACGACTTCGAGGCTCACCGGACTCGAGCCTTGCGTGTAGAAGAGGATGGTGCCACTGGGACCGAAGAACCCCTGCAGCGTGGCCGTCTCGGGCACGCGTTCGGTCCCGAAGGTCACTTCGCCGAGCACGCTCCCGATCGGGCTCGCGACCGAGCTCTTGGGGCATCCGATCGGGCCGACGTTCTGGAGCGTGGCTTGGGTGCAGGAGCCGAAGCCGGACGGGTGCAGCTTGACGCCCTTCGGCAGGTAGACGTTGACGGCCGAGATCGGCGGCACGCTCCCTTTCGGGTTCTGCGGGGTGGTGCCGTATCCGGATCCGGCGATTTCCAGCGTGGCTTCGACGTCGGCGCCCTTGCCGTAGAAGTTGCCCGTGCCCGGAAAGCCGGGGATCGGGACCGCCGCCGCCTTGACCTTCAGCGTCGGCGGCGGGATTTCTTCGGCCGAGGCTTGCGCAGGCAGCGCGAGCAGGACGGAGCCGAACAGGGCCAAGCAGATGGTGCGCGCGTGTCTCTTCACACTGGTACTTCTATCAGCACGCGCGAAGACGCGCGCCGGTGCGGGCATGGCAGTGGCGTTCAAGCTCGGGAGGTGGGGCGATTCCGCGGCCCGAAACGTGTCTACATGCTTGCCCTTCAACCGCGCAGTGGGACGAGCAGCGGCTGGTCGCCTCGGGGGTTGGGGACGGGCTTGTCGGCGCCGTACAAGTACCGTACTATCGGGGTATGGCTACCCGGACTAGGCGGATCGAGATGCGCGCCGACCCAGCGAGCGAGGAGCGGATCTCGCGCGCAGCCAAGGCACGAGACCTGTCGGTCTCGGCGTTCGTCTTGGCGGCGGCGACGCGTGAGGCCGATCGCGTGCTCGGCCGGGCCGACCAGACGCTGATCCCGGCTGCTCAGTTCGACGCCCTGGTCACTGCGCTTGACCAGGGCGATCCGGCTCCTCGCTTGGAACGAGCCGCTCGCAGCCCGCGCCTATACCGGCGCGCGTGAGCGATTGGACCTCCCAGCGGCTCAGCGAGCGTCACGACCTCGCGCAGTTGGACTGCGGGCGCGATCAGCTTGATCGGTGGCTGCTCAACGAGGCATTGCGTGCACAGGCGGCCGGTATCGCCCACACCACTGTGTGGACCAGGCCCGACGATCTCGTGGTAGTCGCGTTTTACGCGATCGCTCCGACCCAGTTCATGCGCACTGACTTGCCATCGCGCTCACTCAGTGCCGGCTACAGCACGATCCCTGGCTACCTCATCGCCCGGCTCGCGCTCAGCGAAGCCCTGCACGGGCAAGGTCTGGGCACGCACCTGCTACTCGATGCGGTTGAGCGGATCGTCGCTGCCGCGACGAACGCCGGCGGACGGCTGATTGCCGTGGACGCCATCGATGACGCCGCACACCGCTTCTACCGCCACCACGACTTCCAACCAATCCAGGGCTCACGCCGGCTGGTAATGAAGATCGCAACCGCTCGCGCAGCCCTCGACCGCTGAGGCGGGCCGCACAGACAGGCACCCGCGTGTCCTACGGTTGCGCTCGCACTCACCACCTGCCTACCCCAGCGTCTCCGTCATCAGCGACTCGTGGCATATTGAGCCAGGCCGTGTTGGTGACCCACACGTTGCCTTACTTCCGCATTACTGCCGCCGACGCCCCTTAAGCAACTTGCCATATGTCTCATCGATCTCCGCAAGCAGCTCGTCCGAGACGTGCGCTTTGGTGTGGGCACGGCGAGAGAGCTTCGCTAGCAGTCTGTGCGCGGCGACCTTACGATCAAAGAGAGGGATCCTCACGGGCGGGCGTATCTTGAATGATCTCTCATCCGACGAGGCCAATATGAAGCTGGAGACCGATGGCGAATTGAGCACCGCGCAGATGTAGTGCGCCTCTTCCCGACTGATAAAACGCCCATCGGGGCGCTCACACATCGACACCGCGTGGTTCTGGAACACGAAACGCTTCTTCTCACCCCAAGGCGTCGTAACCGAATCGACGACACATGCGCACCACTTCGAATTGTCGCGAAAGGCTACGTAGGTATTCACAAACGAGTAGGGGCCTGTCCGAGCCAAGCCGTAATACTCGCCCGGTGCTGGACCGCGGATCGAGTCTGAAAAGCCCGTCTGTGCCCGGATTATCTCCTCAAACTCCTGATACATCTTGAGCAACATTGGAGACCTCACCGCCAACATTCCTTCAGAAATAGGCTTGTGCGGGTCCTCGGCGTCGTACGGAAATGGCACGAGTAGGCCATCGTACGCATGTGAAAACGCTTCGATCTGCGGGCCCTTTACCAGTGGGAAGAGGAAGTCTGTCTCAAGAAGGCGTTCAGATTGGGGGATGCGATACTTAGATCGCGAAACTTGGACGTTCCTAACCCAAGCCGTTCCCTTTTTTGGACCTGGCTTTACGTACTCGTAGAGTAGGAGCTCCTGCGGGTAAAACTCGACTCCCTCGCGGCCCTTATACGGACAGGTCCCGGCAATGCGCCTGAACGTCTTGAGTACCGTTTTCGTGTTCGCGAACGTGAACGCAGTGCTCTCAGGGGTAATCTGAGCCGCCACTCCGCTTTTGGCGTCGAGTGCTGCTAGCGCGCTCCGACGATCCGGCCAACTTGCAGCTGCTGTTCGGCTCTCGCGCTTCTTACGGTAGCTCACAACCGGAACATCAGTAGAGCGAAGGCCCGGACCGATAACGAAGGTCATAAAATCCTCTTTAACGGGGTCAAACGGATGCCCCGCCGCGCTCCAGTCGCGGAATTCCGTAAATGTGAGGTCGAGGCGCCCGGCGAGCGATCGCCACCCCTGATACGACTGCTGGACCGCTAGCTCCTTTGGCATGAGAAATGCTAGCCGCCCCCGCTTCTTTAGCCAGGTCGTCATGCTGACATGAGCAATCAGCGCGCAGATGTTGAGATTAATTCCTCCCGTGCGCCGATCTCCGGAGAAGAGATGCTGCTCTATAGCCAGCGCCTTAATCTCGTCGCGATATTCAACAGGCAGGTTCTTCCAATCGATCCACGGCGGATTACCCGCTACGACGTCAAACGGGGCCAGCGCTCCCGTCGAGAGGAAGTTCGTGAGGACTCGAGCCCAGATCCCATTCCAGCCGCGACCGTGGAAGGTAACGAGCTGGGTGGCGAGTCGCTGTATGCGCACTCGGATCTCATCGGTACGCTCATTGGACGGAAGCGCTGCGACCAGCGTCTTCGCCGCCTGTGCGCCAGCCTTTCGATTGACCGCCTCCTCAAAGGAGTGCATCGTACGTACGAACAACGCCGATTGCTTTACGAGCGACAACGGCAAGACGGCCTTTATTGGCTCATTGGTCGTTCTCAGCTCGTACTCTACGCACTCGACGCCATCAATCGAAACACGACGAGGAACGTTCGACGCATCTCCCAGAAACACTGGGATCACGAGCGAAGCACCATCCTCTGGCAAGAGATCGGCGATCCGGATGAAGTAGTTGACGCGTGTTGTAAGAACCGAAAGCGGATTGAGGTCGATTCCCACGACGGAGTCCGTGATCTTTTCGAGCAGCGCAGCCGGGGTAAGACGGTGATGCTTCCGTCGAACTTGGTCGATGGCCGCTATTGCTACCGTGCCTGAGCCAACGCACGGATCAAGAATGCGTGCGTTTCGTCCGGTACCAGCGGCGTCCAAGAGGTCTTCAGCCAGCCATGTCGGAGTATGAAACTCCCCGAAGCTCGCGCGCACCACTTGCGGAACAGTTGACTCGTACAAGCGGCGAAAAAGGTCGACTGCGCCAGTTTCAGTGAAAAGCTCGGTAGTCGCCTCGTACCGCGCTAGAACCTCAATGATGTCTGCAACGGCGTCTGCGATCTCCTCATTCCACTGAGCCTTGTCCGCGTACCAGGCAAAGAAGTCGCCCTCAAGAAGATTTAGGATCCCGAGGCTTCGAAAAAGTGAGCCATCCTCTAGGTTGGCGCAGAATGCTCTTAGGGCGCGTGCGTCTGCCGAAAGCTGAGAGCTCCAGCTCGTGAGGCTGCGCGCGAGAACGACCTCGGAAAGGACACGAGTCGCCAAGAGCTTGAGAACGATTGCGTATGCTGTGTGGAGCGCAAAGAGCGCTCGGTACTCCATCTTCGGATCAGAGAGTCCGACATCGAGCAAGTCGGAGAGACTTGCTCGACGCTGTTCGATTTTCCGTTGCTGCGATTGATCGCGATGGCCCAAGCGGTACATCGCACGCCACTCCGCGTGCAGCATCTCGGTTCGGGGAGTCACTGCGGTGCTATCCAGGACCGTGTAAAGACGCCGGGCCGCGCGAAACAGCGCTCCGTCGCCGTCTTGGCAAAGGTCGCGCAGCAGGTTATCTGCAGTTAGAGCCGTCAGCGTGAGGGAGTGAACATGCCGTACGACCTGGCGCAGGACGTCTGCGTCGAGTGAAACGCGCGCACCCCGCGACTCTATGCCGCCATCGGAAGCGCGGATTTCGCAGATTGTGCGGCCGTCAGTAACAAGCCCGACCGCAGAAGCGCCATCCTTTGCGATGACCTTCAGGTAGTCCTCAGTCTGCATGCAAGCAGATGCGATGTCGCTCGCCCGCTCGAACTTCTTGGGCCTCTTGTACTCGATTACCAATTGACCGATTCGCGAATCGGTTCTGCCGAGAGCCAGATGCCGCTCAGCTTCAACGACCATCTCCTTCTTTGGTCGGAAGGGGACACCGACGCTTTTTAGTTGTGCGTAGAGAACGCGCTCAAATATTCCGGCGACTGTGGCCTCTGTATCGTCGCGCTGTACTTCAGATTTGATCTCATCCGCTGCCTCAGCGAGGGCTTCCCCGAACTCCCTTGAAGCGAACGCAGTCGACACGAGCTTCATCGCGAGCGCATCTCGGGCGGAGCGTTTCTTATGCTGAGCGACCATCAGGAGGACGCCCGAATATACGCGCGACAGCAGACGAGTCAGGCTCAATACGCGCGGCCTCCAGGGGCCGTTCAGGGGTGTCGCCGCAACTTCGTCGGGACGGGAGATAAGAGGGGCTGCCAGAAGTGGGACTGGAGCACCGTCGTAGTCGGGACCCTTCGAGGGAGAGGCTGAGCTCCGGAAGCGCAGGCGCGATTAGGTCTCTAGCCGATCGGATCAAGCACGGCCCAGGATCCCGTGGCCCGCGGTGGGTTCTACGACGCGACAGACCAGTCGTCGAAGCAGCTCATTGAGGCCGACGCGAAGGTCGATGGGGATCTTGGCCATCGGCGTGTCAGCCCGCTGCAAACCCGCCCGCTCGAGCAGCTCGCCAGCCGGCATCTCGAGCCCGCGGACAATTCTCAAGGTCGTGGTGTACACGAGCCTGCGTTCGCCGCGCTCGATTGCCCCGTAGTAGCTGCGCCCCATTCCCACGTGTGCCGCGAAGCCCTCCTGGGTATAGCCACGCTCGACTCGCACGGCGCGGATCGCGGCGCCCAGCGCGATGGTGCTGGCCGACCTCTTTCTGCTCATAGCGGCACTCCGATCGTGTCCGCCACCAGCGCCGCGCGCGTGGCCCACGCGAAGCTCCCATGGCGATGGATCAGTCCCGCCGCGCATGGCTGCGCGAGGCTGTCGGTCACGTCGCAGCCGATCTCGCGCTCGATCTCCTGCTCAGACCAGGGTCGCTGAGACTCCGGGTCGAGCAACAGCAGAACGATCGTGTGATCGACCTGCTGGTCTTCCTCAGCAGGGGTAGAGGTACGCTCCTCTGGCATCAGGGGTATCTGCTGGTGTCACGCCCCCGGCCGTTGGCGCGGTGCGGGGCACTCTTTCGATCACCGGGCAGCGGTGCCTCGCATCTGGGCGAGGGTCACGACACCCGCCGATCCCATATCGACGCCCGCGACGCTAGCTCTGGCTCGGCCGCAAAGCGAGCCCGATCGGCGAGGATTGGCGTCGATCAAGCGCCCTCCGCGCTCAACTGAGGCACTGCTGACGTGCCCACATAGGTTGTGAACAGCTGAGAACTAGTGCCCGGACGCCTCGACGATCTCCGGCGATCGAGCCGATCCCCCGTCGCGAGAACCTGCGCACGTGCAGGGACCTTTAGAAATGGAGCCAACCGGGATCGAACCGGTGACCTCCTGCTTGCAAAATAGCCGCTCTTCGCCCAGCTTTCGCGCCGAAAGTCGCCAATTAGCGGGCGGTTTGCGATCGGGCTCCCGCGTCGCGATGCGGGCCGATGCCTGCGGATTATCGGCGATTATCGTGATTTCGGGCACTTTCCGCGATAAGTGCCTGGGCGATTAAGCCGGTCGCCACACGCTAGGGCTAGGTCGCTGGCGAGCCCGCGCTAACAAGGGGAGTGTCGTCGCGTCGCCGTTTCGCGGCCGAAGGCGGGCGCCGGGTCGGCGACGACGGCGGAGGGTCGAGCCATAACACCGTCCAGCCCTTCCTCGTCGCCAAATTCATCATCAAAGCTCTGTAGCCCTCGAACGAACGGGCCGCCGATGCGGTCCTGGCGCTCATTCTCCGGGCGCCACGATCTCGCATCCGTTGATGTCGAATTCAAGGGTGCTCTTGGTCATGTGCTCCGCGGGGGTGCCGAATGCCAAGCGGGAGTAAACCTTCCGGTGGTCGCAGGGAACGAGGTGGCTTACCTTGATCGTTATCGGCTCTTTGATGCCAGTGTTAGTCACCAGCTCACCCCGTCCAGTGGCTGTGCCAGCACCCCAATGGGTCCAACGGACGCCGGTTGCCAGCCCGTCGCGGCCGACGATCAGTTTTCGCGGATGCTGAGCAAGCGGGAACGGCCTGCAATGGATGAAGCACGCAGCAGTGCTGATGTACGCCGGAGTATTAGCTGACGCCGGGCCAACGCCGCACAGGCAAATCAGGATGGTGGCCGTGCACGCGGTACCCATACGAAGTACGAATTTGAGACTGGTCAATTGTGGCCCCTTGATCAAGACGGCAGAGCATCAGTAGAAGGCGGCTGAGTATATTTGGCGAACCCCCCGTTAGGTCCGTTGGAGATCTCGCCACGTAGGGGTCTGGGGGAGCAGTCGCCAGCGAATGAGACGCCTGAGTCTTGTGCTAAGCAGCGACGCGATCAGCGGGGACGCTGGCTACCGCACGTCAACGGAGCAGGCGCCGCAGCCCCGCTCCTGGCGAAACTCAAGGCTGCGTGCGCCGACCCGGATTGGTCCTGCTTCGGCGTTTCCGCGAGTATCGCGGTAGTCGACCTTCGGGCGCGCCGGGCGAGTGCAAACGCGGCGGGGCGCTCATGTGGTGCCGATGATCGGCACCATCGAGACGTCGCCGGCACCATCGAGACGTCGCCGATACGGTCGCGTGCCGAAGCCGCTTTCGACTGACGGCGATTTCGTGTTAGGCTCGCGCGCATGTTCAGGGGATGGCGGTGCATCTTGATCGTTTTCGCGTTACTGATTATCGGCGTCGGCGCAGCGTCCGCACTGACGACGGTCAGCGTCAAGCGCTGCGGCTACGCGGCCAAAGGCTTCTATGGCAAGGACGCGATCTATCCGTGGCACATGTCATGCACGCAGGCCCGGACAATTCTTGCCGGCGCCATCAACCCACACGCCAAGTACATCAACCTGACCGCGGACGGCGCCGCCACCGGTGACGCCGGGCCAGTACTCATTCACGGCCGCTGGTGGGTGTGCGGCGGTCGTATGGGGTTCTACTTCTGCGGCTATCCCTACCGCCCGGCCTACGTCTCAGGGATCGGCGGCGGAACCACTTGGAAGGGTCCCTTCACAGAGAAGTCCGACTACAACGCGTGCTCGGCCGGGGGCACCTGCGGTCCCCGAGACGTTGTCTATCTGCCGCACTGAGCGGCATTGCGCTGGCGACAGGTCGCCGAACACCGGACAATCCGAACCTGACCGGGGGAAATCCCGGTGGCTGGGCGACGCCCGGGGTCGTCCAGAGCGGGAGAGCCCGGGCCGGAGCGTCGGCATGCTTGCTACGGACTGAAGCCAAACGTTCGCCCGCAGCTTTAGACCGACATCGCTAGCAGCCTCCCAGCGTCCCGTAGCGGCGGGGGGCGAGGCCCTCTCAAGCGATCGGTTCCCTCCCGGCTCGGGCAGGCCCGTCGCCACTGCTTCGGCGACGCCTCGGTCTGCCGATGGCGTCATCAAGCGTGGCGATCTCGACACCTTGGTGTCGTCGAGGGGATGCGTGGGACAGGTATCGTCCGGCAACCGATGGATTCCGGCGATGTCATCCGCGCTCGAGGCCGAGGCTGTGCCACCTCACGAGCCTCGATTGTGCTCGCGCTCGTGGGCGCGTTAGCCACGCTGGCTATGGTTGGCGTCAGCGCCCCAGGTCGATCGATTGCGGCGACCAGCGGTGACCGAACCTGCGGCTACTTCTCCGCCCGGAATTTCATCCACCGTAGTCGGATCGATCGTTGGCGCGCGTACATCACGGGTCAAACGTCGTGCGTCGCCGCCATCCACGTGATGCGGATCGTCATTGACGGCGGAGGACACGTCCATAACGGTCCGAACGAAGCGAGCTCTTACACCGACGACAACGGCTGGCGCTGTCCAGCAGGTGCAATGAACGGGCAATCGTGTCACCTACCAAGGCACCCGCCATACCGTGCGACCGCAATCGCGATTGACTGTTCCGAGGCGAGCTGCCCGCTCCGGTACGCATCGTGACTCGATGAGGACTCGGCTCGGCTTCGCGACGCCGTTTGGGCTCGCTGGACTGATGGCGTTACTCGCCCTCGCCTTGGCGCTACCTTGGAGCGCGGACGGAGCGACGCTGGCTGAAGCGCGCGATCACCTACGCGCCTGGCACCTTCAACCGCCGCCCCTCTTCCCATCGCGACTGCCTCGGAGTTTCCCCAGCGGAAATGTACTGCTCAGCCGCTTTTCTGGCGTTGACTTCGACCTAGAATTCGGAAGCCCGCACAACGGATGCCAAAGGGTCAATGCGACCGACTTGTGTGTGGAGCTCCGTCGCGCAAATGCGTCGGCGTTGATGGCGGTCCTGCATGATCCCGAGAACGCGTCCGTCCCTCGACAGCTGCGTATCGGGAGGAGAAATGCCTGGTTCGTTGAGGAGGGGCGTAATGCGGGTGGATGGGAGCTGGCCTGGCATGAGCAGGGACGAACTTATGTTGCGTGGGAGTGGACGCCGTATGCAGGCATCGCCCGGCGGACGCTCATCCCGTTTGTGGAAGGCGTTCGCCCGCTGTCGCGCGGGTGCGGGAGCTGCCGGGCCGCGCGCCCAGCGAGGGCAGCGCCTTCACATCGGGCGCTGGCCAGTGTGACGAGATCCTGCCCGGATGTGATGTTTATCGGCGCCCGCGGGTCTGGCGAGCCAGCTACCGGAGCGACGCACGGGATGGGAACCTCCGTCAGCTACATGGCCGATCGGCTAGGCCGGGAGCTCGGAGCAAGGGGCCTGACGATGTCGACGCTGCCGGTCGTATATCCCGCGCTCGGGGTCGATGTCCTGAGGCCGAGCAACGTCGAGATCGCATTGCTGGCCAGCGGCCACCCTGTCGAGGCAGCGGCGCTGTACTACGAGCACAACGTCAAGCGCTACACCGCGAGCATTGACGAGGGCGTGTCTCAGACAGTCAAGGAGGTGGGCATCGTCGCCGCCAGCTGCCCGAACACGAGGCTCGTCATGGCGGGCTACTCCCAGGGCGCCATGGTCATCCACCAAGCTGAGCTGCAACTCGACGACGACCGGCACGCCAGCGCACACGACGCGGTCATCGGAACCTTGTTACTGGGTGACGGCGACCGGACTCATGACTCGCGGGCCAAGCTATTCGGTAGCGCTCCCATTAGCGGCGAGGGGGTTCGCGTTTACCTGCACGGCCGCGCGCGTGATGTCGATCAACCGTGGAGCACGGCGGAGATCTGCAACCAGCACGACATCGTCTGCGACTTCAACCTCGCCCGCATCAAGGACGCAGGGGCGGCGTCGGCCGTTCACACCGGCTACCTCGGCCACGATCCGGGAATTCTCGACCAGGCTGTGGATTGGGTCGACGCCGGGATCATGCGGATGATCGGGCCGTGGGGTCTTGTCGGCGCTCTTCGGCTCGACACGGCCACCGTGACCGACGTGACCGCGGCAATGGGCGTGCCTGACGCCGTCGGAAATGGCAACGTCTCTTCGGGGTACCCTGATTTTCAGGCTCTCGGCTACGGGTGCCCCGCGGGCACGGGTGCATCAGACCCAACTCGATGGCCCTGCGAGACGGTCTTCTACATAAACCAGGCCACGAACCGCCTCGCAGCCGTGTCGACCAGGTCAGCCGGATTCATGGGGCCGGCAGGCGTTCATGTTGGTGAGTCAGCAGCCGAGGCGGAGCGGCGCCTCCACGTGCAGGGATTCAGTGGCTGCGGCCAGGGCATCGCCCTCGGACTTCGTCGCACCAGCGCCGAACTGCAGATGCAGGTAATCGGCGGGACATCCCACAACGGGATCTTGCACGGAGGACACATCGCCGAGTTCGACCTCGAGAGTCACGAGCATCCCGTTGGACTGCTGTTCTGTTAGGGCAAGAGCATCGCATGGCGGATACGCATGTGTCGTTGGTGCGGCCCGCCTCATGCCAAAGCCAGACTCCCCAAGGTGACGGATCCGACCACGGGCCGCGGAAACTCGGGGGCGTCGGGCTACCGGAGTGTCGGCGTGCAGCCTGCCCATGTGGCGACCCCGCCGACGCCCCGACTGCGGATACTGAGCCGGCGGTAGACGAGGCGGCCGTGGCATCGTCCTAGCGAGCTGCCGGCGACGCGCGCTGCGAACCGGGCGTATCCGGGTCTGCTCGGCGAACCTCCGTTTGTACGGAGGGTCCCGGTGAGCCGGACCGGCATCCACGGAGGCTCGATTAGTAGGTTCTGTCTCTCATGATGTGGGTGCGGTTGTCCTGGTCTTCACAGCGTAGAGTTCTTCGATCTCTGCCGGCGAGCGGTCGCCGAGATTTTCATGCAGGCGGCTG
>JBIOEW010000030.1:0-24087 GCA_044446425.1 Solirubrobacterales bacterium | reverse complement strand
GGCGAGGAGGTCGGCTTCGAGGAGCTCGGCGGCGCGATGTCGCACAACACGAAGTCGGGCGTGGCGCACTTCGCCTCCGAGGATGAGGACGCTTGCCTGGAGGACTGCCGCTACCTGATCGGCTTCCTGCCGCAGAACAACCTGCAGACGGCGCCGCGCGTGCAGCCGACGGACGACCCGCAGCGGATGGACCCGGAGCTCGATACGGCGGTGCCGGACAACCCGAACAAGCCGTACGACATGCGCAACGTGGTCAAGCTGATCGTCGACGACGAGGAGTTCTTCGAGGTGCACGAGCACCACGCGAAGAACATCATCTGCGGCTTCTCGCGCCTCGACGGCTTCGCGATCGGCATCGTCGGCAACCAGCCGGCGCAGCTGGCGGGCGTGCTCGACATCGACGCCTCGGCGAAGGCGGCGCGCTTCGTGCGCACCTGCGACGCGTTCAACATCCCGATCCTCACGTTCGTCGACGTCCCCGGCTTCCTCCCGGGCACGAGCCAGGAGTGGGGCGGCATCATCCGCCACGGCGCGAAGCTGCTGTACGCGTTCACCGAGGCGACCGTGCCGAAGTTGACCGTGATCACGCGCAAGGCCTACGGCGGCGCCTACGACGTGATGGCCTCAAAGCACATGCTCGCCGACTTCAACTTCGCCTGGCCGACCTCGGAGGTCGCCGTGATGGGGCCGGAGGGCGCTGTCAACATCATCTACCGGCGCGACATCGCTCACAGCCCGACGCCGCAGGAGCGGCGCGAAAAGCTGATGGAGGACTACAAGGCGCGCTTTGCCAACCCCTACACGGCGGCCGAGCGCGGCTACATCGACGACGTGATCGTGCCGCACGAGACGCGCCCGAAGCTGATCACGGCGCTGCACACGCTACAGAGCAAGCGCGAACCGGGCCCGAAACGCAAGCACGGCAACATCCCGCTGTAGGGCGGCGGGAAGGGCCTGATTCGGCACGAGCAGCCTCGCCGGAGAAGGTCCGTCAGCTACATGGATACTATTGTAGCCATCTGGATCTAATCCTATCCAACTGGATACTATACTAGCCACATGGACGTAGCACATCCCTATCGGGCGGTCTGCCCCACTCTTGACGGCGACGTCCTACAGACGCTTGCGGGCACCACGATGACCCTTACGGGCCGTCAGGTTGCCGTACTGGCCGGCCGAAGGTCGCACGCCGGGGTCCTGCGGGTCTTGAACCGGCTGACCGAACAGGGGCTCGTCGACCGCGTCGAGCTTAATCGCGCGTTCCTATTCACACTCAACCGCGACCATCTCGCGTATCCGGCCGTTGTCACGCTTGCCGGCATGAGAGTGGCGCTGATCGACCATCTCAAAGCGGAGTTCGCGGCCTGGCACGTCGCGCCCGTCCACGCCTCGCTGTTCGGATCGGCCGCACGCGGCGACGGAGATACGCAGAGCGACATCGACCTGTTCATCGTGCGCCCAGACGAGGTGGATCAAGAGGATCCCCGATGGCGAGAACAGCTGAGCGTCCTCGAAACGAAGGTCTCGCGCTGGACTGGGAACCGCGCCGCCGCCCTCGATTTTCCCGAGAGCGAGGTCGAACGACTCGTCGCGGAGGATCGTCCTATCGTCGCCGAGCTTCGTGCCGACGCAATCGCGCTGGCCGGGGCTCCCATCGCAGCGCTCTTCGGCGACACATGAGTCCCCGCGCCTCAGCGCGAACACAGGCTTGCTCGGCGGCCGATGCCGCTGCCCGCCTGCGTCATGCGAGCAAGTTCCTGGAGGTCGCGGAGCTACTCGCCGGAGAAGGCGAGGACATCGAATACTCGAGCCCGGCCGCGGCGCTCGCGGTCCTCGCCGGAATCGCAGCATCCGACGCTGCTTGCTGCAAGGCTCTCGGGCGGCGATCGCGTGGGCAGGAACACCGAGCCGCGGTCGCTTTGCTGGAGAAAGTCCAACCGGGCGGCAAGGGCGCGGCCAACTCGCTCAATCGACTGCTGAACCTCAAGGACGAGGCGCACTACGGCTTGTTCGATGTAGGTGGACGGAACCTCAGGACGGCGATGCGTCAGGCAGGCGAGCTGGTCCGCTTTGCGGAGAGAGTCCTGCAGCGGTGAGCGTCAGCGCCGCCGCCTGGCGGACCGTTCGCCCAGCAACAGCCACCACGGGTACGTAGCGAACAGCAGCGCCGAGACGGCGTGTGCGCGCGGTCCGGCGCGTCGGTGGTCGAACTTGAAAACGCCGGAGTTGAGCATCCAGTCGCGCCCGCTCTCGGCGCGGCAGGCCCGCCAGATCGGCCGCGTCCACGGGCGGTCGAGGTACAGCGAGATGCTGGTCGCCAGGAAGGCACCGGCCGTCGCAGTGTGCACGGCGCGCGCCGCCGGCGTCCGCTCGGGCATCAGCCGGCCATAGGCGACGCCGGTCGCATACAGCCATGGTGGATCGATCAGGAAGGACATCGGCTCTCCTATCGGATGGGGGTGACAGTGGTGGCGATCTCAGCGTTCGGCGCCTGCGCCTGTGACTCGCGGGGCACGGGACGGCCGAGCAGGTGGAAGGCCAAGCGCGTGGCGAGCGCCATGATCGTCATCTGTGGATTGACGCCGAGCGAGCTTGGCACGACCGAGCCGTCGGCGATGCGCAGGCCGCGCAGCCCGTGTACGGCAAGCTGACCGTCGGCGACGCCGTGTGCCGGGCGTGCGTCGGCGCGCGCGGTGCCGAGCGGATGGAAGGCCATCAGGCGCAGATCGCGGGCGCGGGCCGCGCTTGGCGCCACGCCGGGCGGCAGCGGCAGGTAGACCTCGCGCGCGCCGGCCGCGCGGAACAGCTGCTCGATTCGCTGCAGGCCCTTGCGGATGCGGGCGAGATCGACGTCGTCGAGGCTGTAGCGGATCACGGGGCGATCGCCCAGCGTCTGGACCCTGCCACGCGACGAGTCGCTGACCATCAGCCCGAGCTGGGCCAGCCGCGGGTAGGACGCCATCGCGCGCGAGTGCTGCTCGCCGCGCAGCGGCAGCGACATCGCCGCATACGCCGGTGGCCCTGCGACGGTCTCGAAGATCACGCCTTCGCCGGCGAACTCGTCGACGTAGAAGCTCTGCGGCACCCCCCTCGCCATGTTCACCTGCTCGTCCATCAACGCGAACGCCGCCGTGGCCGGGTGCAGGCTGAGGTTGCGTCCGAGCTGCCCGGAGGCATCGCCGATGCGGTTGCGCGCGAGCAGCAGCGGCGTGTGAATGGCGCCGCAGGCCAGCACGACCTCAGACGCCCGCACCTCGAGGCGGCTGCCGTCGTCCATGCGCGCGAGCACACCGCGCACGCGGCTGCGCTCGCGCGTCAGCTCGCGCACGTCGGCGCCGGTGAGGATCCGCGCACCTGCGAGCTCGGCGCGCGGCATGTAGGTGATGCCCGTGTGCTGCTTGGCCGAGGTCGGGCAGCCGAACACGCAGACGCCGGAGCCGACGCAGCCGCGGGCGTTGCGCCGCAGATAGCCGTGCGACCAGCCGAGCCGCTCGGCTCCGCGCCGCGCCACGGCGGCGTTGTTGCCGGCCAGCTCGGGGGTCACCTCGCCGACCGAGAGCGAGCGTTCGACGCGCTGAAAGCAGGCGTCCATCGCGGCCTCGTCCAGCTCCAGGCCATACTCGCCGCTCCAGCGCTCGAGCACGCGCGGCGGCGTGCGGAAGCAGGTCCCCGAGTTGACGAGCGTCGTGCCCCCGATCCCTCTTCCCAGCGGAAGCAGGATCGGCGGCGAGCCGATCGTCGTCGTCTGACCGGCGTCGCGATAGAGCCGCGCCAGCATCTCCGGAGGGCGCGCCGTGAAGCCGTCGGGGTCGTGACGCGCACCCTGCTCGAGCACGACCACGCGCGCGCCGCCTTCGGCCAGCTCGGCGGCCACGACGGCCCCGCCGGCCCCGGCGCCGACGATGCAGAAGTCGGCGTCGATCGTCTGGCTCACGGCCGTCCCTCGGCGCGGCGCAGCTGCCGGCCGCGGGCGACGACGGCTTCGGCGTCCCAGCCGAGCGAGGCCGCGATCGCCGGGTCGTCGTAGCGACCGAGGGCGAGCGTCGCGGCGGCGGCCTCGGCGGCCAGCGGCACGCGCCTGAGCAGGATCGCGCCGCGCGGCCGACGCGCCAGCGCCAGCAGCAGCCGCAGGCCGGGGCGCTGCGGCCAGGGCGCGGCCGCGATGAAGCTGTCCAGGCCGTCGCTCATTCCTCGCTCACCCAGCCATCGCCGCAGCCTGGAGCGAGGCCAGCCGATCGATCGCAGCGGCCGCGGCCTCGCCGTCGCCGCCCTCGACCGCCCGGGCCGCCTGCAGGTAGAGCGGCGCCAGCTCACGCGCATCGGAGACGAGCGCCGCGAAGGCCTCGACCCGCGGCAGATAGAGCTCGCGGACCGAGTTCGTGATCAGCTGGAAGACGAGGTTCCCGGCAGCCTCGACCAGCGCCGCCATGAACGCCCAGTCGGCAAGCAGGGCGGTCTGGCTGTCGGCGGCATCGGCGGCCGCCTGCGCAAGTTCGAGCAGAGCGGCGGCCTGCTGCTCGCTGCGCCTGCTCGCGGCGAGTCGCGCGGACTCGACCAGCAGCAGGCGGCGCGCCTCGAACAGATCGTCGAGCAGCGGCTCGCCGGCGCCGTGCTCGAGCGCCAGCGACTCCAACCCGCCGGAGCGCCGCCAGTCGAGCACGCGCGTGGCGCTGCCGTGGCGGACCTCGAGCAGCCGCAGCTGCTCCAGGCGTCCGAGGGCCTCGCGCACGGAGGCCATGTTGACGCCCAGGTCGGCCGCGAGCGCACGCTGGGAGGGAAGCCGGTCGCCGGGGCGATAGCGACCGCTCATGATCGCCTCGCGGAGCTGGTCGAAAACATCGTCGGGAACCGAGCGATGGGAGATCGGATCGAGCATGGAGCAAGTGTACCGGTGTTCCGAACAGTTGCCTCGATCGGCCCGGACCCCGCCGGCGAGCGCTCCTCGGACCCCAGTCGGCACACCCCAGACCCGCCGGCGAGCGCGTGCGTCAGAATGCAGCGATGCCCGCGCGCGCGCCCCGTCTGAAGCTACCGATCGACGATCGACGGGCTGGCCGATCGGTCAGCCCGTCGGCCTCGCCGGAGGAGGCGGCGGCGGTCGTGGCGGCGCTGGAGCGCTTTATGCGGGCCACGGCGCCGGCTGCGGCACCCGCCGCAGAGCCGTCGGATCCCTGGCGGCGCGTGGCTATCCTCGAGGGGGTCGAGCGAGAGGTGCAAGGAGATCCGGGGGATCCCTGGCTGAGGGTCTGAGCGACCGTCCGCCAAGGCATCGCGGGCCTCCTGAATAAATACCTAAAAGCCGCTAGGCTTTAGCCTCAATGCTCGTCGCAGGGCCAACGTCGAACGCACCCCGGGCCAGCACCCGGATCAGGAGGTATTCGTAGATGGAGCCAGTTTCCGTACCCGCCCAGCGCGGCACGCTGGAGGATCCAGAGGTGCTCCAGAACGTGCCCGGGCACGTGATCCCGATCCTGCAGCGGGAGTACGACGACTTCAAGACCGAGGCCAAGAAGTTCCTCGACGGCCAGACCGAGGAAGACGAGTTCATCAAGTTCCGCCTCAAGCAGGGCGTCTACGGCCAGCGCCAGGCCGACGTGCAGATGATCCGCGTGAAGCTGCCCTTCGGCGGCGTAACGCCCGAGCAGATGGAGTCCTTCGCGGATGTCGTCGAGAAGTACGTGCCGCTGAACAAGGGGCACATCACGACGCGGCAGAACATCCAGATGCACCACGTCCCGCTGCTCGACGCCGAGAAGCTGATCCGCGAGATCGGTGAGACCGGCCTGTCCAGCCGCGAGGGCTGCGGCAACACGATGCGCAACGTGACCGGCGACCCGTGGGCCGGCGTGGCGAAGGACGAGTTGTTCGACCTGACGCCGTACGTAGGCGCCTACGTGCGCTACTTCGTGCGCCACCCGACGACGCAGGCGATGCCGCGCAAGGTCAAGACCTCCTTCGACGGCGGTCCGCGCGACCGCGCGATCAGCGGCATCCACGACGTCGCCTTCCGCGCGCGCGTCAAGGAGATCGACGGGCGCGAGGTGCGCGGCGTGGAGATGCTGGTCGGCGGCGGCACTTCGATCATGCCGCGCAAGGCGCAGGTGCTCTACGACTTCCTCGAGCTGGACAACGGGGAATACCTGAAGAAGACGGAGGCGGTCATGCGGATCTTCGACCGCCAGGAGTGGCTGCGCGTCAACCGCGCCCGCGCGCGCATCAAGGTGTTCGTCGACAAGTACGGCATCGACGAGCTGCGCAAGCAGGCCGAGGAGGAGCTGCAGGGCGAGTGGGTCGCAGAACGCGACTTCTCGATCGAGCACCGCCTGTTCGCCGACGACGAGCGCGAGGGCGCGCCGGCGCCGCCGCAGAGCTACGGCAGCCCGGATGGCGACGCCTCGGAGTTCGAGCGCTTCCGCGCTGCCAACGTGCGCGAGCAGAAGCAGCAGGGCTTCGTCACGGTCGAGGTCAAGGTCACCCGCGGCGATCTCTCGCCGGAGCAGTTCCGCGGCCTGGCGCAGATCATGCGCGACTTCGCGGGCGGCTATGCGCGCAGCACGGTGCAGCAGAACCTCGTGCTGCGCTGGGTACCCGAGGAGTGCGTGTACGACGTGTGGCGGGCGCTGTCGCAGCTCGGGCTCGGCGACCCCGGCTCGCGCGAGATCGACGACGTCGTCTCGTGCCCGGGCACGGACTCGTGCAAGCTCGGCATCACCAGCTCGATGGGCCTCAACGAAGCCGTGCAGCAGCGCATCGAAGCGATGGAGATCACCGACGAGCTGACGCGCAAGCTGAACATCAAGATCAGCGGCTGCCCGAACGGCTGCGGCCAGCACCACGTCGCGAGCATCGGCTTCACGGGCGCGTCGATCAAAGTCGGCGAGCACACGATCCCGGCCTACATCCCGCTCGTCGGCGGCGTGTTCGAAGGCGGCGACGTCGAGTTCGGCACGCGCCTGAAGCTGCGCCTGCCCTCCAAGCGCGTGCCCGAGGCGATCGAACGCTGGATCAAGCGCTACGAGGCCGACCGCGAGGACGGCGAGGAGTGGAACGAGTACCTGGCGCGGATCGGCACGGCCGAGCTCGAGGCGCAGGTAAAGGACCTGTCGATGCCGGTCGACTTCGGGTTGGAGACGATGAACACGTTCATCGACTGGAAGCGCGACGTCCCCTTCGAAGTGATTCGCGGCGAGGGCGAGTGCGCTGTATAGAGCGCGGAACGAGATCAGGATGAGACACGAGCAAGAGGACCGATCAGATGACTCCAGTGGATAGCCGAATGGCACAGGCTCCCAGCACCCCCCTCGACCCGGCGCCGAGCCTCACGCACACGTTGCGCGAGGCGGCCCGCCACGGCGCGAAGGCCGTCCTGCTCTGCTCCTTCCAGAAGGAGGAGTCGGTGCTGCTCGACGAGCTGCTGCGCCTCGACCAGGGCACGGGCCGGGCGGTCCGCATCCTGACAATCGACACGGGCGTGCTGTTCGAGCAGACGATGCAGACGTGGCGCGCCTTCGAGCAGCGCTTCGGCGTGGAGATCGAGGTGTTCGACGCGAGCAGCGACGGCGAGCCGTGGAGCGGCCCCGAGCACTGCTGCTCGGTGGCGAAGGTCGCCGCGCTCGAGCGCTCGCTGATCGGCGCGGAGGGCTGGATCACGGGCATCCGCCGCGAGCAGGGTCCGACGCGCGCGGGCACGGAGCTGATCGAACGCGACCAGACGCGCGGGCTGTGGAAGTACAACCCACTGGCGCACTGGAGCGACAAGGACCTGTGGCGGCGCATCCACGAGCGCGACCTGCCGTACAACCCGCTGCACGACCAGGGCTATGAGTCGATCGGCTGCGCGCCGTGCACGCAGCCGGGCAGCGGCCGCGAGGGCCGCTGGGCAGGCACAGAGAAGACCGAGTGCGGCCTCCACGTCGATGAATAGCGGCGCCCTACTGCGTCCTCGCTCGCTCGTGTGCGAAGCACACTTCGCTCCCTGCGTCCTTGTAGTGCTTGCTCTTCATCGCCGTGGCCTCTGCGGGAACCTGATCTGAGATGGCCGTAGCGACGCGCCCACAGCTGAGCCATCTGCGGGCGCTGGAGTCGGAGGCGATCCACGTGATGCGCGAGGTGGCGGCCGAATTCGAGCGTCCGGTGCTGCTGTTCAGCGGCGGCAAGGACTCGATCGTGCTGCTGCGGTTGGCCGAGAAGGCGTTTCGCCCGGCGCCGTTCCCGTTCCCGCTGATGCACGTCGACACGGGCCACAACTTCGGAGAGGTGATCGAGTTCCGCGACCGCCGCGTGGCGGAGCTCGGCGAGCGGCTGATCGTGGCGAGCGTGCAGGAGTCGATCGACAGGGGCCGGGTCGTCGAGGAGCAGGGGCCGCGCGCGTCGCGCAACCAGCTGCAGACGGTGACGCTGCTCGACGCGATCGCCGAGCATGGCTTCGACGCGGCGTTCGGCGGCGCGCGCCGCGACGAGGAGCGCGCGCGGGCGAAGGAGCGCGTGTTCTCCTTCCGCGACGACTTCGGCCAGTGGGACCCGAAGAACCAGCGCCCGGAGCTGTGGAACCTCTACAACGGCCGCGTGAAGAAGGGCGAGAACGTACGCGTCTTCCCGATCTCCAACTGGACGGAGCTCGACGTGTGGGAGTACATCGACTCCGAGGGCCTGGAGGTGCCGTCGATCTACTTCTCCCACGACCGCCCCGTGTTCAAGCGCGACGGGATGCTCTACGCCTGGCGCGAGGGCACGGAGCTGATCGAGGGCGAGGAGGTCTTCTCGGAGACCGTCCGCTATCGCACGGTCGGCGACATGAGCTGCACGGGCGGCGTGCTGTCGAAGGCGAGCACGCTCGAGCAGGTCGTCGTCGAGATCGCAGCGACGCGCATCACCGAGCGCGGCGAGACGCGTGCCGATGACAAGGTGTCGGAGGCCGCGATGGAGGACCGCAAGAAGGCCGGATACTTTTGATGGGCGCGCTCCGCGCGCTGATATGGCCGCGTAGCTGCCCGGACGAAGCGCGATGACGCTCGACCTGCTGCGCTTCACCACGGCCGGCGCCGTGGACGACGGCAAGAGCACCTTGATCGGCCGTCTGCTGTTCGACTCCAAGCAGGTCTTCGAGGACCAGCTCGAGCACGTGGCGGCGGCGAGCGAGCGGCGCGGCGGCGAAGGCGCGCTCGACCTGGCGCTGCTGACGGACGGCCTGCGCGCCGAGCGCGAGCAGGGGATCACGATCGACGTGGCCTACCGCTACTTCGCGACGCCGAAGCGCCGCTTCATCATCGCGGACTGCCCCGGCCACCAGCAGTACACGCGCAACATGGTCACCGGCGCCTCGACGGCCGATCTCGCGGTGGTGCTGGTCGACGCGCGCCGCGGCGTGACCGAGCAGTCAAAGCGCCACGCCTTCATCAGCGCGCTGCTCGGCATCCCGCACATCGTGGTGGCGATCAACAAGATGGACCTGGTCGAGCACTCCCAGGCACGCTTCGACGAGCTGGCGGCCGAGTTCTCGGCTTTCGCGGTCGGCCTCGACGCGGTCACGGGCAGGCGCCTGCCGGAGACCACCTACATGCCGATCTCGGCGCTCGACGGCGACAACGTGGTCGAGCGCTCGGCGCGGATGCCGTGGTATCAGGGGCCGGCGCTGCTTGAGCTGCTGGAGGACGTGGACGTCGCCTACGACCACCCGTTCGACCGCCCTGCGCGCTTCCCGGTGCAGTGGGTGATCCGTCCGGGCGCGGGCATCGCGGCCGGCGTCAACCGCGACGCCCCGGCGGGCGCCGGCGCGGCCGACCCGGACTACCGCGGCTACGCCGGCCAGCTCGCCAGCGGCGCGCTGCGCCGCGGCGACGAGGTCGCCGTGCTGCCGGGCGGCAGGCGCACGCGGATCGCGGCGATCGACACCTACGACGGCGAGCTCGAGGAGGCGATGGCGCCGATGTCGCTGACGCTGCGCCTGGAGGACGAGCTGGACATCTCCCGCGGCGAGCTGATCTGCCGCCCCGAGGAGGCCGCCACGGTCGGGCGCGAGCTGGCGGCGGACGTGTGCTGGATGACCGACCGCGCGCTGCGCCCGGGCGGGCGCTACGTGCTCAAGCAGACCTCGCGCACGGCGACGGCGATCGTCGATCAGATCGAGGACGTGGTCGACGTGCACACGCTCAAGCGCACGCAGCCGGCGCAGGAGCTGGCGCTCAACGACATCGGCCGCGTGCACCTGCGCACGAGCGTGCCGCTGGCGTTCGACCCGTACACGAGCAACCGCCGCACGGGCAGCTTCATCCTGATCGACCAGGACTCCAACGAGACGGTCGGCGCGGGCCTGATCGCGTCGGCGAGCGCTTGACTAGCCGGATCGCGACCGCCCGGCCCTGAGCCGGGCGGCTGGGGAACGCTAAGCTTCCGCCGCCGATGTTCAGCAAGGTATTGATCGCCAACCGCGGGGAGATCGCCGTCCGCATCGCGCGCGCGCTGCAGGAGATGGGGATCGCGAGCGTGGCCGTCTACTCCGAGCTCGACCGCGACGCGCCGCATGTCAGGCGCGCCGACGAGGCATACAACCTCGGCGAGGGCTCGGCCGCCGAGAACTACCTGAGCGTCGAGAAGATCCTCGACGTGGCCAAGCGTGCAGGCGCCGAGGCGATCCACCCCGGCTACGGCTTCCTCGCCGAGAACGCGCCGTTCGCGCAGGCCTGCGAGGACGCGGGCGTCGTCTTCATCGGCCCGCCGGCGAGTGCGATCGAGGCGATGGGCTCGAAGACGCGCGCGCGCGAGCTGATGCAGGCCGCCGGCGTGCCGATCGTGCCCGGCACGACCGAGCCCGTCGCGACGGTCGCCGACGCGCTGCGCATCGCCAAGGGAGAGATCGGCTTCCCGGTCGCCGTCAAGGCAGCCGGCGGCGGCGGCGGCAAGGGCTTTCGCGTGGCGCTCTCCGAGGACGAGCTCCAGAGCGCCTTCGAGGGCTCCAGCCGCGAAGGCGAGAAGTTCTTCTCCGACGGCACGGTCTACCTCGAGCGCTACCTGCACGACCCGCGCCACGTCGAGGTGCAGATCCTCGCCGACCGCCACGGCAACGTGATCCACCTGGGCGAGCGCGACTGCTCGATCCAGCGCCGCCACCAGAAGGTGATCGAGGAGTCCCCTGCGCCAGAATGGGTCGTCGACTCGCAGATGCGCGAGCGGATCGGCGAGATCGGCGTGAACGCGGCGAAGGCCGTCGACTACGTCGGCGCAGGCACGATCGAGGGCCTGTTCTCCGTCGGCGAGGGCGCCTCCGAGCCGGAGTACTTCTTCCTCGAGATGAACACGCGCGTGCAGGTCGAGCATTGCGTGACCGAGATGACGACGGGCATCGACATCGTCAAGGAGGGCATCCGCGCGGCGGCCGGCGAAGAACTGTCATACGCGCAGGTCGACGTAGAGCTGCGCGGGCACGCGATCGAGTGCCGCATCAACGCCGAGGACGCCTCGAAGAACTTCGCCCCCGCGCCGGGCAAGATCGGCCGCTACCTGGAGCCGAGCGGCCCCGGCGTGCGCGTCGACTCGGGTGTCGAGGAGAACGGCGAAGTCTCGCCGATGTACGACCCGATGGTGGCCAAGCTGATCGTCTGGGACGCCGACCGCGAGCAGGCCACGGCACGCATGCTGCGAGCGCTCGGCGAATACGAGATCGAGGGCCTGAAGACATTGATCCCGTTCCACCAGGCGTTGCTCGCGACCGAGCAGTGGGCCAAGGGCGAGACGTGCAGGGACCTGCTCGAGGACAAGCAGTGGCTGAAGACGCTGGCCTTCGAGAAGGCGCCTGCGCCGTCGGATGACGAGGAGCAGGAGAAGGTCGAGCAGACCTACTCGGTCGAGGTCTCGGGCAAGCGCTTCGACGTGCGTGTCGTCGGCCCGCCGTTCGCGACCGGGCCGTCGCCGACCGGTGGCGGCGTGGCTCAGAGCAACGGCACGGCGCCAGGCGCGAAGGCGCCGAAACGCTCCGCGCGGAAGTCGTCGGGCAGCGGTGGCGGCGCCGACGTGCTGCCCTCGCCGCTGCAGGGCAACATGTGGAAGGTGCTCGTCAAGCAGGGCGACACCGTGCAGGAGGGCCAGCTGCTCTGCATCATCGAGGCGATGAAGATGGAGAACGAGATCACCGCCCACAAGGCCGGCACGATCGCCGAGCTGCCGATCGTCGAGGGCGAGCCGATCCAGGCCGGCGCGCCGATCGCCACGATCACGAGCGGCGGCGAGAGCTGAGGCTGAGCAAAACCGGAATAATTATGCTTCTAAATGGCTTTGTCGGTGTTATAATTCTGATGTGGCCAAGAAACATCCACGCCCGCGCTCGCCCTATGCCGTTGAGGCGGCGCGCCTGCTCGGCGCTCAGATCAGGCTCGCACGCCGCAAACGGCGCTGGTCGCAGGCAGAGCTGGCTGAGCGCGTCGGGATCACCGCGCGCACGGTCTACAAGATCGAGTACGGCGACCTGAGCGTGAGCCTGGGCGCAGCCTTCGAGGCGGCGGCGCTGCTCCGTGTGCCGTTGTTCCACGCAGAGCGCGCGCAGCTCAGCACCGAGCTGGATCGGGTCCAGGCACGAAGCGCGTTGCTGCGTAGGCCTAGCCGCGCTCACGCGTCCGGCGAGCCAAACGATGCCTTCTGAGCCCAGCGAGGCGTTCGTATGGACTTGGCTGCCCGAACAAGATGAGCCGGTCATCGCAGGACGGCTCGAATCGATCGAGGGAATCGTCAGCTTCAACTACGGCCGCAGCTATCTCGACCGCACTGATGCGATCCCGCTCTACCTCCCCGAGCTGCCGCTGCGGCGCGGGACGATCGAACCTCGTGGCGGCCTGACGATCGCCGGCTGCATCCGGGATGCCGGACCCGACGCGTGGGGCCAGCGCGTCGTGATGCGGCACCTCCTGGGCGACGGCTCCAAGGACGGCGATCCGGCGACGCTGGGAACGCTCACCTATCTCCTACGCTCCGGCTCCAATCGCATCGGCGCACTCGACTTTCAAGAGCGCTCGGACGTCTACGTCAGCCGCGACGATATGAGCGCGACGCTCGGCGAGCTGATGGAAGCGGCTGAAGCGATTGACGAGGGGAGGCAACTGCCGCGCGCCCTCGACTTGGCACTGCTGCACGGCAGCTCCGTCGGCGGGGCGCGCCCGAAGGCTCTGCTGGCTGACGGCGATCGTGAGCTGATCGCCAAGTTCTCCTCCAGCACCGATACCTATCCTGTTGTCAAGGGTGAGTTCGTCGCCATGGAACTCGCCCGCCGTGCGGACGTGCATGCCGCGAACGTCGAGCTGAGACAGGTGCTGGGCCGCGACGTGCTGCTCGTCGAGCGCTTCGACCGGATGCGGCAAACGAAGCAACGGCGGTCGCTTGTATCCGCCCTTACGATCCTCGAGCTCGACGAGTTGATGGCGCGCTATGCCAGCTATGCCGATCTCGCGCAGATCGTGCGCGAACGCTTCGTCGACGCACAAACGACCCTGCGCGAGCTTTTCGCGCGCATCGTCCTGAACATCCTCGTCGGCAACAGTGACGACCACGCGCGCAACCACGCAGGCTTCTGGGACGGCGAACAGCTCGCGCTGACGCCGGCGTTCGACATCTGCCCGCAACCGCGGTCGGGCGGCGAGACCAGCCAGGCGATGGCCATCGGCGCCGATGACTATCGGATGAGCCAGCTGGTCGGCTGCGTCGAGCGCGCGTCGACTTACATGCTGACTGGGGGCGACGCACGCGAGCTGATCGACCACCAAGTCGACGTCATCCGACAGCAGTGGGATGACGTGTGCGATCTCGCGCAGATGAGTGCCGTCGATCGCTCGTTCTTCCGGGGTCGTCAGTTCCTCAACAGATACGCGTTTGAGGGCTACTCCGCACCGCCGTTCGCCCGCAGCCCCTAGCACCCCAGGCTCGCGACGTTCCGTGCGTGCAGCTCGCGCTGTACCTTCGAGTTCCGCCGCGCGGGCAGCTCGGCGTGGGCGCCGTGCTCGCGCAGCGCCTCCAGGTAGGCACGATCCTCTTCGAGAACTGTCAGCGCGTGAGCGCCATCGAGCACCGTCCCGTGGCCGGGTACGACGTGCTCGGCGGCCGCGACGAGCGGGCGCAGGCGCTCGAGCGTGGCGAGGTATTCCTCGAGCGCATCCTGCGCCGGATAGCCGACCGCCTGCAGCCACGCTTCGCCCGAGCGCAGCCCCGGCAGCTCGACGTCTGAGAGGTAGTCGCCGCTGACGAGCACGCGCGCCCACGGAATCCAGACGGCCATGCCATCGCCCGTGTGCCCCGTCGCCGGGTGCAGCTCCAGCTCGGCTGCGCCGACGCCGCAGCGCCCCGGCACGGCGAGCGCCTGCACCGAGCCCAGCGACAGCGGGCGTGGGCGCACGATCAGCAGTTCTTCGTCCGAGCGCCGCAAAGCGCGCTGCGGCGCTCCCGGCTCGGCGCGCAGGCGCTCGGCCGTGCTCTGCGCGCAGCCGAGCGAGGCCTGCGGAAAGGCCAGCGGCGCAAGCACGTGATCCCAGTCGCCGTGCGTCGCCAGCAGCCCCTGGGGCTGCGGGAAGCCGGCTTGCTCGACGAGCGCTCCCAGCAGCTCTAGCTCCTCGGGGAGCACCGGCGAGTCGATCGCGAAGGTCTCTTCTCGTGGCGGAGGGGCCTCCGACCCCGGTCGGCGACGGCCCGGTCGAGCCTCCATCCTCTCCTGCGCATCGTCGTGTGAGGGACCGCGGACGAGCGTGCAGTGCGCCTGGAAGACCTGGCTCGTGACGACGATCACGTCACGGTGCAGCGAGACGGCCCTCATGCTTCGGGGCCGCTAGGTCACGCCGAGCGCTTTGGCCGCCTCTTTGAGGTTGGCGACTTCGAGCGTCGGCTTCTTCTGCGAGGACTCGAGCGCCTCCTTGCTGCGGTTGACCCAGATCACCGGCACGCGCGCTTTGACGCACGGGGCGACGTCGTGGTAGTGGCTTGAGGCGACGTGGACCCAGCCGCGCTTGCCGCCGACGCGCCTGGCGCACTCGGTGAAGTGGGCCGGTTCGGGCTTGTACGAGCGCACCTGCTGCGCCGTCACGACGAGGTCGAAGTCGGTCGGGATGTGCCGCCGCGTCTGCCCCAGCAGCTTGTCGTCGATGTTTGACAACAGGCCCAGTTTGTATTTCTTGGCGAGCTTGGCCAGCTGCGTGTTGGTCTCCTTGAACGGCTTCCAGCGCTGCACCGAATCGGGCAGGAAGCCCGAGCGCGAGGGCTCCAGCGGCCACTCCAGCCGCTTGGCGATCTCGATCGCCGTGCGCCTGAGCACCTCGGCGTAGAGCTCGTAGGAGCCGCCCTCGATTTCCCGCGAGATCTCGTGGAACAGGGCGATCAGCTCGGCGCGGTCGAGCTCGAAGCCGTCGCGCGCGGCCTCCTTGGCGAAGGCTTCGTAGATGCCCGTCTCCCAGTCGATCAGGGTTCCGTAGACATCGAATGTGACGAACGTGACGTTCTTTGGTATTGGCATCGGGCGGGCATTATGCCGCGCTTGGGCACCTGGGCGCGGTGCGCCTCATTTGCGTTAGAGTCCCGCGCCGCAATGGATCTGTTGGAGTACCAAGGCAAGCAGCTGTTCGCCCGGCACGGATTGAAGGTCTCATCGGGCAGAGCCGTGACATCGGTCGACGACGCTGTCGTGGCGGCCGACGAGGTCGGCTATCCGATCGTCGTCAAGGCACAGGTGCTGATCGGCGGGCGCGGCAAGGCCGGCGGCGTGAAGCTCGCCGCAAACGAAGCCGAGGCGCGCGAGCACGCCGGCAACATCCTCGGGATGGACATCAAGGGACACACCGTCCGCACGCTGTGGATCGAGCACGCCTCGGACATCGCCACCGAGTACTACGCCTCCGTGCTGCTCGACCGCTCCGCCAAGCAGCCGCTCGTGATGTTCAGCACCGAGGGCGGCGTCGACATCGAAGAGGTCGCCGAGCAGACGCCCGAGAAGCTGATCCGCCGACACGTCGACCCGCTTGAGGGGCTCTCACACGAGGAGGCCGCGCAGATCGCCCGCGACGGCGGCGCCGACGCCGATGTGATCGACGGCGTCGCCGACGCGCTCGTCGCGCTGTACGAGGTGTGGCTGCAGGAGGACGCCACGCTGGCCGAGATAAACCCGCTGATCGTGACGCCTGAGCGCGAAGTCAAGGCGCTTGACTCGAAGGTCTCGCTCGACGGCAACGCGCTCTACCGCCACCCCGAGAACCAGGGACTGTCGGACAAGGAGAACGAAGACCCGCTCGAACGCCGCGCCAAGGAAGAGGGCGTGCAGTTCGTCAGGCTCGACGGCGACATCGGCATCCTCGGCAACGGCGCCGGGCTCGTCATGTCGACGCTCGACGTCGTCTCGCAGGCCGGTGGCTCGCCAGCCAACTTCCTCGACGCCGGCGGCGGCTCGAACGCCGAAACGATCAAGCAGGCCGTCGACCTGATCCTCGCCAACGACAAGGTCAAGGCCGTGCTCGTCAACATCTTCGCCGGGATCACGCGTTGCGATCTCGTCGCCGAAGGGCTGATCGCGGCCTTCGGCGAGATCAAACCGTCCGTGCCGTTCGTCGTGCGCCTCGACGGCACCAACGACGTCGAGGGGCGCCGCCTGCTGACAGAGGCCGGCCTGCCCGGCGTGCACGCCGCCACGACGATGAACGAGGCCGCCGAGATGGTCGTCAAGCTGGCCGCCGGCGACTCGGTCGGAGCCACCGCCTGATGTCGGTCCTCGTCGACGAGACGACGCGCCTGTGCGTCGCCGGCATCACCGGCCGCGAGGGCACCTTCCACACGCTCAACAACCGCAACTACGGCACCAACGTCGTCGGCGGCGTCACGCCCGGCAAGGGCGGCCAGGACGTCGAGGGCATCCCCGTGTTCGACAGCTGGGCCGACGCCGTCTCCGAGGTGCAGCCAAACACTGCGATGATCTTCGTGCCGCCGCGCTTCGCCGCCGATGCGATCCTCGAGGCAGCCGCCGCCGGCGTCGAGCTGATCGTCACGATCACCGAGGGCATCCCCGCGCACGACGAGCTGCGCGCCTACAACATCCTCAAGCGCGACCACCCCGGCACGCGCCTCATCGGTCCCAACTGCCCCGGCATCCTCTCGCCGGGGAAGGCCAACGTCGGCATCATCCCCGCCTCCTTCTTCGAGCAGGGCAACGTCGGCGTCGTCTCGCGCTCGGGCACGCTGACCTACCAGATCGGCAACGAGATCGCGCGCGCGGGCTTCGGCTGCAGCACGATCGTCGGCATCGGCGGCGATCCCGTGCCGGGCTCCTCCTTCGTCGAGATCCTCGACCTGTTCGAGGCCGACGAGCAGACCGAGCTGGTCGTGCTCTCCGGCGAGATCGGCGGCTCGGCCGAGGAAGAGGCCGCCGAGCACATCGCCGAGCACATCTCAAAGCCCGTCGTCGCCTACATCGCCGGCTTCACCGCGCCCGCCGGCAAGCAGATGGGCCACGCCGGCGCGATCGTCTCCGGCTCGGCCGGCACCGCCGCCGCCAAGGCGCAGGCCTTCGAAGCCAACGGCGTGCGCGTAGGGCGCACCCCGACCGAAGCCGCCGCGATCGCCGTCGAGGTGCTCGGCGGCGCCTCCGTCGGCGCCTGACGCCCGGCTCCCCCGGCCGGCGTCCAGCTTCGTCCGGCGCCTGACCTCGACCTCCGCGCGCCCGCTACGCTTGGCGCTCGTGGACCAGGAGATCGCGAACACGCTGGGCGAGCTCGAGCGCAAGCTGCGCGAGCTCGAGCGCGTGCTCAGCGGGGTCGGTCACAGCGCCGGAGCTGGAGACGCGACCGCCCCCTCCGCGCCCGCCCCAGCCAGCTCGCCTGCTTCGTACGTCGCCCCTGGTCAGCCGGCCCCGGCGATGCGACCGCCGACCGCGAGCGCGCCGCCTCGCACCGGCGAGAGCCGCGTCGTCGACGAGGCCGTCGAACGACTCGGCGGCGCGAGCCACGAGGCCTCGGCCGTCTCGCCTGCGCCTGCGCCGCCACCCGCCGCGCCCACGCAGGCCGCCGCACCCGGCCCGCTGAGCAGCGCCCCCGCCCCGCAGGGCCGCAGGCCGCCGCCGCCGGCCGAGCGCGCGCCGAGCGCCGCCGAGCTCTTGCGCTTCCGCGATCGCCTGGAGCGCACGGCGCGCGAGCTGACTCATGACTACGACGAGCTGCTCGGACGCATAACCTACGCGACCGTGTCAACGCCAACCGGACCGGCCATCTCCTTCGCCCGCGGCGCCCCCTCGCTCGACATCGTCGACGTGCCCGGCCTGCGCGACGCCGCCGTGCGCGCCTTCGACAGCGACCCGGCCGGCACGACCGCATACGGCACCTCGATCGGCTATCCGCGCCTGCGCGCCTGGATCGCCGACCGCCACGGCGTCGAGCCCGAGCGCGTGCTCGTCACCAACGGCTCGATGCAGGCCGACGCCTTCCTCTTCGAGAGCCTCGTGCGCCCCGGCGACGACGTGATCGTCGAGCGCCCCTCCTACGACCGCACGCTGCTGTCGCTGCGCGAACGCGGCGCCACGCTGCACCCGGTCGAGCTGCAGCCCGACGGGATCGACACCGACGCGCTCGCGCATCTGCTCGCCACCGGCCAGGCGCGGCCGAAGCTCGCGCACATCATCCCCAACTTCCAGAATCCCGCCGGCTACACGCTGTCGCTGACCAAGCGCGAGACGCTGCTCGCGCTCGCAGCCCAGCACGACTTCCTCGTGTTCGAGGACGACCCCTACGTGGCGCTGCGCTTCAGCGGCGAGTCGCTGCCGACGATGCTCTCGATCGACCCCGAGCGCGTCGTCTACGCCTCCTCCTTCTCCAAGACCGTCTGCCCCGGTGTGCGCGTCGGCTACCTCGTCGGCCCGACCGAGCTGATCGGAAAGATCGCCAAGCTCGCGACCAACACCTACATCTCGCCGAGCATGGTCGCCCAGTCGATCGTGTACGAGTTCTGCGCCTCCGGCGCGATCGAGCGCTCGATCGAGACCGTCCGCACCGCGCTGGCCAAGCGCGCGCTGACGCTCGCGCAAGCGCTGCGGCGCGAGCTGCCCGAGGCCGAGTTCGTGCAGCCCGACGGCGGCTACTTCATGTGGGTCACGCTGCCGCTCGGAACCGACGTCGCCCGCCTCTTCAGCGCCGCCGCCGAACTCGGCGTCGCCTTCGTCAAGGGCACCGACTTCCTGCTCGAGGGCGGCGAGAACACGCTGCGCCTCGCCTACTCCGGGGTCAACGAGCAGGAAATCGACGAGGGCGTCACGCGGCTCGCTGCCGCGTATCGGTCGCTGTAGTTGCGAACATCGCCCAAGTCTCAGTTTGATTGAGGCAGACTGACTGAGAGCCACCGCAGCCAGGGGTAGGGTTCCCGCTCGTGCGTACCACTGGCCCCTCTCAGATCGTCGTCAACGAGGTCCCGCACGAGTTCGACGTCTTCCGCATTGTGCGAAGCGACGATACAGACGACCCGGTCTTCCTCAACTCGCTGCGCTCGTACTACGAACTGAGCCAAGAGCCACGGAGGGTTGAGCGGAATTGGACCGTGCTGCATATGGGGATATCTGTGTACAGGACACAGGCTCAGGCCCACGACACCGCTCTCGCCTGGCCTAGACTGGGTGTCTACATTGCGGAGCTGACGCTCCAGCCTGGAAAGGGCATCAACTTCGCCCGCAGCGGGCACAGCGGGCATTTGACCTTGTGGGCCAATCCCGTCAAGCTACTCGGGGTAGTGGCCGATATCAACGCTGTGGGATAGGTGACCGAAACCATGAGTACATACGTCATCCTTGACAGCACCGCCAACTTGGTCGATTCGTTCGACCAGGAGACAGAGGCTCGGCGCGCGCTCGAAACGATAGTGCGCCAAGACCCTGATGCAGCTGACGAGTACGCGCTGATCGAGTACGACGATGACGGCAGACCCGTCGACGATGCACTGATCGGTTCTGAACTCGGCGCCCACGTATAGCCAAGGCGGCACGACCATCGCGCCCGCTACTACGAAGGCGTCTAGGGAGCTGCCTCAGCGCCCGTAGCGCTGGCCGAGCACCAGCTGATCCGGCAGTGCGGTCCGCTCAGGCGGCGAGGGGTCGGCGATCACCGAGACGGTCTCGGCGACGCTGGGGGTGACGACGCAGCGACTGCCGTCGGCGGCCTGCACGACGACCTGCTCCTCGTCGCGCTCGGCGAGGGTGCCCTCGAGGCCGGGCTCCAGGCCCGAGGCCTTAAGGTAGTGCAGCAGGTCCTCGGCCTCGTTCTCGAAGCGCAAGATGCGCACCTCGGCGCCGAGCTCGACGTCGGCCAACGGCACGCCCGACAGGCGCGCGCCGGCGACGATCGGGTGCCCGTGGGGGCAGGTCTTGGCGTCGCCGATCGCGGCCAGCATGCGCTCCTCGAGCACAGGCGACATCGCATGCTCCAGGCGCTCGGCCTCCTCGTGCACCTCGTCCCACGGCACGCCGAGGACGTCGGTGAGGAAGCGCTCGATCAGGCGGTGGCGGCGCACGATCTGCTCGGCGTGCTCGACGCCCGAGTCGGTGAAGGCGATCGTGCGGTCCTTGTCGCGCGTGATGTAGCCGTCGCGCTCCAGGCGACCGACCATCTCGTGCACGGTCGGCGGCGAGAGCTGCATCGCGCGCGCCACGTTGGCGCCGGTCATCGGCAGGCCCGCCTCGTGCAGCCAGAAGAGGATCTGCAAGTACTCCTCCTCGGCGACCGTCGCTGTGTCGCTGCTCATAAAGCTGATCCTAGAGGACGCTCGGCGACCGACGCCGGCGGACAGGCGCGGTGCGCCGTCAGGAGTGGAGCTGGGCGAACGTGCAGGCGCGGGGGTCCTTGTCCTCGCGCCAGCGGCGCAGCTTCGAGCCGTGGCGGATGCGCCCGGCCGAGACGTGGTCGAAGTCGATCTCGACGACCAGCTCGGGGCGCAGCCCGACCCACTCGAGATCCTTGCCGGCGCTCCAGCGGCTCGGATCGGCCGAGCCGCGCTCGCCCGACTCGTACTCGGCGAAGAACCCCACCAAGCGTTTCTTCTCCTTCGCCGAGAGGCCCGAGCAGTGGCCGACGACGCGCAGCCGCGGCTCGCCGTACTCGTCCTTGTCGTCCTCGTCGTACAGCCCGAGGATCAGCGCGCCGACCGTGCCCGCTTCCTTGCCGGGGCGCCAGCCGACGATCACCGCGTCGATCGTGCGCACGCGCTTGACCTTGAACATGCCCTTGCGCTCGCCGGGCAGGTACGCCGCCGAGCACTGCTTGGCGATCGCCCCCTCCGCGCCCTTCAGCCACCGCTGCGCCTGCTGCGACGTGTCGACCGTCTGCATCAGCTCCACCGGCGCCGCCGCGAACAGCTTGCCGGCGAGCAGCCGCTCGAGCGCGGCGCGGCGCTCTGAGAAGGGCGCCTGGAGCAGCACTTCATCGTCGCGCGCCAGCAGGTCGAAGGCTACGTAGACCGCCGGCGTCTCCCCCGCCAGGCGCTCGATCCGCGACGCCGCCGGGTGGATCCGCTGGCCGAGCGCATCGAAGTCCTCGCGCCCCTGCTCGTCGCGCACGACGATCTCGCCGTCGAGCACGTAGCGCCCCGCCGGCAGCGCCTTCGGCAGGGCGAGCTCGGGGAAGTAGCGCCCCAGTTCCTTGCCGTTGCGCGACTGCAGGTAGATCTCCTCGCCGTCGACGAACGCCAGGCAGCGAAAGCCGTCGAGCTTGACCTCATAGACGTAGTCCTCGCCCTCCGGCAGCTCCTTGCGCGAGAGCGCCAGCGCCGGCTTGATCGGCGGCTTCAGCGGCAGGCTCATGCGCTCTCCTTGCTCTCTTTGCGCGCGCGGCTCGGCTGCACGCGCTTGGGCTCGCCCTTCTGCTTGGCGAAGTGCGGCGGCCAGGGCGCGTCGCCGAGGCCTTCGCGCTCGTCGCGCGCCGCCAGCTCGAGCAGCGACTCCAGCCCTCCCGCGTGCTCGTCTATGTCGGCCGCCGGATCGCCGCGCTGCTTCAGCCGCGCAGGCACCGTCTCCAGCGTGAGCTCCTCGGGCTCGACGTCGGCCACCTCCTCCCACTCAAGCGGACACGACACGCGCGCGTCGGGGACCGCGCGCACGGAGTACGCCGAGGCGATCGTGCGGTCGCGCGCGTTCTGGTTGTAGTCGATGAACACGCCTTCGCGTTCCTCCTTCCACCAGCGGCTGGTGGCGCGGCCGGGCATGCGCCGCTCGACCTCGCGCGCGAGCGCCAGCGCCGCCGTGCGCACCTGCAGGAAGTCGTGCTCCAGGCGCAGGCGCACGTAGATGTGGATGCCACGCGAGCCCGATGTCTTGGGAAAGCCGCGCAGGCCGTACTCGTCGAGCACGTCGCGCACGCACAGCGCCACCTCGCGCACCTCCGAGAAGGGCACGTCCGGCTGCGGGTCGAGGTCGACGCGCAGCTCGTCCGGGTGGTCGAGGTCCGAGCGGCGCACCGCCCAGGGGTTCCAGTCGATCACGCCGAGGTTCACGCCCCACGCCAGATGCGCCGCGTCGTTCGGCACCAGCTCGCGCGCGTGCCGGCCGCTGGGGAACGTCACCACCGCCGTTTGCAGCCACTCCGGCGCGCTGTCGGGTACGCGCTTCTGGAAGAACGGCTTGCCCTGCACGCCGTCGACCCAGCGCTTCATCACCGTCGGGCGGTCGCGCAGCCCGCGCACGACCGCTTCCGCACACTCGACGTAGTAGTTGACGAGGTCGAGCTTCGTCAGGCCACGCTGCGGGAAGAACGGCTTTTCGGGGTTGCTGACCCGCACCTCTTGGCCGCAGAGGTCGATCACGACGGGTTCAGCCTTCTCAGCGGCCATTGCTGGAAGGATGCCCGATCGTGATCTCGCGAACGCTCCTGATCGCCGCGCGGCCGTTCGGCGGGCGCCTCGGCGCCGAGCACGTGGCCGGCGCGATCGCCGAGGGGCTGCGCGACGGGGGCTGGGAGGTCGACCTGCTGCCGCTCGACGGCGAGACCGAGAATGCCGCCATCGCGCTCGTGCGCTCGGGCGAGTTCGATGCGCGGATGCGCGCTGCCCGCGCCGTCGTGATCGCCGAGCCGCGCCTCGACGAGCGCACGCTCGCCGGCACCGTCGCCTTCGAGATCGCCACACGCGCGCGCCAGGGCGGCGTGCCCGCGTACGCCGTCACCGGCGAGAACGATCTCGACTCCTTCGATGCGCGCATACTCGACCTGCAGACGATCCTGCAGGCGCGGACTCATCGGTCGCTCGTGGATGCCGGGCGCAAGCTCGCTGCGATCGTCTGAGTCATCGGCCGTTGCCATACGTCATGTGTGGTAATTTTGGCCCATGGTAAAGACGACGATCTACCTGCCAGACGAGCTTCATCGGGGGGTCAAGCAAGCGGCGAAGGATCGTGGCACCAGCGAGGCCGAGCTGATTCGCACGGCGGTCCGCCACGAGCTGCTCGGCGCGCCCGCTGATCAGCAGGAGCGCGCCCAGCGACGCGCGCGCCTTCTCGCGGCGATGGGCAAGCTCGACGGCTCCGTCTACCCGTCCGGCTACCTCGACGAGCTCCGCGCCCAGTGGCGCGGCTGATCGTTCTCGACGCGAGCTTCGCGATCGCCGCGCTGTCGGCTGAGGACGCACACCACGATGCGGCGGTGGCCGCGCTCGCAGGAGCAAGCGATGACGAGCTCGTGCTCGCCGCGACGACGAGGGTGGAGATCCTCGTCGGTCCCGCTCACGCGGGCGGAAGAGCGTTGGCGGCGGCGCGAGACTTCGCAGACGGCTGCGAGACGGTCCCCGTCGGCACCGCCGTCGCTGACGATGCCGCAGCGCTGAAGGCCCAGCACCGGAGCCTCAGCCTGCCTGACGCGATCGCGCTCGTCATCGCCGAGATGATCGACGCCGATCTGGTGTGGACCTTCGACCGGCGCTGGCGCGATGTTCATCCGCGCGTCACGATTCCTTAGCCCACAGTTCCGGCTGAGCCGGGGGGCGCAGCCCGCCTGGGGGACGCCCGGGGGTGCCCCCCCCCCCCCCCCCGGCCCCGCCCCCCCCGCCCCCCCGGCGGCGGGGCGGGCCGCGGCTGCCCACCACCCCCCCTCGGGCGCCGGCCTTGCCCCCCGCCGACTC
>JBIOEW010000029.1:0-31646 GCA_044446425.1 Solirubrobacterales bacterium | reverse complement strand
TTCCTGATCGACCCGCTGCTGGACGCGAAACTCAGCCTGCCCTCGGCGGCCGGGCACAACACCGCGATCCTCAGCGGCTCGCTGAAGAGCGCGGAAACAGAAGCAGTGATCGCGAGCGAAAGCTTCTAGCGATTGGTTGAAAGCGTTTGATCCGGGCCCGCTCCCTTGGCTGGGGGCGGGCCCGTCTCTTTGCCCTCAGGGGACGAGCACGACCTTCCCCACGTTGCGCCGCTCGGTGATCATGCTCTGCGCGTCCCCGGCTTCCTCGAAGGAGAACACGCCGGCCACGACCGGTTTGACGGTCCCGTCGTCGAGCATCTCGCGCAGCGGCGCGATCCACGGCTGAAGCGTGCCGCGATCCTTCCACAGCGTGAGCATGTTCAGCCCGATCACGGCCTTCGATTCGGACATCTGCTTGATCATGTTGAAGCGCGGCATGCGGATCACGGTGCGCAGCGCGGTCACGAGGTTGCGCCGCTGCCCGGATACGACGGCGGAGGCGCCGAAGGCGACGAGCCGACCGCCGGGGCGCAGCAGGTCATAGCCGGTGCGAAAGCTCTTGCCGCCGACGGCGTCGAGGATCACGTCGAACTGGGGCAGACCCCGCTCCCAGCCGTCACGCGTGTAGTCGACCATGTGATCGACGCCCAGCTCTTCACAGCGCACGTGCTTGCCGGGCGAGGCGGTGCCATAGATCTCGGCGCCGGTGCGCTTGGCGATCTGCGTGGCGGCGATGCCGACGCCGCCGCCGGCCGAGTGCACGAGCACGCGCTCGCCGGGCTGCAGCGAGCCGAAGCCGATCAGCCCGGCCCAGGCGGTCCCGTAGTTGACGGGAATCGCCGCGCCCTGCTCGAAGCTCAGGTTGTCGGGGAGCGGCACGACGTCACCGGCCGAGACGACGACCTGCGAGGCATAGCCGCCGAACTGCGTGCCGGCGAACACTCGCTGGCCGGGCGTCAGCCCCTCCACCCCGTCGCCCAGCTCGAGGATCGTGCCGGCGACCTCGTAGCCGACGACACACGGCGTCTTGGGCGCGTCCTGGTAGAGGCCCATGCGCGCCATCACGTCGGCGAAGTTGATCCCGGCGGCGGCGACGTCGATGCGAACCTCGCCCGACCCGAGCGGCGGATCGGACTGCTCCTGCACCTCGAGCACCCCGGGCCCGCCGTGCTTGGTGATGACGACCGCGCGCATCGGTCGACACCCTACCCGATTTGGTTAGCGAGCACTAATAGCCCGCGCGAGCGACCGAGGACGCCGCCTGCGAAGGCCATCGGTGCCTCAGCCAAGGTCGACGGACCAGCCGTTGACAAAGCCACCGGAGGCGATGATCTGATCGACAACCTCGCCGGGCACGGCGGCATCGGTCGTGACGACCATCGCGGCGAGCCGCTGCCCGCCAGCCACGCCGTCGTCGCCGGCCCCGCCGTCAGGCGAGTGCCCGACGGCAGCGGAGGAGATGTTGACCCCATGCTGCCCGAAGATCGTCCCGACGCGCCCGATCATCCCGGGCAGATCCTCGTAGCGGAACACGGTCACGAAGCGCTCGAGCTCGATCGTCAGCCGTCGCCCCTGCACCTCGACGAGGTGCGGGTCCTGCTTGGGCCCGATGCCGGTGCCGGCGACGGCGACGCGCTCATCGCCTGCGATCACGGTCACGCGGATCAGCTCGTTGAAGTCCTGTGCCTCGGAAACGGACTTCTCCTCGACGACGATGCCGCGTTCCTCGGCAATGCTGGGCGCGTTGACGGGGTTGACCTGCTCCTCGGTGCGACCTTCGAGCGCCCCGCCGATCACGGCGAGCGTGAGCAGACGCGTGTCGAACTCGGCGATGCGCCCGAGGAAGGCGGCCTCGATCCGCTCGACGGAGCTGCCCTCGGCGAGCGCCATCGCCAGGCGCCCGAGCTGGCGGGCCATGGGCAGGAAGGGACCGAGCACCTGCATGTCCTCGGCGCCGATCGAGGGGATATTGACGGCGGTGGAGACGACGCCGCCGGTCAGCGCGGCGACGACCTGCTCGGCGGACTGGTAGCCGGCGCGGTCGGTGGCCTCGGCGGTCGAGGCGCCGAGGTGCGGCGTGACGACGACGTTGGGGTAACCGTGGAACAGCGGGTAGTCGGTGATCGGCTCTGAGGGGAACACGTCGAGCGCGGCGCCGCCGACCTTGCCGGAGTCGAGCGCGTCCTTCAGGGCGGCGTCGTCGATCAGACCGCCGCGGGCGACGTTGAGGATGCGCACGCCGTCGCGCATCTTGGCGAAGGCCTCTGCGTTCAGCCAGCCTTCGGTCTCTGGTGTCTTCGGCAGGTGCACGGTGATGAAGTCGGCCTGCGCGTAGATCTCGTCCGAATCGGCGGCCTTCTCGACGCCGAGCTCGCGGTAGCGCTCGGCGCTGACGAAGGGGTCGAAGGCGAGCACGCGCATGTTGAAGGCGCGCGCACGGGCGGCGACGAGCTGGCCGATCCGCCCGAAGCCGACGATCCCGAGCGTCTTCTCATACAGCTCGACGCCGGAGTACTTGGAGCGGTCCCATCTGCCTTCGAGCAGCGACTGCTGCGCTTGGGGGATGTTGCGGGCGAGCGCGAGCAGCAGCGCCATCGTGTGCTCGGCGGCGGTGACGACGTTCGATTGCGGCGCATTGGCGACGACGATGCCGCGCTTGGTGGCGGCCTCGACGTCGACGTTGTCGACCCCCACCCCGGCCCGCCCGATCACCTGCAGCCGCTCGGCCTTCTCGATCAGCGCGGCGGTCATCTTCGTGGCGGAGCGGATCAGGATCCCCTCATAGCCACCGATCCGCTCGGCGAGCTCTGAGTCGTCCCAGTCGACGCCGAGGTCGACGTCGAAGTGCTCGCGCAACAGGGCGACGCCGGAGTCGCCGATCTTCTCCTTGACGAGCACCTTGGCGCGCCCGTTCGTGGAAGCCCCGCCTGCGGCGATCATGCGCTCTGCTCCACGATGTAGTCGATGCATGCCGTCAACGCCTGCACGTCGGCGGGCTCAACGGCGGGGAACATCCCCACGCGCAGCTGATTGCGCCCGAGCTTGCGGTAGGGCTCGACGTCGACGATCCCGTTGGCGCGCAGCGTAGCTGCGATCTGGGCGGCATCGACGCCATCGGCGAAGTCGATCGTGCCGACGACGAGCGAGCGCTTGCGGGGGTCTGAGACGAACGGCGTGGCATAGCCGGAGCGCTCGGCCCATCCGTACAGCAGCGACGCCGACTCGCGCGAGCGCTCGACGCACGCGTTCAGCCCGCCGAGGTCGAGCATCCAGCGGATCTGCTCGGCGAGCAGGAACAGCGTCGCCACCGCCGGCGTGTTGTACGTCTGATCTTTCAGAGAGTTTTCGAGCGCCGTCTGTAGCGAGAGGAACGCGGGAATCCAGCGCCCCGATGCGTCGAGCTCGGCGATCCGCTCCTGTGCGGCAGGGCTCAGCAGCGCCAGCCACAGCCCGCCGTCGGCGGCGAAGCTCTTCTGCGGCGCAAAGTAATATGCGTCGGCTTGAGAGACGTCGACCGGCAGCCCGCCGGCGCCCGAGGTCGCGTCGATCAGCACTAGCGGCTCCCCGGCGGGTCGCACAACCGGCGCCATCACACCGGTTGAGGTCTCGTTGTGCGCCCATGCGACGACATCGGCGCCGGCGCCGGCGAGCGCGCTCGGGTCAGGTGCATCGCCAGGGTCGGCCTTTATGACTAGCGGCTCGCCGAGGAAAGGCGCGCTGGCGCTCACCGACGCAAACTTCTGCGAGAACTCGCCGAACGCCAGGTGAGCGGAACGCTCCCTGATCAAGCCGAAGGCAGCGGCGTCCCAGAAGGCGGTGGCGCCGCCGTTGCCGAGCGCGACCTCATAGCCGTCGGGCAGCGAGAACAGCTCGCGCAGACCGGCGCGAATTTCATGAACGAGCGCCTTGACGGGCTTCTGACGGTGCGATGTGCCCATCACGGCGGCGCCGTCGGCGCGGAGCGCGGCGAGTGCCTCGGGGCGCACCTTGGAGGGGCCGCAGCCGAAGCGCCCGTCGCGAGGCTTCATCTCCTGCGGAATGACCGGTTGCGTCTGTGCTGCTGCGCTGCTCGGCGTCATCGTGGGCTCCTCGTTAGGTCGAGGGAGATCGGTTTATGAGGTGCCCAGGCGCGCGGCGGAAATGCTCCCCGCTTCCCGGTGGTCGAGTCCACCTCAGGCGCCAGTCGCGACGAGCAAGGCGAGTGTAGCGAACGGACTACGGCTCGTTCTCATCCGCATCGTCGGCAGCGGCGTCTTGCGGAGATAAGCCGTAGAACTCTTGGAGTCGCACCACGTCTTCACGATCCTGGGGGCGTCCGGCGAGTCGCTTTAGCGCAAGAAGATGCTCCAGGCTGACGCGGGGCACGGGAACTTCATGAAGCGTGTCCGGGCGCGCCTTGGAGCTGATCGACTCCCACGACAGATCATCGGCGCCTTCGGGGATGAAGTCGATGATGCCGAAGCGCGTGAGCGCGCGGATGTGGTGCTCCCCATCGAACAGCGCTTCGGACAGCGGCGAGCCGTCGACTCTCGTGGCCTGCAAGCCTTCGAGCAGCCGCCTGATCGCCTCCCCCTGGGCCTCGGTAGCCGGCACGAGCACATCGACATCGTGCGTGTAGCGTTCCCTACCGAGAAGATTGACCGCGACGCCGCCGATCAGGACGTAGGGCAGCTTGTTGCGATTGAGCTCGTCGAGAAGCTGCGCGAACTCCTCAGGTACGAGCATTCAGCGAGCCTGCCGCGCCGCCCAACGCTCCGCCGCACGCGCCGAGCGCGCCTGAGCGGCGATCGCTGCCTCGATGCCCAGGTAAAGCTCCCACATCTCGTTCGCCGCCCAGCCCTCGCCGGCATCTTCGAGGCGCTTGGCCTCCTCGGCAGTCTCGAGCATCCGTCGCCTCGCATCCTCGACGTCCAGCTCGGGGGTTCTGTCGGGCTTGGGAAGCGTGCTCATGGCACGTTCATGATAGTCGGCTCGGCGGCTCGCTTTCCGTTGCGCGGCGCCGGTTTCAGCTGCCTGCGCCAAGCCCGCTCCACAGGACATCTCTAGCCGAGGCGATCGCGCTCCATCCGGCCGGCAGCCGGCTCGAAGCGACCCCGGACGGAGCCTCGGCGGCGAGCAGGCAGAACTCGGGCGCCGGCCCAAGGCCCAGACAGCGGCGCCACAGCCCGCCGAGATCCGGCTCCATGCCGTCGCCGAGCAGCGCCGACAGCGACGGATGCTCGTGTCCGGGCGCGCGCGACACCCACACCGCGACGCCCGCTCCATCCAGCCGCGCGCAGCCCTCGATCAAGCGGTAGACAGACCCCGTCGCGGTGCCGGCGAGCGCGGCGAGACGATCGTGCGCGGTGAGGTGCCCGCGTGAGACGGCGGCCTCCTCGAGCACGCCGACGGCTCCCCAGTCATCGAGCAGGTACCAATCCTCATAGCCCGGTTGCGCAGGAGGTGCGCCCGTCTCTGGGACCGGCTGACTCGGGCGGTCGCTGTCTCTGTCCTCGGCCGCTATGGATACAAGCCAAGGGATCTCGGCCACGCGGAAAGCCGCCGAGCTGCGAAAGCCGCTTGGCGGCCGGTGCGCAAGCGAGCGATGGAAGCGCTCGAGCGCCTGCTCGTAGGTGGCCTGCTCGACGCCGGCGGCGGGGCGATGCCAGGAGAGGTAGGCCAGCATCGTGCCGCTCGCTCGCCCACCCGCCGCGGCTCAGAAGGAGGGCTTGATCCAGTCCATGTGCGAGCGCAGCTCGCCGCCGACGTGCTCGACCTGCGTGTCGGCCTGCTCGGCGCGCATGCGCAGGAAGTTCTCCTGCCCGGCACGGTTCTCGGCGATCCACTCGCGCGCGAAGTCGCCGTCCTGGATCTCCTTGAGGATCTGGCGCATGGCGGCGCGCGTCTCGTCGGTGATCACGCGCTTGCCGCGCGTGTAGTCGCCGTACTCGGCGGTGTTGGAGATCGAGTAGCGCATCCCGGCGAGGCCCTTCTCGTACATCAGATCGGCGATCAGCTTGAGCTCGTGCAGACACTCGAAGTAGGCCATCTCGGGGTCATAGCCGGCCTCGACGAGCGTCTCAAAGCCCGCCTGCACCAGCTCGGAGGCGCCGCCGCAGAGCACGGCCTGCTCGCCGAACAGGTCGGTCTCGGTCTCGTCCTTGAAGGTCGTCTCGATCACGCCGCCGCGCGTGCAGCCGATGCCCTTGGCGTAGGCCAGCGCGAGGGCGCGGGCATTGTGAGTGGCGTCCTGCTCGACGGCGATCAGCCCCGGCACCCCGCTGCCTTCGGTGAACTGGCGGCGAACGAGGTGACCGGGGCCCTTCGGCGCAACCATCCCCACGTCGACGCCGGGCGGCGGCTCGATCTCGTCGTAGTGGATCGAGAAGCCATGCCCGAACAGGATCATGTCGCCCTCGGCGATGCCGTCGCGGATCTCCTGCTCCCAGATGTCGTGGTGGCGCTCGTCGGGCAGCAGGATCATCACGAGATCGCCACGACTGGCGGCGTCGACGACGGAGAGCACCTCAAGCCCCTGCTCCTTGGCCTTGGCGACGGAGGCCGAGTCGGGGCGCAGCCCGACGACGACATCGACGCCGGAGTCCTTCAGGTTGAGCGCGTGGGCGTGACCCTGGGAGCCGTAGCCGATGATTGCGACGGTCTTGCCGTCGAGGAGCGTCAAGTCTGCGTCGTCGTCATAGATCATTGGACCGCGCAGCCTATCCGGTCGGCGACGGCCAAGCCTGTGCGACCTTGTGAACCAGCGCCCCCCGCCAGATCTCCGCCGGATCTCCCTGGCGGCGGTCAGGCGCCGGCCGAGGCCACAAGCGTGCGCGCTGGGATGTCGAGGCTGCCGTCGTCGGCTTCGTAGGGCGCGAAGCGCTTCCTCACGGCCCGTTCGATCTCCTCGACCTCACCCTGCGGGCGCGAGAGCACGGCGTCGTGCATGGACCGCGAGAGATCGAGCGTGGACTGCCAATACTCGTCGAAGCTCGCGTGGCGGCGGTGCAGTTGCAGCGACTCTACGCCGACCTCGGCGAAGCCGGCCTGCTGCAGCAGCTCATACACGCCCTCGGCCCGGCCGAGCGCGAACGGGCCCGGCGTCCCCGGCTCAAGCGCCGGGACGAGACCACGCTCGCGCAACTCGAGGCCGGGCAGCTGCGCCCACGGGTTGTGCTCGATCGAGTCCCACACGGCGAGCCCGACGCGTCCGCCGCTGCGCAGCACGCGCCGCGTCTCACCAAGCGCGGCGGCGGGGTCGGCCATCAGCATGTAGCCCCAGCGGCACAGCACGACGTCGACGCTGGCAACGGGCAGGTCGATCCATTCGGCGTTGATCACCTGGAACTCGACGTTGGAGAGGCCGAGCTGCGCGGCGCGCTCGCGCGCACCGGCGAGCATCGCCTCGGCCTGGTCGGAGATGACCGCGCCACCGACGGGCGCGACGAGCTCGGCGGCGAGCAGGCCGGTCTCGCCCAGCCCGGCGGCCAGCTCGAGCACGCGCTGGCCGGGCTGAGGCGCGACGGCTTCGAGCATCCAGTGCGAGACGGGGGCGCCGAACTCGCGCAACAGCTCCTGGCTGCGCACCCAGCCGGCGGCGGCCTCTTCCCAGCCCTGCAGGCTCGCGTCGCGGTGGGCGTTGGCGTCGAAGCTCATCGCTGCAAGCTACAGCTCGCGCCGCAGCAGCTTGCCCGATCGCGTGCGCGGCAGCGGCTCGGCGCGGAGAAGGATCTGCTTGGGCACCTTGTACGGGGCGAGCGCGGCCGCGCAGTGAACGCGCACGGCCGCCGTATCGAGCGAGCTGTTTCGCGGCACGACGATGGCCGAGACCGCCTCGCCCCACTCGGGGTCAGGGCGTCCGACGACGGCCGCCTCCAGCACACCGGGGTGAGACTCGAGCACGGCCTCGACCTCGCTCGGAGCTACGTTCTCGCCGCCGCTGATGATCGTGTCCGCCTTGCGTCCCTGCACGCACAGGCGCCCGTGCCCGTCGAGCGCGCCGAGGTCACCCGTGTGCAGCCAGCCATCGGCGTCGCGCGCCGCCGGCGCGACGGTCGGACCGGCGACGAGGATCTCGCCGTCCTCGGCGCAGCGCACGCGCGTGCAGAACAGCGGCGGCCCCGCCCCGAGCTCGCCCTCTGCGAGCGGCGCGGTCGTCACCTGCGAGCAGCTCTCGGTCAGGCCGTAGGTCATGCTCACCGCAACCCCCGCCGCGCCGGCGCGCTCGACGAGCGCCGCCGGCACCGGGCCGCCGCCGGTCAGTGCGCAGCGAAGCCTCGGCGGGCGCTGCAGGCCGGCGTCGAGCAAGCGCGCGAGCGTCGTCGCGACGAGACTCACGAGGGTGACGTCCTGCTCGCGCAGCGCGTCCAGCACGCGCTCGGTCTCGAAGCGCTCGTGCACGAGCGTCGTCGTCGCGTAGATCGCCGAGCGCACTAGTATCGACAGGCCACCGACGTGCGACAGCGGCAGCGCGCACAGCCAGCGCTCGTTCGGGTCAAGGCCGAGCGCGACGGCAGAGCCGAGGGCGCTCCACAGCAGGTTGCCGTAGGTGAGCTCGACGGGCTTAGGGGCGGAGCTGGTGCCCGAGGTGTGGATCACGACAGCCGGAGCGTCGAGCTCATGGCGGACAGTCTCACGCTCGACGAGCGCGCGCGCGGAGGCAGACGGCAGTGGCTCCGCGATCTCCGCGACGGCGCCGAGCATGCTCGCCCTGCGCTCGGAGGGCGAGAGACGCAGGTCGATCGGCACGGCGACGGCTCCGAGCAGTATGCACGCGTGCAGCGCTATGGCGAAGTCGAGGCCGGCGGGAAGCGCGATCGCGACGCGCTCGCCGGCGCAGACGCCGCGCTCGGCGAGCGCCGCCGCGCCCGCGCTTGCGGCGGTCAGGAGCTCGGCGTAGTTGCAGCCGCCGGCGGGTGTCTGCACTGCGACGCACTCAGGACGCACGCGGGCGGCGCGAACCAGCCATGCCTCGACCTGCATTGGCATAGGCTAACCGAGCAAGCATCGCCCCACCCGCAGGCAGCGATCTCAACCGACGCACCCAAGCGGGCCGCCAAACGCACGAGCGGGCTCGCGCAGATGGAAACATCGATGCGCGCCTCCGCAGCGCCACCGCTTGCACTCTCCTCGACGCTTGGTCCCCACCGAGCGCCCACGATAGGTTCGCGTTCGAGAGGCCGACGGGAGGATCGAGGGCCCGACATGTCAGCAGGGGACAACTCAACCACACAGGCGCCGAGAGCTCGGCGCGCGCGTCGCGCGCTCGCATACGCGCTGCTTGCGTCGGCCGCAGCCGCGCTGCTCGCGGGATGCGGCACCTCCGCCGCGAATCGAGCTCGTCCCGCAACCACCGCAACACGGCCGCAGATCACGTTCCCAATCGTTCACGAAACCCGCGCGGACATAATCGCGGCGGTCGAAGCCTGCAGAGAAGGCGCCGACCTGGCGTCCTGGCTGCCGAAGTCGAGCAGGGCAGCGCTCTACGAAAGATGCGACAAGGGAAGGCCAAGGGGCCTGACCGAGGTCCGCGAATACGGACGACAGGTCTGCAGCGAAGTCGCGCTCACGGTACCTAGCTCGCGCCAATCGGAAAAGCAGCGGATCTTCGCGAGCTGCGAAGCGAAGACACGCAAGTTCGAGCCGCGCGGCCCGTAACGCGCACACCGCGGGCAGTCGCGTCGGCGACCATTGCAGCTAGCCTTCGCGCGGTGAGCACCCGATGGAGAGACGCGAGCGCCGATGCCGGCGAGGACTTCGCGGACATCCACTATGAGAAGTCAGCCGGTGAGAGCGCGGGCATCGCGAAGATCACGATCGCCCGTCCGCAGGTGCGCAACGCCTTTCGCCCGCGCACGATCATCGAGATCTCGCGCGCGCTGGAGGATGCGCGCGAGGACACCGACGTAGGTGTGATCGTGCTCACCGGCGAGGGCCCGGAGGCGTTCTGCTCGGGCGGCGATCAGCGCGTCCGCGGGGACTCGGGCTACCTCTCCGAGGACGCGGCGGGCAGGGCGGGAGTCGGGCGCTTTCACGTGACCGACCTGCACATCCAGATCCGCCGGCTGCCCAAGCCCGTCGTCGCGATGGTCGCGGGCTATGCGATCGGCGGCGGGCACGTGCTGCATCTTGTCTGCGACCTGACGATCGCCGCCGAGAACGCCCGCTTCGGCCAGGTCGGGCCGAAGGTCGGCTCGTTCGACGGCGGCTTCGGCGCGGGACTGCTCGCCAACTTGGTGGGACCGAAGAAGGCCAAGGAGATCTGGTTTCTCTGCCGCCAGTACTCAGCCGAGGAGGCGCGCGAGATGGGCATGGTCAACACGGTCGTGCCGCTCGAGCGACTGGAAGAGGAGACGGTGCAGTGGTGCCGCGAGATGCTCGCGCTCTCGCCTTTCTCGCTGCGCCTGCTGAAGGCGAGCTTCAATGCCGCCGAGGACGGCCTGTCCGGCATCCAGCAGCTGGCGCACGACGCCAACCTGCTGTTCTACGGCAACGAGGAGGCCCAGGAGGGTCGCGACGCCTATCGCGAGAAGCGCACGCCCGACTTCTCGCGCTTCCCGCGGCGCGCGTAACGGTGCGAGCGGCGGCTCGGAGCACGGGCCGATGAGCGCGGCGCGGATCTGGATCATGGCCGCGCGTGTTCGCACGCTGCCCGCGGCGGTCGCGCCCGTGCTCGTCGGCACCTCGCTCGCGCTCGGCGCCGGGCACTTCCATCCGCTGGCGTTCGTCGCGGCTCTGCTCGGCGCCGTGCTCATCCAGGTCGGCACGAACCTGTCGAACGACTACTCCGACGCCCGTCGCGGCGCGGATACCGAGGACCGGCTCGGCCCGGTGCGCGTGACCGCAGGCGGGCTCGTGCCGCCGCGCCAGGTGCTGCTGGCGACATACGTGACCTTCGGCCTGGCCGCCGCCTGCGGCGCGTATCTCATCGCCATCGCCGGATGGGGGCTGCTCGCCGTGGGCGCCGCCTCGATCCTCGCCGGCGTGCTCTACACCGGCGGCCCGCGCCCCTACGGCTACGAGGGCCTCGGCGAGCTGTTCGTGTTCCTCTTCTTTGGCATCGTCGCCGTCGCGGGCTCCTACTTCGTGCAGGTCCAGCACCTGCCGTGGGAGGCCTTCGTATGCGCCGTGCCCGTCGGCCTGCTCGCGAGCGCGATCCTCGTCGTCAACAACGTGCGCGACCTGGAGACGGACAGGCGCGCGGGCAAGCGCACGCTCGCCGTGCGGCTCGGGCGCGAGCGCACGCGAGCGCTCTACACGGCGATGGTCGCGGGCGCGTTTCTCGCCGCGGCGCTGCCGTGGGCATTCGGCTCGATGAGCGCCTGGCTGCTGCTCACGTGGCTTGCGATCCCGCCGGCGATCGCTGTCGTGCGCGTCGTGCGCACGCGAACCGACGGGCCTGCGCTGAACGGCGCGCTGGCGAGCACCGGAGCGACGCAGCTCCTCTTCTGCCTGCTGTTCTCCGCCGGGATCCTCGCGAGTGGCGGCGTCGGCTCGTGAGGCTCGCATTCCGGCGGCGGACGCTGCCGCTGAAGCAGCCGATCCGGACCTCCTACGGCGAGCTGGCCAAGCGCGAGTTGCTGACCGTCTCGCTGACCGACGACGACGGCGTCGTCGGCTACGGCGAGGCGGCGCCGCTCGAGCCCTACGACGGAATCGGCCTCGAACGCGCCGTGGCTGCGCTCGAACGCTACGCCTCGATACTGGAGGAGTCGAAGGGACTGAACGGCGCGCAGCTCCTCGAGGCGTGCCGGCGCGCGGACGATCTGCCGCAGGCGCTTGCGGCGATCGACCTGGCGCTGTGGGATCGCGCGGGGCGAATCCGCGGACTGCCGCTCGCGTCGCTGATCACCGACGATCCGGCGGCGGCCGTGCCGGTCAACGCGACGATCTCGGCCGTCGACCGCGCGGGTGTAGCCGAGCAGGTCACGGCGGCGGTCTCGGCCGGGTACGCCTGCGTGAAGCTGAAGGTCGGCGTCGGCGACGACGCCGCCCGCGTGGGCGCGGCGCGCGCAGCCGGCGGGCCGGAGCTCGCGCTGCGCCTGGATGCAAACGGCGCCTGGGACGTCGAGCAGGCGCTATGCGCGATCAACGCGCTGGCACCGGCCGGGCTCGAGCTGGTCGAGGAGCCCGTCCACGGGCTGCACGCGGTTCGCGCGGTACGCGAACGCGTGGCCGTGCGCATCGCAATCGATGAGACGGCGGGCGAGCACGGCGCGCTGGGGGCGGGCGTGGCCGACGCCGTCTGCCTGAAGATCTCACGCTGCGGCGGGATCTCCGGGCTGATCGCCGCAGCTGCGCTCGTGCGCACTTCGGGGGCCGAGCCGTATGTGGCCTCGACATACGACGGGCCGCTGGGGATCGCGGCGGGCGTGCACGCCGCTGCCGCGCTCGCGTCGCGTGGGCCGGTCCCCCACTGCGGTCTGGCGACGCTCAGCCTGTTTGACGAGCTCGACGATCCGCTGCCCGCGCTCGACGGGCGAATCGCCGTGCCCGTCGGACCTGGTCTCGGCGTCGCTCCGGCGTAGCCGACCGACGCCGACGGCGCACGAAACCGACCGTCCCGCGCACCGTCGGCTGCGGGGCTAGGCCATTATTTCGACCATTTCGGCGAACGTGATGTTGTCGGCGCTTTCCGCGCCGGCGGCTTCGAATTCCCCGGTTTCATTCTCTTCGAAAGGTTCTTTCGCGAGTTTTTCGCAGTCTTCTTTGAGTTCGACGCATTCGCCGGTTTCCTGTTTGCCTTTACTCTCTGCAGATTTCAGTTCGGCGCCGGTCGTGAACTGGTTGATTGGAGTGATTAATCCGGGTAAGGCTCCGCGAAATTCGTGCAAGAGCGCTCCACAGTCGACTTTGAGCACTTCTAAGAGAATCACCCAGACCACGCCCTCTAACACGTTGCCGGCTGCCCTCTCGGCCGTGAGGTGCACATCAGCGTTTTTCACTAAGATGGTTTCCACAGGGTCTTTGACGCCTCCGGCTTCGCTTCGACAGCCGAGTGCGCCCTGTTTGCAACCGGTCAGGTCGATCGTGACTTTTCCTAAACGAGCGTTTTCGATTTCGCCGGAGTCCGTGTCAGCCGTGCATTTGATCGCCGCTCCGGCGGCTGTCTGCCAGGTCGTCGCTCCGCTTTTCGATGTGAAGGCGACGGGGAATTTTCCTCCCGGTAAGAGTAAGAATTCCGGCGCCGCCGATGCGCTTGAGGAACCGATCGCGCCGAGAACGACCAACACGGCCAGCGTCGAGATGAACTGTCTTATCATCTTCATCAACACTCCTTATGTCGTGTATGCAGTTTCGCACGCACCCCCACAGCTGACCAAGGAGCCCAGTCCACTATTCGATTTGTCAGGGTTATCTCGACTGTCGAGACGATCTTTACGCTACCCGCCCTACCGCAGGCTGTCAATCGTCGCGCCCGATTGTCTCCCTCCCCTGCCTGTCGACCGGGTGCCTGGCGGCGGGGCACTCAACGGGCGTCCGCTGCCCCCGCCACGATCGCGGCCAGCGCCGCCGGATTCTCCAACGGCAGCCGATGTCCGCCGTGAGCGACGGCGAGCGTGGCGTCCGGCGCCAGCGCGGCGATCCGCCGGCCGAGCACCTGGAACCTGGCGTCGCGGTCGCCGACGACGACGATCACGGGCATCGCCAGCTCGCCCAGCCGATTCCACAGCGGTTGCATCTGCCCCGTTCCGATACCCCGCAGCGCCGCGGCGAGGCCGCGGGGATCGTTGCGCCGCTGATCCTCCCGCGCCAGCTCGACGACCTCCGGCGGATCCTCGGCGAACAGTGGCTGTGTGCGCCAGTGCTCGATAAATCGCTCGAAGGGGGTCCGTTCCAGCTCGTCGGCCAACTCGTCGTCGGCAACGCGGCGCTCTGCACGCTCGATCGCGTCCTCGATTCCAGCCGTACTCGAGACGAGGATCAGACGCGAGACGCGCTCGGGCGCCGCGAGGGCCACATGCAGAGCGATGCGCCCGCCCATCGAGTAGCCGCACAGCGCGAAGCGCTCGGGGCCCTGCTGGAGCACCGCCTCGACGCACGAGTCGAACGTGATCGGACCGTCCAGCGCAGCCGCCTCCCCGTGCCCGGGCAGGTCTAGCGCCAGCGGCGTATAGCGTTCGCGGTCCAACCGTGCGACCATCAGATCCCACGCGTGCCGCGTCCCGCTGAAGCCATGCAACAGGACGAGGGTCTCCGCCACTGCGCAATCCTAGCCTCGTGAGCTCCGCGAGCGGTACCTACGTGCTGCTGCGCGCGTTCGTCGATGAGCTCGTGCGCTGCGGCATGCACGAGGCGTGCACCTCGCCCGGCTCGCGCTCGGCGCCGCTCGCGCTGACGCTCGCGCGCGAGCCACGCCTGCGCTGCTTCTCGCACATCGACGAGCGCTGTGCCGGCTTCTTCGCGCTCGGCCTCGCCAAGGCGAGTGGACTGCCTGTCGCCGTCACCTGCACCTCGGGCACCGCCGCCGCCGAGCTGCTGCCGTCCGCGATCGAGGCGCGCGAGGCGCGCGTGCCGCTGCTGCTGCTGACCGCCGATCGCCCTCCCGAGCTGCGCGAGAACGGCGCCGGACAGGCGATCGACCAGCTGAAGCTGTACGGCGACGCCGCCAAGTGGTTCTTCGAGGTCGGCACGCACGAGGCCACGCCCGAGCGGCTGCGCTGGATGCGCACGCTCGCATGCCGCGCCTACGCCACCACGCTCGAGGGCCGGCCCGGCGTCGTGCACCTGAACTTCGCGCTGCGCGAGCCGCTCGTCACCGATGAGCCGCTGCCCGACGACACGACCGGCCGCCCCGGCGCTGTTCCCTACGTGCGCCGTGGCCCGCTCTCGCCGCGCCAGTCACGCGGCGGGGAAAGCCCGGAGGATGACCTCTCCTTGCTGCGCGCCGCGATCCACCAGGCGCGCCGCGGTGTCGTCATCGCCGGCCGCGACGAGCGCGTCGCCAGCGAGTGGTCGGCCGGCGAGCCCATCGCCGCATTCGCAGCCGCCGCCGGATGGCCGCTGCTGGCCGACCCGATGTCGGGGTCGCGCCGTGGGGCGTCCGCCGTCGCCCACTACGACGCGCTGCTGCGCGATGCGCGCTTCTGTGCGACCCTCGCGCCCGATCTCGTGCTGCGCGTCGGCGACCTACCCGTGTCAAAGCCGCTGCGCGGCTGGCTCGCCGGGCTCGTGCACGTGCCGCAGGTCGCACTCGACGCCGAGGGCGCCTGGCAGGACCCCGCCTCGGTCCTCTGTGAGTCGCTCACGATCGACCCCGCCACCGTGCTCGGCGCGCTCGCCGGCGAAGCGGCCGCCGGCGGGCTCGCGAGCGCCGAGGACGACTGGCTGGCGCGCTGGCGCAGCGGCGATGAGCTCGCAGCCGAGGCGATCCTAGGCATACTTGGCGGCGAGGAGCTCAGCGAGCCGCGCGTCGCTTCCGAGCTCGGCGTGCTTCTGCCCCAGGAGGCGACGCTGTTCGTCGCCTCCTCGATGCCCGTGCGCGACATCGAGACGTTCTGGCCCGTGCGCGAGGACCCGCCGCGCGTGCTCTGCAACCGCGGCGCCAACGGAATCGACGGGATCGTCTCAAGCGCATTCGGCGCCGTCGCCGCGGAACGAGGGCCCGTCGTGCTGCTGATTGGCGACGTCGCGCTCGCACATGACATCGGTGGCCTGCTCGCCGCCCGTCGCCTGGATCTGAAGTTGACGATCGTGCTGCTCGACAACGACGGCGGCGGCATCTTCGACTTCCTGCCCGTCGCCGAGACCGAGATGGCGCGTGAGCTGCGAGGCGATGAGGATCTGTACACGCGTCACATCGCCACGCCCACCGGGCTGGACTTCGCGGACGCCGCCCGCCTGTACGGCCTCGGACACGAGCGCGCCGAGGACGTCGCCTCCTTCCGCGCCGCGCTCGAGCGCGCCCTGACGAGCGAGCGCTCGTGCATCGTCGAGGTGCGCGGCGAGCGCAAGGCGAACACGGAGCTGCACCGGCGGGTGTGGGGCGCCGTCTCCAAGGCGTTGGACTCGGCCGCTTAAGCGGACCTTTCGCCAGGACTACAGGTTCGTGGTGTCACGGCATCGCGCGGCGGTGCGGGATCGCCCCTAGCCTCGGACGGAGATCGCCCCCTGTCGCAGATGCAGACAGAAACACAAGCTATCTCCGAGAGAGCGAATCGAAGCGCCGATCGCGAAGGCCCCCACCGCCCCCAGCCCACGCGATACGTTCCGTGCATCAGACCCACTCACCGATTGATATCCCCACACGACAGCACAAGCGCGAGAGCGCGACCGCATCGGCTCGAGCGCAGCGCGCTCCTCGCGGCCGTAGCGTCGGCGATTCTGCTCGGTGGCTGTGGCGGCGGGACGCACAGTGCCGACGGTTCGCACACCGACACGCGGACGGCACGCGCGGCTCCGGTCATCTACGAGACGCGCGCGGTAATCGCCGCCGCCATGCACGCCTGCAGGCAGGGCGCCGACATCGCGCGCTGGCTGCCTGCAAGCAGTAGGGAAGAGCTCGACAGGCGCTGTGAACGCGGGCGCAGAAGCGGCCTCGCCGTGGTCGCTGAATCTGCCAGGGAAGTTTGCAGCGAAGTCGCCTTCACCTCGCCTGTAAAGAGTACTTCGGACAAGGCACGCCTGCTCGCTGAGTGTCACGCGAGAGCGCACGTGGCGGGCACGGCGGCGCCTTGAGCGGTGCACGGTCAGCCCGCGAGCAGCGGCAGCAGCGCCTGCAGCTTGATCTCCGTCTCGGCCAGCTCCGCCGCCGGCTCGGAGTCGCGCACGATGCCGTTACCCGCATAGCATCGCGCGACGGTGCCGCGCAGCAGAGCGCAGCGCAAGGCCACGCAGAACTCTCCATCGCCCGTCGCGTCGGTCCAGCCGACAGGCCCCGCGTACCAGCCACGGTCGAGGCCCTCGAGCGCCGGAATCAGCGGGGCCGCCCGTGCGAGCGGCTCCCCGCCGACAGCCGGCGTCGGGTGCATCATCCCCACAAGTTCCAGAGCGTCCATCGGCGATGCCAACTGCGCGCGGATCGGCGTGGCGAGGTGCTGGATGTTGGCGATCCGCACGAGCTCGGGCTCGCCCGCCGCCGCCACCCAAACGGCGTGCGCGCGCAGCATCCGCTCGATCCTCCGCGCCACGATCGCGTGCTCCTCGCGATAGCTCTCGTCGCGTAAGAGCTGCTCGCCGAGGTGGTCGTCGACCGCCGGGTCCGCGCTGCGCCGCGTCGAGCCCGCCAGCGCCAGCGTGCTCACGCGGTGGCCCTCGCGGCGCACGAGCAGCTCCGGGCTCGCCGCCACGAACGCCGCGTCACCGCGGCCCACGCAGAAGGTGAAGCACGACGGGAACTCCTCGCGCAGCACGCCCAGCACGGCGGCCGGGTCATACGGACTCGGCGCATGCACCTGAACTTCGCGCGCCAGCACGATCTTCTCCAGCCGGCCCTGGCCGATCAGCTCGCGCGCGCGCGCCACCGCCGACTCGAAGTGCTCCGGCGGCATCGCGCTGGCCACCTGGAAGCGGCCCGCCGGCGCCGGGTCGAGCAGCGGCAGTGGGCGCTCCTGCAACTCCTCGACGCGTGCCAGCAGGCGAGCCAACGGCCCCTCCGGGACGTCGTCAGGCGAGACGAGCGCCGTGAGCGTCATCGAAACCGTCGCTTGACGATCGATGCCCGCGACAGCTCGCTCGCCACCCTTCGCGCGCTCGACAGCGCCGGCGCGACGTTGTGCACCCGGCCCGTGACGGGTCAACGCCACCTCCGGCACGACCAGCGACGCCGGCTCGTAGTCACGCCAGTGAGGCAGGGCGCCGCCGTCCGGCGCAAACGAGAAGCCGCCCACCGCGATCGCACCCTCCCCCACCGCCGCGGCCGAGAGCTCGCGCCAGCGGCGCGCGACCTGCTCGAAGCGCTGCGGCCCAGACGCCTCCAACACGGTCGCCTCGCCAAGGCCCGCCAGCGCCGCGCGCCCGCGATCGGGCTGCTCGAGCACGAACCACGGCTCGCCCGCGCGGCGCGACGCGCACGCGACCTCCGTCGGGTCCACCTCGACCGGCAAGGCAAGCGAGATCGATGCCAGCGTCTGCTCGCCGCTGCGGCGGGCGCGCTTGACCGCCTTGCGCAGGTTCGACGCGAGGCGCTCCTGCTCGACGCCCGTCAGCGCGAATCGGCGACCTGCTTCGGTCCGACCAAGACTGCCCGAGCCGATGCCCGCAGCCGCACCGACGCCCCGCGCCGACGCCCCGACGCTGGGGCCGGCTTCGACGCCTGAACCGGCCTCGCTCACGCGATCAGGTCTCGCTGCGACCCCGCGAGATCGCGATCTCGCCCGTGCGCATCATCTCGATCAGGCCGAACGGGCGGACCATGTCCTCGAATGCCGCGATCTTGTCCGTCGTGCCCGTGATCTCGACGATCACCGCGCGCTTGGTCACGTCGACGACCTTGCCGCGGAAGATCTCCGCGATCTGCATCAGCTCGCCGCGCTGCACGCCATCCGCTGAGACCTTGAACAGCGCCAGCTCGCGCGCCACCGTGTCGGCCGGCTCGAGATCGCGGATCTTCAGCACGTTGATCAGCTTGTGCAGTTGCTTCGTGACCTGGTCGATCGGGTGGATCGCGCCGTCGACCGTCAGCGTCACGCGCGAGACCTGCGCGTCGTCGGTCGGGCCGACCGTCAACGTGTCGATGTTGAAGCCGCGGCGCGCGAACAGGCCCGCGATCCGCGTCAGCACGCCCGACTTGTTTTCCACGAGGATCGAGAGCACGTGCTTGCGCCCCGTGCGCAGGCCCGCAGAGGCCTCGAGCTGCTCGAGGCTCAGTGGCTCCTTCGTTCCAGGCTCACCCATAATGGTCACCTTGCGCCGGCGTCCAGCCGGCCCTTTCCGTGACGGAGCGCGAGCAAAGCGAGGCGGCCCTCGTGGCGCTCGATCATCCCACCATCTCGCGGGCAGCCTGCCCGGCCGGGATCATCGGGTACGTGTTCTCCTCGCGCGTCACGCGCACGTCGACGAACACCGGGCCAGGCGTCTCGATCGCGCGCTTCATGTCCGCCACGAGCGTCGTCTTGTCCTGCAAGCGCATGCCCGTCGCGCCGTATGCCTCCGCCAGCTTGACGAAGTCCGGGAACTCGCCCGTCTCGACCTGGCTGTATTTGCCGTCCCAGAACAGCTCCTGCCACTGGCGCACCATGCCGAGGAAGCCGTTGTTCATGATGAACACCTTGATCGGGATCTGCTCCTGCGCGCACGTCGCCAGCTCCTGCGCGTTCATCTGCACCGAGCCGTCGCCCGCGATGCAGCACACGAGCTGATCCGGGCAGCCGACCGCCGCGCCCATCGCCGCCGGCAGGCCGAAGCCCATCGTGCCGAGGCCGCCCGAGTTGATCCACCGCCGCGGCTTGGGGAAGTCGTAGTACTGCGCCGCCCACATCTGGTGCTGGCCGACGTCGCTCGTCACGATCGCCTCGCCTTTGGTCGCCTCGTACAGCGCCTGCACCATGTATTGCGGCTTGATCTCGTTGTCCGAGGAGTCCTCGTAGGCCAGCGGGTACTTCGCTTTCCAGCCGTCGATCCGGCTCCACCACGACTCAAGGCGCGCCTCCTCGGCGCCGATCGCGCGGTACTCGATCAGCAGCTTCGCCAGCACGTGCTTGGCGTCGCCCACGATCGGGATGTGCGCCGGCACGTTCTTCGAGATCTCCGCCGGGTCGACGTCGATGTGGATGAACTTCGCCCGCGGCGCGAACTCCGACAGCTTGCCCGTGATGCGGTCGTCGAAGCGCGCGCCCACCGCGCAGATCAGGTCCGCCTCGTCCATCGCGTAGTTCGCCGCGCGCGTGCCGTGCATGCCGAGCATGCCCAGCCACTGCTCGTGCGGAGCCGGGAAGGCGCCGAGGCCCATCAGCGTGCACGTCACCGGGAAGCGGTCCGAGGTCGCGAACTCCGTCAGCTCCGCCGAGGCTTCCGCGTTGACCACGCCGCCGCCCGCGTAGATCACCGGACGCTGCGAGGCGGCCAATGCCTTAGCCGCTTGCCTTATCTGCTTCTGGTTGCCCTCCACGCGCGGCTGGTAGCCGGGCAGGCGCACGTCGGTGACCGGCTCGTAGTCGATCTCCGCTCGCGAGAGATCTTGGGGGATGTCGACCAGCACCGGGCCGGGACGGCCCGATCGCGCGATGTGAAACGCCTCGTGGATCGCCCGCGGGATGTCCTGCGGGCGCGTGATCATCACCGAGTGCTTGACGATCGGCATCGTGATGCCGATCGTGTCGGCCTCCTGGAAGCCGTCCGTGCCGAGCAGCTCCGTGCGCACCTGGCCCGTGATGAAGACGACCGGCACCGAGTCCATCATCGCGTCGCAGATCGGCGTGATCAGGTTCGTCGCGCCCGGGCCGCTCGTCGCGAACGCCACGCCGACTTTGCCCGTCGCCTTGGCGTAGCCCTCCGCCGCGTGCCCGCCGCCCGCCTCGTGGCGCACGAGGATGTGGCGCAGCCCACCGTTGACGAACGCGTCGTACGTCGGCAGGTTCGCCCCGCCCGGGAGGCCGAAGACGACGTCCACGCCCTCCGCCTTCAGACATTCCATCACGGCATCGACCGCGCGCATCTACGACCTCCTTCCATCAGCTCGAGCCTGTTCAGGACCCCATACAGGGATGAAGGCCAGTGTACCAGTGGGTTTTTCCCGGATCGCAGGCCTTTTCCTGGGGTGGGGGGCGATCCTGCGCCGGGGCAGCCCGCGGCCATATCGCGACCGCCAGGGAGCTCTCAGAAAATCAAGCAGAGCCGATGCCGACGCCGATCGCCAGCACGATCGCGCCGCCCACCGTCACGACCAGCAGCGACGAGCGCATCGAGACCGCCAGGAAGCGGTTGCGCACCCACGCGATCACGAACAGCTCGACCGCCACCACGCAGCCCGCCACGAGCAGCGCCGTGTGCACGTTGCCGATGATGAACGGCAGCGTGTGGAACAGGCCGCCCAGCGCCGTCATCCCGCCCGTGATCGAGCCGCGCACGATCGCCGAGCCGCGTCCCGTCTGCTCGCCCGTGTCCGACAGCGCCTCCGACCAGCCCATGCTGACGCCCGCGCCCAGCGCCGTCGAGAGGCCCACCAGCAGCGCCGTGTGCGAGTTCGACGCGATCGCCGCCGCGAAGATCGGCGCCAGCGAGGAGACCGTGCCGTCGATCAGGCCCACCAGCGCCGGCTGCACCACGCGCAGCACGAAGTCGCGCTCGTGCGCGAAGCCCGCCCGGTGGACCAGGCGGGCGATCAGCGTGTGTGGATCGGGGGCCGTTTCGAGCTCCCCCGCGGGGTCTGCAACGGCCGCTGGATTAGTGTGCCTGCTCATCGCCTCCGCACCCACACTAGTGCAATATTTGGCTTAGGTAAGCCGAATCCGCTTTAGGGTGCCCTCATGCCGCTGGGCCCGCCGGGGCCACTTCATGGCCGCTCTCGGCAATCTCCTCCGGCCTCGGCTCCGGCCGCTTCCACGATTCCGGCGCGAGCACGCGCTCGGGGAAGTCGAGCTCCGTGCCGCAGCGCGTGCACAGCGTGTCGTGGATCTTCACGACCCTGTGGCAGCGCGGGCACTCACGGCGCAGCTCGTCGCGTTCGAAGCGGTAGAAGACCGCCGCCAGCAGGCCGAAGAACGGAACCGCCCCCGAGATCAAGAACCAAAGCGCGAACGAGCTGCCCTTGATCCGCCCCACGATGCCGCCCGCCAGGCCGAAGCAGACGGCGATGATCACGTATGCCATCGCCGCCGGGCCCTACAGCAGGACGCGCAAGGCCCAGATGACCGCCACGATCGCCAGCACCACCACGAGCACGCTCGCGATCGCCGTGACGATGCCGATCACGAAGTGCAGCAAGAGCCAGGCCGCGATCAGCAGGACCAAGCCCGCGATGATCGTCCGGCCGAGCGGTTTGGAAGTTGATTCGTTCATAGGAGAAGGGTACTCCCTGACAGGGATTTGATGGTGCGGGTGGGCCGCGTCATGCACCGGCGCCCGTGGCAGGCAGATCGGCGACTGCGAGGGGATTCGGTGGTGCAGCCGGACAGGGAACCGCGGCCCTGTCCGGCTGCACACGCCCGCCCCGGCCAGAGGGAAGCCGGAGCGGGATCCGTGTGGGACGCCGTGCTACGCCCGGGTGAGCCGACCGGGCTCGCGGGCTGCCAACGACTCCTCTCCCGGCAGGATGAACCGCCGAGGAGAAGCTGAGGTGCTGTTGAGGGATGAGGGTTGCATCGCGGGTCATCTTGGCTCGCGGGCCGACGGATGCCATTGGCCTGGAGTCCAAAATTCCGGTGGTCCGGGCTGCAGATGTCGGACTGCGTCGAGATGCCGCCTACGGCCGACGTTCGGCCAACCTCAGCTAAAGACTCGTGCAGTCCGGCTCATGCAGGGCGACGCTCGCGCCGATCGACGAGCGCGGTCGGGCGGGCGTGGCCTTCTCCTCGATGCGCAGGTCCTCCGGCCGCGCCGCCGACGGTGCAAGTAGTCCCTTGTAGCCAAGCGCGAACAGACCGTTGCCGGCACGTTGGTAGGCCCCCCCAGTTGGAGCGCCCCGGAACAGGCAACGGCAGGCCGATCCGGTCCAAACGCTCACGTGTGGAGAGATCGGCCACGTCCTCAAGGTCAACCTGCCAGCGCCAAAGCTCGCGGGGCAGCAACACGTCGGGAGGAACCCCGGTCTCGGCTAGGTAGCGATACCACTCCGCCCAGACCGTCTCCGCCGTTGCGCCGAGATACAGGGCTTCGACGGTTGCGCCAGTCTGCCAGCGCCCGTCCGCCGGATCGGGCGGACGGTAGAGAGGGTCGGCATGGTCTGGAGTGTGGCGCCACCAGACGCCGTGAAGCGCTATCGGCTCGACGTCCATGGACCGCGGGTCAGGATACGGGCGTGCTCTCGATCGAGGCCAGGAGCGCCGAGACCTCGCGATAGCCGCCGCTCGCAATCACATCGATCGGCTTGCGCTCTGCGAGGCCCAGGTTCGGCTTTCGCAGCCATACGGGAATGTACTCGCCCTCCATGAAGTCCGCGAGCCGCTCGACGACCGAAGAGAGCTCGACCAGCCGCTCGGCTCGGTCGCCGGACGGCGTGCGCGTGTCGTTCAGCCATGCGCGGACGCTCGAGGACTCGGCACCCGTGGCACGCGCGATATCGGCAACTGAGAGATGGCCCCTGTCTCGTAGACGTACAGCCTCGCCAGCGAATCCAACCGTCATCTAGCACCTCGCTGTGTAGCGGATATGCATCGAATACGACTTGGCATGGTATCAGTTGCGTCGCGCTCCAGCGCTGCCGGCTTCAGAACGGCGTTGGCAGGCAGGCAGGCAGGCAGGCAGGCAGGCAGGCAGGCAGGCGCTCGTCTAAATCCCCAACTGCTCGTTCACCAGCCGCGTGACCTCGCCCCCGTCGGCGCGCCCTTTGGTCTCGCGCATGACAGCCCCGATGATCGGCCCGATCGCCTTGGCGTTGCCCGCGCGCACGCGCTCGGCGGCGTCGGCGTTCGCGGCAAGCGCGGCGGCAACGATCTCGGCCAGCTCATCACCCCCGCCGATCGCCGCAAGCCCCTCGGCCTCGACGATCGCGGCCGGGTCGCTGCCGCCGTCGGCGACGAGCTTGTCGAGCACCTGGCGTGCGGCGCCGACGCTGACCTTCTTCTCGGCGACGAGGCCGACGAGCGCCGCCAGCGCACCGGGCTCGACCTTCGAGTCGGCCGGATCCTCACCCTCGCCGAGCCGTGAGAGGAGCTCGCCGCTGACCCAGTTGGCAAGAGCCTGGGGAGGCACCGGCGGATCGGCCTTCGCGGCGAGCGCCTGCTCGAAGTAGTCGCCGAGCTCACTGCGGAAGGCCAAGAGCTGCGCGATCTCGGGCGTGAGGGAAAGCTCGCGCTCGAAACGCAGCGCGCGATTAGCAGGCAGCTCGCTCATGTCGGCACGCGCCGCCTCGAGCATCCGCTCGTCGATCGCGACCGGCAAGAGGTCGGGCTCGGGGAAGTAGCGGTAGTCGTGCGCCTCCTCCTTCGAGCGCAGCGAGGAGATCGCACCCGAGCCGGGATCGAAATGAAGCGTCTCCTGCACGACCTGTCCGCCGCCTTCGATGATCGCGCGCTGGCGCTCGACCTCGGCCTTGATGCCGCGTTCGATGAAGCGGAAGGAGTTCATGTTCTTCAGCTCCGTCTTCACCCCCAGCTCGTCGGTGGCGCTCGGGCGCAGCGAGATGTTGGCGTCACAGCGCAGCGACCCCTCCTCCATGTTCACATCGCTGACGCCGAGCGAGCGCAGCGTCGTGCGCAGCAGCTTCAACCACGCACTCGCCTGCTCGGCCGTGCGAATGTCGGGCTCGGTGACGATCTCCGCCAGCGGCGTGCCACCACGGTTGAAATCGACCACACTCGCATCGGAGCCGTGAATCCGCCCACTCTCCCCCACGTGCGTCAGCTTGGCCGCGTCCTCCTCCAAATGCACACGGTGAATCCGAACGTCCCCGAGCCGCCCGCCCAGACACAGCGGTTCGTCGTACTGGGAGATCTGGTAGCCCTTCGGCAGATCAGGATAAAAATAATTCTTACGATGAAAGATAGACCGGGGTGCCAGCTCGGAACCGAGCGCCATGCCGATCATCAGGCCGAAGTGAATCGCCCTTGCGTTTGCCACCGGCAGGCTGCCGGGCAGCCCGAGACACACGGGGCACGTGTGCGTGTTCGGCGGCTCACCGAAGGACAGCGCGCAGCCGCAGAACATCTTCGTCTGCGTCGCCAGCTGCACGTGGATCTCCAGGCCGATCACGGGCTCGAGGCGCGGCCCGGCGCCGTTCGTGCCCGGACCGCCGCCTGCCACGGCGTCGGTCCTGCCGCCGCCCTCGCCGGGGGCCTCCCCGCCGTCGCCGCCCGCCGTCGGCTCCTCAGCGTCAGACACGCGCCGCGCCCTGCTCGAAGCCAAGCGCCTGCTCGAGCGCGTAGGAGGCGTCGAGCAACTTGTTCTCGCTGAACGCCGGGCCGGCGATCTGCAGGCCGACGGGCAGGCCCTCGGACAGGCCGCAGGGGATCGAGATCGCGGGGATGCCGGCCAGTGACATGGGCACGGTGAAGTAGTCGCTCAGGTACATCGACCACGGGTTGGCCGTCTTCGCGCCGAGGCCGAAGGCGACGTTGGCCGAGGTCGGCGTGACGATCAAGTCGACGCTCTGAAAGGCCGTCTTGAAGTCCTCGGCGATCTTCGTGCGCACGCGCTGGGCGCGGCCGTAGTAGGCGTCGTAGTAGCCCGAGGACAGCGCATAGGTGCCGAGCATGATGCGCCGCTTGACCTCCTTGCCGAAGCCGTCATGGCGCGTGCGCGTGTACATTTCGAGCAGACCCTCGGCGTCGGCCGCGCGCATGCCGTAGCGCACGCCGTCGAAGCGCGCGAGGTTCGAGCTGGCCTCCGACGGCGCGAGCACGTAGTAGGCCGAGAGCGCGTGCGGGGCGTGCGGCAGGCGGATCTCCTCGACCGAGGCGCCGAGCTCTTCGGCGAGCTCTAGGGCGCGCTCGAAGGACTCGCGCACGCCCGGCTCGATCTGGGCTTCCGCGTCGTCGGCGCCGCCGCCGACCGCGGCCGGGTCGGGCGCGCGCAGCTCGGCCGGCACGCCCAGGCGCAGGCCGTCGAGGCGCTCGGCCGAGGGCAGCTCGATCTCGTGCGGGAAGTCGAGCGAGGTCGCATCGCAGCGGTCGCGGCCGACCATGTGCCTCAGCATCAGCGCCGCGTCGCTCACGTCGCGCGTCAGCGGCCCGGCCTGGTCGAGCGAGGAGGCGAACGCGATCATGCCGAAGCGCGAGACCGAGCCATACGTCGGTTTCAGCCCGACGATCCCGCACAGCGCGGCCGGCTGGCGGATCGAGCCGCCCGTGTCGGTGCCGAGCGCCCACGGCGCGAGGCCGGCGGCGACGGCCGCCGCGCTGCCGCCGGAGGAGCCGCCCGGCACGCGGCCGCGGTCCCACGGGTTGAGCGTCGGGCCGTACGCCGAGTTCTCCGTCGAGGAGCCCATCGCGAACTCGTCCTGGTTGGTCTTCGCCAGCAGCGTCGCGCCGGCGCCGGTCAGCTTCTGCACGGCATTGGCCGTGTACGGAGGGCGGTAGCCCTCGAGCATGCGCGAGCCCGACTGGCTCGGCACGCCCTTCGTGCAGAACAGGTCCTTGATGGCAAGCGGCACGCCGGCGAGCGGGCCGCTGCCGGGCGTGCCGGCGGCGTCCGACCAGCCGGGGCCGGATTCCAGCGGCGTGGTCGACTCGTCCTCGGCGACCCACGTGAAGCAGTTCAATCCCTCGCCGTTCGCGCACGCGTCTTGCTGCGCGCGCTCGCGGTAGAAGGCGAACAGCTCGCCTGCGCCCAGCTCGCCCAGCTCGATCGCGGTGGCCGCCTGCGCGGCCGAAAGACTCAGAAGATCGTCGCTCATCGACCGCGGTCTGCTCGATGCGCGCTCATGCCTGCGGGCTAGGGACGAGGAACCCGTCCTGATCGACGGCGGGGGCCTGCTCGAGCGCGACCTCGCGCGGCAGCGACGGGCGCGGCTCGTCCACCCGTAGCGCGCCGGTCAGCTCGACGACGTGCGAGGTCGGCGGCACGTCGTCGAGGTCGAGCTCGCCGATCTTGGCGATGTGGTCGAGCACGGCCGAGAGCTCCTGCGCCATCGGCTCGAGCTCCTGCTCGCTCAGCGCCAAGCGCGCCAGGCGCGCCACGTGCAGTACCTCGTCGCGGTCGATCACGCAGCGAATTCTAGGCGTCGCCGTTCGGCTTCGGGCGCGGCGCGGGCGCGGGCGGCGTGTACTTCGAGCGCCGTTCGTCGCGGATCGCCTGCCAGGCGCCGGCGAGGATCGCGAGCGTGCCGGCGAGCGCGAGCCATGCGCCTGCGCAGACGGCCGTCGCGTGGTCGGGGCGCTCGAGCAGCCGCACGAGCGCCGAGATCACGCCGGCCAGACCGAGCGGGATCGCCCACACCGTCGCGACCACGGGCAGCGCCGTGCCGCGCTCGGTCAGCGTCGTCGCGAACAGACACAGGCCGGCGGCGGCCGCAGCCAACAGCAGCGCGGCGGCCGGGCCGAACGTGTCCCAGACCGTCAGCGTGCCCGTGCTCGGGCCTTCGTAGTAGGGCACCAGCAGCGAGACGATCACACAGGCGGCGCCTGCCAGCGCCAGCAGCTCGCCGACGCGGACCTTGCTAAGGCTCATGTCGGGAACAGTTCGACATCACTGCTCGATCCCCGCCTGGCGACGCGCGGCCTGCAGGGTGTTGCGCAGCAGGAAGGCGATCGTCGTCGGGCCGACGCCGCCCGGGACGGGCGTGATCGCCGAGGCCACCCGCGAGGCGGCCACGAAGTCGACGTCGCCGACGAGGCCGCTCTTGTTGTGAGCCTGCTCCGGCGTGAGGCGATTCATGCCGACGTCGATCACGACCGCGCCCGGCTTGACGAAGCCCTCGCCGATCAGCCGCGGTCGCCCGACCGCCGCGATCAGCACGTCGGCGCGGGAGCACACCTCGCGCAGATCGCGCGTGCGCGAATGGCAGACGGTGACCGTCGCATTGCGCTCGAGCAGCAGCTGCGCCATCGGCTTGCCGAACAGGTTCGAGCGCCCGACGACGACCGCTTCGGCGCCTTCGAGCTCGACGCCGGTCCGGTCAAGCAGCTCGACCACGCCCTGCGGCGTACACGAGCGAAGGCCGGGCAGGCCGAGCGAGAGCAAGCCCGTGTTGACGGGTGTGAGCCCGTCCACGTCCTTCTCCGGCGGGACCAGGTTCGTCAGCGTCGGGCCGTCGAGATGGTCGGGCACGGGCAGCTGCAAGAGGATGCCGCTGACCTCCTCGTCGTCCTTCAGTCGAGCGAGCTCGTCGGCCACGGCCTCGAACGAGGCGTCGGCGGGCAGGCGCACGTCGAACGGCTTCATCCCGACCTCGGCGCAGGCGCGCTGCTTGCCGGCGACGTATACGGCGGAGCCGGGGTCATCGCCGACGAGCACCGTCGCGAGCCCCGGCACGCGTCCGGTCTGCTCGTGAAACGCCTTCACCTGCTCGGCAACGTCGGCGCGCACCTGCGCGGCGATCGCCTTGCCGTCGATGATCTGAGCGCCCATGCGCTGGATGCTACGCACCCGCCTGGCGTCCGGCCGTGACCGCCCTCAGCGCTTGCTCACCGGCGCGTACTCGGCCATCAGCTTGCGCTCGGAGCCGTCGCCGGCGAAGCGCACGACGATCACGCCGTCGGGCTCGACGCCGGTGACGACGCCCTCGCCGAAGGCCGCGTGCACGACGTCCTCGCCGAGGCGGAATGCGACGGCGGTCTGGGGGGAGCTCGATGCTGCCCACTCGCCGCCGCCTGCGCTGCCGCTGCCGTTGCCCGCGCCCGAAGCCGAGGCGCCCAGCAGCGCCGTCGCGCGCCTGCCGCGACCGAGACCCGCCGAGATCGACCCCGTCGGCGCGCCGACCCGCAGACGATCGCTCGGCTCGACCTCGTCGAGCAGCTCGGCCGGAATCTCATTAAGGAAGCGACTGCGCAGGCCCATCGTCTGCGCGCCGAACACGGCGCGGCGCTGGGCGTAGGTCAGGTACAGCTCGCGCATCGCGCGCGTCACGCCGACGTAGAACAGCCGCCGCTCCTCCTCCAGCCCTCCCTCGTCGAGCGCGCGCGAGTGCGGGAAGACGCCCTCCTCGCAGCCGGCGATGAAGATCGTCGGGTACTCAAGACCCTTGGCGTTGTGCAGCGTCATCAGCGTGACCAGACCCTCGTCGTCGCTGCGCGCGTCGGCGTCGGCGACGAGCGCCACCTCCTGCAGGAAGACCTCCAGCGTGTCGTGCTCGGCCTCGGCCGTCGCGTCGAACTCGCGTCCGACCTCGACGAGCTGCTCGAGGTTCTCGATCCGCCCCTGCGCCTCGATCGTGCGCTCGGCCTCAAGCGCCGCGACGTAGCCGCTCTGCGAGAGGACCGCCTCGATCAGGTCGCCGACCGGCACACCGTCGCTGCTCGCGCCCGTAGCGGCGTCGATGTCGAGTGAGAGCTCGTCGTCCTCGCGCTCGGGCGTGCCGTCGTCGCCGGCCGTGCCGGCCAGCCTGCGCAGCTCGACCATCGTGTCCATGAAGCGGGCCAGCGCCTTGATCGCGGCCGTACCGAGCCCCGGCACCTCCTCGGGCGCCGCGGCGGCCTGCCAGACGGAGATGTCGGCCGCGTCGGCATGTGCGAGCACGCGCGCCAGCGAGGTCTGCCCGAGCCCGCGACGGGGAGAGTTGGCGATCCGCGTGAAGCTGACCACGTCGTAGGGGTTGGCGAGGAACAGCAGATAGGCGATCGCGTCCTTGATCTCGGCGCGCTCGTAGAACTTCGTGCCGCCGATCACCTGGTAGGCGATCTCGCGGCGCACGAGCGTGTCCTCGATCACGCGCGACATCGCGTTCGTGCGGTACAGCACGGCGATCTCCTCGCGCGAGGCGCCCTCGTCGACGAGCCGCTCGATCTCGCCGACGACGAAGCGCGCCTCGGCGTGCTCGTCCTCGAGCCCACGCAGATGAATCTGATCGCCCTCGCCGCGCTCGCTCCACAGGCGCTTGGCGATGCCGCCGCGGTTGTTCGCGATCACCGCGTTGGCCGCCCGCAGGATCGTCTCGGTCGAGCGGTAGTTCTGCTCGAGCTTGACCACGCGGGCGTCGGGGAAGTCCTCCTGGAAGTCGAGGATGTTCTTCACCTCGGCGCCACGGAAGCTGTAAATCGATTGGGAGTCGTCACCGACCACAGCGAGGTTGCGGTGGCCGGAAATGCTCAAACGCTTACCACGGGCCGGGTCCTCGCGCCCGCCGCCGACGAGCAGCTGCAGCATCCGGTACTGCGCGTAGTTGGTGTCCTGATACTCGTCGACGAGCACGTGGCGAAAGGCCGTCTGGTAGCGCTCGCGTACGTCCTCGAACAGCTCCAGCAGGTTCACCGTGCGAAACAGCAGGTCGTCGAAGTCCATCGCGTTCATCCGCAAGAGGTCGCGCTCGTACAGTTCGTAGACGTCGGCCAGCATCTCCGCGAACTGCGAGTCGGCGGCGCTCTCGCGCAGGTCCGAGGCCGAGCGCAGGCGGTTCTTGGCGGCCGAGATCTGGTTGTGGATCGCCGCCGGCGTGTGGCGCTTGGGGTCGACGCCGACGGCGTCGGCGCAGCGCTTGGTCAACCGCCGCGCATCGGCCTGGTCATAGATCGTGAACTGGCGCGTGTAGCCGAGGCGCTCGGCCTCGACGCGCAGGATCCGCGAACAGGCGGCGTGGAAGGTCATCAGCCACATGCCGCGCGTCGCCCGCCCGAGCAGCCGTTCGACGCGGCCGGCCATCTCCTTGGCCGCCTTGTTCGTGAACGTGATCGCGAGGATCTCGTTCGGCTGCGCCTCGTCTGAGTAGATCAGGTGCGCGATGCGATGGGTCAAGACGCGCGTCTTGCCGCTGCCCGCGCCGGCCAGGATCAGCAGCGGCCCCTCACCGTGCGTTACCGCCTCGCGCTGGGGCTCGTTCAGGCCCTCCAGCAGCTCCTGGAGGTGCTCGGCGTGGGGGTTTCCGGACATAAGCCCTCAGCATAGGCGCGGGTACGGCGGGCTGGGCATGCCCACCGGGCCGCGGCGCACAGCATACGACCGGCGCCTTGCGGTCAACCCAGGTCTTCGCGTAGGGCCCCCAGCCCACGGACGGCTCAGTCGGAGGCACGCGCACCGGGCAGCGCGTGCCTCCCCCTGAGCCGAGGTGCTCAGCCCAGTGTGAAGGACTGGGTGTGGACCCTCTTGTTCAGGCCATGGCCGCTGATCAGCGTCAGCGTGTAGCGACCCGGTTCGAGCCCGGCGGCCGCCGAGGTCCAGCCGCTCCAGGCCCCGAGCCACCGCGCCTTGGCCGCCAGACGCAGCGTGAGCTTCCCGCCGACGATCCGCGCGAAGCCCGAGCCATAGACGATCCCGGCCCGCGCGAGCGTGGCGTGTGCGGAGGCGCCCGCCGCCTTGAACGTGACCGGCCCGGAGACCAACTGCGTCGTGCACTTCTGGACCTTCTTCCCGCCCCGCTTGATCGTGGTGCACTTCACGAGCTGAACCTTGCCGGCAGGGCCGGCGGGACCCTGCGGCCCTGGCGGACCAGCGAGACCCGCCAGGCCAGCGGGGCCGATGACGCCGATCGGGCCCGCCGGCCCGACGGCACCATTTTCACCGGCGGGGCCCCGAGCTCCGGAGGCACCCTGCGGACCCCGTTCGCCTTCTTCACCGGGTTCGCCGGGTTCACCGGGCGGCCCTTCTTTGCCGGCTTTCAGGAACACCGCCGTGACTTCCGTCGCCGCGCTCACATTGACTTCGCATTTTGATGTTTCGGCACCTGTGCTTTTGCAGCCGATCCAGCCGGCGAATTCATAGCCGGCCCCCGGCGACTCCGTCAGTGTGACCGTGCCTTCGAATTCGGCGGAGCATTCCGTTCCGCATTTGATCCCGGCCGGCGTCGAGGTCACTTCTCCCTGGCCGAACTTCACGACGGTGAGGGGCTCCGTGGTGATTTTCACGAATTTCGCTTCGACTTCCAGCGCTGTGCTGCCCATCGTGACTTTGCATTCGCCGGTGCCTGAGCAGCCTCCACCGGACCAGCCGGCGAATTTCCAGCCCACGGCCGGCGTCGCTTTGAGGGTGACTTCTTCTCCTTCGCC
>JBIOEW010000028.1:0-32211 GCA_044446425.1 Solirubrobacterales bacterium | reverse complement strand
CGGGGAGCGTTTGCCGAGCGGATGGTCGTGTCTGACGTTCGACGGCGGCGCGGTGCGTACCGGTAGTACGTGAGCGTCGTCGGCGGGCGTCAGGCGCGGGCAGGCGCCGGGAAACGCCGTCGAATTTGTGACTCAGGACACTAGCGGGGTTTCAGCGAACGGATCTCGACCCCGATCACAGTCTCTGGCGGCTGCGAAGGCATCGGACTGGGCGGAGCCGGAGTCGGTGCCGGCGAGGAGCTGGACATGCCAATACAAGAGTGTAACGACGAGGGCGACGGCAGCCCCGGCTATCTCGACGATGAGACCGAAGATGGCGTGTCTGACACGATCGGCAGTTGCCTCGAGTGTTGGTAGGTTGTCCGCGTGGAATTGGTCGAGATAGCCTGCGGCCGAGGCCTGCATCTGACGGACGTCGGCGTCGCCCAGACGCGCCAGCTCGAGGAAGTCTCCGCCGCGTATGCCGGTCTTGAAACCGCGCGGAAACAACGCTCGACAGCATTCGATGGCACACCATAGATACGCTGCTGCCGCGAGACCGAACGGCAGCGCAGATCCCTTTGGTCCTTCGTGGAGCGCTACGGCCGCGATCGGAACGACGACCGACGCAGCGGACAGCACTGTCGTCGCCCGTTCACGAAGTTTTGCCTCCGCATGCTGTTGACTCGCGAATAGTTCGCGAGAGAGTTCGAGCGCCAGCTCCTCCGGAGTTTCAGCCACCAATCAAGCGTAATCCGAGCCCACGACAGCTCCGGCCCTTGGCTCCATCGGGCGAAGCCGATGCACGGCTCGGTGCGCAGCGTGCGATGCTTAAGTCATCGCGCGGCCGACTTGCCTGCGCCAGCGCGGGCGCCGTTGCTGCTCGCCGCTTTGGCCGTTGCTTTCTTGGCCGAGCCGGACGATGAGCGCTTGGCCGCCCGCCGCTTCGGCGCCGGCGTGACTCCGGCGGCGCGCGCCAGCGAGGAGATCGCCCATTTCATGTCGCCTGCGATCGCCTCGAGCTCGGGCAGCGCGTCGAAGTCGCCGAGCAGGCCGAAGCCGAGGTGCCCGTCGTAGCTCATCACCGCGATCCCCAGCGCCTGGCGCTGCGCCAGCGGCACGACCGGGTAGAGCACGCGCAGGCGCCGCCCGAGCACGAACAGCGGGAACTGCGGGCCCGGCACGTTCGTCACGACGAGGTTGAAGAAGCGCTGGCGCGCCTGCAGCCGCGCCGCCTGGCTGAGGATCGTCGGCGGCGCGAAGCCCGCCAGGTTGGTCAGCACCTGCGCGCCGACCGCCTGCCCCGAATGCTTCAGGTCCTCCATCGCACGGGCGATCTGCGCCAGCGACTCGACCGGGTTCTGCACGCCGACCGGCAGCGGCGCCCACATCGCCGCGACCTGATTGCCGAGCGCGCCGCGGTCGGAGTCGGCGCGCACCGAGACCGGCACCATCGCCTTCAGCTCCAGCCCCTCCGTGTCGAAGCCTTCGCGGCGCAGGTAGCGGCCGAGGCCGAGGCTGACCGTCGCCAGCACCACGTCGTTGAGCGTGCCCCCGAGCGAAGCCTTGATCGCTTTGAACTGGTCCAGGTCGGCATCGATGAACGTGTAGCGGCGGTGCGGACCGATCTCGACGTTGAACGGGCTGTCAGGCGCCGGCGCTTTGACGCCGGCGATCGTCGTAGCGCCCACGCTCTGCAGGCCGTCGATGAGCTGCGACGCGGCGCGGCGCGGCGCGCGCAGCAGCCTGCGGGCGCCGCGCAGCATCTCCGCCGGCACCGTCGTGCGTTCGCGCAGCGCCTCGCCGAGCAGCTTGGCCTGGCCGGGCAGCGGTTTCGCCGTCCACGGCATCGGCGGGCGCGACGTCGGCACCGGGTCCGGCGCCGTGTCGAACAGGACCGTCGTGATGTCCACGCCCGAGATGCCGTCGACCAGCGCGTGGTGGGTCTTCGCGATCAGCGCGAAGCGCCCGCCCGCCATCTTCTCGACCAGCCAGATCTCCCACAGTGGCTTGGAGCGGTCCAGGCGCTGTGAGAAGAGGCGCCCCGCGAGCTGCTTGAGCGCTTTGTCGTCGGCCGGCTTCGGCAGCGCCGTGTGGCGGATGTGGTAGCGCGGGTTGAAGTGCGGATCGTCCGCCCACACCGGTCTGCCCTGGCCGTAGGGGACGAACGCGAGTCGCTGGCGGTAGCGCGGGACCAGGTGCAGGCGGCTGACGATGTGGTCGACCAGCTCCTGCGGCTTCGGCGCCGTGCCGTCGAAGACCATCACCGAGGCCACGTGCATGTGCGCCGTGGAGTTGTCCTCCAGGTGCAGGAACGTCGAGTCGAGCGCCGTCAGCCGGTCCGGGTTGGCCACGGGCTCGATTGTCGCTGTTTGTCAAGCCGCCGTCAACGACGCCACCGCCCACGCCATCTGCGATCGTTTCCCTGGCACTTCCGCCGAGCGCCCGTACGGCGATTCAAGGCCGCGCCGCGCGCCGTCATTGACACCGAGTTTCGCGGAGCATACCGGCGCCGATACGGGGCTCCTACGTACCAATACGCCGTCAGCACGGTTGCGCCGAGGCCCGTGCTGGGCTCGACGCGCGGTCCCGGCCACGCCCGGTTATGTCATCTCCACTAAATCGAAAAAATCGTCCAGCGCCGCCTGCGTAGGGGTGCTCGCGCCCTATGAAACGGGACGTACGTGTGTGTCCGTGATCACAGAAGGGCTTGCATCGGACCCTCTAGCGTACGAACAATTGTTCGACTCTGCCGAGTCGCGGCCGTCCATGGTCGTGAACGGGGGAACCACCGCCGGGCCACCGACCGGGGCCCGGATGGGGCGAATCGCCCACTGATGTGGACGTAACGCCCGGCTGACGCGCGGCCCATCCGCGTCGACGCCGGCCGTGAGCCCGACAGCTAACCCCGTAGGCGGAAACCGCAAGGAGGTCTGGATTCCGATGTACGCACCCGCGCCCCCGGCGCAGCCTGCCCTCGCGCTGGCACCCGTAGAGATCGCCTCGACCACACCGTCCCCGGGCGCAGCCCCGCTCGGGCGAGCGACCGCGACCGCCCTGCACGTGCGCAAGGCGCGCCTGAACGTGCTCGACGGACGCCGGGTGAGCGTCGCCGGCACGCTCAGCCCCGGGCTCTCCGGGCGCCCCGTCGACCTGCAGGCGATGGGCCCGCATGGCTGGCGCGAGATCGCCCACACCCGCACCGGCGCCGCCGGGCGCTTTCGCCTGCGCTACACCCCGCACGCCACCGGCAGCCGGCGTGTGCGCCTGCGCTTCGCCGGCGACGGCTATGACCTGCCAGCCCACCGCGTGCTCGGACGGCTGAACGTCTTCCGCCTCGCCGGGGCCTCCTGGTACGGCGGCGGCGGCTCGCTCGCCTGCGGCGGCTCGCTCAGCAGCTCCACGCTCGGCGTCGCCAACAAGACGCTGCCCTGCGGCACGCTCGTCACGCTCCGCTACGGCCGACGCTCCGTGCGCGTGCCCGTCGTCGACCGCGGCCCCTATGTCGCCGGTCGTGAATTCGACCTCACCGAAGCCACCAAGCAGGCACTCGGCTTCGGCGACACCGGCGAGGTCTGGAGCACGCGCTAAGCCACTCGTAGCTCTCCGCAGCGCTTCGCCCGGGCACGGAAACCCGCTGCAAGAGCCGCGTTTCCGGCCCCGGCGAGCGTTGATCGCGTTTGGGCACGTTCATGCAGAGCTTGGGTTTCTGCGTCGGCGTTCGTTGAATCTCCTGGATGTCCGCCGCAGTCAAGCAATCGCGCACGCAGGTATGGATGGACGGCCCCGGTGAGTGGAGCTGGCCCGGGCGCGCCGCCGAAGCCGTCGAAGCGCTGCCCGCGCCGCCCTCGTGGGTGCCTGCCCTCCCGCCGCGCCTGGAGCCGCTGGCCTGCGGCACGTCCGCCGGCGCCGCCCTTGGCTGCGGGTCGGCCGGGCAGCCGCAGCGGGCCAACCCGCGCCTCGTCGCGCTCGCCACGCTGATCAGCGGGCTGATCGCCGCCTGCTGTGCATTGCTCTTGCTGCACGGCCCCGGAGGCTTCGAGCGCGTCTTCACCGGACAGCAGGCCGCGCCTGGCCCCGTCGCACGCGGCGTGTCGGCCGTCACCGCGCCCGCGCCGCTGCCGACGCTCGTGCTCGGCAGTCGCGACGCCGCCGGCAGCTCGATCGACACCGCCCGCTACAGCTCCGCCGCGCTCGGCGGCGAAGGCTCCTTCCACGTCTACCTGCCGGCCGGCTTCGCCTCGAGTGACGCCCGCTACCCCGTGCTCTACCTGCTGCACGGCAACGAACAGCCCGCCACCGCCTTCCTGGCGCTCGGCCTGCAGGGCGAGCTCGATCGCCTGATCGCCGCGCACGAGCTGCCGCCGCTGATCGCCGTGATGATCCAAGGCGGCAAGGGCGCCAACAACTGGCGCGACCACGGCAGCCGTGGCTATGAGAGCTATGTGATCGAAGTTCAGCAGCTGATCGATCGCATGCTGCCCACACAGGCCACCCGCTCCGCCCGCGCCATCGCCGGCGACTCGATGGGCGGCTACGGCGCCATGAACGTCGCCCTCGGCAACCCGCGCCGCTTCTCCATCGTCGAGAGCTGGCTCGGCTTCTTCAACGGGCTCGAAGACGAGCTGCACGCCGCGCGCCGAGTGATCGCGCGCGAAGGGCTGCACGCCTACCTCTACGGCGGCGCTTCCGACTCGATCGCCGACCCCTCCGAGAACGCTCCCTTCGCCGCCCAGCTGCGCCACGCCGGCGCCAATGCCCACAGCGCCGTGTACGTCGGCGGGCACACCATGGAAACGCTCCAAGCCCACCTGCGCCACATGCTGCTCTACGTCGGGCGCTCGCTGTATGAGAACGAGCGGGGGGCTGCCGCGCGCTCGCGCGACGCCCAGCCCGCCTCCGCCTCGGCGCGCACGCCCGCCGTCCGCACCGTGCAGGGCCGCGCCGCCGGTGCGCCTCTCGCCACGATCGCTTCCAGGCAATGATCCGCCGCCGCGACCCGGCGATGACCCGCCGTCGGCGAACGCCTTCTCGCAAGGGCCGCCGCCGTGAGCCAGACGGTACGCGCCTCCCCGCCGGCGCGCTCCCCGTCGGCTCCGCCGGAGCCATCGCCGTCGGCGCGTTCGCAGGTGGAGCCGTGGCGATCGGCGCGCTTGCCATCGGCAGTCTCGCCATCGGCAAGCTCGCGCTCGGCCGCGGTCGGATCGGCTCGCTGACGGTCGGCGAGCTCGAGGTCGGGCGGCTGACGGTCGGCGAGCTGACCGTCGAGCGCCGAGTCGACAACAACCAGTAGCGCCGCAACCGTGTGATCGCGCTCGTGCCGGCGCGATACTGGGGCGATGGGATTCCCGCCGCCCGAGCGACACCTGCTGCGGAATCGGGGCTGCGCGACCCCTCCGGCAACTACATCCGGATCAGGCAGGGCCGCAGCTGAGATCGCTGCGGCCCGCCGCGCAAGCCGCACGCCCTGGCCAGTCAGCCAGTATGATCGGGCGCAGCGATCCGCGACGACGAGGGGAGACCAGATGGCGTCCGTTGGCAGCGATCTCGAGCACACGCTCATGGCAGAGCGCGCGCTGTGGCGGGACGGCCCGCCGCACGAGCTGTTCAAGCAGATGCGCGGCGAGTGTCCCGTGCACTGGACCGCCGGCGTCACCGAGTACCCCGAGGAGCGCGGCTTCTGGTCGATCACGACCGCCGATGACATCCACACCGTCTCGCGCGACTGGCAGACCTACTCCTCGGGCACCGGCGTGACGGCCGTCTCCGACGTGTTCCCGCTCGAGTTGACGCAGGCCATGTTCATCGGCATGGACCCGCCCAAGCACGATCGGCTGAAGGCGCTGTTCCAGGCCGGCTTCACGCCCAAGCGGATCGCCGCGCACGAGGACGACATCCGCGCGATCGTCGTCGAGCTGCTCGACCGCATGCAGGGGCGCGAGACGTGCGACCTCGTCAACGACATCGCCCAGCCGGCGGTCTCGCGCGTGATCGGTAGCTTCATGGGTATCCCACCCGAGGACGATGCAGCCTGGGCGCGGCTGATGAACTCGGCGCTCGCCGGCGATGACAAGGACCTCAACCCCGAGGGCATCCCCGGCGTGCTCGAGAAAGACATCCCCGAGATCTTCGAGCGCTGCAACCGGATGATCGCCGAACGCCTCCAGAACCCGACCGACGATCTGACGACGGTGCTCGTCAACGCCGAGGTCGACGGCGAGAAGCTCGAGCAGCACGAGATCGTGATGGGCTTCTTCCTGCTCGTCGCCGCCGGCAACGACAGCACCAAGGCGACCTACTCCAGCGGCATGCGCGCGTTGATGGAAGACCGCGCGCAGCTGCAGAAGCTGCTCGACGACCCCTCGCTGATCCCGAGCGCCGTCGAGGAGGCGCTGCGCATGTTCCCCGCCTTCGCGCACTTCCGCCGCACGGCCACGCGCGACGTGGAGCTGCACGGCAAGCAGATCAAGAAGGGTGAGAAGGTCGTCATGTGGTACGTCTCCTCCAACCGCGACGAGACGCGCTATGAGGACCCAGACCGCTTCGACGTCGAACGCAACCCCGAGCACCAGGCCTTCGGCGCCGGCGGGCGGCACTTCTGCCTCGGCACCGCGCTCGCCCGCCTGGAGCTGCGGATCATGTTCGAGGAGACGCTCAAGCGCTTCCCCGAGATCCACATGGACGGCGAGCCGAGCTACGTCGAATCGGGCTTCCTCAACCAGATGAAGACGCTGCCCGTGCGACTCGCCGGGTAGGGCCGGCCGGGGATCGGCCGGACAGCGCTGAGAATGCCCGAAGATCGACCCCGCGTCCGACTGCGTCAAGCCGTGCTCGCCGCCGGCGAGCTCGAGCCCGTAGCGGATGCGCTGCGCTCGACACTCGGCCTCGACGAGCCGTTTCGCGATCCCGGCGTCGGGCTGTTCGGGCTGCAGAACACGGTCTTTGCGCTCGGCGACTGCTTCCTGGAGATCGTCTCGCCGACGCAGCCCGGAACGGCCGCCGGGCGCTATCTGCAGCGCCACGGCGGCGACTGCGGCTACATGGTCATGTTCGATCTCGAGGACCTGCCCGCCGCGCGGGGACGCGCCGCCGAGAGCGGCGTCCGTACGGTCTGGGAGATCGACCTGCCCGACATCTCCGGCACGCACCTGCACCCCGCCGACATCGGCGCCGCGATCGTCTCGATCGACGGATCTAAGCCTTACGGCAGCTGGCGCTGGGGCGGGCCCGAGTGGACCGGTCAGACGGGGGAAGGGGCGCTCGGCAGCCTTGCCGGCGTCACGCTTGCCGTCGCGGAGCCCGCTGCGGTGGCCGCACGCTGGTCGCATGTGCTCGGCGTGCCGCTCAGCGGGGATGGGGCCGTGGGGAGTGACGCCGTGATGGGGCTCGAGGGCGCCGAGGTGCGGTTTCGGGCAGTTGGCGACGGGGGTGGGGAAGGGCTCGTCGAGTTTGCTTTTGCCGATGTGCCTGGCCTGACCAGCGATGGGGTTGAGGCTGGCGGCGTGCGGCTGCGGTCGGTCAGCTAGATCCCCCGTAGCGCCCGTGCCAGCGGCTCACTCTGCAATTGATGTCGTGAATGCTACCATGACACGATGCGTCAGCTGACCTTGCGTGTGCCGGAAGAGCTCGCGGAGCAGCTCAAGGGTGCCGCGCGCGATCGGCAGGAGAGCGTCAATGGCTACGCCGTCAAGGTGCTTTCGGCCGCCGTCGATCCAGATCTCGCGGGCGATGAGGTAACAGGTCTGAAGGAACGCCTCGCCCGAGCCGGGCTTCTGCTGACGCCCGAACCGCTGACGGGAATGAAGCCGTCCGCGCAAGCGCTCGACCGCGCCCGCGCCGCAGCCGGGCGGGGCAGGCCGCTGTCGGACTTCGTCGCAGAGGGCCGTCGCTGAGCACTTTTGCCGATTCGTCGGCGCTCGTGAAGCTCTATGCCGACGAGGCCGGGCATCGTGAGATTCGCGCGCTCGACTCGCTCGTCGTCTCAGCCCTTGCTCGCGTGGAGGTGGCATCGGCCCTCTGGCGCAAGACGCGAACTGGCGAGCTGGGGGAGTCTGAAGCCAGCACCTTGGTCGGCGCCTTCGAGCTCGACTTCCACGGCGACGCCGACTCGGACCCGCGCTTCGCCATTGTGCGCTTGACGGAGGCGGTGCTCGTGACAGCAGCTCAGGAAGCTGCACGCCATGGTCTGCGCGCATATGACGCTATCCAGCTTGCGAGTGCGATCGCCGTTCGCCAGCTCGATCCCGGCTTCAACCGGTTCGCTTGCTTCGATGCCGACCTGCGACGCGCCGCCGGTCGAGCACGCTTCGCCCTGGTGCCGGAGGGCGATTGATCAAGAGCCAGCTGGGCGCTGCAAACCAAGGTTCGGGCCGCTCGCCGAAACTCGACACGCCCTCCGAGGAAGTTGGGGGCCGAGAAGTCGATCACCGTAGGGTGATGTAGTCGGGCGGCGCTGACTTGGAGTCGCGCAACGTGTAGATCTCCCCGACGATCGGGACGGTCTCGATCGACCTACCCGTATGAACGAGCGCTTCGTGAGCTCCATCCGGCGCCACGCCGACGATCGTGCGCACCGAGGAAGTCTTTAGTTGCGTGATCGCTATGTTCGCGACGCTGTGCGCGATGGCTTCCGCAGTCAGGGCACATGTCGTGCCGACGCCCGCCGCCCTCTGTGAGATGACGCAGAGGTAGCGGGTGCCCGGCACCAGCCAGTATGCACCTGGGTGCTTCACCGGAATTCGCCGGGCCAGCCCAAGGTCCATCCCTATGACAGGAGTGCCCAGTGCATGCCTCGTCTGGACGGGAAGACCCGCGGATTGTTGCCGCAACAGTGCGAAGTGGACGAATTGCCGGCGCTCCGCTCGCTTATCCGCGCTCGCCTCACCGGCCTGGGTTCTCGAATAGCCAGCACCCGATAGCGTGGCGTGTGCGCCTGAGCCTCCACACCCAGCGAGTCCCGAGAGCGCGAGAAGGGTCAAAAGTGAGCCGGCGCGAGGGCGCCGGCTCACTTTCCTCGAGAGGCTCAAGCCTCTCCAATCGACGACGAGGGCCCTGTGGTCAGAACGCCGTGCCGAAGACGACATTCGTGCCTGCCGCGTTGTTCTCGACGCCAGGCTCCTGGTGAACAACTTTGCCCTTGTTGAATTTGGCGATCTGGTTGGGCCCGCCCGAGCAGCCGCCTTGTTCGGCCCCGATGCTCACGCAGACCGAGTGCTGTTCCCCGAACGCTGTGACTTCTGAGAGGTCACGCGCGGCCCCGAAGCACGCTTCGAAGCCGTTGAGTTTCTGCCCGCCGCAGTACGAACTGCTGGCCGATGCCGAAAGCGAGCCGAGCGTCAGCGCGATGGAAATGGCGGCCAGCAGGCCGAGCAAGACCGCCAAGGACCGTAACGGGAGGCGGGTGGCACGGTGAGACATTTGCATTCTCCTTTTTGGGGTTGGGAGTCACGTCCGATGGACGTGGCGCTAGAACTAGCGAAACCCCGTCAGGCGGTCAAGGAAAACGAGCGATTGTCTCCAGCGATCGAGCGCGTCGCGTGCTCGATCGCTGTACCTCTTTCCAGCGGACCTAATCCGTCAGTCCGGCAAACCGAGGCTCGCGCCGCTCGACAAAGCTGGACACGCCCTCGACGAAGTCCGGCGCAGCGAACGAGGCGAGCATCAGTCGATCCGCCTCGGCGAGCGCGTCCGCCAGCGGTTCCTCGAGCGCGGCATAGACCTGGCGCTTCATCTGCGCCATGCTCGCCGGCGAGCACTGCGTGGCGAGCTCGTGCGCGTAGGCGAGCGTCTCCTCGAGCACCGTCTCCTTAGGTGTCGCCCGGTTGGCGAGACCCAGCTCGACGGCCTCGCGCCCGAGCACGACGCGTCCGGACAGCAGCAGGTCGAGCGCCCGCGCCGGACCGACGAGGCGCGGCAGGATCCAGGAGATGCCGTGCTCGGCGACGAGACCGCGACGCGCGAAGGCGGTCGTCAGCTTGGCGTTCTCGGCGACGAAGCGGATGTCGCACATCAGCGCGAGCACGAGACCGATGCCGGCGCAGGGCCCGTTGATCGCCGCGATCACGGGCTTCGGTACGCTCAGCGTGAATGTCTGCGGGGTCTGCTCCTGCGCCGCGGCATGCGCGTCGGCGTCGGCACCCTCCGCCGCCCCGTCCGTGCTCGCGGCGCCGTTCTCGTCGCCGGCTCCGCTCACGGCCGCGCCGATGTCCTGTAGCGACTGCATGTCCGCGCCCGCGCAGAATCCGCGTCCAGCGCCCGTCACGACGATCACGCGCACCCGCTCGGAGGACGCGCACTCGCGCAGCGCGGCGAAGTACTGCTGCTCGAGCTCACCCGTCCACGCGTTCAGCCGATCGGGGCGGTTCAGCGTGAGCACGGCCACGCCGTCGTCGTGCACCTCTTTGAGCATCACCTCGGTCATGCGGCGGCGGAGGCGCTGACCTTGTCGGCCAGGATCGCGGCGATCCGCGCGCGATGGCGGCCGGCGCCGCCGAGCAGCGCGGCGTCGAGCTGCGCGCGCTTGAACAGCCAGTGCACGTCGGCCTCCCAGGTGAAGCCGATGCCGCCGTGCATCTGGATCGCGGCGGCCGTGACCTCGCGACCGGCGTCGGAGGCGGCGGCCTTGGCCATCGCCGCCGTCTCCGCCAGGCGCTCGGGGTCGGCGTCTGCCGTCCACGCGGCGAAGGCCGCCGTCGAGCGTGCCTTCTCGGTGTCGAGCAGCATCTGCGCGCAGCGGTGCGAGACGGCCTGGTAGGAGGCGACGGGCACGCCGAACTGCTTGCGGTCCTTGACGTACTCGACGGTCATCGACAGCGCGCGGTCGCACACGCCGACGAGCTCGGAGCTGACGCAGATCAACGCGCGGCCGAGGCCGGCGCAGCCGTCGGGCAGCTCATCGCCGCAGCCGCCGGCGCTGACGCTCGCGGCTGAGCGCGTCGGGTCGATCGACTCGATCGCCGTCAGCTCGACCTCATCGGCCGCGATCGCACGGGCGCCGCCGTCGCTTTCGACGAGCACGATCACCTGCGCGTCGGGCGCGCCGATCACGAGCTCCGCCGCGCCGTCGACGGCCGCGCCGAGCGCGCCGACGGTCTCGCCGGAGGCGAGGCCCGGGAGCCACTTCTCGCACAGCTCAGGCGAGCCGCCGTGCTCGATCACGGTCGCGGCCATCGCGCTGGCCAGGAAGGGCACCGGCGCGAGCGCGCGGCCAAGCTCCTCGCAGAGGATCGACAGCTCGATCTGGCCGAGCCCCTGGCCGCCGTATTGCTCGGAGACGGCGATCCCGGGCCAGCCGAGCTCTGACAGCTCCTGCCACAGCGCCGTGTCGAGCGTGCGCGCCTCGGCGTGCTCGCGCACGCGCGCCGACGTGGCGCGTTCGCCGAGCAGGTCGCGTGCCGTGCGCTGGATCTCGCGCTGGTCGTCGGTGAAGCCGAAGTCCATGCGCTACGCCGTCCTCATCGCGCAGCCCCGACAGGGGCGGAGCTCATAAAAATCGACGTCCATCAGGCGGCGACCTTCAGGCGGGGGAGACCGAGCACGCGCTCGGCGACGATGTTCTTCAGGACCTCGGTCGTGCCGCCCTCGATCGTGTTGCCGCGGGCGCGCAGCAGCTCATAGCCCCAGCTCGTGCCGATCGTCAGCGCGTCGGGGCCGACGACGTCGACGGCCAGCTGCGTCAGGCGCTGGTTGGTGTCCGACCACAGCCACTTCACGAGCGAGCCCTCCGGGCCGGGCTGGCCGTAGCGCTCGACGTCGGTCAGGCCCTTCCACGCGAGCAGGCGGATCGACTCGCAGCGCACGTGCAGCTCGGCCAGCGCGTCGCCGTACAGCGGGTGCTCGAGCAGGCCGCGCGCGGCGGCGATCGCGATCACGTCGTCGAGCAGCTGGCGCAGGCGGATCTGCAGCGCGAAGCCGAGGCCCGCGCGCTCGTTCATCAGCGTCGTCAGCGCCACCTTCCAGCCGTTGCCGACGCCGCCGACGACGTTCGCGTCGGGGATCCGCGCCTCCTGCAGGAACAGCTCGTTGAACTCTGCCTCGCCGGTGATCTGGCGCAGCGGGCGCACCTGCACGGCGTCCTGCTCCATGTCCATCAGGAAGTACGTCAGCCCCTTGTGCTTGGGTACGTCTGAGTCGGTGCGCGCGACGAGCATGCACCACTTCGAGTACTGCGCGCCGCTCGTCCAGACCTTCTGGCCTGTGACGACCCACTCGTCGCCGTCTTTGACGGCGCGCGTTTTCAGCGCCGCGAGATCCGAGCCGGCGTCGGGCTCGGAGAAGCCCTGGCACCAGATCTCCTCGGCCGAGAGGATCCGCGGAAGATAACGCTCCTTCTGCTCGTCTGAGCCCCACACCATCAGCGTCGGGCCGCCGAGCAAGAGGCCGAGCACGTTGGCCGGCAGCGGCACGCGCGCGCGGCCGAGCTCTTCGAAGTAGATCGCCGACTCGCTCAGCGAGGCGCCGCGGCCGCCGTACTCGGTCGGCCACGCGGGGGCGGCCCAGCCGGCGTCGTAGAGGCGGCGCTGCCAGTCTCGGCGCCAGGCGTAGTGCGCGTCCTCGCCGCCGTCGGTCGGAGCGGCGTCGGGCTGGTTGCCGGCCAGCCACTCGCGCAGCTCGTCGCGGAACGCGATCTCCTTCTCGCTGAAGGTCAGGTCCATCGCTGCAAGCGTATCCCAGGACCGGATCCGTGCGCCGGGGGCGAGAGTAGTTTTGATCAGTTGATGACGGACGAAGCCTCCATCCCGCGCGTGGCGCACCTGGATGCAGACGCCTTCTACGTCTCGATCGAGCTGACCCGCCGGCCGGAGCTGCGCGGCCTGCCGGTCGTCGTCTCCGGCACGGGGCCGCGCGCGGTGGTGACGACGGCGAGCTACGAGGCGCGCAAGTACGGCGTCGGCTCGGCGATGCCGGCGGCGCGAGCGCGGCGGCTGTGCCCGCAGGCCGTCTTCCTGCCGCCCGACTTCCCGACCTACCGGGCGGTCTCGCGCAAGGTGATGGACCTGGTGCGCGCGCACGTCGAGCGGGTCGAGGTCGTGGGGCTCGACGAGGCCTACCTCGACCTGACCGGGCTGCACTCGCCGAACGCGGCGATGCGCCGGCTGATCGCCGAGATCAAAAGCGCCACGCAGCTGACGTGCTCGGTCGGGATCGGGCCGAACAAGCTCGTCGCCAAGGTCGCCTCCGACGCGGAGAAGCCGGCGGGCTTCGTCGTGCTCACGCGCGAGCAGGCCTGCGAGCGCTTCGCGCAGTCCCCGCCGGGGCTGATCCCGGGGATCGGGCCGAAGACGGTCGCGCGCCTGGCCGAGCTCGGGCTGGGCACGCTCGCGGCCGTAGCGGCGGCTCCCGAGGAGCAGCTGACGGCGCGCTTCGGGCCGAACCTCGGGCGCCGGTTGCAGCGCCGCGCGCGCTTCGAAAGCGACGGCGAGGTCGGCGCCGAGCGCAAGGTCGTCTCGGAGTCGCGCGAGCGCACGTTCGACTACGACATCGGCGATTTCGCCCAGCTGACGGAGTCACTCGCGGCGATGACGCGCTCGCTGTGCGACAGCCTCGCGCGCAACGCCCGCAGTGGGCGCACGATCGGCATCAAGGTGCGCCTCGACGACTGGACGACGATCACGCGCGCGCGGACGATCGCCGAGCCTACGTGCGAGTACGACACGGTCGCCGCCGTGGCGCTGCGTCTGCTGGCGGAGAACGCGCCGGAGCGTCCTGTGCGCCTGCTCGGCGTGCGCGTGGCCGGGCTGACGCACGGCGAGCCCGGCGGCAAGTCGACGGGGCCGCCCAGCGGACACGAGGGCACGCCGGGCGCCGGTGCGAGAGCCGCCGGAGCGCGCGACGAGGGCGAGGCGCGCGCGCAGATGGCGCTGCCGGTCTAGTTCCCGTCCCCGCGCCGCGGGTCCGCACGGGCTGATGAAAATGCCGCAGCTTGCTGGAAGCGGGGGCAATTTCCTGTCAGGATTCAGGCATGACCGTCGTCTCTGTGGGGGAGATCGAGCTGGACTACGAACGCAGCAGCAACGCCGGCGGGCCGCCGCTGCTGCTGATCATGGGCATGAGCGGCACGGCGCTGCACTGGGGCGAGCCGTTCCTGGGGCTGCTGCGCGCCGACTTCGATGTGATCGCCTACGACCACCGCGGCGTTGGCGCCAGCACGCCGTTGGACGGGCCGGTCACGATCCGCCGGATGGCAGACGACGCCGCCGGGCTGCTGGCTGCGCTGGGGCTCGACTCGGCGCACGTGATGGGCATCTCGATGGGCGGCATGATCGCCCAGGAGCTCGCGCTCGGCCACCGCGACACCGTCCGCACGCTGACGCTCGGCTGCACCTACTGCGGCGGCGAGGGCAGCGCGCTCGCGCCCGAAACGGTGATGGTCAAGCTGGGCAAGGCGATGGCCTCGGGCGATCGCGAGCTGGCGCTGCGCGCGGGCTGGGAGATCAACGTCTCGGCTGCGATGGCGGCCGACGACGAGGCCTACGCGACGTTCCGCGAGATCGGCAACCGCCGGGCGGTGGCGGTGGAGGTGATCATGCAGCAGCTGCAAGCTTGCGCGGCGCACAACACCTACGAGCGCCTGCCTGAACTGGCCGAGCTGCCGACGCTCGTGATCCACGGCACCGATGACGAACTGCTGCCGGTGCAGAACGGCAAGCTGATCGCCTCGCGCATCCCCGGCTCGCAGCTCGAGATCTTCGACGGTGTCGGGCATCTGTTCTTCTGGGAGCGCCCCGAGCGCTCGGCAGAGCTGGTGCGCGCGCACGCCGCGGTTCCCGCCTAGCGCACTGGGGGAGCCCGCTGCCCGCCGGTGGGATGAGCCCTGCCGCCGAGATGCGGCGGTCGTAGGCTGGTGGGATGACCCTTGCCGCCGAGATGCGGCGGTCGTAGGCTCTCCTTCTTGTCTATCGGTAGCGAAGGTATATACAGCTGGGCTTCGCCGGAGACGTACATACCATTGCTATCGCAAGCAAGGAATGAGATCCCCCAATCTGGACATCGACGCGGGCGACGTGACGATCGCGGCGTCATGCGCGGGGGAGGGGACCCCCGTCGTGCTGCTGCACGGGCTGACGGCGACGCGCCGCTACGTCGTGATGGGCTCGCGCTCGCTCGAGCGCTCGGGCCATCTCGTCGTCTCCTATGACGCGCGCGGGCACGGGCGCTCCTCGCCGGCACCCGAGCCGCAGGCCTACGGCTACGAGCTGCTCGCACAGGACCTCACCGCCGTGCTCGACGAGCTGGGGCTCGATCGCGCGGTGCTGGCGGGCGCCTCGATGGGCGCGCACACGGCGCTCGCGCTCGCGCTCGCGCTGTCGGCGCCCGAGCGCGTGGCCGGGCTCGTGCTGATCACGCCGTCCTTCGATCCCGACGATCCGCGTGCGGAGAGCGAGCTCGCCCGCTGGGACGCGCTCGCGCGGGGACTGCGCGAGGGGAGCGTCGACGGCTTCGTCGCGGCTTACGACCTCGACAAGGTGCCCGAGGCGTGGCGCGCGACGGTCGAGGCCGTGCTGCGACAACGCCTGTCCGCGCACGAGCATCCACTCGCCGTCGCCGATGCGCTGGAAGCCGTGCCGCGCTCGCAGCCGTTCGAGCGGATCGAGCAGCTGAGCGCACTGCGCATGCCGACCGTCGTCGTCGGCAGTCGCGACGAGGCCGATCCGGGGCACCCGCTGGCCGTGGCGCAGCGCTACGCCGCCGCGATCCCCGGCGCCCAGCTGGTCGTCGAGGAGGCCGCCGAGCCGGCGCGCTCGCCGATCGCCTGGCAGGGCGGGCAGCTCTCGCGCGTGATCGCGGAGCTCGCCGGGCGATCGTCTTCATCTTAATATTTATATACGTGATAACGTACAAACGTATGCCGGGTACGCGCTCATGGGACGGCAGCAGCTATGACCGGATATCCGGTCCGATGGAGGCGCTGGGACTGGCCGTGCTGGCGCGGCTCGAGCTTCAGGGCGACGAGATCGTGCTCGACGCGGGCTGCGGCTCGGGGCGCGTCACCGAAGCGCTGATCGAGCGCCTGCCCGCCGGACACGTGGTCGCCGTCGACGCGTCGGAGTCGATGGTGCAGGCCGCGCGCGAGCGCCTGCCGGATGCCGATGTGCGACAGCTCGACCTGCTCGAGCTCGACCTGGCCGCGCTCGGGCTGGAGCAGCCGCTCGACGCGATCCTCTCGACGGCCACGTTCCACTGGATCCTCGACCACGACGCGCTGTTCGCACGGCTGCGCGACGTGCTGCGCCCGGGCGGGCGGCTCGTCGCGCAGTGCGGCGGTCGCGGCAACATCGACGTGTTGCGCGGGCATGCCAACGACGTGCTCGCGCGCGAACCGTACGCCGCGCAGTTCGCTGACTTCCGCCAGCCCTGGAACTACGCCGGGCCCGAGCAGACCAGGCAGCGACTGCTCGACGCCGGCTTCGCCGAGGCCGAGTGCCGGCTTGCACCGGCGCCGAAGGAGCCCGAGCATCCGCGCGAGTTCCTCTCGACGATCGTGCTCGGTCCGCACTACCAGCACCTGCCGGCCGACCTGCGCGAGCCGTTCATCGACGACGTGCTGGCCGCGCTGGGCGAGCCGGTCGTGATCGACTACGTGCGCCTGAACATCGACGCTACGGCGTAGCGACGGCGACATTGGCGCCGCGCAGCAGCTCGGCGTAGCGGCCGCCGAGCTCGACCAGCTCCTCGTGCGTGCCGCGCTCGACGATCTGACCGGCGTCGAGCACGAGGATCTGATCGGCGTCGCGGATCGTCGAGAGACGGTGGGCGATCGCGATCGTCGTGCGTCCGCGCGCGAGCTCGTCCAGCGCCTGCTGCACGGCGCGCTCGGTCTCGTTGTCGAGCGCCGACGTCGCCTCGTCGAGGATCAGCACGGGCGGGTTTCGCAGCACGGTGCGCGCGATCGCCATGCGCTGCTTCTCTCCGCCCGAGAAGCGGTATCCGCGCTCGCCCACAGGCGTGTCGTAGCCGTCGGGCAGCGAGGCGATCAGCTCGTGTATCTGCGCCGCCCGAGCCGCCTGTTCGATCTGCTCGTCGCTCGCGTCGGGACAGGCGAAGCGCAGGTTCTCGCGGATCGAGGCGTGGAACAGATAGGTCTCCTGCGAGACGAGCCCGACCGTCGCCGCCAGCGAGGCGAGCGTCATGTCGCGGATGTCGAGGCCGTCGATGCTGACGCTCCCGCGCTCGGGCTCGTACAGGCGCGCGACGAGATAGGCGAGCGTCGTCTTGCCCGAGCCGGTCTCGCCGACGAGCGCTGTTGTCGTGCCGGCGGGTATCTCGGCGGAGATGCCAGACAGCGTCCACGGCGAGTCGGTTGCGTAGCGAAACCACACGTCCTTGAGGCGCACATCGCCGCGCACGTCGCTGATCGCCCGCGCATCCGGGCGCTCGACGATGTCGACCGGCAGGTCGAGGTACTCGAAGATCCGGCCGAACAGCGCCAGCGAGGTCTGGACTTCGAGGCCCACCGAGAGCAGCGACTGGATCGGGAACAGCAGGCGCGTCTGCAGCGTCGTGAAGGCGACGACCGTGCCGATCGAGATCGCGCTGCCGCCGGAGCCGTGGTCGACGCCGGCGAACAGGTACACGAGCGCAGGCATGATCGCGAAGCTCATCTGCACCGAGGCCATCCGCCAGCGCCCGGCCATGCGCGCGCGTACCTCGAGGTCAGCAAGCTCGCCCGACTCGCCGCTGAAGCGGCGCACCAGCTCCGGCGAGCGGCCCATCGTCTTGCCCAGCAGGATGCCCGAGACCGACAGCGACTCCTCCACGAGCGTCGACATGTCGGCCAGACGACTCTGCCTGACCGACTGGATGCGCCGGCGCTCCTCGCCGACGCGGCGCGTCAGCCACACGAAGAAGGGAAGCAGGAACAGCGAGAACGCGGCCAGGCGCCAGTCGAGCAGCACCATCGCGACGACCGTCGCCATCACCGTCGTGACGTTCTGCACGATCGAGGTCGCCGTCGATGTGACGACGCTGTCGACGCCGCCGATGTCGTTGGCGATGCGCGACTGCACCTCGCCCGTGCGCGTGCGCGTGAAGAAGGCGAGCGACATGCGCTGCAGGTGCGCGTAGACGGCCGCGCGCAGGTCGTGCATCACGCGCTGGCCGACCTGGTTCGAGATCCACGTTTGCGCGACGCCGATCACGCTCGTGAGGATCGACAGCGCGATCATCCCCGAGACGAGCTCGATCACGAGCCTCGTGTCGTGCTGCGGGTAGGCCTTGTTGATCAATTCCCGCAGCAGGAACGGGCTGATCACGCCGAGCGCAGCCGAGACGAAGATCAGCCCCAACAGCAGGCTCAGCCGCGGCCGGTAGGGCCCGAACAGGCGCGCTACGCGACCGAGCGAGACCGGTGTCGAGGGGATCTCCTCGGGCCGCGGACCCGGACGCGGTGAATGGCGCCCTTCCCCCGAGCGGCCCTGAGAGAAGGGCTGGCTGCTCACGCGTTGACTTTAGCGGCGCGCGGCGGGCCGGCAGTGGTGAAGGCTGCGCTCGGGCACCGGCCCGCGAGCTCGGGCAGGCGCTCGCGCGCTCGGCTGCGCGATCCCCGGCGGTCTGCCGCCGCCGGGGATCGTCAGATCAGATCAACCGCCGGCGCCGCATGCTTCGAGGTAGTCGATCCCCTTGCCGTTGCAAGCGTGTTCGGGCTTTTCGCTGCCCGGCCCGCCGACCGTTTCGTGGCTGGAGGAGTTGCCGATCGAATGCACGTACAGAGTCTCCGGCGCGCCGGTCGCTTCGGGCGAGATCGCGACGAAGCCGCCGACCCCTTTGCCCTGCGCCGTTTTTTCGAACGTCGGTTCGCCCGTTTCTTCGTTGAACGAGGTGATCGTGTAGTGCACGCCGGCAGACGGCGCGTGTTCGTTCTTCGTCGGGTTGAAGCAGTCGTGCGCGAACGTCGGCGCCGCGCCGATCGCCATCGTCGTTGCCGTGGCCACGGCAACGGCAACGGCCATAACTCTCCGTAGTCTCATTGAAATCCCTTCCGTTGGGTTGCAGTGCAGCGATCCGCGACGACGCCTGATTCCCTCCCGCGCACTGCCTTCTCTCGCGGGGAGACGCCACCCGGACGCCGCAAACCTACCGGACGGCCTCGGCGCAGCGCAACAGCGGCGGGCTCGCTACTACGCTCAGGTCATGCAAGTTGATGTCTCTGGTCTGTCCGCGAGCGAGGTTCGCTTGCTCGGCTGCTTGCTGGAAAAGCAGCGCACGACCCCCGAGCAGTACCCGCTGTCGCTGAACGCGCTGCGCCTGGCGTGCAACCAGTCGACCAACCGCGACCCGGTCGTCGCCTACGACGAGGCGACGATCCGCGACGCGCTGCACCGCCTCGAGCGCCGCAAGCTCGTGCGCTTCGCCAGCGGCAGCCGCGCGGCCAAGTACCGCCACCTGCTCGAAGAAGTGCTGCCGCTCCAAGAGGGAGAGCGTGCGCTCCTGACCGTGCTGCTGCTGCGCGGCGCGCAGACGCCCGGCGAGCTCAAGCAGCGCGCCGAGCGGATGCATCCCTTCGCCGGGCTGGGCGACGTGCACGAGGCGCTCGAGCGGCTGATCGGGCGCGAGCTGGTCAGGCGGCTCGATCGGCGCTCAGGGCAGAAGGAGGAGCGCTACGAGCAGCTGCTCGGCGACGAGCGGGGCGAGGAGGCCGCGACGGGTGACCCGGAGGAGACCACGCAAGCCTCCGGCGCTGCGGATAACCCGCGATCTCAGGGCACGGAGCTGCAGGAGCTGCGCGAGCGCGTCGAGCGCCTGGAACGCGAAGTGGCCGAGCTGCGCTTCGCGATGCGCAATCCTTCACCCAGCCCGTTGCCGGGCCCCGCCCATGACCCACCCCGCTTTGATCCTCGCCTCTAGCGCCGACACGGCCACGGGCGTCGGCATCCCGCTGGCGCTCGCCGCGGGCTTCGTCTCGTTCCTCTCGCCGTGCGTGCTGCCGCTTGTGCCGGGCTATCTCTCGACGGTGATCGGCGTCACGCCGAACGACTTGAAGGCCGGGGTGGGGGTGCGGCGCGTGCTCGTGCCAAGCCTGCTGTTCATCGCGAGCTTCTCGCTGATCTTCATCCTCCTTGGCCTCTCGGCGACCGTGATCGGCTCGACGCTGAACGACCACAAACAGCTGCTGGAGCGCGTCGGCGGCGCCGTGATCATCGCGCTCGGCGTAGCCTTCCTGGCGAGCCCGTTCATCGGCATGCTCAACCGCGAGTGGCACTCCGAGACGCTGCTGCGGCTGGCCGGGAAGGGGGGGCCGCTGGTCGCGGGCGCGGCGTTTGCGATCGCTTGGACGCCCTGCACGAGCATCACGCTCGGGGCGATCCTCACGCAGGCCGCCGTGTCGAGCTCCGCCGCCCACGGCGCTTTGCTGCTCGCGTTCTACTCGCTCGGGCTGGCGATCCCGTTCCTGTTGATCGCCGTGGCCTTCGAGCGGATGACCGGGGCGCTGGCGATCGTCAAGCGGCACTTCCCCGTGATCATCGGGATCGGCGGGGCCGTGATGATCGTGCTCGGGGTGCTGATCGTGACCGGGGAGTTCACCGTGCTGAACACAGAAGCGAACAAGTTGCTGCAGGGGACGGGGTTGGACGTCTCGGGGGTCTAGCGGCTAGCGAACCGAGCGCTCGTGCAGCTCGTCGCGGCTGAGTCGGTCCGCCGCCCTGAAAGGAGGTCGCCGCTCGCGATACTGCGCTTCCCAAGCCTCCTGATTGCGCTTTGCGTCGAGCACGAACGGCGACCAGGAGATCGCCTTCACGATCCACCGGTTGATCGTCGCCTCGGGCTCGGGCAACGGCCGCAGCACGTCGACGAACAGCACCACGCGCGTCTCGTCGGTGTCGTTCCACACCTCGTGGTTGAAGGTGTCGTCGAAGATCATGCTCCTGCCGGCCTCCCAGTGGCGGAAGTCCTCGCCGACGCGGATGCGGCAGGCCTCGGCGTCCTCGGGCACGACCAGGCCGAGGTGGTAGCGCAAGACGCCCTTGTAGGGGCCGCGGTGGTCGAGGATGTGCTTGCGCGGGGAGAGGATCGAGAGCATCGCCGTCGTCATGCCCGGGATCTCGCGCATCAGCGCGGCCGTCTTCGGGCACATCTCCACGCCGAGCTTCGCTTCGAAGCCGTAGCCGTAGAGGAAGAACGTCTTCCAGCGATCGTCGTCGGTGATCTCGATCTGATCCTTCGAGATGTCCTGGAAGTTGGCCAGGGCGTCGCGGTCCTCGAGCAGCCGCTCGGCCTCCTCGCGGATCACCTCCCAGTTCTCCTCGATGTGCTGGACCCAGGAGAAGCGCTCGAGCGGGAAGAACGTCGCATCGCCGACCAGCGAGCGTTTGCCGATGAAGCGCTCGATCGGCGCGAGGATTCGTTCGCCGACCGAGATCGTCAGATCGACGGTTCGCTCCCATCGCGACTTGGCCACGTTTCGCCACCTCCCGTGCTGGCTGTCACCCGGCGCTTCGCGGACGCGAACGCCACGCGTCTCAGCCTAGCTCAGGCCCGAGCCGGAACCGGCGCGGCGGGGCGGGGCGCGAAGAAGGCCTCCGCCTTTGCGCGGATTGGTAGCTATGGCATATACGGCGTACATGCCATTGCTACCGCGACGCAAGAAATGAGTCGTCGTCCCCACACGCCGACTGGTCCATGCGCTTAAACAGCGAGGCCCCACCTTTCGACGGGGCCTCGACTGCGGTATCTAGATAGATCACTCGCTACGCGGCCTCGCGCAGCGCCGCCAGCTCGGGAGACTCGGCGAGCTTCTTCAGCGCGCGCTGCTCGAGCTGCGATGCCCGCTCGGCCGAGAATCCGAGCCTTTTGCCGATCGCCGTCAGCGTCTGCGGCTCCTCGCGGCCGGTGCCGAAGCGCAGCGTCAGGACGGTGCGCTCGGTCTCCGGCAGCTCGGAGATCGCGCGGTGGACGATCCGCTCGCGCTCTTTGTCCCAGGCTGTCTCCTCCGGCGCCTCGGCGTCGGAGGGAAGCAGGTCGCCGAGCGCCGTGTCGCCGTCTTCGCCGATCTGCTGGTCGAGCGATACGAGGGCGGCGCGCTGGTGGCGCACCTCCTCGACCTGCTCGATCGGCAGGCCGGTCTCCTCGGCGAGCTCCTCGATCGTCGGCTCGCGCCCGAGCCTGACCGACAGCTCGCGCTCGACCCGGCCGACCTTGCGCGAGCGCTGAGCGACGTGCACGGGCAGGCGGATCGTGCGACCCGAGTTCTCCAGGCCGCGCTGAATGGCCTGGCGGATCCACAGGGTCGCGTACGTGGAGAAACGGAAGCCCTTGCGCCAATCGAACTTCTCCGAGGCGCGAATCAGTCCGAGCATGCCCTCCTGGACGAGATCGCCCAGCGGCAGGCCCTGGTTCTGGTAGCGCCTGGCGTTGGAGGCGACCAGACGCAGGTTGGAGTTGACGAGCAGTTCCTTCGCGTGCAGGTCGCCGCGCTCGATCCGCTGAGCCAGGTCGATCTCCTGGGCCGGTGTGAGCAGCGGGTAGCGCCGCGAGTGCGCCAGCAGCTGGTCCACTGCCTCTGGGATGAACGAATCGGGCGTGCTCAGGTCGAGCTTCTCGATCGGGCTGTCGAGCCTGTCCGGCGCAGCCTTCACCGTGGCCTCCTCGACCGTCTCCGGCTCTTGCTCAGCCGTGAGCTCCGTCGTGGGCCGCTCTATCGTGGGGGTTGAACTTCTGGGGGAATCTGGCATTTGAACCTTCTAATCCGATGCTTGGAGTCGGAATTATACGCCGCGATAGTTGCGTTGTCAACTATGTTCTGGGCGCACCCGTGACGGGCCCTCCTTCGACGTTCCCTGCGCAACCACCTGCCCGGAAGACCGCGAAAGTATGCGGCGCTACCGGGACCTAAACCCGCAAGACCGGCAAAAAGCTCTGCGTCTGAGAAGTTGCCGCAGGGACTGTCCTTGCGCATATCGGGCCGTGCCCGTCCGGGGCTGAGCAAAAGCGGCCCGGCTCAGCGAATTGCCCTTCGGGGGAAGGTTCGCCGCCGCCCGGCGTCTGAGGGTCTGAAGCAGCATCGACCCCAGCAACAGGAGGCCACACAGTGAGACGTCCCTTTGCGCTTGGCGCAGCCGCCGCCGCAGTCGCGCTGCTCGCCGGGTGCGGCAGCAGTAGCTCGAGCAGCAGTAGCTCGACCGCCGCCTCTACGCCAGCGAGCACCCAGAGCACGGCAGCATCGACCGCTTCGACCAGCACGAGCGCGGCCGCCGGCCCAGGCGTGACTGTCGAGACCAAGCACGCAAAGCTCGGCACGATCCTCGCCGCCGGCCCGAAGAAACTGACCGTGTACCTGTTCGAGAAGGACAAGGGCAGCACTTCGAGCTGCACCGGCGCCTGCGCCAAGGTGTGGCCGCCCGTGACGAGCGCCGGCATGCCCAGCGCCGCTGCAGGCGCCGTCGGCGCCGATCTCGGCACGGTCAAGCGCGCCGACGGCACCGAACAGGTCACCTACAAGGGCCACCCGCTGTACTTCTACGACGACGACAAGGACGCAGGCGACGCCTACGGCCAGGGCTCCAAGGCCTTCGGCGCCGGCTGGTACGTGCTCAAGCCCAGCGGCAGCAAGCTCGACGAGAGCTAGCTCCATTCACTTGCGCCGGGCTGTGGCGGCCCGGCGTCGAGGGGGATGGGGGAGGACAGCTCGGCCGGGGCGGCCACAGCCGGCGGGGCCGCCCCGCCGAGCCCCCATCCCGAGGCTGCTCGCCGCTACTCGACCGGCTGGCCGTTGGCCGTCAGCAGCACGTCGATGTTGCCGCGCGTCGCGTTCGAGTACGGGCACACCTTGTGCGCCGCGCCCACGAGCTCGACCGCTTGCTCGGCGTCCTCGATCGAGGGCAGCGTCACGTGCAGCTCCGCCGAGATCGTGAACGCGCGGTCCTCGGTCGTGATCAGCGAGATCTTCGAGTCGATCGCCACGTCGTCCGCCTCGACCTTCATCCGCCGCGCCACCGTGCCGAGCGCGCCCTCGAAGCACGCCGCATAGCCGACCGCGAACAGCTCCTCCGGGTTCGTGCCGCCGCCTTCCCCGCCCATCTCCTTCGGCAGGCGCAGATCGACCTCGAGCACCCCATCCGAGGTGCGGCCATGGCCGTTGGCGCGCCCGCCCGTGACGTGCGCCTCGGCTGTGTAAAGGGCTTTGCTCATCGCAGTCTCCTCTGGGTGTTCGTTCTTATCGATAAAAAAATGAAGGCTCAGGCCGTCTTGCCCGTCTGCGCGGCAGGCTCGATCTCGAGCAGCTCGCCGCCTGCGTGGTCGACCTGCAGCGTCGTGTGATCGAGCGCGAAGCGCTCGTGCAGCATCGCCTCCATCGCGCGCCGCGCCTGGTGACAGTTGCAGTCCGCGCCGACCAGCACGTGCGCCGAGAGCGCCGGGAAGCCGCTCGAGATTTCCCACACGTGTAGGTCGTGCACCTCGACCACGCCCGGCGCTGCCACCAGCGCGCGGCCGATCGCCTGCGGGTCAAGATCCTCCGGCGCCGCCTCCATGAAGATCCGCGCTGACGCCTTCACCAGCATCACGCCCGAGCGCGTCATCAGCGCCGCGATCAGCAGCGAGACGATCGGGTCCGCGCGCTGAAAGTGAGTCGCCAGGATCACGACCGCCGCCACCGCCGTGCCGATGAACGCCCACAGGTCCGTCAGCAGGTGCTGGAAGGAGCCCTCGACGTTGAGGCTCTCGCGGTTCGCCTTGGCCAGTGTCCACGTCGCCGTCAGGTTCACCAGCACGCCCACCAGCGCCACCGCCAGGATCAGCCAGCCGCGCACGACCGGCGGGTCGAACAGGCGGCGGATGGCCTCGTAGGCGATGAACGCCGCCAGGATCAGCAGCGTCACGCCGTTGGCCTGCGCCGAGAGGATCTCTGCGCGCTTGAAGCCGAACGTCATCGCGCCCTTCGCCGGGCGGACCGCCAGCGTGATCGCAAACAGCGAGAAGCCGATCGCCGCCGCGTCCGTGAGCATGTGCCCCGCGTCCGAGAGCAGCGCCAGCGAGTGCGCGATTACACCGACGCTGACCTCCGCCGCCATCAACGCCAGGATCAGCCCGAGCGCCAGAGCCAGGCGGCCGCGGTCCGCGTCGGCGCGCACCGCGTGCGAGTGGCCTGCATGGGAGCGCCCCGCGTGCTCGTTCCTCATCAACCCAGATTAGGCTCTAGCAATGGCGTCCGCCGGCGAGAGGCACGAGACGCTCACCCCGCGGCGCACCACGCTCGTCTCGATCGCCGCCGCCTCGCTGCTCGTCGCGCTGAAGCTCGGCGTCGGCCTCGCCACCGGCAGCCTCGGTTTGATCTCGACCGGGATCGAGTCCAGCGGCGACGTCGTCGCCGCCGTGCTGACCTTCTTCGCCGTGCGCCTCGGCGGGCGCCCCGCCGACCCCGAGCACCCCTACGGCCACCGTCGCGCCGAGAACCTCGGCGCGCTCGGCGAGGCCGGCATCCTGCTTGCCGGCGGGCTGTTCGTCGCCGTCGCAGCCGTCGGCCACCTCGTGCGCGACTCCGCGCCGCCCGGAATCCACTGGTACCAGTTCGCCGTGATCGCCGTCGCGCTGCTCGTCGACCTCAGCCGCACGCTCGTCTCGCTGCGCGCCGCCCGGCAGTTCTCGAGCGCCGCGCTGCGCTCCAACGCCTTCCACTTCGCCGGCGACATGACCGCCTCCGTCGCCGTGCTGATCGGCCTCGTGCTCGTCGACGCCGGTTTCGCCCAGGGCGATTCCGTAGCCGCGCTGATCGTCGCGCTGATCGTCTGCGCCGCCGCCGTGCGCCTGATCGGCGAGAACGCCAACGTGCTGATGGACCGCACGCCCGTGCAGGCGCGCCAGGCAGCCGAGCGCGCGATCGCCGCGCTCGGCGCCGACATCGAGCTCAGCCGCCTGCGCCTGCGCGAGTCAGCCGGGCGCTACTTCGCCGACGTCGTCGTCACCGTGCCGCCCGGGCAGGCCGTCGTCGAGGGGCATCAATCGGCCAACCTGATCGAGGACGCCGTCGAGTCCGCCCTGCCCGGCTCCGACGTCGTCGTGCACGTCGAGCCGCGCCGGCGGGGTCTCGACCTGCGCGACCGGATCCTCGCCATCGCGCTCGCCGAGCCGCTCGTGCGCGAGGCGCACGACATCACCATCTTCGAGCAGCCCGGCGGCGTCAACGTCTCGCTGCATCTCAAGTTTCCCGCCGAGCTCGAGCTGCGCGAGGCCGCCCAGATCGCCGACCGCGTCGAGCGCGCCATCTGCGATCGCCCCGAGGTCGCCGCCGTGCAGACCCATCTCGAGCCGCTCGAGCGTCCATTGGCCGAGCGCGCCGCCGACGTCAGCGCCGACATGCACGCCACCCGCGAGATCGAACGGCTCGTGCGCGAGCGCACCGGCGGAGGGCCCGAGCGGGTCAAGCTGCTTTCAACCGATGCCGGGCGCGTCGTCTTTCTCACGCTTGGCGTGGATCCAGACGAGTCGCTGACTGCTGCGCACCGGCTCGCTTCCGAGCTCGAGGAGGAGCTGCGGCAGCGGGTGCCAGACATTGCAGATGTTGTGATCCGGACCGAGCCGTGATCGCCGCCGGGAAGCTTCCGCTCCGGTCGGCGTCTAACGGGGCAGTGGATAGACCAAGCGAAAGGAAGCACATGCCCAAGTCAGCGCGAGCAGCACAAGCAGGATCGAGCACCTTCAAGCGCCGCCCGCGCGCTTGGCTTGCCCTAGCCGCGGTCGCGGCCGTGGCAGCGATCACGGTCGCCGCGACGGCTCTGGCCGCCGGCTCCTCGCTGACGCTCAGCTCCAACGCGAGCTCGATGCTCGGCAAGCCGGTCGTGGTCAACCCCCAGGGCCGCACGCTCTACCACCTCAGCCCGGAGACGAGCAAGCACCTGCTGTGCAAGAGCAAGGAATGCCTGGGCAACTGGCCGCCGCTGACGGTCAAGACGGCGAAGACCAAGTTGAAGGCCGGCTCGGGCGTGAAAGGCAAGCTCGGCGTGTTCCGTCGCAGCAACGGTACCTTCCAGGTCACGCTCAACGGCCTGCCGCTGTACCGCTACGGCGGCGACAGCGCCAAGGGCGACGTCAACGGCGAAGGGATCGAAAGCTTCGGCGGCACGTGGCACGCGGTGAAGGCGTCGAGCAGCTCCAGCACGACGACGACGCCGACAACGACGACCGGTACGACAACCACGCCTACGACAACGAGCCCGGAACCGGCGCCCTACAAATACTGAGCCGCTGCGCGCCGCGCAGCCGCTACTCGCTTTCGTGCCCGGCCAGCTGCGCGGGCACGATCGCGAGGAAGCCGGCGCAGATGAAGCCGAGCAGGGCTACCACGCCGATCGCGTGCGCCCAGCCGGCTTCGGCCACGGTCAGCGTGCCGAAGCCGATCAGCAGGCAGGCGCCGGCTAGACGCGTGAGCAGCCCCGAGGCGGAGACGGCGAGCAACCGCTGAAGGCCGCCACCGTCCGAAGCGGCCAGCTCGCTCGTGCGGTCCTCGGCGTCATCGCCGTCGCCTCCGTGATCGAGCCGCCCGCGCAGCACGAGCCGGAACAAGAGCGCAAGCGAGGGGAACAGGATCAGCCCGCCGCCGAGCACGGCGACGACGACGAGCACGAGCGTGTCGTGGGGGGCGGCGGCCTGCTGCACGGTCAGGCCTTTGAGCAGCACCGGCCGCTGCGCGAGCGCCCAGCCGGCGATCACGGCGGCGACTGCCAGCGCGGCTCCGTAGCGGGCGATCTCATACAGCCGCGCGAAGACGAGCGCGAGCGTCGCCACGCCGGCCAGGACCGAGACGATCACGGCTACGAGCGCGCTGCCTTCGAGCAGGCGCGTGTAGAGGAAGTGCACATCGGAGTGCACCACGACGAGGCCTACGACGGCGACGAGCCCGGCGACGGCGCCCATCGCAAGCGCGCGCACGCGTAGCGCGTCCTGCAACTCGCTCGAGCGCCCGGTGCGCTTGGCGTCGGCGGCGAGGAAGACGGCGGCGATGTATGCCGAGTTGGCCACAGCCAGCGCGCCCACGATCAATGGCGTGGCCCCGGTCCAGCTCGAGAAGAGATCGCCGGCGGCGTTGCCGACGGGCACGCGCCGTGAGGCGATTGCGCCGATCACCGTGCCGAGCGCGAACGGCGTGAGCACGGAGGAGAGCGCGAAGATCAAATCCACGCGGTCCTGCTCGCGCACGCTCGAGGTGCCGGCGCGCAGCGCATAGGCGGCGCCGCGCATGACGATGCCGAGGGCGGCGATGAACAGCGGCACGCACAGCGTCGAGGCGATCGCGCCGAACGCGCCCGGGTAGGCCGTCCAGGTGACGGTCAGCACGAAGATCAGCCACACATGGTTGGCCTCCCACACGGGCGCCATCGCCTCGTGCGCGTGGTCGCGGATCGGCGCGCCGCGCTCGCCGGGCCCGGCCAAGAGCTGCCAGAAGCCGGCGCCGAAGTCGGCGCCGGCGAGCACGGCGTAGAGCACGAGCCCGACGAGCGCGAAGATCAGCGGGACCTCGTAGAGGTGCATCTCAGCCGGCCGCCGTCGCCGAGGGTGGGGAGGAGGCCTCGCCGCCGAGCGGCGCGCGCGCCAGCCGGCGCAGGATCCAGACGACGCCACAGGCGACGCCGAGGTAGACGAGCGCGAGCGCGGTGTAGCCGATGAGAATGCCGCCGGCGCCGGTGACGGCTTCGGAGGTGAGCATCACGTGGTAGACGACCCACGGCTGGCGCCCGACCTCGGTCGTCACCCAGCCGGCGATCAGCGCGAGGAGCGAGGCGGGACCGGCGAGCGCGACCGCGCGGTAGAACCAGGGCGACTCGGGCAATCGGCGGCGGCGGATGCGCACGGCGAGCAGCCACACGCCAAGCAGCGCGAGCAGCGTGCCGATGCCGACCATCGCCTGGAAGGCGAAGCGCACGACGTTGATCGGCGGCCGGCGGTCCTTGGGCACGGTGTCGAGACCCTGCACGGTCGCTTCGGGGTTGTGGAAGGCGAGCAACGACAGCAGTTTGGGGATGGCGATCCCGTATTTGACCTGTTCGTCTTCGTACCAGCCGAGGATGTGCTCGGAGGCGCCCTTGGTCGTGTGCGCGAGTCCCTCGAAGGCGGCGAGCTTGACGGGCTGCTGCACGGCGACATCGCGCGCGGCCCAGTCGCCGACGAGCACTTGCACGGGCGAGGCCAGCGCGGCGATCGTCAGCGGGATCGCGAGCGCCGTGCGCTCGTAGCGGGTGGGTGGGCGTCCCTTACCGCGGAGCATGCCGATCGCATACGCCCCCGCGACGAGAAAGCCGGTGACGATGTAGCCGGCGATGTACATGTGCGTGAGCTCCGGCCAGAGGAAGCCGTTGGCGAACAGCGCCTTCAGCGGGTGCACGTCGACGGCCTTGTGGCCGACCATGTGAAAGCCGCCGGGGTGGTTCATCCAGGCGTTGACGGCGATCACCATCAGTGAGCCCGTCATGCCGGCGATCACGATCGGAATCCCGCTCCAGAAGTGCGCTCGCGGCGAGAGCCGGTTCCAGCCGTAGACGTAGATGCCGATGAAGATGGCCTCCATGAAGAAGGAGAAGCCCTCGATCGCGAAGCCGAGCCCGAAGACGCTGCCGAAGGTGGCCGTGAAGTTTGGCCAGAGTAGCCCCATCTCGAAACTGAGGATCGTGCCGGTGATCACGCCGACGGCGAACAGCGCGGCCATGATCCGCGTCCAGCGCCGCGCGAGCGTGCGGTAGAGCTCCTCGCCCGAGCGCAGGTACAGCCACTCGCAGAACAGCACCATCGCGGGGAAGGCGATGCCGAAGCAGACGAGCGGGATGTGCACGGCGAACGACAGAGCCTGCATCTGTCGCGCCTCCAGCAGGTAGGCCTGGTGCGCCGCGCCCATCGCACCCGTTGGTATACCGCCGCAGCCGGTCGCCGTCGCTCAGTCGAGGTAGCTGACGAACTCGAGCGCGGTGCGTGCGCGAGCAGCGGCGTATGCTCGGCGGCAGCGGCGGCGCCCGGCCGAGACGATCGGGAAGGATCTGCACCGGGCGGTGTCGTAATGACCGACGACCCCGACTATTGGAGGATCTCGATGCGCTCGAAGGCTCTGTTCTCGCTGCTGGCACTCCCCGCGGCACTGCTCGCCCTCGCCGGCTGTGGCAGCTCGTCATCCAGCTCCTCCTCCTCGGCGAGCACCGCCGCCGAAGCGCCGGCGACCAGCTCAGCGAGCACCTCGACACCCGCGCCCGCCGGCGAATCGGGCGGCTCGGAAAAGGTCAGCCTCGAAGCCAACCCCGAAGGCCAGCTCGAATACAACACGAAGTCGCTGAGCGCGAAGGCGGGCAAGGTCTCGATCGACTTCACCAACTCCTCCTCGCTCGGCCACAACGTGACGATCGAATCGTCCTCGGGCCAGAGCGTGGGCGCCACGCCGACATTCGCCGGCGGCTCAAAGACGCTCTCGGTGAGCCTGAAACCGGGTACCTACAAGTTCTTCTGCTCGGTCCCCGGTCACCGCCAGGCGGGCATGGAAGGGACGCTGACCGTCAAGTAGCGCGCAGGGCCGACGGCGCCGGGAAACGCTCGGCGCCGTGGCGCTCGTGCTCATCGGCCTTGGCCTGATACAGCGCGAGATCGGCCGCGCGCACGAGGTCGTGCGGATTGGTGTGCACCCCCGTCGCGACACCCACGCACAGCGCGATGCCTTCAGGCAGGCCGATCTCGCGCAGATCGACGCGCGCAGCTGTGGCGCGCAGCCGGGCAGCGGTGATGCCGGCGCTCTCGGCAGACGTGTCGGGAAGCGCGACGAGGAACTCATCGCCGCCCCAGCGACCGTAGATGTCATCGGTGCGTAGCGCGTCGCGCATGCAGTCGGCGACCATGCAGAGCACCTGATCGCCCGCCTCGTGCCCGAACGTGTCGTTGGTCTGCTTGAAGCGGTCGAGGTCGATCATCAGCACCGACAGCGGCTCATCGTGGCGCCGAGCGTGCGCGGCGGCGCGTGTCAGCTGCTCGGTCAGCGCGCGACGGTTGTTGAGTCCGGTCAGCGAGTCGGTCTGGGCGGTGCGCTCCATCCGCGCCGACAGCGCCGTCAGTCGCGCCCGATCGGCCATCAGGCGTGCGAACAGCACGACGATCAGCGCGCCGAGCATCGTCACGAGGGCGAAGATCAGCCAAGGCACGTAGCGCGTCCAGCCGGCGATCGAGGCCAGCAGGCGGCTGTCCGGGACGGCGACCACGATGCGCCACGAGCTGCCCGGAACGCGCGCCGCCGTGAACGTGCTCGGCGTGCTTGCCCCAGGCACCGATCCCAGCGAGTCGTGCCTGGCCGCCGTGGCCAACCACGGGTCGGCCGCGCCGAGCGTGCTGCCGAACACCCTCGGGCTCGACGCGATCACCTGCCCGGCGCCGTCGAGCAGGAACACCTCGTGCTGGGGGTAGGAGATCGTGTGGTCGACGAGCGCGTCGAGCGCGAGGCCGGAGGCTGGATAGTCGCCCGCAAGCACGCGCCTGCCCTCGGGCGTGAGATAGGGCACGGCAATCGCCGTGACGGAGGCTCCCGTGACCGGTGAGGTGACGACGCCAGAGACCCCCACACGGCCGCGCTCTGCTTCGGCGAGATGCCTGTAGCGGGCGGCGAGCGGCGTCCCCTTGCGCAACGCATGAGAGGGAACCGCGTCGAGCACGCGCCCGCTGCCGTCGAGCAGCACCGCGCCGGCGCTGCCCAGCGAGCCCGCGACGACGCTGAAGCGAGCGGCGGAGACGCGCGAGGCGGCGAGGAAGCGAGTCGCCGCCTCGCGCTCGCGGCCGGCCTGCCCTGACAGGTACGTGGCGACGAACTGCGCCGAGCTCTGGCCGCGCAACGCGAAGCTCGACTCCAGGCGCGACTTGGCCTGTCGTTGGGTGAGCACGATGCCGGCGGCCAACGCGCCGAGCAAGGCGAGCAGGGCGAGTGAAGCAAGCAGCGTCGCCCACGATCGGCGGGCGTCGGTTCCGATTGCGGACATGGACCTTGCAGTCATGGGCGTGCTCGTAGCGACCCTGCTGTTGCTGTTCGATCCGGGGAGGGCCTTCATCACAGATCGGCCGAAGTCGAAGGGAGCTTGAGCCTGCTTGACCGCGAGGCTCGAATCTTGGAACGATCAACCCTGCCGCGCAACGCGGGGTAGGCTCCGCTCACTGTCATCGTCGGCCTCGCGGTCGACGATGACGTCCGACCGAGACGGTTGGTTCTCGGGCTGGCGACGAGCTGACTCATAGGCTCCGTGTCGACCCGGAGGTCTGACTCTCACGCGTTGTGTCGCTCGCCGCCGCCCG
>JBIOEW010000027.1:0-36293 GCA_044446425.1 Solirubrobacterales bacterium | reverse complement strand
GTTGTTCTGCGGCAGGAAGCCGATCAGGTAGCGGCAGTCCTCCAGGCAAGCGTCCTCATCCTCGGAGGCGAAGTGCGCCACGCCCGACTTCGTGTTGTGCGACATCGCGCCGCCGAGCTCCTCGAAGCCGACCTCCTCGCCCGTGACCGTCTTGATCACATCGGGGCCCGTGATGAACATGTGCGAGGTCTCCTTGACCATGAAGATGAAGTCCGTGATCGCCGGCGAGTAGACCGCGCCGCCTGCGCACGGCCCCATGATCAGGCTGATCTGCGGGATCACGCCGGAGCACTTGACGTTGCGCACGAACACGTCGCCGTAGGCGCCCAGCGAGACGACGCCCTCCTGGATGCGCGCGCCGCCGGAGTCGTTGATGCCGATCACGGGGCAGCCGATCTTCGCCGCGAGATCCATGATCTTGCACATCTTCTCGCCCATCACCTCGCCCAGCGAGCCGCCGAACACGGTGAAGTCCTGGCTGAAGGCGCACACTGTGCGCCCTTCGATCGTGCCGTGACCGGTCACCACCGCGTCGCCCCACGGCCTGTTCTTCTGCATGTCGAAGTCGTAGGTGCGGTGGCGCACGAACGTGTCGAGCTCCTGGAAGGAGCCCTCATCGAGCAGCTTCTCCACGCGCTCGCGTGCCGTGTACTTGCCACGCGCGTGCTGCTTCTCCTCGGCCTCGGGCGCCGAGTGCAGCGCCGCTTCGCGCAGCTCATGCAGCTGGGCGAGCTTTTCCTCGTAGCTCTCCGGCGCCTTTTTGCGTGGCTCCTTGCGGTGGCCGCTGCGCGAGGCTGCCAGCAGGGCGGCGTCCGCCTGTCGATCGTGTGAGCTGCTTGACATCGGCGGAGGATCTTATCCGCCGCGTCGCCGCTGCCCCGTTCCGCGATTGGTCGACCGGCCGTTCGGCTCAGACCCGCTCGATCGGCGTCAGGCCCGCGAGAACGGCCTGTGGTGCGCTGCGCCGAGCCTGTCGAGCACCCCGGTCAGCACCGCCGTGACCTGCTCCGCGGCGGCCTCTTCGGCTTGCTCGAGCTCCGCCGCGAGCGACGCTGCGGTCTCGGCCGGCGAGGGATGCTCGCTCGCGCCGTCCGCCTGCGAACTGTCCATCGAGTGGCTTGCTCCGCTCGCCGCGGGCATCGTCGCGGGCTCCGCGTCGAGTTCCGCTTCGATCGCGACCCCCCGCTCCGGCGCGAGCGCTGCGCTCGAGGTGCCCTCGTCTGCGATCTCCGACCCGCCGACGTCGGGCTTGTCACAGTCGTCGTGCCGGAGCTCCGAGTCGCGGGCTTGCTCGAGGCCGTCCAAGGGCGCGATCGTTACCGCCTGCGTGTCGACGCCGTCGGCGTCGGCGGCGTGCGCCACGCGTCGGCGGCCGAACAGGCGGGCGAAGAAGCCGCGCCGCCGTTCAGGCTCGGGCTCGGATCCGCCTTCCTCCGCCGGCTTCCCGAGGGAGCTTTCGAGCTGGTCGGGCAGCCCGTCGCCCGCATCGCCGAGCTCGTCCTCGTCCACCTCGTTCTCTGTCGCAAGAGTCGGGATTGGCTGCTCCGTCGCACCGGGCTCGGCGGCTCGCACGCCATCGGCCGTGCCCTGAGGCTCGTGCGCCTCGGCGCCAGGTGCCTCCTCGTCGGTCGCCTGCGCTTCGTCCGCAGTGGGCCCGTCGTCGGGCGCGCGCAGCTCACCGGCCTGCGGGGTCTGCTCGGCCCCGTCGCCGGCATCTGCCTCGCTCAGCTCGCGCGTTACGGTCAGCTTCACCTTCGTGCCCCAGCCCGAAGGCTTGATCACGATGCTGCCGCTGGCCTCGGCAGCCTCCCACTCGACCTTCTGCTCGGGCTGGACGCGCTTGATGCGGATCTCGCCGAACTCGCCGAGGTGACGGGCGAGGGCCTCCGGATCGCTGATCTCCGCCCACAGCTCCGGCGGAGACTTGACAAGCGTGCGCTGTACCTCCGAGGAGATCATCGACCACCATTTCGAGCGATCGCGCGCGAGTCCTCCTGCCGGGACGCGAGGGGGCACGCGATCGCAAGTGGCCCTCCGGCGTGGACGCACGCATGTGCGGCTAGGACATCTGTCCACGCAACTTTCCCACCGCCGAGGGCGGAGATCGGTCAAATGGTTGTGTGTTCCGGAATATCGGACGATAGAAGGAGGGAATGCTCGAAGCCCTCCACCTGACGCAGCTGGCCGAGGTTCGGCGCTGGCCGACGCTGCGAGCCCCCGCCACGCTCGGTCTCGCGGCAGCGCTGTTCGCAGTCGTCTTCCTCCTGCGCCTGAGCGACCCCGACGTGAACGACATCGAGGGGGTGCTGTTCATCCTGCCGATCGGACTGCTCGCGTTGCGCTTCGGCCTCGTCGGGGCGCTGGGTGGCTCGCTTACGGCGCTTGCGCTGGTGCTGCTGTGGGGGCGCGTGATCGCGGGCGTGCACCTGCCCATGACCGAGTACGTCGTCCGCGCCACGACGCTGTTCGTGGTCGCCATCCTGATGGGAACTTTCGTCGAACACCGCCGCAAGCTCGAAGCGGGCATCCTGCTCTACTACGACGCGACGCTCGACCTGCTCGCGACGGGCAGCGTCCACGGGACGCTGACCCGCGTGAACCACGCATGGGAGCGCACGCTCGGGCACTCGCCCCAGACGATGTACTCCAAGCGCTTCCTCGATTTCGTCCATCCCGAGGACCGCGAGGCGACGATCGTGCAGATGCGCGGGCTGGCGCACGGTGGCCAGACGCTCGGCTTCCGCAACCGCTTTCTCGCTTCGGACGGTGGCTATCGCTGGCTCGAATGGAGCGCTTCGGCGCTCGGCGACGACGGCGTCGTGCACGCCGTCGCACGCGATGTGACCGCGCAGCACGAAGCCGAGCATCAGCTCGCCGAGAACGCGCGATCGCTCGAACTGATGATCGCCGAGCGGACCCGCGAGCTGGACGAGGCGCGTGCCGAGACGCTGCGCCAGCTGGCAATCGCTGCCGAGTACCGCGACGACGAGACCTATCAGCACACCGAGCGCGTCGGCCACATCGCCGCCCGGCTCGCGCTTGGTCTGGGGCTGCCCGCCGGACAGGTCACGCTGCTGCGCCAGGCCGCGCCGCTGCACGACGTCGGCAAGCTCGCCATCCCCGACTCGATTCTGCTCAAGCCGGCCAAGCTGAGCGAGCAGGAGTTCGGCGTGATGCAGACGCACGCCGAGCTGGGCGCGCGCCTGCTCTCGAGCGGCAGCTCGCCCGTGCTCCAGATGGCCGCCGTGATCGCCGCCACGCACCACGAGCGCTGGGACGGCGGCGGCTACCCCAAGCGGCTCTCCGGCGAAGCGATCCCGCTCGTGGGGCGGATCGTGGCCGTCGCCGACGTGTTCGACGCGCTGACCCACGATCGCCCCTACAAGCCGGCATGGGCCGTCGAGCGTGCGATCGCCGAGATCGGCAGCGGCGCCGGCAGTCAGTTCGACCCGCGCGTCGTGACGGCCTTCCTCGCCCTGCGCGAGGAACTGAGCACGCTCGGCGACGAGATCGGCGAGATCCCCGTGGGTGGTAGTGAGCACTCGGTGCTCGGCGGGCTCTCTGTCGTACAGCTGCCGCGGCGGGGCGGCGCGCTGCTCGAGCACATCGACCGGCACGCCCCGCGCGCCGGAGTCGGCTAGGCCGAGGCCTGCGCGCCGGCGCGCGCTCCGAGCAGCCCGCGCCGGTCGAGCAGCTCGGCGATCTGCACGGCGTTCGTGGCGGCGCCCTTGCGCAGGTTGTCAGCGACGATCCACAGGTCCAGGGCGCGCTCGTGCCCGGCGTCGCGGCGGATGCGCCCGACGAACACGTCGTCCTTGCCGGCGGCGTCGATCGCGAGCGGGTAGAGCGCGGCGTCAGGGTCGTCGATCACGGTCACGCCCGGCGCCGCCGCCAGCAGCCCGCGCGCCCGCTCCGGCGAGAGCTCGCGCCGGGTCTGCACGTTGACCGCCTCCGAGTGGCCGTTGACGACCGGCACGCGCACGCACGTGGCCGAGATCGCGATCTGCGGATCGTCGAGGATCTTGCGCGTCTCGTTGATCAGCTTGCGCTCCTCGTCGGTGTGGTCGTCGCCCGCAGCGAAGCTGCCCGCATGGGGGAGCGCGTTGAACGCGATCTGGTGGGCGTAGGACTCGGGCGGTGAGATCTCCGTCTGGTGCAGCAAGGCGTGCGACTGGTCGAGCAACTCGTCCACCGCGCGCTTGCCGGTCCCCGAGACGGCCTGGTAGGTGCTGATCACCAGGCGCTCGATGCCCGCCTCGTCGTGCAGCGGCTTCAGCGCCACGACCATCTGCATCGTCGAGCAGTTGGGGTTCGCGACGATGCCGCGATGTGTCTCCAGCGCATCCGGATTGACCTCTGCGACGACCAGCGGGACGTCCTCGCTCATGCGCCAGCGCGAGGAGTTGTCGACGACCACCGCCCCCGTCTCGGCGAAGCGCGGCGCCCACTCTGCTGAAGTCGAGCCGCCGGCCGAGAAGATCGCCAGGTCGAACCCCTGGATCGCATCCTCGCTGAGGCCCTGCACGATAAGCCCGTTCTCGAGCTCGCGACCGACCGAGCGCTCGGAGGCGAACGGCACGATCTCCCGCGCCGGGAACTGGCGCTCGCGCAGCAGTCGCAGCATCAGCGTGCCCACCTGCCCCGTGGCTCCGACGACGGCGACTCGATAACCCTCGCTCATGAGGTTGTGAGCGTAGCGTGAAGGGTGTGGGTTGAAAAATCGAGCGAGTGATAGCAATGGTATGCACGTCGCGTATATGCGATGGCTACCGCTCGTCGAAGGCGTGCCCACACATCTCCGCGCCGCACGCACACCTGCCGCTTGGCCGCTGTGCCCCTAGGGCTTGATCGCCATGAAGAGGATCGTTACGAGCACCAGCAGGCTCAGCAGCGAGCCGACTGTCGAGAGCCGGCGAACGACCGCCTGGTACTCCACGCTCATCTCGATCGGCCCCTCGCCGCTCGCGGCGATGTCGCGCTCGGCGAGCTCCTGAGCGCGTTTGGATGCGGGGATCATCACGACCCCGACCACTCCGCCGATCACGACGACCGCACCGAGGCCCCACTGCACGAAGAACTCGCTCCAGTGGTGGCCCTTGCTCGCGAGGTAGATGCCCGCGATCAGCACGAGCGCCAAACCCGGATTGACGAGCATCCGTTCGACCGTGTAGGAGATCCGGTGAAGCACCGGCAGGCTGCGCGGGTCGCTGCGGGCGCCGACCGTGAAGATGATCGGGTAGGCGAACGTCACGCCGAACGCGACGACGACGGCCATGATGTGCACGGCCAGGACGACGTCGTAGAACGTCACCGCCGGCGGCATCTATCTATGCCCCGGTCTGCGCCGTCATGAAGTAGATCGTCGCCAGTACGAGCACGTTGGCGACGACGTTGACGCGGAAGAGCTGAGCGCGCAGACGTTTGTACTCCGCGCCGAAGACGATCTGCCCGCCCGGCGCGGCCTGATCGGCTGCCGCGATGTCCTGCGCCGCGAGCTCCGCCAGGCGTCGCTCGCGCGGAGCGAAGAAGGCGCCGCCCAGCGCACCGAGCACGACGATCACGGCGATGCCCCACTGCACGTAGAAGAAGCTCCAGCTGTGCAGCTTGCTCGCGAGGTAGATGCCGGCCAGCAGTGCGAGGCCCAGAAACGGCGAGATGACGAACTTACCGACCGTGTCCTGGATGCGGTGCAGCCCCGGCATCGAGCGCGGCTCGGCTTTGATGCCCACCGCGTACATGACCGGATAGGCGAACGTCACCCCGAAGGCGATGACGATTGCCGCGATGTGCACGGCGAGAGCGAACGTGTAGAAAGTGACCGCGGGTATCAGCATCTGCGCACCCTAACCGCCGGCGCGGGCGGACGCGCGGCTCGCCCGCGGCTCAGAACGTCGGTGCGTACTTGCCGAAGACGTCCTGCATCGCCGCGCAGACCTCGCCGATCGAGCAGCGGTCCTTCAGCGCCTGGCGGATCGCTCCCAGCAGGTTGGTCTCGCCGCGGGCCACCTCGCGCAGCTCCTCCAGGCGCTGCCCGACGAGCGCCTGATCGCGCTCGGCCTTGAACTTCGCCAGCCGGTCGAGCTGTTCGCGCTCGGACTGCGGGTCGACGCGCAGCAGGTCAGGGACTTCGATGTCCTCCTCCTCGTACTTGTTCACGCCCACCACGATGTCCTGGCCGATGCGGTAGCGCTCCTGGTAGCCCCACGCCGACTCGTCGATCTCGCCGGTGATGAACTCGATCGCGTTGACCGAGCCGCCGAGCGCGTCGACCTTCGCGATCAGCTCGTTCGCGCGCGCTTCGATCTCGTCGGTCAGCGACTCGACGAAGTAGGAGCCGGCGAACGGATCGACGCTGTCCGTCGCGCCCGACTCGTGCGCGAGGATCTGCTGCGTGCGCAGCGCGATTTTCGCAGCGCGCTCCGTCGGTAGCGCGAGCGCCTCGTCGAAGCCGTTGGTGTGCAGCGACTGCGTGCCGCCGCAGACCGCCGCGAAGCCCTGCAATGCGACGCGCACGATGTTGTTCTCCGGCTGCTGTGCCGTCAGCGTGACACCGCCCGTCTGCGTGTGGAAGCGCAGCATCGTCGCCTTCGGGCTGCTCGCGCCGAAACGGTCTTTCATGATGTGCGCCCACATGCGCCTGGCCGCGCGGAACTTGGCGACCTCCTGGAAGACGTTGTTGTGGCCGTTGAAGAAGAACGCCAGGCGCGGCGCGAAGTCGTCGACCGACAGGCCCTTCTCGATCGCCGCCTGCACGTAGGCGATGCCCGAGGACAGCGTGAACGCCACCTCCTGCACCGCCGAGCAGCCCTTCTCGCGGAAGTGGTAGCCCGAGATCGAGATCGTGTTCCAGCGCGGCACGTTCTCGTGGCAGTACTGGAACAGATCCGTCGTCAGGCGCATCGTCGGCTGCGGTGGGTAGATGTAGTTGCCGCGCGCGATGTACTCCTTGAGCACGTCGTTCTGCGTCGTGCCGCGCAGCTTCTCGCTCGGTACGCCCTGCTCCTCGCCGACCAGCTCGTACAGCAGCAGCAGGCAGGCGGCCGGCGCGTTGATCGTCATCGAGGTCGAAACGTGGTCCAGCGGAATGCCGTCGAATGCCGTGCGCATGTCGTCGATCGTGTCGATCGCCACGCCCGTGCGCCCGACCTCGCCCAGGCAGCGCGGGTTGTCCGAGTCCAGGCCCAGCTGCGTCGGCAGGTCGAAGGCCATCGACAGGCCCGTCGAGCCCTTCGACAGCAGATAGCGGTAGCGCTCGTTGGACTCCTTCGCCGAGGCGTACCCCGCGTATTGGCGCATCGTCCACGTCTGCTTGCGGTACATCTCGCGGTGTACGCCGCGCGTGTACGGGAACTCGCCCGGCGCGCCCAGGTCGAGCTCGGCCGGCAGGTCCTCCTCGGTGTAGAGCCCGGCGACCTCGATGCCCGAGTCGGTAAAGCGGCGCGGGTCGTCGGGTCCGACGATCGGCGCGACCGTGAGCTGTTCCTCGGCTTGCTGCTCCGTTGAGGCCATTGAGCAGATGATAAGACCGCCGGCGCTGCGGCCGTTCCCGCGGGCGGCGACAGCCGCCTCTCGCGTCGTATGGGTTGACGCGGGTATCCTCCGGCGCGATGTCCACCTGTCTCGTAACCGGCGGCGCCGGATTCCTCGGCTCGCACCTGTGCGACGAGTTGCTCGCGCGCGGGCATCGCGTGATCTGCGTCGACAACTTCGAGACCGGCTCGCTCGCCAACATCGCCCACATCCGCGACCCCGAGCGCTTTCTCTGCCTTCCGCTCGACATCATCGAGCCCTACTTCGTCGATGAGCCCGTCGATTTCGTCTATCACCTCGCCTCGCCCGCTTCGCCGATCGATTACCTGCGTCTGCCGCTGCACACGCTGAAGGTCGGCTCCTACGGCACGCACCACACGCTCGGGCTGGCCAAGGCCAAGCGCGCACGCTTCTTGATCTCCTCGACCAGCGAGGTCTACGGCGATCCGCTCGAGCACCCGCAGGCCGAGACCTACTGGGGCCACGTCAACCCGGTCGGCCCGCGTGGCGTCTACGACGAGGCCAAGCGCTACGCCGAGGCGCTGACGATGGCCTACCACCGTCAGCAGGGCGTCGACACCGCGATCATGCGCATCTTCAACACCTACGGCTCGCGGATGCGCCCGCACGACGGGCGCGCGATCCCGACGTTCCTGCGCCAGGCGCTCGCCAACCGGCCGATCACGGTCTTCGGCGACGGCAGCCAGACGCGCTCGTTCTGCTACGTCGCGGATCTGATCCGCGGCATGATCGCGCTCGCCGAGTCCGGCTATCACGACCCCGTCAACATCGGCAATCCCGACGAGTTCACGCTGCTCGAACTGGCCGAGATCGTCCGTGAACTGACCGGTTCGAGCTCCGAGCTGATCTACGAGGCGCTGCCGACCGACGACCCCAAGCAGCGCAGGCCCGACATCGCGCTCGCACGGGAGCTGCTCGGCTGGTCGCCCGAGGTATCGCTGCGCGAGGGCCTGCAGAGCACGATCGAGCAGTCCGGCGTCGAGCTGTTGATCGGTGGACAGGGCTGAGCGCCCTGGCGGGCGCGGGCGCGGGCGAGACGCGCTGCGACGGCGCCCCGGACGGGGCGCAACGACGGTTGCAGGCAATCCGGCAAAGCGACAGCGAGCCGTCACCCGACCGCGACATCTGCGAGTCTGAAGCGTTGTGAGCAGTGCGATGGGACCTCGTTCCAGCCGAACGGCCGCTCCACCCACTCAGCGCAAGCCCTCCACGCCCGCACCCGCGGGCGGGCCGGTGCTAGGACGCGGTGCCGCCACGACCGGCCGCCCAGCCACACCTCGGACCGTGCTCTCGGAGGTAACCGCGCGCAAGCAGACGAGCGACCGCGACATGCGCCGCAAGCGCCCACCCGCGCTCTCGCTGCTGCTACGCATGTCGACGGCCCGGCGCCTGGCGCGCGTCGTCTCGCTACTCGCTCTCGACTTCGTCGCCGTCGCGCTGGCGATCTTCACCGCGCTGATCCTCAAGGCGCTCGTGTTCGACCGCGTGCAGTTCCACCCGGCGTTGCACGAAACCGAACGGATCCTGCCGTTCGCCTACCTGCTGACCGCGCTGCTGTTCGCCCGCTCCGGTCTGTACTCCTCGCGCGCCTTGCGCCCCGGCCTCTCGCGGATCGTCGGCTCGCTGTTCCAGGTCGCCTTCGTCGCGCTGCTGTTCGCCGTCGTCTCAGGCGAACACTTCTCCAGCTACTACCTGTTCTACGGCTCGCTCGCCTTTGCGCTGCTGTACGTCTCCTCCCTGCGCGCCGGGTATGAGTGGCTCACCGGCGTGATCCTGCGCGCCGCCGGCTATCGCCGCCGCGCCGTGCTCGTCGGCCGCGGCAAACACATCGGCGACGTCGCGCACGCGCTCTCAGACGCGCCGCACTCGCCGATCGAGGTCGTCGGCTTCCTCGCCCCCAAGGCGCTCCCCGAGAACGGGCTGCGTGCGCTCGGCGGCCTGGACGATCTCGAAGCTGTGCTCGCCTCAGAACGCGTCGACGAGGTGATCATCGCCGACCCCGACTTCCCGCAGGCCGACGCGCTCGAACTTGTCGACCAGTGCAGTCGCCGCGGCGTGCGCGTGCGCCTCGCGCCCTCGACGATGGAGATCCTGATCCATCGCGCCGAGTTCGTCCCCGGGCAGTCGGTCCCGCTGTTCGAGCTCGGCCCGCCCGTGTTCGAGGGCGTCGACTTCGCGCTGAAGCGGACCTTCGACCTCGTCGGCGCCACGTTCCTGTTGCTGCTGCTCAGCCCGCTGCTGCTCGCGATCACGATTGCCGTGCGGCTCTCCTCGCGTGGCCCCGTGCTGTATCGCTCGACGCGCGTCGGCATCGGCCAGCGGCCGTTTCCCTGCCTGAAGTTCCGCACGATGCACACCGACGCCGAGGAGCGGCAGGCCGACCTCGAAGAGCTCAACGAGGCCACCGGCGCGCTGTTCAAGATTCGCGACGACCCGCGTCTGACGGCGATCGGCAGCCAGCTGCGGCGCTTCTCGCTCGACGAGCTGCCGCAGCTGATCAACGTGCTGCGTGGCGAGATGTCGCTCGTCGGCCCGCGCCCGCTGCCCCAGCGCGACTACGACATGCTCGAGGACTGGCATCGCAAGCGCTACCTCGTGCTGCCCGGCATCACCGGGCTGTGGCAGGTCTCCGGGCGCTCGGAGCTCGACTTCGACGACCTCGTGCACCTCGACTTCATCTACCTCGAGCACTGGTCGCTTGCGCTTGACCTGACGATTCTGTTGAAGACGATCCCCGCCGTGATCTCGCGGCGGGGTGCCTACTAAGCGCGTCCGAGACGCCGCCCGCCCGGCGCTGCGCGATGGCGACTACTGACCGCTGAGAGCTTCCGGTGCGGCCGGTTGGGGCGCAGCGGTCGGCGCCGGCGGGCGGCGGTGCAGCAGTCGGCCGATCGCGCGCGGCTGGCCGGCCTGGGTGCGCGCGCGATCGTAGACCTGCCAGGTCGCGCGGGCCGCGTCTTGCCAGGTCCATCCCGGCGGCTGCGGGGCGGGCCGCGTGGTGGCTTCGGCAGCGCCGATCAGTGCCGTCAGATCGCCCGACTCGACGAACGTGATGCGCCCGTCGAGCACCTCGCGCAGCGCCGGCACCTCGCCCGCCACGACTGGCGTACCGCACGCAAGCGCCTCCACGGCGGACAGGCCGAAGCCCTCGTCCTGCGAGGTGACGACGAGCGCGTGAGCGCCCGAGTAGAGCGCGGCCAGATCGTCGTCGGAGACCTGGCCGGTGAGCGTCACGTTGGGTAGCTCGTGCGCCCACGGGCTGGTCGCCCCGACCAGCACGAGCGGCATCTCACGCGGCGTCGCCGCCAGCTTCGTCACGTGTTTAGCGGGGTCCGGGTGCTGCAGGCCGCCGACCCACAGCAGGTAGCGGCCGGGCAGCGCGAAGCGCGCGCGTACCGAGGCGATCTCGCGCTCCGGGCGTGGGTACATGCAAGCCGCCGGCGCCTCGTGGATCACATCGATCTGCTCGCGCTCGACGCCGAGCTGCGTGAGCGCATCCTGCGCGAGCGCCTCCGTCGGCACGATCACGCGCACCGCGCGCTGTACGGCAAGCTGGCGCAGTCGCGGGCGCACACCCGTGCGCAGCAGCTCGCTGCGGCGCTTCAGCGCCGTCAGGTCGTGCAGCGTGACGACCATCGGACACGGGCTGTGCAGCAGCGCTCCGTTCATCCATGGCGAGTGGAACACGTCCGCTCGCCGCGGGCGCGGCGTCTCGACGATCTCCACGTCCGCCTCTGCCGTCTCGCGCAGCGCGTCCAGCAGGCAGCGCGTGTAGCGCCCGACGCCATGTGCATCTGAGACCGGCCGGCTGTCGAACGCGACGTTCATCGCCGGCCGAACCACCTCATATCGCGCCTCCCGAGCACGCAGGCAAGATAATCGCATCGCGTAGCTTTGTGCAGAGATGACGGTCAACTTGCGCGGCGACTACTACGAGGAGGTGTGGCGATCGGTGCCGCAGGGAGCGCCGCCGCCGGGCCTCGAGCTGCGCCGCGCCTTCCTGCTCGAGCGGTTGCGGCGGCCGGCCGAGCGCCGCCCGCGACGCGGCAGAGACACCGCCACCGGCGGCGTCTCGGTGCCGGATGCCGGCGGCGCAGGACCGCTGCGCGTACTCGACGTCGGCTGCGGCGAAGGACAGCTGACAGCCGCCATCGCCGACGCCGGTTACGACGTGCTCGGCGTCGATGTCGCCGAGGAGCCGCTGCGACGTGCGCGCTCGCAGCACGCCGGGCTCGAGCTGCGCCGCGTCGAGCCCGACGGCGACTGGCCGCTCCCCGACGCCGGCTTCGACGCGGTCTGGGCGGGGGAGACGATCGAGCATGTCCCCGACACAGCGCGCTGGCTGTCTGAGCTGCGGCGCGTGCTGCGCTCCGGCGGCAGCCTGATCCTCAGCACCCCCGCGCACGGACCGCTGACGCGGCTCGTGCTCGCGCTCTCCGTGCGTCGCTTCGATCGGCACTTCGACCCCCGCGCCGATCACCTGCGCTTCTACACGCGCCGTACGCTCACGCATCTGCTCGAGGACTTCGGCTTCGAGCAGATCGAGGTGCGCGAAGCCGGCGGCCTGCCGGGCGCCCGGCGCACGCTGCTGGCGAGCGCCGTTCGCTCGCGCTTCTAGGGCTTGCCGGTGGTCGGCGGCTTGCCCGCCGCCCGCAGCGCCTGCACGTAGTCGTTCTGGATCGAGATCGCTTCGGGATTGCCTTGGGCGATCGCTTCCGGCGCGACCGACTCCGGGTTCAGGTAGATCGCGGCCCCCAGCTCGTGCACCGCCGCGCGCGGATCCTTCGCCAGGTCGTAGACCCCCAGCGTCAGCCACGTCTGCGGATTCGACGGCTGCAGGCGGACTGCGCGTTGCAGCGTCGCGCGCGCCGGCGCCGGTTTGCCCGTCGCCTGCTGCACGGCCGACAGCGTGAACAGCGCCTGCGCCGAGAGCGGGTCGCGCGACACGGCCGTCTGCGCAGTCGAGAGCGCGCCGCGCGGATTGCTCGCGAGCTCCGTCAGCGCCTGCTGGGAGGCGGTCGCCGAGCGCTGCGGCTGCCACTGCACCCATGCGGCCAAGAGCGCGCCGACGATCGCCGCCACGGCGAGCACGATCCGCACCGGCCCGTGCTCGCGAGGGGAGAGGCGCGCGCGCAGTCCGTCGAGCCCCTGCGGCCATCCACCGGCGTCGCGCGGTGCGCCGGCAGCTGCCACGTCCGGCACGCCCAGCGCCGCGCTCGATGCTTCGCCCGCGCCGGGCTCGATCGCGCGGGGCGAGCCGGCTGGAGCGCTGCGCGGAGCGGCTGCGCCGAGTGGCCCGCGGCCCGCCAACCAGCCCGCGCAGAGCAGCGTCACGCAGGCGTTGCCGGGCACGTACCAAGTCCAGTCCGCGATCGAATGGATGCCGAACACGACGACCAGGCAGAGCATGCTGAGCATGGCCACGCGCTCTGGCGTGTATGGCGCCGGACGCCCGTCGGCGCTCCTCAGCCGCTGCCAGCCCGGCGTGCCGCCGGCGTCGGCGCGATCGAGCCACACGCGCAGCGTCCTCCAGTTGCTCCAGCGGCGATTGAACGGGTGCGTCGAGCGCCCCGCCGCCGCCATCCACACGAGCAGCAGCGCGAGCGTCAGGCCGAGCCCGACCAGGCCGAGGTCGGCCAGCGTCTGCACGACGTAGCCGTGCGCGTGGCGCACGTTCAGCGTCTCCGTGCGGTAGCGCAGCCGCGCGGTCGCATAGCCTTCCGCGCCCGCGCCCAGCACCGGATGCGCCTGGAACACCTTCAGCGCCTCGTTCCAGTAGCGCGCGCGCACGCTGCCTACTGCCGTCAGGCGGCCGGGGCCGTTGGACGGGACCGGCGCATGCGGGTCCGTGACCGAATGCAGCGTGTGCGAGATCGTGCCCGTGAAGCCGCGATGGCTCGCCGCCAGCGCGCCCGCGAAGGCGAGCACGACGACCGCGAGCAGGCTCAGCAGCAGCGCCCCCGCGCGGCGGCGGCTGACGATCGATGGCGCGTTGCGCCCGGTCCAGAAGCCGAACGCCAGGCCGATCATGCTCAGCAGCACGAGCATCGCCACGATCAGCACGCCCAGCTGGTGCCCGGCGCTCGTGCGCTGCATCAGCGCCACGTTGTCGCTGTTCAGCGCGTGCCTGGAGAAGTCCCACGCCACCACGCCGCCTGCGCACAGCGCGCCGCTGATCAGGATCGCCGCGCCGCGCAGGCGCAGCGGCACGATGCAGAGCCACAGCGTCAGGCCGAGCACGAGCGCCACCAGCGCTCCGCGCGAGTAGGCGAGCATCAGCGTCAGCAGCATCAGCCCCATCGCCGGATAGGCCAGCACGCTGAGCAGGGCATGTCCGGTGCGCCGGGCGCCCAGCCACATGCAGCCGATAGCGCCCATCGCCGCCGTCAGGCCGATCGCGTTCCAGTAGCTGTAGGGGGCGCGCAGGCGGGCATACACGTCGCCCGCGTCGAGCGAGGCCGGGAACACCTTCGTCAGCAGCGCGTAGACGCAGACGATGCTTGCCGCCAGCACCACGCCGCCGAGCACCGCCGGCCAGCGCGCCGGGACCGCGCGTGCGAGCGCCACCGCGGCGCCGAACGCGCCGCAGTAGGCGAGCATGCGCCCGGCGTCCTTGAAGCTGTCATCCGGCTGCACCGACCACACGACCGACAGCGCCGTCAGCGCTGCGAAGGCGAACAGCAGCGCAACCGCCCAGCCGCCGTAGGCGCGCTCGCGTGGGGGACCGAACAGGGCCACCGTGGCGACGATCAGGCCCGATCCGATCGTGAGGACGATCTCGACCGTCGTCATGTCGCTCAGGTTCAACCCGCCGCCCGCGACGAACGCCACAAAGCAGAGCACGCCGGCGATCAGCACCGTCGGCCACCACGCCGGCGCACGCCGGCTCAGCGCCGTGTGCCAGTCGCCGCGCGTGCCGCTCGGCCGTACGTCGTTCGCGCCTGGCCGCCCTTCGCGAAGGCGCGGAGAGCTCGCGCCAAGAGGCACATCGCCGCCGGCCGGGGCGCCCGGCGTCGCGCTCGCCTCGATCACCGCCGTCTCAGGCTCAGTGGGAGCGGTAGGCACGCAAACCCTTGAGGATCGCCCGCCCGCCCAGCGCGGCGGCGCAGGCGAGCAGGAAGGCGAGCATTGCCAGCAGCGGGTCCGGCAGCGAGCTGAGCGCCGAGGAGATGTCGGCGTGGACGACGCCCGGGCTGACCAGCTGATTGCCGACTTTGAAGGGTTCGCCGCCGGACTTCGGCGCCCGTGCGACCGCGCTTTGCTCCGCGGCCGAGAGCGGAGTTGCCGCCGGGCCGCCGCCGCTCGGCCCGCCACCTCCGCCGCCACCGGCCGCAGCGAGCTGCGCGCTGCGGATCAGGTTGGCGCAGTCGGAGTACTCTTCGACTTCTGTCGGAAGCTCCGCCAGCGCGCGGCGGTAGTCCTTCTGGCTGAAGCCGCTGAGGCCCTGGCCGTGCGTGCAACGTTCGATGATCTTCGCGCCCGTATCCGCGCTCGCCGCCGTGGCGAGCAGGACGAGCAGCGACAGCGCGAGCGCCAGTGCGGACACGATTCGCATACCTGAGCAACGCAACGCTACCAACGCCCCCGGGAGAGGTTCAGGCTCGCAAGCGCAGCCGAGAAGCCTTCGGCCCACGCGTCGTAGGTATAGGCGCGCACGTCGCGCGCGCCCTGCGCGCCGAGACGTGCGCGCAGCTGTGGGTCCTCGGCCAGGCGCACGATCGCGTGCGCCAGCGCGTCGCTGTCGCCCGCCCCGACGACCAGCCCGTTGATCTCGTCGCGCACCAGCCCGCCCGCCGCCGCGCCCACGGCGTCGCTCACGATCACCGGCAGGCCGCGGTTCATCGCCTCGTTGATTACCAGGCCCCACGGCTCGCGAAACGTGCGCGTCGCGATCGAGGGCAGCACGAGCGCGTCACACGCCGCGTAGACGTTGCGCAGCTCGATCGGATCGATCGCGCCCAGGCCGAGCATCGCCGCGTCGCCCTGGCGGCGGGGGCCGTCGGGCGCGATTGCACTGAGACCGGGATCGACGCCCGCCAGCATCAGCGCCGCCCGCTGCGGCGCAAGCTCCGCCGCGCGCCAAGCGTCGGCGAGCACCGCGAGGCCCTTCTCGCGCTCGGGACGCCCGACGAACAGGAACCGCACCTCGGCGGCCGCCGGCCACGCCGGCTCGTGGGGGGGCTCGATCTCGGATGAGCTCCAGAAGTCGTTGTCGACCGCCTGCTTTGCGACGTGCACGTTGCGCGCGCCGCGTGCCCGCACGTAGGCGCTCACGTGCGGACCGTAGGTGACGACCGCGTCCGCCGAGCGGTACAGGCGCCGCAGCGGCAGGTAGGTGAACGCGTGCGCCGCGCTGCGCGGGTGCGCCCACAGCGAGGCCCACAGGATCAGCGCCGCGCGCGCGCGCCGCGCGCCGCGCCAGCTCGCCAGCGGCGCCAGGCGCCCGCCCGTCGGGCAGACGACCGCTCGGTAGTCGCCCGACGCCGCCAGCGCATCGAGCTCGCGCGGGCGCACGTGACGGTGGGGCAACGGCATCACCCCCTCAAACCCGGGGCCGCCGTGCTCGGAGCGCCCGCCGAACAGCGCCAGCTCGATCCCCTCGCGCTCGTGCAGGCGTGTCAGGGCGCCCATGCGGTACGCCGGGGCGTTGCCCGCGACGAACAGCACCGGCTTGGCGGCGTCCGGCCTCGCCGCAGTCGCTTGCGTTTGCGTCATCGCAGCGCGCGCTCGTAGGCGTCGAGCGTCTGGCGGCCGCAGCGCTCCCAGGTGAAGTTCGCCGCCACCGTCGCGCGCGCCCGCTGGCGAACCTCGTGCAGCCTGTGCGGATCGGACAGCAGCTCGTCGATCCGCTGCGTCAGGCGCTCGATGTCGCCCGGCGGCACGAGCACGAGGCCGTCTCCGGCCGCCGCGATCTCCTCCGGCCCCGGCTCGCCGCGGCAGCCGATCGCCGGCACGCCGCCTGCCATTGCCTCGATGTAGGCCACGCCGAAGGCCTCCTCCGTAGAGGGCATCACGAACAGCGTGCACGTGCCTGCCAGCTCGACCGCCTGCTCGTGCGGGAGCTGTCCGTGGAAGTCGACCCGCTCGGCCACCTCCAGGCGCGCGGCCAGGCCCTCGAGCGCCGCCCGCTCCGGCCCGGCGCCGACGATCGCGTAGCGCAACGTCGGGTGGCGCGGGCTCAGCACGGCCAGCGCGCGCAGCACGTCGGCATGGCGCTTGCGCGCCACCAGGTGGCCCACCGTGACGAGTGTCTGCGGCGCCCCGCTGCGACGCGCCGGGCGCGCCGCGGGCACGTCCGCGCCGAGATGCACGACCCGCGTCTCGCGCGCCCCGTGCTCGCGCGAGAGCTCCGCGATGCCCTCGCTGTTGGCCAGCACCAGCCGCGCCTGCGACAGCGTGGCGCGCACGGCTTGCGCGCCGCCACGCATGCGCACGGCCGTGTACAGCACGTCGCCGCCGTGCACCGAGATGACCAGCGGCGCGCGCAGGGCGCGCAGCGCACGCACGCGGCGCACCGCGTCGCCGGCCGGCACGGCGTTGTGCGCGTGGACCAGCTCGAACGGGAACGAGCGATGCAGACGCGCCATCGCGAGCCCCAGCGGCGCCGCCGCCCAGGCGCCCCACTTGGCGTAGGAGCGCTCTCGGTCGGGCGAGGCATAGGGCACGTAGGAGACCTCCAGCCCGTCGCGCACCTGCTTGCGCGGCTCGCGCGCGAGACCCGCCAGTGCACGAGCCGCGGCGCCCGGTCCCGCCGCCAGCGCCGCGCGCGGCGGCACCACGCGGTGCAGCACCATCACGCGCACCTGCGCCCCCGCGTCGCGCGCCGCCAGCGCCTGGCGATGCGCCCACACGCCGAGCACCGGATCGCGCCGGCTGGGGTAGAACTCGGCGAGGACGAGCACGCGCACCGACCTCACCAGCGCCGGTGCGTCGTAAGCGTCCGCTTGGCCTCGGCCGCCTTCACATAGGGGCGCTCGGCGAGGAACTTACGCGCCTCCGCCAGCGCCGCCTCACGCGAGTACGCATCGGCCGCCGGCGCTACCGCGTGGCCGATCGCGACCGCGTCGATCACGCCGCAGCGCCAACCGTGCTCGCCCGCGAGCGCCGCCCAATGCGCGTCCAGCCCCCAGCCCATGCGCAGCTGCGGAAACGGCAGCAGCGTCGCGAACGTCTCACTCGCGAACGCTGTCACCGGCCCGATCTCGACGAAGCGCGTCTCGCGCACGACGCTGCCCGGACGCCGGCGCGTCTGCGGCCACGCCGCATGCGAGCGCAGCCGGTGCGCCGGCTGCGCCAGCTGCAGCGAGAAGCGCTCGCAGAGGAACACGAAGCGATCGAGGAAGCCGCGCGGCAGTTCGATGTCGTCGTCGACGATCACCAGCCAGTCGTATCCGGCCCGCGGGTGGGCCGCCAGCAGCCGGTTGAGGTTCTCGAACTTGCCGAGCGCGCCCGACGGTGCCGTGTGGAGCTCGACGTCGTGGCGCGAGCGGCGCAGCTCGGCCTGCGCGCGAGAGGCAAGCTCGCGATGGACCGGGCGCTCGATTCCCAGCACCAGCACGCGGCGCCGCGGCGGCTCGCGCCTCGCCGCCCGCGCCAGGCGCAGCCGCCGGCCGCTCGCCAGCTCGCGCGCGTCCGCGAGCACGTCGCCGAAGCCGCGCAGTTGCGCGTCGAGGCCGCCGACCGTGCCGCTCGTGCCCGAGAGGAAGTCGTCCTCGTGCTCTGCGCCTGCCGCGCCCGTGCCATCGAGCGATCGACTTCGAGCCGTCCCCCCGATCTGCGCCCGCAGCGCTTCGCGCAGTCGCCCCGCGCTGTGCGCGACCATCGTCAGCCCCGCCGGGCAGCGATAGCGCAGCACGTGGCCCGCGCTGCCCGCCAGCGTCGAGAGCTCGCGCGACAGCGCCGGCGCCTGCCCGCGCCACGCGTCGAAGCGCTGGGCCGCGCGGCCGCGCACGTATGCACCGCGCGCGAGCGAGCGCAGGCGCGCGTCGCGTCCGACGCGGCGGTGCTCGACCGCCGCGGCCGCTACGTACAGCGCTCCCCGGCCGTCATCTCCGCCGCAGGCGGACATCAAACGATCCTGCCACTCCTGCTCATCGCCACCGTGCTCGAGCGACTCCTCGAACGGGCCGATCCGCTCCAGCGCAGCGCGCCTGATCGCCATGTTCGCGCCCCACGCGTAGCGCGTGCGAGTGTCGTCCGGGCCGAGCTCCAGCGTCGTGATCGGCGGGCGCTCGCGTCCGCACGAATGCGGCGCCGGCCCTTCCAGGCGTGCCTTGACAGGCCCTGTGAAGACATCCGTCTGCAAGTGCTCGCGCGCCGCCTGTAGCAGCGCTGAAAGCCAGCCCTCGAGCGCGCGGATGTCGTCGTCGACGAACACCACCAGCCCGCCCGTGCTCGCGCGCACGCCCGTGTTGCGGGCCACGTTCAGGCCGCGCGGCGCCGCGTGCGGCTCGTACCGCGCGCCGTGGCGCTCGACCAGCGCGCGCGCCGCCCCCGAGGCTCCCGCGTCATCCACCACCAGCACCTCAGCACCTGCCGCGGCAGCCTGCGGCGCGATCGAGCAGAGCGCCACCTCGAGGTAGGCAAGACGCGCCCTGGTCGGGATCACGATCGAGGCGGGCGGCGCGTCGGGGCTCATCGGTCCGGACAGTCTAGGTTTGCAGCGGCTTCCGTAGGCGCGAGCGCTCCCCGCACTAGGCTCTCACTGCGAGTGGTTCTCTTCCTGCACAACCGCTATCGCGCGACCGGTGGCGAGGAGCGCGTCGTCGACGATCTGCTGCGGCTCGTGCGCGAGCGCCTCGGCGAACCTGCAGAGCTGCTCGCACGCTCCTCTGATGAGCTCGGCCGCGGCCGAGCCGCGCTCGGCCTGCTGCGCGGTGGTCTCGACCCCGACGAGGTCGGGCGCAGCGTGCGCGAGCATCGGGCGCGCGTCGTGCACGCGCACAACCTGCAGCCCGCCTTCGGCTGGCGCGCGCTCGCCGCCGCGCGCGCCGCGGGGGCGAGGGTCGTGCTGCACCTGCACCAGTACCGGCTCGTCTGCGCCATCGGCGTGTGCTTCACCGACGGCGAGGAGTGCACCCGCTGCCACGGCCGCAATACCCTGCCCGGCGTGCGTCTGAACTGCCGTGGCAGCCGCGCCGAGTCCGCTGCCTACGCCGCCTCGCTCGCGCTGTGGCAGGAGCGCATGGTGCGACAGGCCGACGCCGTCGTCGTGCCCAGCGCCTTTGCCCGCGAGCGCCTGCGCGAGCTCGGCGCGCCGCTGCCGTGGGAGCGCGTGCGCGTGCTCGCGCCACCCGTGCGCGCGCTCGACGCGTTCCCGCCGGCTCCCGCCGGAGTCGCCTCCGAGCTGGCCTCCTACGCGATCGTCGTCTCGCGGCTCGCTCCCGAGAAGGGCGTCGATGTCGCGATCGACGCATGCCACGCCGCCGGCATCACGCTCGTCGTCGCCGGCGACGGCCCCGAGCGCGCGGCACTCGAAGCGCGCGCCGCCGCCGGGCGCGGCGTGGCCGGGGCCACCGTGCGCTTTGCCGGGCGCGTCGACGACGCCGAGCTCGCCGAGCTGCGCGCGCGCGCGTCGATCGCGCTCGTGCCCTCGCGCTCGGCCGAGACCTTCGGCCTCGCCGCCGCCGAGGCCATGGCCGCCGGACTGCCCGTCGTGGCCAGCCGCGTCGGCGCGCTGCAGGAGCTCGTCGAGGACGACGCGCTCGTCCCGCCCGCAGACGCCGTCGCGCTGGCCCGAGCGATCGAAAGGCTCGCCGGCGATCGCGCCGCAGGGGAGCGAGGGCGGCAGCGAGCACGTGCCGTGTGTGCGCCACAGGTTGTGGCCGGCGCACTCGCCGAGCTGTACGACGGCAGCGCATAAGCTCCCGGCGTGCCGCAAGACCCAAGCGCGCTGATCACCGGCCTGACCGGGCAGGACGGCTCGTTCCTGGCCGAGCTGCTGCTGGCGAAGGGCTATCGCGTGGTCGGGCTCGTGCGCGGCGACCGTGGGGGGCGGGGGCTCGGCTCGGCCGAGCACCTGCGCGGTCAGCTCGAGCTGCTGAGCGGCGACGTGCTCGATCCGGTCGCGCTCCGCGAGGCGATCGCGCGCGCCTGCACGAGCGAGATCTACCATCTGGCCGCGCCGTCGTTCGTCCCCGCCTCCTGGGAGAAGCCTGGCGAGACGCTCGCCGCGATCGCCGGCTCCACCGCCACCCTGCTCACGGCCGTGCGCGAGCTGGAGCTGCCAACGCGCGTGCTCGTCGCCGCCTCCAGCGAGATCTTCGGCGACGCCGGCGAGAGCCCGCAGAACGAGGACACCCCGTGCCGGCCGCGCTCCCCCTACGCAATCGCCAAGCTCGCCGCCCACCAGCTCGTCGGCCGCCTGCGTGAGCACGACGGCCTGTACGCCAGCTCCGCCATCGCCTACAACCACGAGTCCGAGCGCCGTCCCGAGCGCTTCGTCACGCGGCGGATCACGCGCGCCGCCGCCGCCATCTCGCTCGGGCGCCAGGACGAGCTGCGGCTCGGCGCGCTCGATGCCGTGCGCGACTGGTCCTTCGCCGGCGACATCGTGCGCGGCGCCTGGCTGATGCTCCAGCAGCCCGAGCCCGGCGACTACGTGCTCTCAAGCGGCGTGCCCCATACCGTCGCCGAGTTTGCACAGGCCGCCTTTGCCTGCGTCTCACTCGACGCCGAGCGCTATCTGCGCGTCGATCAGGCGCGCGTCCGGCCTCCCGAGAGCACGCCCAGCATCGGCGACCCCAGTAAGGCTCGCGCGCGGCTCGGCTGGGCGCCTGAGCTTTCCTTCGAGCAGCTCGTCGAGCGGATGGTGCGCGCCGATCTGCGCGAGCTCGAAGCAGCCCCCCGCTAAAGGCCTACGGCGCGCGGGCCGATCCGGATTCAGTGAGATCGAACCCCTACACTGCCCCCGAGTGAAGACCGTCGGCATCATCGGGCTGGGCTATGTCGGCCTGCCGCTGGCCGTTGCCTTTGCCAAAGAGGGCTGCGACGTGATCGCCGTCGACCTCGACTCGCGCAAGATCGAGGCGATCGAGGCCGGCGACTCCTACATCGAGGACGTCCCCTCCGAGTTGCTCGGCGAGCTGAACGAGCGCATCCACGCGAGCACGCGCTACGCGCGCCTGGCCAAGGCCGACGCCGTGATCATCTGCGTGCCCACGCCGCTGACGCGCAACCGCGAGCCCGACCTCGGGCCGCTGATCGACTCCACCCGCGGCCTCGCCGAGGTGCTGCAGGCCGATCAGCTCGTCGTGCTCGAGTCCACGACCTACCCCGGCACGACGCGCGAGCGCGTCGCGCCGCTGCTTGAGGAGTCAGGCCTCGCCGCCGGGCGCGACTTCCACCTCGCCTTCTCCCCTGAGCGAGTCGACCCCGGGCGGACTGACTTCACGCTGCGCAACACGCCCAAGGTGCTCGGCGGGCTGACCGAGACCTGCCTACAGCGCGCCGAGGAGCTCTACGGCCTCGTCTGCGAGAACCTCGTGCGCGTCTCGAGCCCAGAGGCCGCCGAGCTGACCAAGTTGCTCGAGAACATCTTCCGCTCGGTCAACATCGCGCTCGTCAACGAGCTCGCGATGCTGACCGACCGCATGGGCATCGATATCTGGGAGGTCGTCGACGCCGCCGCGACCAAGCCGTATGGGTTCATGCGCTTCGAGCCTGGGCCCGGCATGGGCGGCCACTGCCTTCCCGTCGATCCCTTCTACCTCAGCTGGCGCGCACGCGAGTTCGACATCTCGACCGAGTTCATCGAGCTCGCCGGCAAGGTCAACCAGCAGATGCCGTATCACTGCGTCGCCAAGGCGCAGCGTGCGCTCAACGACGCCGGTATGTCTGTCAAAGGCGCGCGCATCGCCGTGCTCGGCGTCAGCTACAAGCCCGGCGTCGGCGACATCCGCGAGTCGCCTGCGCTGAAGATCATCATGCTGCTGCGACAGCTCGGCGCCGACGTCTGCTACCACGACCCGCACGTCGCGCATCTCGCCGAGTTTGGACTCGACAGCCGCTCGCTGGACGAGGCCGTCGGCGACGCCGACCTGACGCTGATCGTCACCGCGCACCCTGGGATCGACTACGAGCTGCTCGCGCAGCGCTCGCGGCTGCTCGTGGATCTGCGCGGCGTCACGCGCTCGCTCGCGGCCTCCTCCGACGTAATCCGCCTGTGAAGTGTCGTTGAACCCAGACGAACGCGGGCCCGGGCTGCTGCTCGGCGGCGACGTGCAGATCGGCGAGGGCGTCGTCTTCGGCGCGGGCGTCGTCGTGCACGCCGGGACCGTGATCGGCGACGGCTGCACGATCGAGGACGGCGCCGTGCTCGGCAAGCGCCCGCGCCTGGCCAAGCGCTCCGGCGCGCACGGCGAGGCCGGCGCCCTCCAGCTCGGTAGGCACGTCACCGTCTGCTGCGGCGCCATCGTGCTCGCCGGCGCCTCCGTCGCCGACGACGCGATCCTCGGCGACCAGTCCTTCGTGCGCGAGCGCTCCTCGATCGGCGCCGGCTCGGTCATCGGACGGGGCAGCGTCGTCGACAACGACGTGTCCGTCGGCGCGCGCGTGCGCGTGCAGAGCAACGTCTATCTGACCGCCTACAGCTCGATCGAGGACGACGTGTTCGTCGGTCCCGGCGTCGTCACCACCAACGACGACGCCATGGGGCGCCACACGCGCGAGCAGCCGCTGCGCGGCGCCACGCTGGGGCGCGCCTGCCGGATCGGCGGCGGTGCCGTGCTGACCCCCGGCGTGCAGATCGGCGAGGAGGCCTTCGTCGCCGCCGCCGCCCTCGTTACTCACGACGTCCCCGCCCGCGCCGTCGTGATGGGCTCCCCAGCCCGCGTCGTGCGCGACGTGCCCGAGGCCGACCTGCTCGAGAACTGGCTCTAAGCCCCGGTTCCCGTTGGGCCTTCGGCGCCCCCACAGCCGGCCTGGATGGCCCGCCCGGTAACGGTCGTGGCGGCCGGAGCGTTCTCAGGGTGTGACAAGGAGCGGAGGCCGGCTCGACTTAGAAGGCAGGATGCCGTCGGAGGAGCGTAGACCGGCTCGACGAGAAGGCTGGATGCCGTTTCGTCGGTCGGCGCGGGTAGGGGATTCTCGATTTCCGGTTGCGATAGCAATGGCATATACGGCGTATATACCATTGCTATCGCTGCCTCGAAACGGGCACGACCTCCACGTGGTCCGACGGCTACCTCGGTGGACTGGACCTCCCATGTCCGACGGCTGCCTCGGTGGACTGGGCCTCCCGCGTCGCACGGCTACGCCGTGCCAACCCCCCGCCCGATGGCGGCTACGACCTCATCCGCCTGCGCGCGGCTAAGCACCGGGCTCATCGGAATCGCCAAATGCCGCGCCGCGGCCTGCTCGGTCCCCGCCAGCTCGAGCCCGGCGCCCCACTCGGCCATCGGCGCTTGCCGATGCACGGGCGTGCGGTAGTAGGCCTTGTACCCGATCCCCGAAGCGCCGAGCGCGGCTTCCAGCCGCTGCGGCTCGGGATCGCTGACGACGTACAGGTGCCACGCAGGATCTGCGCCGGCGACGGGTACGGGCAGCCCGACGAGCTCGCCGAGGCCGGCCTGCTCGTAATGGCGCCCAGCCTTGCGACGGCCGTCGGCCCACGCCTGCAGATGCGGCAGCTGCACGCGCATGATCGCCGCTTGCAGCTCGTCCAGTCGCGAGTTGTAGCCGAGCTGCTCGTAGTCGACCTTGTCGCGTGAGCCATGGAAGCGCAGGATCCGCGCCTGCTCGGCGATCTGCTCGTCGGCAGTTACGATCATGCCGCCGTCGCCGAAGCAGCCGAGGTTCTTGGAGGGGTAGAACGAGAACGTCGCCGCGCGGCCGAGCGCACCGGGCCGCCCGGCGGCGGAGTCCGACCCCAGCGCCTGCGCGGCGTCCTCGAGCACGGGCACGCCGAGCGCTTCGATCTCGGCCACCGGCGCGACGTTGCCGAACAGGTGCACGGCGACGACGGCCTTCGTGCGCGGCGTGAGCGCAGCGCGCACGGTCTCGGCCGTGACGCAGTACGTGTCCGGGTCGATGTCGCAGAACATCGGCCGCGCGCCGGTCGGTGGGATCGCCTCGGCCGAGGCGTAGAATGTGAACGAGGGGACGATGACCTCGTCGCCGGGGCCGACGCCCATCGCGCGCAGCGCGATCGTGATCGCGTCGGTGCCGTTGGCCACGCCGACGCCGTGGGCGGCGCCGCAGTAGGCCGCCAGCTCCTGCTCGAAGGCTGTCACCTCGGGCCCGAGGATGAAGCGTTCGGACTCGAGCACACCGTCGATCGCCGCGCGCAGCTGCTCGCGCAGCGGCTCAAGCGTCGAGGCCGTGTCGAACAGCGGCACCGCCATCGCTCAGGCCGCCATCGCGCTCAGCGCGGCTTGAGCAGCTCGAGGTCAGCGCGCGTCATCAGCCGGATCAGCTGCTCGAACGACGTGGCCGGCTTCCAGCCGAGGTCGCGTTCGGCCTTCGCCGGCGAGCCGATCAGGTGGTCGACCTCGGCCGGGCGCGCGAACGCCGGATCGATCGTCACGTACTGCTCGAAGTCGCCCAGGCCGGCCTCGTCGAAGGCGACCGCGCAGCATTCCCGCACCGAATGCGATTTGCCCGTGGCGATCACGTAGTCCTCGGGTTCGTCTTGCTGCAGCATCAGCCACATCGCCTCGACGTAGTCCTTCGCGTAGCCCCAGTCGCGTTCGGCGTCGAGGTTTCCCAGCCGGACCTCCTTCATCAGACCGTGCTTGATCGCCGCGGCGTGCCAGGTGATCTTCCGCGTCACGAACTCAAGGCCCCGGCGTGGACCCTCGTGGTTGAAAAGTATCCCCGACGTCGCGTGCAGGTCATATGACTCGCGGTAGTTGACCGTGATGAAGTGGCCGTAGACCTTCGCCACGCCGTAGGGCGAGCGAGGGTAGAAGGGGGTGGTCTCGGTCTGCGGGACCTCGAGCACCTTGCCGAACATCTCGCTCGAGGAGGCCTGGTAGAAGCGCGCCTCGGGGCACACTTCGCGCATCGCCTCGAGCATGCGCGTGACGCCGACGCCGGTGAACTCGGCGGTCAGCGTCGGCTGGATCCACGACACGGCGACGAACGACATCGCGGCGAGGTTGTAGATCTCGGCGGGTTCGGAGGCGCGCAGGGCGTCGACCAGCGAGCGCTGGTCGAGCAGATCGCCTTGGTGCAGCGTGATGCGATCGCGGATCTGCTCGATGCGGTCGAACTTCTCGGTGGAGGCGCGGCGGACCATGCCGTGCACCTCGTAGCCCTTGTCGAGCAGCAGTTCTGCCAGGTGGGAGCCGTCTTGCCCGGTGATCCCGGTGACGAGCGCTTTTCGCTTGTCGGTCATCTGGGCGTCAGCCTATAGAGCGTCGCCGATACTGCCGCCGCTCGACGGGCGCTCTCGCTCAGTCGCCGGCCGCGACCTCGGCCGCATGGGCTACGGCGCGCTCTCGTGCCTCTGCCGCGAGCGCGGCGATGCCCGTGGCGGCATCGATGCGCGCCTCCCAGCCGAGCAGCTCGCGCGCCTTGGCCACCGACGGATAGCTGCGCGGGATGTCGATCTCGCGCGCCGGCAGGCGCTCCAGCGGGGCCTCCTCGGCGCGTCCCGCCACCGCCTCCTCGGCGCCGCCCGCCACTGCCCGCCAGGCAATCTGCGCGATCTCGGCAAGCGACAGCTCGCGCGCGGCCGCCAGGTTGAAGTCCTCGTTGGCCGCCGCCGCGGAGGACAGCGCGGCCACGATTCCCTCGGCGAGGTCGTCCACGTGTGTCGGCGTCAGTGTCTGCTCGCCGGTTGCGAAGATCGGCAGTGGCCGAACGCCGGCGCCTGCGCGTTCGATCAGCTCGCCCACCTCGTGCGCCGGACCGGCTGGCGCGTGCTCGGCCTCCGTGCCCGGCGGCGTTCCGGGCGAGATCGCAGGGCCGTACGCGCCGAACGGCCGACAGATCGCGTACCGCAGGCCGCGCTCGCGGTGTGCCGCCGCGCATTGGCGCTCACCGGCCAGCCTCGCAAAGCCGCCGGCCGAGCGCGGCGCCAGGCACTGCTCGAGGTGCTCCTCGGGCGTCGGGAACAGCTCGGCCCGCTCGAACACGAGTGGCGAGGAAGCGAACAGCAGGCGCTCGACGTCGCGATCGAGGGCGGCGTCGATCACCGAGTTGTGCAGCGCCGCTTCGTACTCGAGCAGCGCGTACGGCGCGGCGCGCGCGTGGTCTGTGAAGCAGGCGAGGTGGATCACATGCGAGCAACCCTTCGTCGCGGCCGTCGCTTGACCGGCGACGCGCAAGTCCCCTCGGTGCACCTCGCAGCCTTCGCGCATCCATTGCGGCGCCGGGCGCTCGTCGGAGATGCGCACGTCGAAGGCGGGATCGGCCAGCAGACGCCTTGCGACGGCGGCGCCGAGCGCTCCGACGCCGCCGGTGATCAGCACGCGGCTCATGTGCGCCGCGCACGCCGATGGCGAAGGTACTGGGCGGCGAAGCCGGCGACGAAGCGCGGGTTGTAGCGGGCGTAGCGTCGCCACAGCCGTCGCGGCTCGCGCGAGAGGCGATAGACCCACTCGAGACCTCTCTGCTGCATCCACGGCGGCGCCTGGGAGACGAGGCCGGCGTGGAAGTCGAATGCGGCGCCCACGCCGACGAGCAGCGGCGGGCGCAACAGCGGGCGCATCGCGTGCATCCACTGCTCCTGGCGCGGCTGGCCGGTGCCGACCCACACGAGCGCCGCGCCGGACTCGTTGATCGACTCGATCTCGCGCTCGTTCTCCGCCTCCGTCAGCGCTCGGAACGGCGGCGAGGAGGAGCCGACAATCGGCAGGCCCGGGAAGCGCTCGCGCAGACGTCTGGCCAGCAGCTCGCGCGCATCGTCGTCGTGCCGCCCTCCGTACAGGTAGATCGGGATCCCCTTGCGCGCTGCGCGCGCGCAGAAGTGCGCCATCAGGTCAGGGCCGTAGACGCGCGTCGCCTGCGGATGACCGAGCGCGTGCAGCGCCCATACGAGCGGCATCCCGTCGGGTACGGCCAGCGTCGCGCCAAGCACCGCTGCCAGCGTCTCCGGCTGCTCCTGAGCGGACATCACGAGGTTGACGGCTGCCGCCGTCACGTAGCCGCGCGCGTCGGCGGCGATCATCGCCTCCATCCAGTCGAGCACGTGCTCGTAGTCGGAGATTGCCAGCGGGACGCCGAGGATCTCGGCCGTGGGCGGCGGCGCGGGCGGAGAGGCTGTTGCGGGTACGACGATGGCGTGAAGATAGCCGCCGACCGCTGTTGAGCGGTGAGGCGCAGGCGTAGTCGGAGACGTCGGCGCCCGTGCAGAGGCGGGGGACAAGCTCACTCGGGTGCGGCCTGCGCGGTTCGCGACCGCGTCACCTGCGTGGAAGCTGCGCGCCCAGGCAGCCGACCCTGGGCGCGCTGACTCTCCCTTACAACACCGAGTTGATCTCGACCTTTTCTTCGTTCGTCTGATTCACGATCAGCGTCTCGCCGGCCTGTTCCGGGATACCGCCTTCGAACAGCGCCGTCAGCACTTCAGGCGGTTCTTCGACGAAGTTTTCCGGACGCTGTTTGCCTTTGACCGCTTTTGTTTTGACCGCCGTCGTGAGTTTCATGATGTTGGCGGGCATCGGCGAGATAATCGACCCCGAGATCGTCGTCAGCAGGCCACCGCATCTGAATTCGGCGATTGGACCGGAGTGACCGACAGGGAACAGGTCCTCGCCGATCTTGTTCAGGCTGGGTTCGGCGCCGAGTTCTTCCACACCGAGCACGCCTTCCAGCGTGCTCGTGATGACGGTCCCCGTGGCCGCGCCTTCCGTGGTGCACGACATGCTGAAGGCGCTGCAACCGGTGAACGTGATGACCACACTGCCGACGGTCTTGTTGCCCGTGTATTTGCCGCTTGCGCTCTCACCGCTACAGGCGACGAGATTTTCGTTGACCGTTTCGAGCTCGGCGCTCGTCGCTTCCTTGAGCGTGTTGGAGAAGCCCGTTTTTTCAAGTGGCAGTGAGCCACCGAAGGCCGGGTGCCATTCGTAGTTTTTGCCGCTTCCCGTTTTCGTGCAGCCGGCATCTTCGTATTTGCCGCCCGTCGTTTTGATGCAGCGGCCGAATTCGGGTGGTCCACCCGCTTCGAGCAGGCCAGAAAACGAGGATGCGGTCCAATGCTGTTCCACGCTCGGCACCGCGTTGTGCTCGACGAGCGACGCCGCATCGGCGACCGGTACCGAGCACGCGACGATCGCAAGCGAGCCGAGCGCGAGTAGAAGGCAATGGCGGGTCTTCCCCATGGATCGGTTCCCCTCCGGTTGATCTGACTGTGACGTGACAGAGCGTAAACGATCTGTCCGACAGATTCGGCCCCATTGGATTTCGGGCCATCCGTAGTCTTCGAGCAATGAGTCCATTCCTCCTGCGTCGCTACCGCGCGGATCGTCTACTGCGCGAAGAATTCGAGGCTTTGCGCGAGCGTGTCATCGGAGCCGTCGACCGGCGTCTGCGAGGCGCCGGCGCGGCGCTCGATCGCAGCGATCTCGAGGCCGCCTACGCCGAGGCCTGGCAAGGCCTCCACGCGGCCGTGCTCGACGGGCAGCAGATCGTCAATCCCGCCGGCTGGCTCGCCGTCGTGACCCATCGCCGCGCGGTCGACGAGCACCGCGCGCGCAGACGCATCGAGCCCGTTGCCGGCGCCGGCGACAGCGCGGGGGACGATCGCGACCTCGCCGCCGAGCTCGACGATCGCGCAAAGCTGCGCAGCTTGCTCGAGGCGCTGCGCACGCGGTTGAACGAGCGCGAGCGGAAGGCCGCCGCGCTGTGTTATCTGCAGGGGCTCTCACGTGCCGAGGCGGCCGCGCGGCTGGGCCTCAGCGAGTCGCGCATGCGCAAGCTGATGGAGGGCGCCGGCGCCGGCTTACGCGGTGTCGCGGGCAAGGTCGGGGCGCTCGTGCAGGCGATCGCCGGCGGTGAATGGTGCGAGGAGCAGGGCTCGCTGATGCGTGGGCTCGCCTTCGGCATCCTCGACCCGCAAGGCGATCGCTACCGGCTCGCGCTGAGCCATAGCGACGCCTGTCCCGCGTGTCGCGCCTACGTCCTCTCGCTGCGCGGGCTCGCCGTTGCGCTGCCGCCCGTGCCGGGATTGCTCTATCCGCTTCTCGCGGCCGGCGTGGCCGGCGCGGGAGGCGGAGCGAGCGCCGGCGCGTTGGCCGGCTCGGGCTCAGCCGGTGCCGGCGCGGGCGGTGCCGGCGCCGGTGCCGGTGCCGGTGCGGGCGGGAGCGCAAGCGCCACGAGCGCGTCGCTTGGCGCCGGCGCGGGGGCGCTCTCGGCCTCCGGCGCGGGCGCTGCCGGCGGCGGCTGGTGGCTGGCAGGAGGTGTGGGGGCGAAGCTGGCCGCCGGCTGTCTGCTCGCACTCGGCGTGGGAGCGGGGTGCGTGGCGCTCGAAGGACACGGTCGCGGCGCGACCAAAGCCACGCACGGCCATGTCCGTGGCGCACGAGTGAGCGCGAGCGGGCGTGCGGCGGGCAACGCCGGCCCGGTCCGACTCACAGCGAGCGGCGCTGCGGCCGGGACGCACGTGGATGGAGCCGGCGCAGCAGCGCTCGCGGGGCGCAGCCGAGCAGTCACAGCCGCCGCGCGGGCCAGTCGCGAGTTCGGGCTCGAGCGGCCCTCTTCGAGTTCGTCGTCAGCGAGCAGTCAGAGGGCCCGGCAGGTAAGCGGAGGGGCGGTCGCGAGCACGGCTTCGGCGCACTCGTCGCTCGGCGCCCCCGTGCCGGCGCCGAGCGGCGAAGCGGGCACCGCGCCGGCGGGGTCCTCATCTCCGTCGCCGTCGGCGGCCGCCCGCGAGTTCGCGCCCGGCTAGCCGGTGCGCACGGCGCGTCAGGGGCGCGGAAAGACCTTGGCCAGCTTGCGCAACGCGAGCGGATTGCCCCTCGGGCGCAGGCGCCCGCGTGCGATCAGCCGTACGGGGTCGACGCGCTCGCCGACGAGGTCGATCCAGTCCTGGTAGGCAAGCTGCAGGCGCACGTCGGGCTTCGGCGCCGCGCCCTCGGCGACCGTGCTCGAGCCGTTGTTGACGGTCAGGTGCCAGGTCGGCACGTCGGGGTCGGTGAACTCCCACTGGAACGTCGTCGGGCGCGACAGGCCGTGCTTGGGATTGACCTGACGGCGGATCGTGTCGAACAGCAGCTCGAGCGTCTCGCGGTCGCGCGTGGAGGGCCCTTGGCGCACGCCGATCACGCCGGCCTTGGCGAGCGCGCGCCCGCGCTGGGAGATCTCCACCGGCGAGAGCCCCTCAGGCAGCAGTTTCGGCCCGGGCAGGCTCTCCAGCGGCATCCCGGCCGAGCGCAGCTTGGTCGTCATCGAGGTGAGTCCCTCGACGCCGACCTCGTCGAGCGTCGAGTTGAAGATGGTCACATAGCGCTCGTCCCAGCCCGGCGGCATCAGCACCTGCGAGGTGTAGCGCGTGACCTCGTGCAGGATCCCGGCGACGGCCTTTGGCACGCGCACGGGGTCTTCGCGCTTGAGGTCCGACAGCAGCTTCACGCCGAAGCCGATGTGGCGCTGCTCGTCGGTCGCGATGTTCTCCATGCCCTCGCGGAAGGCGGGCAACTGGTCGCGTTCCTCCAGATAGCTGCAGATGAAGTGCTGGCCGGGCTGGGCGAGCGACGCCTCGATCACGATGTGGTACAGCGTCACCGCCGCCGCGAGTTTCGCCGGCGAGCGGTCCTTGCGCAGTTCGTCGGCCATCACGTCGAGGCGGTCGAAGATCTTGCGGAAGCCCGGCGTGAGCTGCGGCTTGATCGCGTTCAGGCCGCTCGCCATCGAGCCGTCGCCGACTTCGCAGACCTCCTGCATGAAGCGCTTGAAGAACACCGCGTGGCGCGCCTCGTCGACCTGCTGCGTCGTGAGGAAGTACTTCTGCTCCTCCAGCGGCGCCGCGTCGATGTAGGGGGAGAGGTTGTCGGCGACCGCGTCCTCGCCCCAGAAGAACAGGCAGTAGTTCCACATCGCCGCCGTGCGCTCGAACTCGGTGAAGTCCTCACGCCACTGCCGGGCGTCCTCGGTGAAGTCGAGCTCGGTCGCCTTCCAGTTGCCCCGCTCCCAGCGCGCATACAGGTCGGAGTAGCTGATCGCGTCGGTCGGCAGGCTGAGAATGTTGCCCTCCGCGCCGGCCGCTGCCGTCGATGTGGGGGTGGCGCTTGCCATTGAAGGGGCTCCTGTCAGGGGTCGTCATTTAAATTAATAAATCGATAATGAACGCTATCGAAATAGTGATCGCTCTGTCAAGTAGTATGTGGCGATGAGGACTGCGCCTGTCGGCACCGACACGCGGGCTCCGAGCGGGCCTGGAGCGCCGGCGCAGGCGCCCGCAAGCGGACGGCTGACGCGCGAGCAGAGCAAGGCCAACACACGCGAGCGACTGCTCGCCGCCGCGCGCAGCTCGTTCGCCGAGAGCGGCTTCCACGGCGCCTCCGTCGAGGAGATCGCCACCCGCGCAGGCTTCTCCACGGGCGCGCTGTACTCCAACTTCGACGGCAAGGAGGACCTGTTCCTGGTGCTGATGGAGCGCGAGATCGACGAGCATGCGCGGGAGATCGCAGAGGCTGTCGCAACGCGTCCATCCGTCTCCGAGCGCGCCACCGGCGGCGCGCGGCAGTGGATGATGATGATCGAGCGCGAGCCCGAGCTGCTGCTGCTGTTCATGGAGTTCTGGGCCTACGGCGTACGCGACGCCGCCGTGCGCCCGAAGGTCGCCGAGCGCTTCGCCCAGGTGCGGCGAATGCTGACGAGGCTGATCGAAGACGGCGCGCGCGAGTTCGAGCTCGAGCTCGCGCTGCCCGCCGAGCAGCTCGCGATCGCCGTCGACGCGCTCGCCGACGGTATCGCCCGCCAGAAGCTGACCGACCCGAGCGCCGTCCCGGACGATCTGATGGGACGGGTGCTGGCGCTACTCTTCGCCGGTGCCACAGTCGCGACGGGCTCGTCGCCGCAGACCGCCGCAACCGGTACGCCGCAGACGCTTTGAGCTGAGGCGCACGATCACGTTCCGATGCGCTCTCGGCGCGCTGGTGCTGTCGCTGTGCGCCGTCACGCCGCTCGCCAACGCGGCGACGGCGCACGCTCAGCATCTCAAGCAGAACCGGTGCAAGCCGGAATTCGGCTCCTTCACCGCCGGGCACTGGCCGGCGGGATGCTGGCGACCATACGCCGCTACCTCCCCCTTCAACACGCCGATTCCAGCCAACCCGCGACTCGCGCCCGACTCGGCCGCGATCGCCGGCTACCTCGTCTCACGGCATTGGACCTTTGCTCGTGAGCACCATGGCGACTTCGCGATCGAAGCGACCGGCAGCCGCCCCGTCTACTGGGCGAGGAGCAGCGATCCACTCGTCGCCGTGATCTGCGGTGGCGAGGGCACCTGCCGGCCGGGAATGCGCCTGCACATCCCGGCTGGGGCAAGGCCGCAGGACGAATCCGACGGCCACATGACCGTCGTCGACCAGGCGGCCCGGCGCGAGTACGACTTCTGGCGGGCCGGCGTGCCCGAACACGGCCAGATCACGGTCGCGGCCGCGAGCAGCATCCCGATCGGCGCGGCCTCCGGCTCAGGACGCGACGGCAACGGCGAGGCCGCCCACCTGGGGCTGATGGGCGGCCTGCTCCGCGCCGCCGAGCTGAGGACGGGCGTGATCGAACACGCCCTCGCGATGGCCGTGCCGTGTGAGCAGCCGAGCGACGTCTGGCCCGCCCCCGCCAAGGCCCGAGGCGATCAGGGCTGCTCGGGCAGCGGCGCCGGCCCGCATCTCGGCAGCCTCATGCAGCTCGATATGAGCAACCGGGAAATCGCCGCTTCGCCCGCTCCCGCTTGGCAGCGGGCGATCATGCGTGCGATGGCCCGCTACGGCATCTACGTCGTCGACTCCAACAGCCCCGGCAACCTCGAAATGAGCCTGATAAAGGAAAACGATGAGTCCTTCACGAGCTTCGGCTACCCACCGGCGATGGCCAACCTGATCAAGGCGATCGGCGGAGGCAGCTCGCTCGTCGGCGTGCCGATCGACGTGACGAAGCTACGCGCGATCGCGCCGTGCGTGCCGCGACGCGCCTGTTGAGCGTCGGACGCGCCGGCGAGCCCGCTCGTCGCTACCGGCTGTGCGGCAGGCAGAGGCACGCGTAGTGCACCGTGAAGAGCCTGCGCGCCGGCGCCGGCGCGAGGCGGTGAAGCGTCGTCCGCAGCCCCCACTTGGCCGTTGCCCGCGCACGCGCAGCCGCGCTGTGCGCGAAGAAGCAGTGGACCGCCGGGGGCAGCGGGTCCTCGAGCTCGGCCACGACCGACAGGCCCGCTGCGGCTGCAATCGACCGCGCCGCGCCACGGTCGAGGCGCTGTAGGTGTCCGACCCCCTCGGCGTGCTCGCGCTTGCTCGCGCGGCGCGCCGAGAGGTTTGCCTCGAGCGGCACCTCGACGACGACCGCGCTGCACACGCGCGCGACCTCGCGCAGCAGCGCCGCCGGGTCGGGCACGTGCTCAAGCACGTGCGAGAGGATGCCCAGCTCGTAGGCGCCGTCTGGCTGATCCAGCCGGCTGCCGTCGTACAGCGCCACCGAATCGATCTCGCTGCGCCGGGCTGCGATCTGCACGGCGGCCTCGGTGATCTCGACGCCGGCCAGTCTGCCGCCGAAGCCGCGGGTGTGAAGCTCGCACAACAGCGCTCCGTCGCCGCAGCCGACCTCGAGCGTGCCGGCGGGGACGATGCCGGCGCGCGCGCACAGCGCCATCACGTGATCGGCCTTGCCGATCGCACCGAGCGCGCGCCAGCGCGAGTAGCGTTGCGCCTCGGCCGGATCCTGCGTGTATGCCTCGTCGTAGAAGCTGACGAGCGCCTTCGCCTCGGCACCGGGTGGGGGCTGGGTCTGTCTGGGCGGCGTCATCGACGATCAAGCTACCCGTCCGCGGCGGCCGGGCTCGGCAGCAGGCGGCGCATCACCGGCACCTTCCGCAGCAACGCCATCGCCTCGTGTGGGTTCGTCTCCCCTGTCAGCCACAGCAGGCCGGCGAACGCGGAGATGCCGGCGAGCGCGCCGAGCGGGATCCGCCAGGCGTCGTTGACCGAGCCGCCGATCGCCAGCAGCAGCCCGGTCATCGCGGCGCCCGCCAGCAGCGCGCGCAGCAGCGTTATCGCCGTCGGGCGCAGGTCGAGGTGCAGGATGCGCCGGCAGATGATCAGGTGCGCCGGCGCGTACAGCCCGTATGCGACGTCAGTGCCGATCGCGCCCCCGACCACGCCGATGCGCGGGACGAGCACGATGTCGAGCACGAAGTTGATCGCGACCGTGGCGACCGCGATCGGCACGCGCCGGCGTGCCGCGCCGAGGTAGTTGGCGCTGACCGAGACGAGCGGTCCGAAGCCCATCAGGAAGACGCACGGGGCGAGCACGCGCAGGACCGTCGCCGACTCCTTGTAGCCGCCGCCGAGGCCGATTTCGACGAGCAGCGAGGACCACCCGAGCACGAACGCCGTGATCGCCGCCTCGAGGACCAAGAGCAGCCGCAGCGCGGCGACGAAAGCGTCGACGTTCGGCTTTTCGCGTGCGTGCCTGGCCAGGCGCGGCGAGACGCCGGCCGCGATCGCCGAGCCGGGATAGGAGAGGAACGAGATCAGGCGCAGCGGCGCGCTGAACACGCCGACCGCGCTCGCGCCGAGGTAGCCGCCGATGATCAGCACGTCGATCTCGTTGAACAGCGTGAAGGCGCCGTCGATGACCAGCAGCACGCCGGCGTATGACGCGATTCGCCTCGTGTCCGGGCCGAAGCGGATCGTGCGCGGAAGCGCCTTCGGCCCGAACAGGCGCACGAGCGCGAACAGCGTCATCGCTGCCCCCGCCGCGTAGCCGATGGCGCGGCCGAATGCGGCACCGCTGACGCCTGCGCCGGCGAGCACGAGGCCGACCGTCGCGGTCGTTTCGACCGCGCTCTCCGCCGTCGCCGTCCACAGCTGGAAGCGCACGCGACCGGCGGCGACGAATGCCGATGCCATCATCATGATGCTCTGGCCGAACAGCGCGAGCGCGATGCCGCGGATCGGCCACACCAGCGGATCGATCCCATACGCGTCCGCGATCGGCTCGGACACGACGATCAAGAGCACCGCGATCGCGATGCTGACGAGCAGCTTCAGCCGTAGGGCGTCGGCGAGCACGGACAGCACACGCCCCTGTTCGCCGCGGTGCTCGGCGACGAAGCGCGCCGCCGACGTCGAGATGCCGAAGTCCGACGGCATCAGCACGAGGCCGCCGATCCCGAGCGCCAGCGAGAACACGCCGAAGCCGTGCGAGCCGAGCTGCCGCGCGAGGAACACCGTCAAACCGGCTGTGAACGCCGCCCCGACGAGCTGCGCCGCGAACGCGAGCGCCGCGTTGCGGCCGATCGTCGCTTCGCCTGCGCCGCCGCCCGCCGACAGGGCCGGGGGCGCCTGCGTCGGCGCGGCGTCGGCCTCTATCGGTGGCTCGATCATTGCGGCAGCCTAGAGAGTACGGCTGCGTCGCGAGCCCCGTCTCGGCGATCGACCGGCTGCGCCGAGGGGCGCGGCGGGCCCAGACACGCTCCTCTGTCGCGTTCGCGCTAGCCGGGCGTATACGTCGCATACAGCGACGTCTGCTCGTTGTCGGTGCTCGGCGTGCCGAACGGGGTGCTCGCGCCGGAGGTGTACGTATTGGCGTTGTAGTCGCGAGCGCCCGTGACGTTGTCGTAGCGGAAGCCCGCGACGTTG
>JBIOEW010000026.1:0-39233 GCA_044446425.1 Solirubrobacterales bacterium | reverse complement strand
GATCACGCTGACCAACGGCGATGGCTCGGCCAACAACGCCACGCTCGTCATCTCCAGCGGCACGCTGAGCAACAGCGGCACGATCACCACGCAACCGGCCAACGGCGGTGCGCGAACGATCCAGGGCAGCATCACGAACACGGGCACGCTGGCGATCAACGCCACGACGACCGACCCGGCCGCAAGTCCCACGCTGATCAACAAAGGCGCGATCAATCTCGCCGCCGGCGTGTCGTTCTCGCTTCAGAGCAAACCGGCGATCGCAAACGAAAGCGGCGGCGCGATCACGGCGACCGGCACCGGTGTGCTCAGCCAGATTGGCGGGACGTTCACCCAGGGGCTCGGCAAATCGACGGGCGCCATGCCGGTGCTCGTCGACGATGGAGCCGTCGCCTACACCGACAAAGGCGCGAGCACGATCGCCGTGCGTGGGTCGAGCACGCTGAGCGGAGCGCTCAACAAGGGCCAGACGCTGGCGATCCAGAGCACCTGCTCCGAGCACGCCGTCGTCACGGGCGCGAGCTTCACCAACAGCGGCACGCTCGACCTGACCAATGGCGACGGCTGTGGCAACAACGCCACGCTCAACCTCGGCGGCGGCACGCTCGAAAACAAGGGGACGATCAACAGCGAAGTCCCACACGGCGGCACGCGCACGATCGAAGGCGCGCTGAAGAACGAAAAGACGCTGTCGCTTGCTGCCGGTGCGACGCTGAAAGTCACCGCGAGCTACTCGCAGGGTCACAAGGGAACGCTGAAGAGCGCGGTCGCGAGCGCGACCAGCTTCGGGGCGCTGGCCGTTGGCGGCGCGGCCACGCTCGACGGGTCGCTCGCGCTCGCCCAGAGCAAAACGTTCTTTGCCAAAGCCGGCAACTCGTTCGCGATCCTCAGCAGCTCCGCGCGAACCGGCACGTTCGTCAAAGCCAAGAGCCTCGCGGTCAAGAAAGCGCCTGGCCTGTATTACAAGCCGACCTATTCGCCGACCGGCGTGACGTTGCTGGTCACCCAGGCGACGCTGATCGCGTCGCCGAGCGAAGCGCTGCCCGGCTCGACGGTCACCTTCAGCGGCACGGGCTACGTTGCGGGAGACACGCTCAAACTGTCCTTCACCGACCACAAAAGCGCAAAAACCGTGCTGCCCGTAGTGACGGTCAACGGCAGTGGTGAATTCTCGACGGAATTCACGATCCCGGCGGGAGCCGCCGTGGGCGCGGCAAAGCTCAACGCCAAGAGCACCGAGACCGCCGTCAGCGTCAACGGGACGTTCACCGTGACCTGAGCAGACGCTCCAGGGCGAGGCCGCGATGCCCGCCTGCTCGTCGTGGTCGCAGCTCCTTGTGTTGGTTGCTGCTACCGTTGGCGGCTCAAGTTGGGCATTCGCCCAAAACAGCAGTGCCAGCGCTCGTAGCCTTTGCTCAGCAATCTCCGCGTTCGCAGCACTATGACGCCGGAGGAAACAATGGCTACAGGAACAGTTAAGTGGTTCAGCGACGACAAGGGCTTCGGGTTCATCACGCCCGACGACCAGTCGAAGGACCTATTCGCCCATCACTCGGCGATCATCGGCGAGGGCTATCGCTCGCTCGCAGAGGGCGCCAAGGTCTCCTATGAGGCCGAGGCCGGCGACAAGGGCCCCAAGGCCGTCAACATCCAGCCGATCTAGCAGTTCGAGACACGCCCGCGCCGCTCTCAGCGATCCGCGGGCGTGAGCCGGATCTGAATCGCCGTCGGTCGGGCGTCCGCTCGACCGACGCAGTAGGTCGCGTTTACGTCGGCGCAGACGCGCTTGGAACCACGAGAGGACGGACGACATGGCCTCAAGCGGCAAGAAGAAGACCACGATGGCGAAGCTCATGCGCGAAAGCAAGTTGCGCGAGAAACGCCTCGACAAGCAGGCAAGGAAGGATGCGCGCAAGCTGGCGGCAGCCAACGGCTCAGACTGGCTCGCCGACGGGCCGAACCCGATGGGCGACGACGTGGCCCAGCCGGACGCTGCTCAGCCGGACGCTGCTCAGCCCGACCTCGCAGCCGTCGCCCAGGCGCAGCCCGAGGGCTGACGGCCTGCAGGCGGCTCGCGGGCCGCAGCAGCAGCGGCGTCGCGCGGCAATTCCGAGCGGCCGGTTAGGGTGCTCCGAGACGGGGCAAGCCTGTCCTGTCGCTAGGGGGACCGCCCTGTGGCCGACCGCGAGGATATCGACTTCACCTACTCGCTGACCGACCGCGTCTTTTGCCTGAGCATGGGCGAGCTGGCCGACTTCAGCGGCGCCAAGTACGACGGCGACTTCTCGCTCACGCTCGAGCAGGCGCAGCGGCGCAAGCACGAGCACATCGCCGAGCAGGTCGGCATCGAGCCGGGCCGACGCGTGCTCGATGTCGGCTGCGGTTGGGGCGCGCTGCTCGACTTCATCCGCCGACGTGGCGGCATCGGGGTCGGCGTGACCCTCTCCTCGGCGCAGCTCGCCGCGTGCCTGCGGCACGGCCTCGACGTGCACATGCTCGACGCCCGCCGGCTCGAGCGCGACCGCTTCGGCGGCTTCGACGCCGTCGCCAGCCTCGGCGCCTTCGAGCACTTCTGCTCGCCCGAGGACTACCGCGCCGGGCGCCAGGACGCCGTATACGAGTCGTTCTTCGCGCGCATGGCCGAGCTGCTGCCCGACGGCGGCCGGATGTATCTGCAGACGATGGTCTACGGACGCAACATGATCGGAGCGGCCGACGCGGTCGCGGCGCTCGAGCAGCTGCCGCCGGCGCACACCGACGCCTGGTACCTGGCGCTGCTGTCGCGGCAGTTCCCCGGGTCGTGGCTGCCGTTCGGAGAGGAGCAGGTGACCCGCTGTGCCGCGCCGCACTTCCGCCTCGTCTCCAGCGCGAGCGGGCGGCTCGACTACATCGAGACGATCGAGCAGTGGAACGCGCGTATCGGCAAGCGCAGCCTGCGCAAGTCGTTGCTGAAGCTGCGGCTCGTGCCACGCTGGCTCATGAGCTCCGACTTCCGACTCGCTTTTGCCTCGGGTGTCAGCGCCAACAAGGTCTGCTTCGAACGTGAGCTGCTCGACCACTACCGGCTGACCTTCGAGAAGCGCGCCGCGTGATCGAGTCACACGGCGCCTGCGCGGACTGCTAGACGCGCGCCGGGCGGCCCTTGCGAGGCCTGCCTGAGTCGCGGCGGCGGCCGTTGGGACTCGCGCCGCCATGGGTCGTGCCGTTTCCGTTGGCGCCATTGCGACCGGCGCCGTTGCGGTTGGTGGCGTTGCGGTTGGTGGCGTTGCGCGGGGCGCCCCCGCCGAGACCGTGGTCGATGCGTAGCCGATCGGCGATCTGGCGAGCATCGTTTCGGTCCTGTGGCGAGACGAGCGTGATGCCCACGCCCTGGCGTCCGGCGCGTCCGGTGCGCCCGATGCGGTGCACGTAGACGTCGTGGTCGCCCGGCAGGTCGAAGTTGATCACGTGCGAGATGTCCTGCACGTCGATGCCGCGAGCCGCGACGTCGGTCGCCACGAGCGTGTCGACGCGGCCGGAGCGGAACTGCGCGAGCGCCTGCTCGCGCTGTTTCTGCGAGCGGTTGCCGTGGACGGCCGCGGCCCTCACACCGCTGCCGGCGAGGCGCTTGACGAGGCGGTCGGCGCCGCGCTTGGTGCGCACGAACACGAGCGCGAGGTCGCGCTCCTTGGACAGCTCGCCGACGAGCGCGCCGACGCGGTCTTCGCCGCCGATCGCGACGAACCGGTGCTCGACGTCTGCCGTCGCTCGAGACCCCGATGGTCCGTGCTCATGGGAAATGGCGTCGCGCGTGTACTTCGCGGCGATACGCCCGACCGCACCTTCGAGTGTGGCGGAGAAGAACAGCGTCTGGCGCTCGCGCGGGCAGGCCTCGACGATCCGATCGACGGCCGGGCGGAAGCCCATGTCGAGCATCCGGTCGGCCTCGTCGAGCACGAGCACGCGGATCTGGTCCAGCTTGAACGCGCCGCGGTCGAGCAGATCCTCGAGCCGGCCCGGCGTCGCCACGACGATGTGAGACTTCGCGGCGGCGGCTGCCTGCTTGGTGAGGCCGACACCGCCGTACACGGCCGTGACGCGTAGCGCCCGAGCGTGGGCGATGTCGCGGATCTCCTCGACGATCTGGCTCGCGAGCTCACGCGTCGGCGCGAGCACGAGCGCGGCCGGACGGGGCCCGTCGGCACTCAGGCGCTCGACGATCGGGATGCCGAAGGCGAGCGTCTTGCCCGATCCGGTGGGCGACTTGACGAGCACGTCGCGGCCCTCGAGCACGTCGCTCACGACGAGGCTCTGAACCGGGAACGGCGCGGTCACGCCGCGGCGGGCGAGCACATCGACGACCGCACGAGATACGCCGAGATCGGCGAAGGACTTCACAGACAATTTGACTCCTTTGAGCGGCTGCGAGAACCGCGTCGGTTCGGGAGGCTGATGCTGACCCGAACCGCCACCGGCGGTACTCAAGCGAGCTGCCTCGCGGCTGACAGTTGTCGACCGCTGCCGAGCAACGTAGCAGAGCCGAGGACGCGAGCCGTGAGGTGAGCGGTCTTCTTGCAGTCCCCGGCATGGCGATCCAAGCGCCCGCTCCAGACGCGCTAGGGTGCTGCAAGCGCCGTCGTTCGTACCGGTCTGCCGACTCTTCCTACGCACGACGCCTGCGTCTTTCAGAGCGGCAGAGAGGGCTGGCTGTGTCCGGCACGACCCACGAGGATTCGCCGCGCGACCGTGTCACGGCGAAGATCTCAGATGAGATCGTCAGGTTGCTCGCGGCCGAGACCGGTCACGGCGCGACGCGCGCATGGACGACGCTCGGCGAGGACCTGATCGTCTGCGTCCTGCAGGGCGTGCTCAGCAAGGGCGAGCAGAACCTCGTCCGCAACGGCTCGCCCGAGGTCGTGCTGAGGACGCGTAGGGCCTACCAGGAAATGATGGAGCGCGATGCCGTTCGCGCCGTCGAGCAGATCAGCGGCCGCGCCGTGAGGGCGTTCACCAGCGCCAACCATCTCGAGCAGGATCTCGCCATCGAGATCTTCGTGCTCGAGTCCCTTGACGGAGGCTCGCCGGCGCCCGCTCGAGAGCGTAAGCGGGCGGCGCGGCCCTCACGCCCGGCGTCGCGGCGTCGCGGCGACTGAGCTGAAGCGCGCCGGAGTGCTCAGTTGGCTTGGGCCTTGCGCGCCTGTGCGAAGGAGACGAGCCGCTTCTGCTCCTCATCCCACAGCTTCAAGCGCACGGCGCGCATGCCGTCCCACAGCGTCAGCGTCGGCACCGTGTGGAACATCGGGTTCTCCTCATGTGCGCGCTGCAGGTTGTAGTTGGGGATCCGCGCGCTGAGGTGGTGGACGTGGTGGAAGCCGATGTTGCCGCTGGCGAACTGCAGCACCCGCGGGAGCTTCAGGTAGGAGCTTCCGCGCAGCGCGGCCTCGTCATAGCTCCAGTCCTCGCCGCTCTCCCAGTAGGCGTCCTCGAACTGGTGCTGGACGTAGAACAGCCAGATCCCGGCCGAACCGGCGAGCAACGCGGGCAGACCGACGACGAGCAGGTAGTCGCGCCAGCCGATCAGCCAGCAGAGACCGCCGATCAGCACGGCGAGCGCAACGTTGGTCACGATCACGCTGTTGCGCATGCGCGGGCGCGCGCCGCGGGCGACGATGCGCGGCCCGATCACCATCGCCACGATCGGGCCGATGCCGAACATCACGAGCGGGTTGCGCAGCAGTCGGTAGGCCAGGCGGCCGCGGGGCGAGAGCGCGAGGTATTCGCTCGTTGTGAGCGTGCGCACGTCGCCGACGCCGCGCCGCTCGAGGTCGCCTGAGGTTGCGTGATGGACCGCGTGGTCGTGCCTCCAGCGTACGAACGGCATGAACAGCAACACACCGGTGAACATCCCAAGCCACGCGTTGGCGCGCTTGGATGTGAGAAACGACCCGTGCGAGCAGTCGTGGAAGACGATGAACGTGCGCACCAGGAACGCGGCCGTCGGCACGGCCAGCGCGAGCGCGATCAGGACCGACACGCGCAGCGCGAAGTACATCGCGACGGAAAGCGCGATGTATGGAGCGACCGAGGTCATCACGCCGAGCGTCGCGCGCCCGTCGTGGGCCTTGGCATAGCGCGCCAGCATCTCCCGCGTGTGGCCGCTCGGACGATCCCGGGGCGCGTCCTTGATGGAGTTGTTTGGGAGCTCCGGCATGCCGAGGACAGCGGGCTCCGCGGCCGGGAGGCCTGGGCTGGCGATGGGGATCATCGGATCCCCCTTTCTTGGAGACGCGAGCAGCCGGTCCGACTGACGCACCCCCATACGGGTGGCGGCGAGCATACCGCGCGCGCTCCCGGCAGGCGTAACCTCTTGGACTGATATCGCGCTACCCTGGTTGTGTGCCGCCAACACAGGCAGATCGCGCCGCGGAGCGCCGCCGCGCGAAGCTGGAGGAAATCCAGCGGCAGGTAAAGGACGGCTCGCTCACGATCCGGAAGATGACGCCGGAAGAGCGCAAGCGCTATCCGACACAGCCTGCCAAGCAGCGTCGTCGATGACCGCCTTCTTCGTCGGCGGCCTCAAGCGCGGAGAGCCCCTGGCCGAGGAGGCCTACGGCGATCTGCGCGAGCTCTCCACCGACCTGGCGGGTTGCCCGGCTCGCCTGCGTCGCATCCACAAGCTCCGTTGCCGCCTCGACGGCTCCGACCAGGAGATCGAGGTGGGCAAGCGCGAGCCTCGCGGCGAGGGCGTCGTGGCCGCGATCATCGATCACGGGCGCCACGAGGCGTTCATCGTGCACACGACTCCCGCCAGTGGTGGCATCGGGACGCCGCTGCGCGTGAGCAATCCCGTGTATGGCGTGACCGAGTTCTCCTCGGCTGACTGAGCCCCGCCGCGGCTCTACGCGAGCAACTCGGCCAGACGGTTCGCCGCCCGGGCGGCGCCGTCGATCTCTACGTCACGGTACGCGACCTCGCGGCCGATCTCCTCGGCAATCGCCTTCGCGATCGCCTCCGGGGGCGAGTCGTCGAAGTCCATTCGGCGACCGGCTCCATAGCGTTCGAGGCGATGGCGGACGTGGAAATTCTGCTCGAAGTGGTGGCGCAGCGGGAAGTACAGGAACGGGCGCTTTTGCGCCGTCAGCTCCATCGACGTGGTCAGGCCGCCCTGCACGACCGCGAGGTCGCACGCGGCCAGGTGCCGGTACAGGTTGTGCACGTAAGGGACCACCTCGAGCCCGTCGGGCGAGGGGAGCGAAGCGGGATCGATGCGCGGGCCGGCGACGACGATCATGCGCAACTGCGGGACGCGCTCCTTGGCTTGGCCGAAGGCGGCGATCACCCGTCGCAGCAGGGTGGCGCCGACGCCAGAGCCGCCGACGGTGACGATGCACACCTGCTCGTCATCGCCGTAGCCGAGCTCCGCACGCAGTTTGGTGCGATCGCGTAGGTCGGCGGGGTCGAAGCCGGTCACGTAGCCGGTGAAGGAGTAGTTGCGTTCGGTCCAGTCGCGGATCATCGGCAGTTCGGGCCCCAGGCGCTCGGGGACGATGTCCTCGGGGTTGCCCACGAACAGCGAGAGGTCGCGGAGCTCGGGGTGCTCGGCGATGTGCTCGACCTTCTGGGCGTTGTGGTCGGCGGCGAGGAAGCGCTCGCGCGCGTCGCCGTCGTCCATCGGCAGGAAGCCGACGAAATCCGACAGCCACGCATACGGCGTGCGCTTCTCGCGTGGGTTCTCGTGCAGGTAGTAGTCGAGCTCCCACGCCTCGTCGCCGATCCACAGGTCGTAGCGATCCTCGCGTACGACGTCGTGGAACAGCATGAAGTTCGCGGCGAGGATCTCGTCCATGCGGCGGATCGCGTGAAAGCAGTGCAGATCGTGCTCGGCCGACTCCGACTCGATGTGCCTGGACTCGTTGGCCAGGTGAGGGCTGGCGGGGTGAATGCGCTCGCCCTCCTGCTCCAGCATCCGCGTGACGGGGTCCTGGGCGAGCCAATCGATCTGCAGGTCCGGATGCAGACGGCGCAGCTCGCGCGCAATCGCGACGTCGCGCTGCGCGTGGCCGAGGCCGATCGGCGAGGAGATGAACAACGCGCGCGGGCGACCGTCGGGGCGGAACACGGTGGGGTCGCGCGGGGTGCGCTTGCGCGCAAACGCACCCTCGGCGAAGTCGCGTAGCGCCAGGTTGAACCCAACCGGCTTGCGGGCATGGGGTAGATGACCGGCGCCGGCAACCACGTTGAGATCTCCACCGCTGAGCCGCGCAAGCGCTCGTCCGTCGCGGGTCGCCGAGATCTTGTCGCGCTCGCCGTGGACGACCAGAACGGGGCATCGCAGGCGCTGCGCCGCTTTGCGCAGCGTGCGCCGGCCGCGCATGAACTGACCGTGCGCGACCGTCGCCGTGAGCGTCACCGGATCGGTGTCCAGCATCCACCCCACGCCGTCTTCGATCGGCTTGGGAGAGTGAGCCTCGGGCAGGCATCGTGCCATGAACCAGTCGGCGAACCGGCGATGATCCTCGCGCCAGTGCACCGGGTTCATGTGCGCCCACGAGATGGGGGTCGGCAGGTGAAGTTTGCGGGTGACTCTCTGTACGAGCGGATCGGTGAGAACCGTGTTCTGCGAGAGCGTGTAGGGGAACAGCGGGCCGATGAACACCGCGCCGACGACCCGCTCCGGGGCCAGGCGCGAGAGCTCGAGCTGATACTGAGCGCCGGTCGAGAGGCTTGCCATCACCGCCCGTCGCGTGGCAGTGGCGTCCATCACGGCCAGGCAGTCGCGAGCGACTTCCGCAGGCGAGTAGCGCCGGCCGTCCCGGCATCGATCGGAGCGGCCGTTGCCGAGACCGTCCATGCTCAGCACGCGGAAGTGACGAGCGAAGTAAGCGATCTGCATCTTCCAGTGACGCGAGTGAACGATCGACCAGGTCGGCAACAGGAAGATCGTCTCCTCGCCCTCGCCGTAGAGCTCGTAGAACAGTCGCTGACCGCCGCGCTCGACGAAGCCTTCGGCGTCTGGATAACGCGCTCGACTCTGCTCGCCGTCGCGGCCTGCCCGAGCTCGGCGCTGCTGCTCGGGGTCACCCGGCTCCACGAGCGCTTGCGAGCTCATGCCGCCGATCGTAGTGCTCATGGGCGTGCCTCGAACACGAGGTTGAAAGGGGTCTCGGCCGCGCGTCGGAAGCGGGTGAAACCGCCACCGGCGACAACGTCTCCGATTCTCGCCTCGCCGGCCTGAGCGCCGAGCGCCAGCCCGACCTCTTGTGACAACGACGCCGGCGTGCACAGGAACGTCGAGAAGCCGTAGTAGGTGCGCCCGACCGGGTTGAGGTTGTCCTCGACACGGTCGCCGGCCATCGGCTCGACGATCATCCAGGCCCCGTCCGGCGCGAGCATCCGCCGGACCTGACGCGCCGCGCCGACGGGGTCGCCCATGTCGTGCAGGCAGTCGAACATCGTCACCAGGTCATAGCCCGCGCCGTGGTCGGACGCGGCTGTGGCTGTCTCGAAGCTAACGCGATCGGCCACGCCCGCGTCCTGTGCACGGCTGCGGGCGGTCTCGATCGATCCCTCGTGGTAGTCAGAGCCGAAGAACGTCGAGTTTGGGAACGCCTGCGCCATCAGGATCGTCGATGAGCCATGCCCGCACCCGAGATCGGCGACCTTCGCCCCGGACTCCAGCTTCTCGACAACCCCGTCGAGCGCGGGCAGCCACGCCGGCACGAGCGCTGCGTTGTACCCGGGGCGGAAGAACCGCTCGCAGCCCTCGAACACGTCGTGGTTGTGCTCGTGCCAGCCGACGCCCTCGCCGCGCCGCGCGGCCTCGGTGATTCGGGGTGAGTCGATCACCGTGCCGAGCGCGATCTGGAAGAAGCCCGGGAGGAACGCCGGACTCGACTCGTCGGTCAGCGCGACCGCTTGCTCCGGCGGAAGCGTGTACGTGCCGTCGAGCGGGTCGTACTCGACGAAGCCGCCGGCCGCCTGCGCGTTCAGCCACTCGCGCACGTAGCGCTCGCTCACCTCGCTGCGTCTCGCGAGCTCCACCGGTGTCAGCCCTCCGGCCCCGGCAAGGGCTCGGTACAGACCCAGTCTGTCACCCATCACGACAAGCGCTGCGTTGATCGTCGCGCCGATCTCCTCGACGGCGCGGAACACGAACTGCTCGAGCTTCTGAGCGTCGACTGTGACGGGCTCCTCTGCGGCTGTCATCGCTGGACCTCCTGATTTCGATTGCCGCGACCGTAGCCCCCGGCCGGTGGTGGTCGCATCGGGGGGCCACCTAGTTCCTAGCGGCGCTCGCGTTGGGATCGTGGACGCGTCAGAATCGACCGATGCTGATTGGCCGCAAACAGGAGCGGCTGGCACTCGATCGCCTGCTTGCGCAGGCGCGAGACGGGCGCAGCGGGGTGCTCGGGCTGGTCGGCGAGCCGGGGATCGGCAAGACCGCCCTACTCGAGTACGCAGCGGAAGGCGCCGAGGGCATGCGCATCCTGCGCTGCCGCGGCATCGAGTCCGAGGCGGTGATCCCCTTCGCTGGGCTCTCCGAGCTGCTGCGCCCGACGCTGAGCGCGCTGGACCGCATCCCGACGCCTCAGGCGAGCGCGCTCGCCGGTGCGCTCGCGCTCGGGCCAGCCGGTGCGCGGGACCGCTTCGCGGTGGCAGCCGCGACGCTCAGCCTGCTCTCGGCGAGCGCCGAGGAGGGGCCGCTCGTGCTGCTCGTGGACGACGCACAGTGGCTTGACCGCTCGAGCGCCGAGACGCTGCTGTTCACCGCGCGACGGCTGCTCGCGGATCCGATCGCGCTCGTCCTCACGGTGCGCGAGGGCGAGCCTTCGCTGCTGGACGGCGCCGATCTGCGGACGCTTCGCATCGCCGGCCTCGACCTCTCCGACGCGGCGATGCTGCTCGCCGGGAGCGAGGTTCCAGACTACGTGCTTGAGCGCCTGCACCGCGCCACGGGCGGCAACCCACTTGCCCTGCAGCAGCTGGCCGTTGGGGCGGCGTCGCTGCTCACGCTGCCGAACGACGCACCGGTGCCGATCTCGACGAGCATCGCGACGGCATTCCTGCGCCGTTTTGGCGAGCTGCCCGAGCGCACCCGCCGCGTGCTCGTGCTCGTGGCGGCCAGCGACGCATGCAGCACTGCGGTTCTTGCTCGCACCGCCGCGCAGATCGAACTCGACATCGCCGATCTCGCTCCGGCGGAGCGTGCGGGTCTCGTCACGGTCGGCCCCGGCGAAGTCGAGTTCACTCATCCGCTCGCGCGTGCGGCGCTGTACGCCGACGCCCCTGCGCCAGAGCGACGCGAGGCGCATGCGGCGCTGGCCGGCGCCCTCCCCGACCGAGACATCGATCGGCGCGCATGGCACCTGGCGGCGGCAAGCGTGGGCCCCGACGACCGGGTCGCCGATGCGTTGGAGCGGGCCGCTGAGCGCGCCCGCGAGCGCAGCGCCTACGCGGTTGCCGCCACGGCCTACGCGCGCGCCGCCGTCCTCTCTTCGACCACCGAGGCCCGAGACAGGCTGCTGCTGGCGGCGGCGAGCGCCGCGTGGCTGGCCGGCGAAACGCAGCGCACGCTGGAGTTGCTCGATGACGTGCAGGCCCAACCCGCAGCCGATGCGGTCGCCGCGGGCGTCGACCACCTCCGCGGCGCGGTGGCACTGCGTTGCGGGCCGCTGGCCGATGGCTATCTGCTGATCGTCGGCGCGGCCGAGCGGGTCGCCGATGCCAACCCCGAGCTGGCTGTCTTCATGCTCGTCCAAGCCGTGCAGGGCTGCCTCTACACGGGCGACACGCCGGCGATGCTCGCCGCCGCCGAGCGTGCCGTCGCGCTGGCCGATCACGAGGGCGCGCCACGGGCGAGGATCGCCGCGTCAGTCGTGCATGGCATGGCGCTGGTGGCGGACGGCCAGGGCGAAGCCGGCGCTGCCGCGATACGGAACGGGATCGAGCTGCACGAGCGTTCGAGCGGGCTGCACGAGGACCCCGAGTTGCTCTTTTGGGCGGCGTTTGGGCCGCTGTGGCTTCGTGAGGCCGAGTACGGACGCGGGCTGATCGACGAGGCGTTTGCGCGAGTACGTGCGCAGGCAGCGCTCGGCGTCCTGCCGAATCTGCTGCATCTGCGCGCGCGCGACCAGGCAACGACCGACCAATGGGCGGCGGCAGAGGTGAGCTACGACGAAGCGATCCGACTGGGGCGCGAGACCGGTCAGCGGGTTGAGGTGGCGGCGGCGCTTGCGGGGCTCGCGTGGCTGCAAGCGCGGCAAGGGCGCGAGGCCGCGTGTCGCGAACATGCCGCCGAGGCGATCCGCCAGTGCGAGGAGCTCGGCGTCGCGCTCTTCGGCATCTGGGCGATCCAGGCTCTCGGTGACCTGGAGCTCGGGCTCGGCCGACCGGCGGCGGCGGTCGAGCACTACAACGCGCAGGCGCAGGCGCTTTGCTTACGCGGCATCGCCGACGTCGATCTCTCGCCCGCGCCGGAGCTCGTAGACGCGCTGCTACGTCTCGCGCGCGCGGATGAGGCGGCCGAGGTTGCCGCCGAGTTCGCCGTGCAGGCTTCGGCCAAGGGACAGCCGTGGGCACTTGCGCGCGCTGCACGCTGTCGCGGGCTCTTGGCGGACGCCGAGGAGATGGAGCCTCGCTTCGAGGAGGCCTTGCGGCTGCACGAGCAGACGCCCGATGCCTTCGAGGCGGCTCGCACGCGACTGGCCTACGGCGCTCGGCTGCGCCGTGCGCGCAAACGCGTGCGCGCACGCGAGCAACTGCGCGCGGCCGTCGAGGCCTTCGAGCGCCTCGGTGCGCAGTCGTGGGCCGAGCAGGCCGGCGCCGAGCTCGCGGCCACCGGCGAGACGGCGCGCCGGCGCGACGCGAGCACGCTCGATCAGCTGACGCCCCAAGAGCTGCGGATCGTCCGCCTGCTTGTCGACGGCAAGACCACACGGGAGGCGGCGGCGGCGATCTTCGTGAGCCCCAAGACCGTCGAATACCACCTGGGCCATGTCTACCGCAAGCTCGGGATTCACTCGCGCGAGGAGCTCGCCGCCGCGCTCAAGCCCGCCTCGGAGAGCCCGTGAAGGCGGCTCGGGCGGCCGCGCGTTCAGTCGATCGTCGCCACGTCGATCACGAAGCGGTAGCGCACGTCGCTGCCCACGACCCGGTCGTAAGCGCCGTCGACCTCGCTCGCGGAGATCAGCTCGATCTGCGGCTTGACGCCGTGCTCGGCGCAGAAGTCGAGCATCTCCTGCGTGTCTGGCAGTCCGCCGATCGCCGATCCCGCCAGGCTGCGCCGTCCGCCGATCAGCGAGAACGCGTGAACCTTGTCGGGCTCTGACGGCGCGCCGACCGTGACCATCGTGCCGTCGACACGCAGCAGCCGCAGGTAGGCGTCCAGCGGCAGGTTCGCCGAGACCGTGTTGAGGATCAGGTCAAAGCTGCCTCGCAGTTGCTTGAACGTCTCGCGATCGGAGGTGGCGAAGTAGTGCTTGGCGCCGAAGCGCAGCCCGTCCTGGAGCTTGCTCAGCGACTGACTGAGGACCGTGACCCCGGCGCCCATCGCCGCCGCGATCTGCACGCCGACGTGCCCGAGGCCGCCCATGCCGATGACCGCGACTTTCGTCCCCTCGCCGACGCGCCAGTGCTTCAGTGGAACGTACGTCGTGATCCCGGCGCACAGCAGCGGCGCCGCGTCGGCAAGCTCGAGGCTGTCGGGGATCTTCACGACGAAGCGGTCGGTCACGACGATCTCGCGGCTGTAGCCGCCGTATGTGACCTCACCGTCATAGTCGCGCGCGTTGTAGGTCTGCACGTTGCCCTTGACGCAGAACTGCTCCTCGCCGGCCTTGCAGTACTCGCACACCCCGCAGGAGTCGACCATGCAGCCGACGCCGACGCGATCGCCGACCGCGAAGTCGCCCACCTCGGAGCCGACCGCGGCGACGACGCCCGCGATCTCGTGTCCGGGGACCATCGGGAAGATCGCGCCGCCCCACTCGTCGCGCGCTTGGTGGATGTCGCTGTGGCAGATGCCGCAGTAGGCGACGTCGATCTGCACGTCCCGGGGGCGCAGCTCGCGACGCTCGATCGTCGTCTGCTCGAACGGGGCGCCCGCCGAGGGCGCGCTCAGGGCTGGCGTTGCGGACATGCGGTCTCCTGGGAAGGGCCTGGATGGCCAGTTTCGGTTTCGCTCCCAACCTAACAGCGCCAGACGAGCCGCCTCGTGCGCGGCTCGCGCGTGCGCCGGCGCCGTCGGGGCGCCGGCTCCGCCGCGTGCGCCGGCCTCAGCGGCAGGTGCGCCGCTCAGCTGACCGGCGGCGGCACGCCGTCGCCGCTGTTCGCGAGCGTCGAGTCCCAGTGGCACACCGAGCAGGCGTGTCGGTAGGCCGAGCGCGCGAACTGCAGCGCGAAGGCGTGTGGGTCCTCGGCGGCGCGTACGTCGTCCCAGTCGAGCACGTACTCGCCGAGCTCGGCCTCCCAGCGCGCCGCCGCGGGCTCGAGCTCCCGTTCGGCGAAGCCGGACGGCGCCGGGTGCGCGTAGGCGTAGAAGGCGGCGCGACCGTAGCGCCGGTCGCCGGGCCACCAACCGACCGCGATCTCCTGCGCGTCCATCGCGTTGCGCATGATGAAGTCGTCCGAGGGCGGGTCGGCCGGGCGGCCCGAGAACAGGTTGACGGCGAGGTCGAACGAGCCCCACCAGGCGTTCACGGGCGTCGAGCGTCCGCGGTAGGGGGCGCGGAACGCGCCGAGCACGAGCGCCGCCTGCGTTGCGGCGGCGAAGTACTGCTCGACCTGCGCAGCGTCGTAGCGCTCGTGCTCGTAATCCTCGTCGAGCGCGACGCTCCAAGGAACCTCCTGCGGCGCGAGCGCGAACTGCAACTCGCCGGCGAGCTCGCGCACGGCGTCGAGCACCGCGCGCGTGACCTCCGCGACGGGCCGATCGGGCGTGAGCGCCGTGCGCCTCGCCGCGCCGCCGCCGCTGCGTTCGACGACGGCCTCGTGCGCGTGCAGGTCGAGCGCCGCGACGAACGTCCCCGAGCCGTCGGGCGCGGGCAGCGGCGCCGTTTCCCAGCCACGCGCGCTCAGGCGCAGCGCCGCGTGTTGCAACTGCGGCTCGGGTGGCGCGGCCGCGGCAGCGAGTTTGCCGAGCACCTGCGTGTGTGCGTGCAGCGTGTCGCACGTCTCGCTCCAATTTTCATAGGAGACGTTGGGCCGCGGCGAGGGCACGCCCTGAGCGTACTGCGAGCCGGGGAAGCGCACCCGCTCAGAGCCATGGCCTAGCCTCGGTTGCGCCGCCGTCGTGACTGCGTACCGGCGCCCGACTTGGCGCTCACAAGGCGCCGGCCCCGTAGCTCGGCCTGAGCCACGGGGCCGGGTGTGAGCTCCCTCGTCGCGCCGCTCCCTGGCGCGCCGCCTTACTTCTCCCTTTGCCCCGTCGTCGGGTTGAGGAACAGCTTGCCGTCTTTCTTGCCGTCGAATTCGAACAGCCCGGCGAGGTCGAACGGGATCGACTCGCTCGCGTCCTTGCCGGCGAGCGCCTGGTCGAACGAGCCGGCGATGCCCGGGACGCCCCAGTTGTACTCGATGAAGTTGATCGTCGAGGACTGGTCTGAGAGGTTGTGATCGACCGCGTTCTTCTTCGCGTACGGCGAGATCACCATCATCGGCAGGCGCGAGCCGAAGCCGCAACGGCCCTGCTCGCCGGCGAGCGGCGTCGGCGTTTCGCCGGTGCCCTGTGGGCTGCCGCCGCACTGACCGGAGGTGCCTTCGCTCGCTACGTTCAGATGCGGGTTCGTGAGGTTGTCGCCCGGCGACAGCGACGGGTTGGTGACGCCGCTGTAGACGTGGTCATACCAGCCGTCGGAGTCGTCGTAGTTGACCATCACGAGCGTGTTCTTCCAGTCGGGCGAGCGCATCAGGCTGTCGATCTCGTTCGTGATGAACGCCTGCTCGTCGGCCGGCTCGGAGTACGCGGCGTGACCGTCCTCATAGCCGGGCGCCTTCAGGAAGCTGACCGCCGGAAGCGCGCCGGCCGGCAGTTCGTGCCGGTTGATCGCTTCGACCAGCTGACCGAAGTCGCTCGTGTCGTAGTTGTGGTTGGGCGTGTTGAACTGCGGCACGCCGCCGAGGAAGGACTGCGTGTCCTTGCCGATCGATTCCAGGCCGGCGAGCGTGTCCTGGCCGCCGATGGCCGGGACCGTCAGGTGGTGCGGGTTGGCCGTTGACGCGTAGTACTGGAATGGCTCGTGGTGGGGGATGTAGTTGTCCTTGTAGCCCCACTGGCCGGTGCCGCCGAGCGCGACGCCGACGGGGTGCACCGAGCTACACAGGTTCTGGTTGCTCGAGTGCGCCGGGCGGTTGGCGGCGTTCGAGAAGTACGAGGAGAACTCGTCGGGTTCGAACGTGTGCGTCGGCTGACCCGTTTTGCCGGTCGCGGCGAGCGCTTCTTGGTAGCTCGTGCTCGGACGCAGCCCGCCCTCGAACCAGCCCCACGAGAGACCGGCGGCGTTCAGCTCGTCGCCGATGTTCATGCCCTTCAGCGCGACCGCGTCGCGCGTCGAGCAGTCGTCCCAGTAGGGCTGCGCGTCGCTCGTCAGCGAGTAGCCGCCCTTGCCGTCGGCCGTGAGGTCGGCGTTCGGCGAGGTCGATGTCGCGATCGACGGTTTGTTGGCCTCGTGTTCGGTGTCGACTTCGCCGGTGTCGCCGGAGACGAGGTTGATCGCGCCCGGAGCCGAAGGCCCGAACGTCGTGCCGTAGGAGTTGTCGCTCATCGAGTAGTGCTGCGCGTAGTTCCACAGCGCTGTGACGGCGTTGCCGTCGTAGTAGTTCATCACCGTGTTCGCGTTGCACGGCGTCCCGAACGGCGTGTTGCCGCCGCCCTGACCGACGCTCTGCACGAAGCGGTCCATCGCGCCGGCGTCGAAGGACTGCTGCTCGTCGGAGTAGTTGTGGTCCTGGTCGCACGTCAGCTGACCACCGGCATTGCCTGGGAGGCCGGTCGCGCTGCTGTCCAGCCGCAGCGGCTGCGAGGCGTTGGGGTTGCTGAACAGCAGGTTCGTGCTGTGCTGCAGGCTCGGCGGCAGCGACGGATCGGTCGCCGGCGTCAGCCCGTCGACGGCCGGTGTGCCTTTGGCTGCTTTGAACGGCTGGCCGTCGCTGTTGGCCGCGTGCGGGTAGGTGCCGAAGTAGTGATCGAAGGAGACGTTCTCCTGGAAGATCACAACGACATGCTTGATCGGCGTGGTCGTGGATGGTTCGCTGCTCTTGGCATGGGCTTGCGGCGGGGCGCCGCGGTCAGGCACGCGCGCCGTCGAGGTCGTGGCAGATATCACGCTTCCAGCTGAGACTGCCAACGCTGCCAGGAGCGCCGAAAGGGCGCGCTTGTGTCGCATGCGTTCTCCTTGGATCGCTCTGATTGCATGGACCGGCGCGCGAAGGCGCCGGGGTCAGCAGAAGCCTTCCCTGGACGCCGTGCGCGCTGGTTGTCGCCGTGTAATCCAGCTGTTGCGAGTTGGTGACTCAGCTGTTGCCGGCTTGTGACCGGACGATTGGCCGGGTCACGCGCGGGTACTGGCCGCCGGCTCGCGCTGCGGCCTGACCGTGCAGATGGCCGCACGATCGTGCTCGAGGGCTACCGCCCGAAGGCGCGCAAGCACTGCTGACGCCGGCCGCCGCGGCGCGGCGACGCCTCAGCCCATGATGTAGACGAGCGAGACCTGCGCGGTCAGCTTGCAGCCGGCCGCCGTCGCCTTCTTCGCGACCGGGCGCTTGTGCTTGTGCCGCCGCTTGCTCGACGTGCGCTTCACCGCGCGTCCGGGCGAAGCCGATGCGGCCGGCGGCGGCGTTGCCGGGGAGGAGAGCACCTGACCGGCCGTGCGCGCGCTGCCGAAGTCGGGCTGCTCGCCCTGGTAGGGCTCCCACCCTTCTTCGCCGCCGGCGCTGCATTCGATGCCGCCGCCGTCCTCGGTGACGGTCTGCGCGGCGCCGAGCGTGGCGCCGACCTTGCCGGTGAGGAATTCGGCCTTCGCCTGGCCGTCGCTGACGGCGGCGGCCATCGCCTGGCGGTAGACGCCGGTGGCGGTCGCGGCGTCGGCGTTCTGCGCGATCGGCTGCCTGCCGATGCCCTCGACGCTGACCGTGCGCAGCGTGGTCGTCGTCGGCGCTTCGGCGACGGCGACGCCGATCATGTTGGCGATCACGAGCGCGGCCGCCGCGGAGAGCACGGCTGTGAGCGCGAGCTTCACCCGATCTCCAGCGCCTGAGCGGCGAGCAGGAACATGTCCCGAGTCTACCCCTGCCCGTGGCTTGCGTAACGTATTCGCCGTGGTACGTGATGCCTCTGTGGCGGACGCCGCCGCCTGCGCGGCGATCTACGCCCCGTACGTGACCGACACGGCGATCACGTTCGAGACCGAGCCGCCGACGGCGGGCGAGATGGCCGCGCGGATCGAAACTGCCGCGAAGCGCTACGCGTGGCTCGTGCTCGAAGACGAGGGACGCGCCGTCGGCTACGCCTACGGGGGCCTCTTCAACGCGCGACCTGCATACCGCTGGGCGTGCGAAGTGAGCGTCTACCTCGAGCTCGGCCGACGGCGCACGGGCGGCGGCAGGGCACTCTACGAGGCGCTGCTCGCGCGCCTGCGCGAACGCGGCTACCGCATCGCGCTCGCCGGCATGACGCTGCCGAACGAGGCCAGCGTGGGGCTACACGAGGCGCTCGGCTTCGAGCCCGTCGGCAGGTACCGGCGGATCGGCTACAAGCTCGGCCGCTGGCACGACGTGGCGTGGATGCAGTGCGAGCTCGCCGACGCCGCCGAGGCGCCGCCGGAGCCGCGCTAGCAGCGGTCCTCGCGCGTCTGGCAATTGTCATCTCGACGGTCCGTCGTGGCCGAGGTAGGCTGGCTGAAATTCCAATAAGTCGACAGTTAGGAGAAGGGTTATGGCCGGCGATGCGTTGTTTCTCGGCTGGGGTCCGGTCGTCCGCGGCCGCGAACTGAAGGCGTTTGAGATCTTCGAGCAGTCGATCGCCTATTACACCGGGCTGCAGGAGGCGGGTCGGATCGACAGCTTCGAGCCGGTGCTGCTCGCTGCGCACGGAGGCGGGCTCGCGGGGTTCATCCTGATCCGCGGCAGTCGCGCTTCACTCGATGAGGTTCGCGAGAGCGACGAGTTCCGCCTGCTGACTGCGCGCGCGGGGGCGATCGTCGACGAGATCGGCGTGGTCGACGCCTATGCCAGCGAAGCGCTGGGGCAGCAGATGGCCACGTTCCGCGCCGTCGCCGAAGAGATGGAGGGCTGACTGGACGAGCGCGCTGACTCTGCTTGGCTTGGTGGGTGCCGCCCGCCGAGAAGTCGGTATCGAGGTACTCGATGCCGATGCCGACTGATCGTGTCGGCGGCTGCCCGCGCCACCCGGCACGTCTGCGCGTGGCGCTTCGCTAGTTTCAGCCAATGCCGCTGCACCCACTCGCCCAGAACTTCGCGTCGGTGGCAGACGCCTACGAGCGTGGCCGCCCGGAGTACCCGCCGGCAGCGGTGGGGGCGCTGGTGGCGGAGCTTGGCTTGGCGCGGGACGCGCGCGTGCTCGACCTGGCGGCGGGCACGGGCAAGCTCACGCGGGCGCTGGTGGCGGCGGGGCTGGACGTGGTGGCGGTCGAGCCGCAGGGCCCGCTGCGCGAGGCGCTCGCCGCCAGGGTCGGCGCCGAGCGCGTGCTGGAGGGGCTGGCCGAGCGGATTCCGCTGCCCGACGATTCGCTCGATGCGGTCACGGTGGCCGACGCGATCCACTGGTTCGACCACGAGGCGGCGCTCGCGGAGATCGCCCGCGTGCTGCGTCCGGCCGGCGGTCTGGCCGTGCTCGTGACGGCGGCCGACTGGAGCGGTGCGAGCTGGGCGGACGAGCTCGGCCGAATGCTGATGGGGCTGCGCCCGGATCATCCCCACTTCGACGGCCCGCCCTGGCAGGACGCGGTGCGCGAGAGCGGCGAGTGGTCTGAGCCGCGCGAGATCCGCGTGACGGCGAGCCGGCCGACGAGCCCGGAGCGTCTGCGCGACCACATCGAGTCGTTCAGCTGGGTCGCGGCGATGCCGGACGGCGAGCGCGCGGAGCTACTCGCGCGAGTCGAGGCGACGATCCGCGCCGGACAGACGCCAAGCGAGCTGCCGTTCCATGTGGCGATCGGCCTGACCTCGCCGCTCTGATCGTCATCAATTAATAAAATAGAGAGAAGACCCGATGCGCCTCTCTCTCACCTCGGTCGCCGCCCAGCCGGAGCCGTAGTTCACCAGCCGGCAACGACTCGTTAGCAGAGCCTGACGGTGAGCGGCAACTCGGGCACCGTCATCGACACACCGAACAGCGTCGGCGGCAAAGCGAAAGTCCAGAGCCGCGGTGGCTACAGTCCCGTCAGATGAACCGGGTTCACGGCGTGATCTGCTCGTCGCGGTGGTGGGGGCGCACCGTCGAGCGCGAGCTGCTGCCGTGGGGGCTGTCAAGGCTCGAGCTCGGCGATGACGTGCTCGAGATCGGCCCCGGCTTCGGCGCGACGACGAAGGTGCTCGCCGAGCGCCCCGGCGCGCTGAGCGTGCTCGAGCTCGACTCCGGCTACTGCGAGCGCCTGCGTCGCGAGCTGCCCGAGCAGGTGCAGGTCGTGCAGGGCGACGCGACCGCGATGCCCTTCGACGACGGGCGCTTCTCGGCGGTCGTCTGCTTCACGATGCTGCACCACCTACCGTCCGCCGCCGCGCAGGATCGCCTGCTGGCCGAGGCGGCGCGGGTGCTACGTCCGGGCGGCCTGTTCGCCGGCACCGACAGCATCGGCACGAGCCTGTTCTTCCGCCTGCTGCACGTCGGCGACACGCTCGTGCCGATCGCGCCCGACGGGCTGCCCGCGCGCCTGCACGCGGCGGGGCTCGTCGAGCAGGACATCGGCCGCAGCGAGCGCTCGTTCCGCTTCCGCGCGCGCAAGCCGCCCGCGCATGAGGCCGCCTGAGCAGCCCGTGAGCGAGCTCCAGTTCCTCGGTGCGCTCGAGCTCGAGCTGCTGCGCCACCGCGAGCTGCACGCCGAGCGCACGGCGCACGAGCTGTTTCAGACCTCGACCGTGCAGGCGCTGCTCGCCGGCGGCTACGACGGCGACGTCACGCTCGCCGAGATCCTCGAGCACGGCGACCTCGGCCTCGGCACGCTCGACGGGCTCGACGGCGAGCTGATCGTGCTCGACGGGCAGGCCTGGAAGGCGCGGGTCGACTGCACGCTCGAGCGCCCGCCGCTGTCGACGAAGTCGCCGTATGCCGTCGTCGTGCAGTTCACCCCCGGAGAGCCCGTCGCGCTGCGCGGGCCGTTCGGCGAGTCAGAGCTCGAAGCGCGCGTCGGCGAGCGCGTGACCGCCGCTGCACGGCCGACGGCGATCCGCATCGACGGGCTCTTCGCCGAGCTGCACGTGCGCTCGGTCCCGCGCCAGCGCCCGCCCTACCGCCCGCTGGCCGAGGCGATCGAGCAGCAGCAGGTCAGCGTGCTCGGAGAGGCATCGGGCACGATGATTGGCTTCTGCTTCCCCGACGCGCTCGACGGCATCGAGATGGTCGGCGCCCACCTGCACTTCATCGACGACGCGCGCGAGCGCGGCGGGCACGTGCTCAGCTACACGCTGCTGCAGGCGACAGCCTGGCTCGACGGCGCGACGGCGCTGCACGTCGAGCTGCCCGGCGCCGTAGCCGCTCCGGATCATGACGCGAGCATCGACCAGGCGGCGCTGCATCGCCTCGAGAACGACCGCTGAGCGGCGCTACGCTGCGCGCGTGAACAGCACCGCCTCGCTCGCTCCTCGCCTCGTGCCGAGCGCTCCGGGCGGCCGGCTCTCGGCCTTTGCCCGCAGCTCCGCTCAGCCGGTGCGGAATCGCGCCGCCTCATCCGAGCCGCCGGTCGCGTCCCCCTCGCTGTAGGCGTGCGCACCGGCGCCGGCGAGCGAGCCGCCGTCGACGATCAGGTACTCCTCACGGATCGGGCGCCCGTCGAAGTAGCACTCGAGGATCTCGCGCGCTCCGGCCGCGTAGCGGGCTTGCGCGGAGAGACTTGTGCCCGATATGTGGGGCGTCATCCCGTGATGGGGCATCGAGCGCCACGGGTGGTCCTCAGGCGCTGGCTGGGGGAACCAGACGTCGCCGGCGTAGCCGGCGAGCTGTCCGCTCTCGCAGGCGCGCGCAACCGCCTCGCGGTCGCAGATCTTGCCGCGCGCCGTGTTGATCAGATACGCCCCGCGCTTCATCTTGCCGAGCAGTCGCTCGTCGAACATGTGCTCCGTCTCGGGGTGCAGCGGCGCGTTGATCGTGACCACGTCGCAGACCTCCACCAGCGACTCGACGCTCTCGTGGAAGGTCAGCCCGAGCTCCTGCTCGACCTCTGCCGGGAGACGGTGGCGGTCGGTGTAGTGCAGTCCGACCTCGAACGGCTTCAGGCGACGCAGCACGGCCGAGCCGATCCGCCCGGCGGCGACTGTGCCGACCTGCATGCCCTCCAGGTCATACGAGCGCGCCGCGCAGTCGGCGATGTTCCAGCCACCGTCCACCACCACCTGGTAGGAGGGGATGTAGTTGCGCACGAGCCCGAGGATCATCATCACGACGTGCTCGGCGACGCTGATGCTGTTGGAGTACGTCACCTCGGCGACCGTCAGGCCGCGGTCGATCGCCGCCTGCAGGTCGACGTGGTCTGAGCCGATCCCGGCCGTCAGCGCGAGCTTCAACGCCGGCGCCTTGGCGATCCGCTCGGCCGTCAGGTAGGCCGGCCAGAAGGGTTGGGAGATCACCACCTCCGCGCCGGCAAGCTCGCGCTCGAAAGTCGAATCGGGTCCGTCCTTGTCGGAGGTCACGAGGAGCGTGTGCCCGCGCTCCTCCAGGAACGCGCGCAGCCCAAGCTCGCCCGAGACGCTGCCGAGCAGCTCGCCCGGCGTGAAGTCGATCGCCTGCGGGCTCGGCGTCGTCTGGCCGTCGAAATAGCGCTCGATCTTCGGGACGTCAGCTCGCCCGTACGGCGGCGGATATCCGTCGACCGGGTCGTCATAAAGCACACACAGAACCTTCGCCATCTGATGCCTTCTCTCGCTCGCTATGTCGGGATCTCCGCGTTTGGACATAATCGCACCATGCGCGCGATCCAGATCGTCGAGGAAACGGGACCGGACACGGCACTGCGCCTGGTCGAGTTGGACGAGCCCGAGCCCTCGCACATGCTCACTCCCGGCGCGGGCGTGCTCGTCGAGGTGCACGCCGCCGGCGTGTCCTTCCCCGAGCTGCTACAGACGCGCGGGTCCTATCAGGTCAAGCCGCCGCTGCCGTTCGTGCCGGGCAGCGAGGTCGCCGGCATCGTGCGCAGCGCCCCCGACGGCGCTCAGGTCAAGCCCGGCGATCGCGTCGCCGCCTTCTGCGCGCTCGGCGGCTTCGCCGAGACGGCCGTCGCGCCCGAGTACTTCGCCTTCCCGCTGCCCGACGCGCTCGACTTCGCCCAAGGCGCCGGCCTGATCCTCAACTACCACACCGCCTACTTCTGCCTGCTCACGCGTGGCCGGCTGAAGGCGGGCGAGAGCGTGCTCGTGCACGGCGCCGCCGGCGGCGTGGGGACCGCCGTGCTGCAGGTTGCCAAGGCGCTCGGCGCGAGCACGATCGCGCTCGTCTCGACCGACGAGAAGGCCGAAGTCGCCAAGGACGCCGGCGCCGATCAGGTCGTGATGCTCCACGACGGCTGGAAGGACGAGGTCAAGGAGCTCTCCGGCGGCGGCGTCGACATGGTGCTCGACCCGGTCGGCGGCGACCGCTTCACCGACAGCCTGCGCTCGCTGCGCGAGACCGGGCGACTGGTCGTCGTCGGCTTCACCGGCGGCTCGATCCCCGAGGTCAAAGTCAACCGGCTGCTGCTCAACAACACCGAGGTGATCGGCGCCGGCTGGGGCGCCTATGTGATGGGCAAGCCCGAGATCAACCGCGAGATCGGCGCCGCGATCGGCAAGATGATCGACGATGGCTTCGTGCGCCCGATCGTCGGCGCGCGCTTCGGACTCGAGCGCGCCGCCGAGGCGCTGCACGCGATCGACGAGCGTCGCGCCACGGGCAAGATCGTGCTCGACGTGCGCGAGGCCTCGTAGCGCTACGGGCTTCGGCCTCCGGGTCGACCGGACGCACGAGCACGCGCGCGCCGCGCAGCGAGCAGCGCTCGGGCATCCGCACCGGCCGCCAGCGCACCTCCTCTCTGAGCGGGAGCTCGTCCATCGCCCGCAGTCAAGCAGGAGACGGCGCGGGCGGCGTTCGGGCGGCCATAAGAGCAACGTAGGAGCCGGCTCTGCGCGCCCGTCGCGTGCGGACGGTGCGCAACAATCGAGCGATGAAGGTTCTCGTCGTCGACGACGATCGCGCCGTACGCGACGCGCTGAGGCGCGTGCTCACGCTCGCCGGCTACGACGTGCAGGTCGCCGAGGGTGGCGCCGAGGCGCTCGAGTCGGTCGTTGAGTCGGTACCCGACGCAGTCGTGCTCGACGTCGGCATGCCCGGCATCGACGGTCTCGAAGTCTGCGAGCGGCTGCGCCGGCTCGGCAACCGCGTGCCGATCCTGATGCTGACGGCGCGCGTCGAGGTGTCCGATCGCGTGGCCGGGCTCGACGCCGGCGCCGACGACTATCTCCTCAAGCCGTTCGACAACGACGAGCTGAGGGCGCGCCTGCGCGCGCTGCTGCGCCGCAGCGGCCCCGACGGCGATCCGGATGAGCTCTCATTCGCCGAGGTCAAGCTCGATCGCTCCCGCCACGGCGCTGCCGTCGACGGCCGGCTCGCCGAGCTCACGCGCACCGAGTACCAGCTGCTCGAGCTGTTCTTGCGCAACCCGCGCCAGGTGCTGCCGCACGGCGTGATCTACGACCGCGTGTGGGGCTATGACTTCGGCGCCGCCTCCAACGCGCTGCGCGTGTACGTCGGCTACCTGCGGCGCAAGCTGCACGAGATCGGCGCGCGCGAGCTGATCCACACCGTGCGCGGCGTCGGCTACGTGATGCGCGAGCCGTGAGCCTGCGCCTGCGCATCGCCGCCGTCGGCGGCGTCGCCGTCGCGCTCGCCGTGCTCGTGGCCGCCGTCGCCATCTACCTCGCCGTGCGCTCGGACCTGCGCAGCCAGATCGACCAGTCGCTGACCCAGCGGGCGCAGGAGCTCGTCAGCTTGCCGCTGCTGCGCGACCACGGGCTCTCCGGCGACGGCCCCCCGGGCGCCACCGCGAGCCCCGGCGCAAACGGCGCCGCCGCCTCGAAAGCGCCCAACCGCGGCCAAGGCGCCGGCACTGGCCGGGGCGCCACCGGCGCTCCGCCCGACGCCCGCGCGCGCCCGGGACGCGGGCCGCTGCCTTCGTTCGTGCAGCCTGGGCGCTTCGGCGGCGCGACGGGCTACGTGCAGTTCGTCACCGCCAAGGGCGCCGTCGACGTGCCCGGCGGGCAGGGCACGACGCCCGAGATACCGCCCGATGCGCGCGACCAGCGGATCGCGGCCTCCGGGCACGGCAGCGTGCTCAGCGATCGCACGGTCAAGGGCACGCACCTGCGCGTGCTGACGCTCGGCACGCCCGGAGCGCCGGGCGGCGTAGGCGGCGGCGCGGGCGGCCCGGCGGCGGGCACGGTCGCCGGCGCGGTGATGATCGCCCGGCCGCTGTCTGAGGTCGATCACGAGCTGCATCGGATCATGCTGATCCTGCTGATCGTCGGCATCGCCGGGATCGCGATCGCGGCCGTGCTCGGCGCGCTCGTCGCGCGCACGGCGCTCGCGCCGATCGCGCGCTTCACGCGCCGCACGGAGTCGCTCGCGGGCAAGCTCAACCTGTCCGAGCGCCTGCAGGTGAGCGGCGGCGAGGAGCTCGAGCGGCTGGCGAGCAGCTTCAACACGACGCTCGACGCGCTCGAGCGCTCGCTGGCAGCCCAGCGCCGGTTGATCGCCGACGCGAGCCACGAGCTGCGCACGCCGATCGCCTCGCTGCGCGCCAACATCCAGACGCTCGATCAGGCCCATCGCCTGCCCCCGGCGGAGCAGCAGCGGCTGCGCGCGGACATCGTCGAGGAGCTCGACGAGCTGACGACGCTCGTCGGCGACGTGGTCGAGCTCGCGCGCGGCTCGCGCGCGCCGTCCGAGCGCGAGGACGTGCGGCTCGACGAGCTCGTCTCCCAGGCCGTCGAGCGCACGCGCCGCCGCGGCGAGTTGCGCTTCGAGCTCGAGCTGGCGCCGACCGTCGTGCGCGGCGAAGCCGACCGCATCAACCGCGCCGTGTCCAACCTGCTCGACAACGCCCGCAAGTGGAGCCCGCCCGACGGCGTCGTCGAGGTCTCGTTGCGCGACGGCGTGCTCAGCGTGCGCGACCACGGGCCGGGCTTCTCGCAGGCCGACCTCGAGCATGTGTTCGAGCGCTTCTACCGCTCGCAGGGCGCGCGCAAGCTGCCCGGCTCGGGGCTCGGCCTGGCGATCGTGCGCCAGGCGGCCGATGCTCACCAGGGTTACGCGCTGGCCGCCAACGCGCCCGACGGGGGCGCGCGCCTGGAGGTGAGCTTCGGCCCCGCGCTTGCGCCCGCGCAGGACGCCGCACCGCAGGCGCAGCCAATGCGGTAGTGTCGGCAAGATGAAGAAGGGCAACGCCGTCGGCCTGCTGGCCGGCCTGAGACTGATCGTCGGGGTCGCCTCCTGGACCACCCCGCGATTCGCCGGCCGGCTGTTCGGGCTCGACGCGCAGGCCAATCCGCAGTCGCCGTACCTGGCCCGTCTGTTCGGCGTGCGCGACGTCGCGCTCGCCTGGGGTGCCCTCGGCGCCGAAGGCGAGGCACGCAAGCAGTGGCTGATGGCCGGGCTCGCGTGTGATGTGGCCGACGTGCTGGCGGGGATCGCCGGTGGACGTCGTGGATACCTGCCGAAGCCGACGAGCGTGCTCGTCAGCGGCACCGCCCTATCGGCTGTGGCGCTCAGCGCGGCCGCGCTCGGCGACGAGTGAGCTGAGCCGCGACTTCTGAGCGCAATGGCATACACGCTGCGTATATGCCATTGCTATCGCAACGTAGAATCGGCAACCCCCCATCCGTGCGGCACGCGCTGGACGTTCAGGGGGTAGCCGCCGCCGGTCGGCGCGCCGTCTCGGCCGCCAGCTCGGGCCCGACGAACGGGTTGAGCGTGAGGTAGACGAGCTGCGGCGAGGCGTCGCACAGTTCGTGCAGGCGCTTGTGCTCGATGTAGTGGTGCAGCACCTGCCAGATGCCGCCGGCGACGGCCTCGGCGGCGATCCCGGGCACCTCGCGGCCGCTCGGCGCGTGCTCGAGGCCGGGGCTCAGGTAGGCCGTGAACGACTCGAGCGCGCTCTGGCGGATCTCGATTGCCTGCGGGCTCGCGCCGAACGTGTCGACCAGCGTCAGGTGTGCGTGCGACGGCTCTGAGCAGACGAAGTCCATCAGCGCGTTGAGCCCCGCGGCGACGCCTTCGGGCCAGGCCGAGCCGCGCGCGTCGTAGGCCTCGACGGTCGTGCGCAACGCCTGGTGCAGGCCGACCTTCTGCGCGCCGAGGAAAGCGTCGTGCTTGGTCGGGTACATCTCGTAGAACGTCTCGTGAGAGACGTTCGCGCGCGAGGCGATCTCGGGGATCGTGAGGCCCGCGAAGCCCTTCTCGGCGACGATCTCGGCGGTCGCGTCGACGATCCGTTCGCGCTGGCTCTTGACGACCTCCTCGCGCGCCAGGTCGTGGCGGCCGCTGGGCAGGCGGCGCTCCGCGGATGAGCGCTCGCCGCGCATCCGCGAGGGCATCGGCTCGTCGACCGCGCGCCTGCGCACGCGCCGCGGGCCGTCGAGCCCGAGCGGCAGCGCCTGCGGGTAGCCGAGCGCCCACGCGCCGAGCTCGTCGGCCAGCTCCGGCAGCTCCTGCGCGCGCCCCTGACGCAGGCGCGTGGCTGATACCTCGCGGATGCCGCCGATCAGGAACTTCGCCGTGAGGTCGCGCGGCTGCTCGCTCCATGCATGCTCGCGCCCGGCGCTGACCATCCGCTCGAGCGCCGTCGTCGTGCGGTTGCGCCGCTCCAGCGCGCGCGGTCCGGCGCCGAAGGTGCCGAGCAGCGCGAGCGTCATCGCCTCCGGCTCGACCGCCGCCATTTCGGCGAACGCACGCAGCGCCAGCCGCAGGCTCTGCTCCGGCGTGTCGCCTTCGGCGTGGGCCTCGCCGACGCGCGTCGTCGTGCGCCCGGCGATGTCCTCGTAGGCGCTCAGCAGCAGCTCTTCCTTGTCGGCGTAGAGGCTGTAGAAGGTCGGGCGCGAGACGTGTGCAAGTTGCGTCAGATCGAGGATCCGCACCGCCGGGTAGCCGCGCTGGGCGATCAGCTCGATCATCGCCGAGCGCAGCCGCTCGCGCTGGTCGCGCTCGACCTCCTCGCGCGTCAGCCCGTGAGCGCCCGTCGGCAGGCGCCGGTAGCGCGCCGCGCCTGCCGGCGTCGTCTTGGCTCGTGCCCCGTCTTCGGCGTCAGATGAATCGGTCGACTTGCCCGATTTTGCGCCACGGGGTGTGGTGTTGGCCTTGCGCGCCGTCATCTCCGCATCCCCGCCGGTTGAAAACCCCTCATTGACGCCAAACGAGCCAAGCCTACCAAGCTCACTCGGGAGCGTCCTCGAGGTCGCTGCCCGGTCGGCTCAGTCGCGAATCGCGCGCGAGGTGCCGAGCACCGCGCCGGAGGCGTCGAGCGCCTGCACGGCGATGTATGGCGCCGTGCGCGGCGTGAGCATCTGCGTCTCGAAGCCGCTGCGCGGCGCGCTCGCCACGGGCGCCAGCGTGCTCGCCGAGCTGCCGGCCAGCACGCGCCAGGTGACCGTGCGCGTGTCGCCGTTCCAGCTCGCCCAGATCTTCACGCGCCCACCGGAGGCGCTCGCCGCGACGGCCGGTGCCCCCGCCGGCGCGCCGGTCCAGGCGAAGCGGTAGCCGCGGTAGGACTCGTAGGAGCCGTGCATGTGCGCGTCGAACAGGAGCTGGCCGTTCGCGCTGTACTCCGAGAAATATGGCTCCGACCCCCATCCCACGAACATGTCCTGGTTGGCCAGCTGCTGGATGTTGCCCTGGCTGTCGGACGTCAGCGCCGGGCTGTGCTCGTATTGCGCCACCACGCTCGCGGAGTTGCTCTGCGCGTCGAGTGAGAGCACGAGTCCGCGCGACTGCGGATGGACCTTCGGCACCGAGCCGTTGTCGAACACGCTGATCGTGCCGTTGGGCAGCGTGTCGGCGTCGTGCTGGTAGGCGGTGCGCGTGCCCGAGCCGAGCTTGACGCCCGAATGGTGGCCGCCGATCGTGCTCGCCACGCGACCGCTGGTCGTGCTCAGCTCGTACATCGCCCACGTGTTGCGCGCCGAGATCAGCGTCGTGCCGTCCGCGCGCTGGTCGATCGAGTTGATGTGGAAGTAGTCGTAGGGCCACGTCGCGCTGGCGTGCGTGGCGAGGCTGTAGGAGTCGCTCATCGGCACGTGGTCGAGGCTGTGCCACTCGCGCCGCACGAGGCCCGTGCGCAGGTCGATTTCCTGGAACACGCTGTCGGTGACGGCGCCGCCGCTCGGGCCGCCGACGACCGACAGGTTGCAGCGGATCGGGTTGAACACCGTCAGCAGCGCAGTTCCCTGGGGCGTGACCTTGAAGTCGTGCAGGTCGGCCGAGTAGCCGTTGCCGGCGTGCACGTGCCCGATCTCCTGGTAGGCGGAGTTGGCGATCACCTCTTCGCCCTGGCCGAAGCCCTGCGGCGGGATGTAGCCCTGCCACCACGTCAGCACGGGCTGGCCGCCGAGCTCTTGCACCTGCAGGTTGGTCGCCGCCGAGGCGTTCTTCGGCAGCGCATGGAACCACACGAGGTTGCCGGCTTCGTCGAAGATCATCGTCCCCGCTGGGCCCGGGCCGGAGTAGGGCGCCGCGAAGATCTCGCCGGGCTCGCTTTGCGGCGAGCGCGCCGTCACGACCACGCCCGGCGCTTCGAGCGCCGGCTCTGAGTGGAAGTGCTGCTTCTCGTTGTAGTCCTTGCCCGACGGCGGCGTCGGCTTGGCGTAGGGCAGCACGTCCTGCGTGGCGACCGTGAAGTGGAAGGAGAAGGCTTGCGTGTGTGCGCCGCTTCGCAGCTTCCCGCGCACCGTCACCATCTCGCCCTGCGTCAACGGATCGCTGAGCACGAAGCTGGCGCCGTCGCCTTGGGAGTAGGGGCGCAGGCGCCCGTCGTGCCTGCCGCTGTGCGAGCCCCTCACGCTGATGCTCGAGAGCGCCGCGGCGGGCACTCCGGCGAGGCTGATCTGCGTGCGCGCGTTGGCGTCGAAGGAGTCCGGCAGCGGCGCCACGCTGAGGCTCGTGCCGGGCAACGTCGCCGAGGCGTTGAACGTGACCGGCTGACAGCGCGCCGCGGCCGGCGCCTGGAAGGCGGCCTCCTCGGCTTTGATCCGGTGCGCGGCCAGCGCGATCGTCGCCGCGCAGCCGAGCGCGACGACGAGCCCGCCGATCACGAGTCCCCTGCGCAGCCTGCTGTGGCTCACGAAGCTACGAACACGCTCAGAACACCGGCGTCTCGGTGTAGTCGCCGAACACCTGCTGCAAGGACTCGATGATCTCACCCTCGGAGGCGTGTGCACGGGCGCAGGCGAGCAGCGGCTCCATCAGGTTGCGCTCGGCGCGCGCCGCGTCCTCGCGCAGCGCCGCGAGTGTCGCCTCGACGGCGGCGCCGTCGCGTCCGGCGCGCGATGCCCGCAGGCGGTCGAGCTGCTTGCGCTCGAGCGCCGGGTCGATCCGCAGCGTGGGGATCGGCTGTTCGTCCTCGGCCAAGAAGCGGTTGACGCCGACGACGACGCGCTCGCCGGCGTCGATCTGGAGCTGGAGCGTGAACGAGGCGTCGGCGATCTCGCGCTGTGGGTAGTTGCGCTTGACCGACTCGACCATGCCACCGAGTTCGTCGATCTTGGCGAAGTAGTCGTAGCAGCGCTGCTCCATCTCGTCGGTAAGGGCCTCGACGAAGTAGGAGCCGCCGAGCGGGTCGGCCGTGTTGGCGACGCCGGTCTCGTGCGCGATCACCTGCTGCGTGCGCAGCGCGATCGTGACGGCCTCCTCGGTCGGCAGCGCGAGCGCCTCGTCATAGGAGTTGGTGTGCAGCGACTGCGTGCCGCCGAGCACGCCGGCGAGCGCCTCGATCGTGGTTCGCACGATGTTGTTGAGCGGCTGCTGCGCCGTCAGCGAGACGCCGGCGGTCTGCGTGTGGAAGCGCATCTGCCACGACTTGGGGTTCTTCGCGCCGAAGGTCTCTTTCAGCTCGCGCGCCCAGATGCGCCGCGCGGCGCGGTACTTGGCGATCTCCTCGAAGAAGTCGATCTGCGCGTTGAAGAAGAACGACAGGCGCGGTGCGAACTCGTCGACGTCGAGGCCCCGTTGCACGGCCTGCTCGACGTAGGTCAGGCCGTCCTTCAGCGTGAAGGCGAGCTCCTGCTGGGCGGTCGCTCCGGCCTCGCGGATGTGGTAGCCGGAGATCGAGATCGGGTGCCAGCGCGGCATCCGGCGCGTGCACCACTCGATCATGTCGCCGCACAGGCGCATGGCGGGATCGATCGGGAAGCACCACTCCTTCTGCGCGATGTACTCCTTGAGGATGTCGGCCTGGATCGTGCCCGACAGGTGCTCCGGGGAGACGGGGCCGGCGGCGCTCGTGCCGGCCTCGGCGGCGGCCACGTAGAAGGCGAGCATGATCGCTGCGGGGGCGTTGATCGTCATCGACACGGACACCTCGCCGAGGTCGATGCCGCCGAACAGCGTCTGCATGTCGTCGAGCGTGTCGACGGCGACGCCCTCGCGGCCGACCTCGCCGAGCGAGCGCTCATGGTCGGAGTCGTGGCCCATCAGCGAGGGCATGTCGAAGGCCGTCGAGAGCCCCGTCTGGCCGTGTCCGAGCAGGTAGAGGAAGCGCTCGTTGGTCTCCTCGCTCGTGCCGAAGCCGGCGAACTGGCGCATCGTCCACAGCCGCCCGCGGTACATCGACTGATAGATCCCGCGCGTGAAGGGGTAGGCGCCGGGGCGCCCGAGCGGGTCCTGCTCGGAGCCGATCCCCGGCGGCAGGTCCTCGTGCGTATAGAGCTCGCGCACGGGCTCGCCGGAGAGCGTCTTGAAGGGCTCGGGCTCGGCGGGCGGCGCGTCGGCCCCGGCGGGCGGCGCGTCGGTCCCGGCGTTCGGTGCTGCTTGGATGGCGTCCACGTGGGTAGTCACTTTTCGCTCATTGATAGCGATGGCATATACACGGCGTACATACCATTGCTATCGCTCCCGGCGATTCGCAACACAACCTGCCCGCTCGATGCCGAGCGGACGAGCGGGTTGCTCGCAATGCTATCTGGAGCTCGGCTCAGCTCGGCTGGCGCGCCAGACTGCGACTGGCAGCGGAGCTTCGGCCAGAATGGGCCGGCGATGCCATCCGAAGCGCTCCACTCAGAGCTGCGCCGCCTGATCGGCGCCGAGCACCTGCTGGACGCGCCGCGGCCGGACTCGCCGTACAACCAGGACATGGCGCGCAGGCGCGGCCTGCACGGGCGTGCCGATGCGGTGGCGCTGCCGGGCACTGCCCAAGAGGCGGCTGCGGTGGTGGCGTGGTGCTACGCACACGACGTGCCGATCGTGGCGCGCGGCGGCGGCACGGGGCTGCTGGGCGGGGCGGTGCCGAGCGCGGGCGGCGTGGTGCTCTCGCTGGAGCGCCTGCGGGCGGTGCGCGAGCTGGAGCCGGCGCTGTGGCGGATGCTGCCGGAGGCGGGCGTGCGCACGCGCGAGGTGCAGCGCCTGGCGCGCGAGAACGGTCTGTTCTTCGCGCCGGACCCGGGCGCGGCGGAGCAGTCGCAGATCGGCGGCAACGTGGCGACGAACGCGGGCGGCCCGCACGCGCTGAAGTACGGCGTGACGGGCTCGTGGGTGGCGGGCGTGGAGGCGGTGCTGGCGCCGGGCGAGCTGGTGACGCTGGGCGGCTGGGCGCGCAAGGACGTGGCGGGCTATGACCTGAAGAGCGTCTTGATCGGCTCGGAGGGGACGCTGGGGGTGATCACGGCGGTGAGCCTGCGGCTGCTGCCGGCACGGGAGGCGAGGATCGCGCTCGTGATCTTCACGCGCGATCGCGCGTCAGGCTGCGCGGCGATGCTGGATGTCTTGGCGGCGGGCGTGGAGCCGGCGGCGCTGGACTTCGCGGACAGGGAGACGCTGGCGCTCGTCGGGGCCGGCTATCCGGGCGAGCTGCCCCACGGCGCGGGCTTCGCGCTGCTGGTCGAGCTGGACGGCAGCACGGATCAGGCGGAGCGTGCGCGGGCGGCGACGGTAGAGGCGGTGGGCGAGCGCGCGCTGGAGGTGCGGCGGGCAGATGACGAGGCGGCGCTGTGGCGCTGGCGCGACGGCTTCAACGGGGTGGTGACGGCGGCGCGGGGGGCGAAGGTCAGCGAGGACGTGTCGTTCCCGCTGGAGCGGTTGCAGGAGGGCCTGGAGCGCTTCGAGGAGATCGCGGCGGCGCATGGTCTGCGTTCGTGCGCTTGGGGTCACGGCGGCGACGGGAACGTGCACGCGACGGTGCTCGTGGACCCGACAAACGACGCCGAGCTCGATGCGGCGGAGCGCGTGGAGGGGGAGCTGTTCGCGCTCGTGGGAGAGCTGGGCGGCTCGATCGCGGCGGAGCACGGCGCGGGGCTGTTGAAGTCGGGCCTGCTCGCGGGGCAGTGGGACGCGCGGGCGGTCGAGCTGCACGACGCGGTGAAGCGCGCCTTCGACCCGAAGGGCCTCTTCAACCCGGGCAAGAAGCTGGGGCGCGACGCGCAGGCCCACTGGTCTGCGCCCAACTGAGAGGATGGCCGGGCGATGACGCTGGTGAGCGAGCTGGAGCTGCGGAGCTTCGACCACACGGATCCGGAGCTGCGCGGGGAGCGCTTCCACGAGGCGATGGCGGCGGCGCGCGACCCGGCGGGGGCGGACGAGCGGGCGGTGGCGGAGGGGGGCGTGTGGCTGGCGCAGGCGCCGTTCGGCTACATGACGCTGGACAGGGAGTCGGGCGAGTTCTTCCTGCGCACGCGCAAGGCGATCTTCCCGGGGATGAAGATCGCGGAGATCTTCGGCGTGAGCGAGGGGCCGCTGTATGAGCAGATGCGGCGCAACATCCTGCACGTCAACGGGGCGGACCACACGCGCCTGCGCAGCCTGGTCAACCCGGCGCTGTCGCCGCGGGCGGTGGAGCGCTACAGGCCGGCGATGCGCGAGTTCCTGGACGAGCTGCTGGCGCAGGCGACGGCGGGCGCGAGCGAGGGCGAGCAGGTGCGCTGCGACTTCGTGGAGGCGTTCGCGAAGCCGTACCCGTCGCTGGCGATCGCGACGGTGATGGGGGCGCCGCTCCAGGACGCGCCGCGCCTGCACCACTGGTCGAACGTGATCCAGCGCCAGTTCGACGCGGTCAGCATGGCGAGCGAAATCGAGGTGATCGACGAGGCGGTGGGCGAGTTCTACGAGTACGCGCAGGCGCTGGTGAAGGCACGCCGAGAGGACCCGAGCGACGATCTCATCTCGAAGCTGATCGCGGCGACGGCGGCGAGCGAGGACGGCGAGCAGCTCGAGCGGCTGTCGGATGTGGAGTGCATCAACCTGGTGTTCAACGTGCTGGTGGGCGGGGTGGACACGAGCCAGAGCCAGCTTGCGCACGCGATCCGCCTGCTGGCAGAGCACCCGGAGCAGCTGGCGCTGCTGGCCCGTAGCCCGGAGCTGGCGGATGCTGCGGTGGAGGAGGCGCTGCGCTATGAGCCGATCACGCCGTTCACGGCGCGCATCCTGGTCGAGGACGTGGAGCACCGCGGCGTGGAGTTCCCGCAGGGCACGGTCGTGATGGTGTGCGCGTTCACGGGCAATCGCGACCTCGAGCCGCAAGCGGCGGGCGAGCGCGGAGCGGAGGCGTTCGACATCACGGCGCAGCGCGGTCGGGCGCGGCCACTGACGTTCGGCGCCGGCGTGCACTACTGCCTGGGCGCGAACCTGGCGCGCGTGGAGCTGCAGGAGGGGCTGGCGTTCCTCTCGCAGCGCCTGCAGGGCCTACGGCTGGACGGCGAGCCGGTGTTCGAGGGCGTGTCGGGCATCTACGGCCTGGCTGAGCTGCCGATCGCATTTACGGCCTGAGCGCGAGGCACCGGCTGTGCACGGGGCCCGGAGTCGGCGCTTCCCGTCGATCGTCTCTATTTATTTAATTAATATTGGAGACACGTCCGTGCGGTCGGCCCCCGAAGTGGTGGGCGTCGGTCGCGAGAGCTGCGCGCGTCGCCGGCGCGGTGAGAGATTGGGGAGGGGGTCACGACGGCTTCGGCACCGACATACGGGTGACATGCGAATACGGACATTCATGGGGGTGGTGGCGGTGAGCTTCGCCGTTGCGTTGCCCGCCGCCACCGCTCGCGCGGGGGAGTACCACGTGTACTCGTGCCGGATGCCCGATGGCGAGGCGGCGCCGGTGGATGGGTGGAGCGGGTCAGTTGGGGCCGGTGGGGCTTGGGATGACTACGCGCTGAATACGTGCGCTGAAGGCGGGGCGTTGGTGGCGGCGCTGGGGGATCAGACGATTCACGCCGCTGAGATCGATCGGGCAACATGGGGTTTCACATCGCCTCAGGCCACGACGATCAGAGGGGCGACGGTCTGGCGTGCCGGATACCTCCGTGGGCAGGCCGGTGAAAACGCGACGTATCAACTCTGGTTGACCGGGGCGGACCAGACGATGCCCTTCGATGAATGCATCTACTCGCTGGGCTGTCGCGGGGAGGGCCAGTTGGACCAGCCGCTTGCTTCGGCAAACCGCGTCGTAGTACCAGCGAATCTTCTGGGACCCAGTCTCTCCGTCAACGCGAATTGTGGGGTCGTCTTGGGACACAACTGTCAGGCCAACACCGGCGACGCCAACGGCTACGCAGCAGCCCTCTACGTCTACGCGGCCGACATCACGCTCGAACAAACGGAAGGCCCGCACGCGAGCGGCGTGGGCGGCGAACTGACGAGCGCGCCGACGGTGCGCGGCGCGAGCGACGTGTCGTTCGACGCGACGGACCCGGGCGCGGGGGTGTGGCAGGCGGTCTTCAGCGTGGATGGCCGGGCGGTGCAGCGCACGGTGGTGAACGACAACGGAGGACACTGTCGCGACGTGGGCCAGACGACGGACGGCCTGCCGGCGTTCCTGTACGTGCAGCCGTGCGCGCAGTCGGTCAGCGTGGACGTGCCGTTCGACTCGACGGAGGCGAGCAACGGCGCGCACCGCCTGACGGTGAGCGCGATCGACGCGGCGGGCAACGCGGCGCCGGTGCTGGACAGGACGGTGACGATCGACAACCCGCCGCCACCGGGCGCGCCGAACGGCACGAATGCCTCGGCGCAGGCGAAGCTCTCGGTGCGCTGGACGGCGACGGCGAAGGCGAGCGTGCGCGGCGGCTTCGATCGTGCCCGCAGGCTGTCCGGTCGCCTTACGACGGTCGGCGGCGAGCCGATCTCGGGCGCCACGATCGACGTGCGCGCGACCCCGTCGTACGCGGGGGCGAGGCCGGTGACGATGGCGAGCCCGCGCACTGACGGGCACGGGGACTTCGGCGTGAACGTGCCTGCGGGAACGTCGTCGCGCACGCTGCGCTTCGCCTACCGCGCTCACCTGGACGACACGCAGCCGGTGGCGACGGGCTCGCTGCGGCTCGTGACGCGCGCCGGCATCGCGCTGCGCGTCTCGCCGCACACGGCGAGCGCGGGGAGCAGCATCTTCTTCCGTGGCCGGCTGCGCGGCGGCCCGATCCCAAGCGGCGGCAAGCAGCTCGTGCTCGAGGCGCGCTCGCCCGGAAGCGGCTGGATCGAGTTCAAGGTGATCCGCACGGATGCGCGCGGGCGCTACCGCGCGGCCTACCGCTTCAAGTTCGCCGGGCCGGCCGACTACCGCTTCCGCGTGCGCTCCGAAGCGGAGTCGGATTACCCGTTCGCGGCGGGCTCGTCGAACGTGGTCGGTGTGCACGAGCGATGAGGTGTGACTGGTTGGGTAGTGGAGCTCACACCTTCTGAGCGCTCCGCGATTGCCCGGAAGGCAGTCCGCAGCGCGCTGGGCTGAGGATCAGTCCAGCGCAAGGCTGAGCTGACCCGTCGCCAGCGCGAACGGGTCGCTGGTCTCCTTAGGTGCTCGGGTGGACTGGATGCGCTTGCGCTCTGCAAGCAGAACCGGTTCCGCAATGTAGTGGCGGCCGCGTGTCTGGCCGACCGGCCTAAGCAACTTAGCGTCTACTAGTGCTCGAAGATCGCGACTCGCGGTCTGGCCGGAAATCGTTTCACCTGCAGTTATCTCCATGATCATCTTGTAAGTGCCGTGGGTCAGGCGCAAGCCATACGCAACCTCGGCTAGCGCGCCGGTGGTGCGCTCTGGAAGACTGTGTTGCCGGGCGATCTCTGCGCAGGCCTCATATAGGCGCTCTGTCTCTTGGACGCGTCGAAGCTGGGTTCTCGCCTGGTAGTAGTGCGCGCCAAGGCAATACTTGAGCCACGGACGCGCGTCGTTCTCCGGGTGCCAGTGCCCCTGACCAACCTCACCTAGCACCTCGTAATAGCTCTGGGTGTTGCGGCCTAGGTACTCCTCAATGCTCGAAAAGACGGGAGCCCTGATCTCCTCGCGAGCGAGGACCAGCGTCTGGAGGGCACGCGCCATGCGGCCATTGCCATCCCTAAACGGATGCACCATGGCGAGGTTGAGGTGCGCCATTGCTGCGCGGGCGAGGACGTGCGCATCGCTGTCTTCCAACTCGGCGATCATGGCGGCGATAAGTTCAGGCACCAAGTCGAACGGTGGTCCTCCGTATGTCTGCTCGCCCGTGGACTCCCGGACCACATAGATCTCCCCAGGGCGCCAGCGTCCGGGGTCCTTGTCTATCCGGTGCTTCAGCATCATGAAGTGCAGGGACTTGAGCAGGCCGGCGTCTACCGTGGCGGCCGGGTCCTGAGCAATCTGAAGCACATAAGTCATGGCATCCCGATAGCCGGAGAGCGCCAAGCGTGTTTCGTCGTCGGCAGTTAGTGTGGGCTCGTCATCGACCGCGGCGATCACATCGTCCAGGCTGGCGTCGTAGCCCTCAATGCTGTTGGAGCCTTGCACGGCTCGCGCAAAAGACATACGGCGCAGCGTTCCGTACCAACGACGTGGCTCGGGATTGACGTAGTTCCGCAGCTGGTCGCGGAGCTCATCGATCATCCCCAGCACCTCGATCTCGATTGGCCGCAAGTCTGGGGTCTGGTACACGGGCATCATGATAAAAGCATTCTATCATTCCATCATGAGCGATGGCAGAATATATCTATCATTCCCCAGCCCTCAAGCATAATGGTCTGTATGAATCGCTTGAGCACCGAGAAGCGCGCCCAAATCATGGGCTGCCTGAGCCCACAACCCTTGGATGGAGCGCAGCATCATGATGCTATGATGCAAATGTGTCAAAGATACGTACGACGCTCACAGTGGACGAGGAGGTGATGCGGGCGGTCAAGATTGCCGCTGCTCGCACGGGCAAGGGCGACAGTCAGGTGATCGAGGAGGCCTTGCGTCGCGATCTCGGGCTCGACCTGCTGAACCGGCTGTGGACTCGTAACCAGATGTCCGAAGAGGACGCGATGGCGCTCGCCGTGGAGGCTCAGCACGCGACCAGACGCAACCGGCCCTGACGCTTGCGAGCAGTCCTCGACGCGAACGTGATCGTCTCGGGAGTGCTCGCTCCCAAGGGCGCTCCGGCGCGCTTGTTTGCGGCTTGGGGGGAGGGCGCGTTTGAGCTGATCGTCTCTCCGGCTCTGCTCGCCGAGCTGAGACGAGCTTTCTCGTATCCAAAGCTCCGCAAGCAGATCGATCCGCAGGACGCCTCGGCCCTGCTCGACTGGCTGACTCGCTTCGCCACTCTCGCCGAGGGCGCGGGCTCCGCGCCGGTCCGCTCGGCGGACGCCGCGGACGACTACCTCGTAGCGCTCGCGGCCGGCAGCGACGCAATGCTCGTGTCCGGGGACAAGCATCTGCTCGATCTGGCCGACGAACTCCCGATACTCCCGCCCGCGCGGTTTCTGGAGCTCATCGATTCGATCTAGTGGACCCGTCCGCAAATCCTGCGGAGTACCGGAAGGGATCGCGTTGGGCGCGCAGAATCATGTGTCGTGCCCCGGGTCAGCACATATGTGATCGAGCTCTCTGAGGCGGAGCGGGTAGAGCTCGAGCGGCGGGCCG
>JBIOEW010000025.1:0-42802 GCA_044446425.1 Solirubrobacterales bacterium | reverse complement strand
GTGTCCTGAGTCACAAATTCGACGGCGTTTCCCGGCGCCTGCCCGCGCCTGACGCCCGCCGACGACGCTCACGTACTACCGGTACGCACCGCGCCGCCGTCGAACGTCAGACACGACCATCCGCTCGGCAAACGCTCCCCGAATTTCCGACTCAGGACACTAGATCGGTCGACTACCGCAACAGTAGTACCGCGGGGTTTGAATACACCCCGATACGTTTGCGCAAACAATGGCGATCAGTAGTCCTGCGCCCGTCCGAATGCATTTGACGCCCCAAGCATGATCGTCGAGATATGCGGCTAGCCCTCTGCCAGATGAACGCCACGGTCGGCGATATCGCCGGCAACGCCGAGCGGATCCGCGCAGGTCGCGCGGCGGCGCTTGAGGCCGGGGCTGAGATCGTGCTGTTTCCCGAGCTCGCGCTGACGGGCTATCCCCCGGAGGACCTGCTGCTGCGCGAGCACTTCCTTGCCGACACGGCGGCGGCGCTGCGCGAGCTGGCGGCCGACACGCATGGACTGGTCGTCGTGGTCGGCTACCCGGAGCGCGCGGAGGACGTCTACAACTCGGCCGCCGTGCTCGCCGACGGGGCGGTGCACGCGATCTACCGCAAGGTCTACCTCCCAAACTACGGCGTGTTCGACGAGGAGCGCTACTTCCAGGCGGGCGCGGCCGGGGCGGTGATCGACATCGGCCAGGAGCGCCTGGGGCTGACCGTCTGCGAGGACATCTGGGAGCCGGGACCGCCGGCGAGCGACGAGGCGCTGGCGGGCGCGACGCTGATCCTCAATATCTCAGCCTCGCCCTACCACGCCGGCAAGGGCGCCGAGCGCGAGCGGATGTTCGCCCAGCGAGCACGCGACAACCTCGCCTGCGTGGTCTTCTGCGCGCTCGTCGGCGGCCAGGACGAGCTCGTCTTCGACGGCCACTCCTTCGTGATCGACCACACCGGCGCGACGATCGCGCGTGCCGCGCAGTTCCGCGAGGAGCTGTTGGTCTGCGACGTCGACCTCGAGGCCGCCGCCGCGGCGCGCCTGCGCGAGACAGGCCATCGCGCAAGCACACGCTCGCCGATCGGCGCCGGCGGCCCCGCGCGCGTGGCCGTGCTGCCGGGCCTGCCCGCCACGACCAAGGTCGGCACCGGCGAGCGTCCCGCCGGCGGACCGCTGGCACAGCCGCTTGAGCCGATCGAGGCCGAGATCTATGCAGGGCTCGCGCTCGGCCTGCGCGACTACGTCGAGAAGAACGGCTTCGGCCACGTCGTGCTGGGCCTCTCGGGCGGAATCGACTCGGCGCTCGTCGCCTGCCTGGCCGTCGACGCGCTCGCCGCCGAGCGCGTGAGCGTGGCGATCATGCCCTCGCAGTTCTCCTCCTCGGCCACGCAGGGCGATGCGCGCGCGCTCGCGGCAGCGCTCGGCGTGCAGGTCCACGAGCTCGCGATCGAGCCCGTCTACGACACCTTTGCCGAAACGCTCGGACCGTCCTTCGAGGGCCATGAGCACGATCTGACCGAGGAGAACCTGCAGGCACGGATCCGCGGCAACCTGCTGATGGCGCTGTCGAACAAGTTCGGCTGGCTCGTGCTGACGACCGGCAACAAGTCCGAGATGTCGGTCGGCTACACGACCCTCTACGGCGACCTCGCCGGGGGCTTCGCCGTGATCAAGGACGTACCCAAGACGCTCGTCTACCGCCTCTGCGCATGGCGGAATTCTCTAGACGCCGCCGACTCAGGCGGCGTCCCATCTCCGATCCCCGACTCGATCATCGAGCGCGCGCCGTCGGCCGAGCTGCGCGCCGAGCAGCGCGACGAGGACTCGCTGCCCCCCTACGACGTGCTCGACCGCATCCTGCACGGCTACGTCGAGCTGCACCGCAGCCGCGAGCAGCTCGTCGCCGAAGGCCTGCCGGCGGATGACGTGAAGCGCGCTTCGCGGCTCGTCGACCTCGCCGAGTACAAGCGCCGCCAGGCGCCGCCCGGGATCAAGGTCACACCGCTGGCCTTCGGCCGCGACCGGCGCATGCCGATCACCAACCGCTACCGCGACTAGCCGCAGATGACCGCCTGGCGCAACACCCGTAAACGATCGCGCGCGCGCATGTCGCGCATCGGCCTCGGCGCGCTCGCGACTCTGCTCGCCGGCTGCGCGCTCGCGCTCGGAGCGTGCGGCGACACGCTGCAGGACCGGCCGATACCGCACAACACGCTGGAGAGCCTGATCGTCGCGCCCTATCCCGTCTACTGGCTCGGGCGCTCCTTTCGGGGCCTGCAGATCACCGACGCCTCGCACGATCCGAGCGGCGCCTTCTCCGTGCAGTACGGCGACTGCGTCGTCGGCGGGCAGAGCACATGCGTCACGCCCGTGAGCGTCGTCACCTCACCCGACAACAGCTTCGTCGCCGGCGGCACGACCCCGCAGGCCAGCGCTGTGCTGCGCGGCGTCCAGGCCGTGCTCGCCCAGCGCGGGCACACGGTCGCGATCGCCACGGGCGGCGTCGTCGTCAGCGTCTACGCCGACAGCGCACGCCTGGCCGCGGCGGCCGCGCAGACGATCGTGCCGATCAACGAGGTCGGCGAACCCGGCGCGCCGCTGCCGGCGCGCCTGCCCGACACGGGATTCGGCTCGACGCCACTGCCCTCGCAGGTGCCTTCGCCGCTGCGCGCGCTGCGCTGAGGCGCGCCCCGGCGTCGGACAGGCTCCCCTCCGGCCGGACGGTCGATACCGCCGAATGCGCCCCTGCTTCGCGACGGCCCGGCGTTCAGCCGGCGGGCGCGGTAACGCCCTCGGGCAGCGGCCGCACGGCGATCGTCATCCGCGTGATCGCGCACACGCGCCCGGCGTCGTCGGTGAAGCGCACGTCCCACACCCACGTCGTGCGCCCCCGATGCAGGCGCGTGGCCTGCGCGTGCACTGTGCCTTCGGTCACCGGCCGCAGGAAGCTCGTGCTGTTGGACAGGCCCATCGCCATGCTCCCATCCGGGATGACAGCCAGCGCCGTCGCCAGCGAGGCCATCGACTCGGCAATCGACGCATACACACCGCCGTGCACAAGGCCGGCAGGCTGCTTGAGCTCCTCGCGCACGACCACCTGCGCGGTGACCTGGAGATCGTCGTAGGCGAGCAGTTCGAGGCCGTAGAGCCGGTCGAATCCCTGCACCGACGCGGCTAGCTCCTGGGTGCTCGGCTTGGCCATCGCGGCGCCACGATAGCCTACGAGTCCCCTCCTCCGCCGCGAGCGAGCGGCCCGGGGGACCAGCCTAGATCGATGAGCCGACTGGACGACCTCCCCCCCGACCAGCGCGCGACGCTCTCGCTGCTCCTTCGCCGGGGCAAGAGCTACGCCGAGGTCGCCGGCATGCTCGAGATCGACGAGCGCGCCGTGCACGACCGCGCGCATGCCGCGCTCGCCGTGCTTGCAGCCAAGCAGGCGCGCGAGCTGACGGCGGCGCAGCGCGAGCAGGTCGGCGACTACCTGCTCGGCCAGCGCTCAGGCGTTGCCGAGCGCCTGGCCACGCGCACCTACCTCGACGGCTCGCCGCAGGCGCGCGCCTGGGCCACGGCGCTCGCCGAGCAGCTCGAGCCGCTGGCCGGCTCGGCGCTGCCCGAGATCCCCAACGGCGCGAGCCCCGCCACAACCCGTGGCGCTGCGCCACCTGCGACGGCGAGCACCCCGCAACCAACGGCACCCCGCCCCGAGCGCGCAGCCCAGACTCGCTCGACGGCTTCGCCCGCGCGCATCCGCGGCGCACTGCTGCTGGCCGCGATCGTCGCCGTGGTCGTCGTGGCGATCGTGCTGCTCACCGGCGGTGGCGGCTCCTCGAGCAGCTCGGCCGGCTCCGGCAGCAGCGGAGCGAGCGAAACGGGCTCCTCGGGCAAAGAAACCACCAGCACGCAGAAATCCCAAGCCAAAGAAGACAAGCGCATCACGCTCACCTCGCCCGACGCCTCGAGCAAAGCCGTGGGCGTGGCCGAGGTGCTCTCCGAAGGAAGCCAGTACGCCTTCTACCTGGCCGCCCAGCACCTCGCGCCGTCCAAAGGCAACGGCTTCTTCTATGCCGTCTGGCTGTACAACTCGCCGTCGAGCTACGAGGCACTCAGCCGCGCGCCCGACGTCGGCGCCAGCGGCAACGTGCAGGGCGGCGCGCTGCTGCCCAGAGACGCCGGCAAGTACCACACGATGCTGCTCACCCGCGAGACCGCTTCAAAGCCGACCAGGCCTGGGCCGGTCATCCTGCGCGGCGCGTTCGCGCTGCACTAGCGGACAGACGTCAACGCGACCGGTAGATGTCCGCGCGGTGGCCCACGGCGAGCACCGAGATCGTCTGGCTCGGCTCGTCGATGCGGTAGACGATCCGGTAGGGCCCGCGCCGTGCCGAGAAGTATCCCTCAAGCTCGAAGCGCAGTGGCTTACCGAGGCGGCGGGGATTCGCAGCGATTGCGCCCAGCGTCTCGATGACCGCTGCGGCAACCGAGATCGGCAGCCGGTCGATCTGACGGCGCGCCGGGCCCGTGACGAACACGTGCCACTGCGACTCGCTCACGCGGCGGCATCGCCGCGGCTGTGCAGCCCGGCTCGAAGCTCCGCAAGCGTGGCGGGCGGGTCCACGGCCGCGTCTGCCTGCTCGCCTTCGCGGATCTGAGTCATGAGCGCAGCGTCGGACAGGATCGCCAAGGTCTCCTCGAGGCTCTCGAGGTCGTCGTGGCTGACCAGAACCGCCGCCGGCTTGCCATTGCGCGTGACCACGATGCGGTCGTGCTGGTCCTCTACGCGATCTACCAGCTCCGAGAGATGCGCCTTGACGGATGACAGAGAAAGGGTCTCAGACATGACCAAGATTCTAGTCATGCGGCGGGGCCTCTTCAAGGGCGCTTTGCAGGAACGCCTATCGGTCGAGCAGCTTCCCCGGGTTCATGATCCCTGCCGGGTCGAGCTCTTCCTTGACCGCGCGCAGCGCGCGCACGCCGCCCTCCCCGACCTCGGCGGCCATCCACGGCGCGTGGTCGACGCCGACGGCGTGGTGATGAGTGATCGTGCCACCGCCCTCGGCGATCGCCCGGCTGGCCGCTTCCTTGGCCTCGCGCCACTGCGCGAGCTCCTCGCCTTCGCGCTGGCGTGCGATGAACGTGAAGTACAGCGATGCGCCCGTCTCATACAGGTGCGATACGTGGCACATCACCAGGCCCGGCGTGCCGCCGTCGCGCAGGGCCTCAGCGATCGCCTTGCCCACGGCCGTGTGCAGGCGCTCGACGTTCGACCACTGCGTGGCCGTCTCCAGCGTCTCGACCATCACGCCCAGGGTCAAGAGCTCATCGCGCAGGTACGGCGCCGCGAAGCGCCCCTTCAACCAAGCCTCACCTGGCGAGCGCCCGACCGCCAGGCCGCCGCACTCGCGCGTGATCTGCAGGCCGCGCTCGCGCCGCGCAGAGGCCTGCTCGCCCTCGTAGCCGAAGATCGCGATGCAGCCCGAGGCGTAGCCGCGGGCGCGCAGGTACACGCGCCCCAGCCGGCCCTTAACGCCGCCCGACCCGGCCAGCGCGAGCGACATGCGCGTCTCGGCCTCGTCGGAGAGTCGCGCCACCTCGGGCGCCGCGCCGCGCTGGATCAACTCGCGCAACGCCCGCGTGCCGGCTGAGAAGTCCTCGAAGAAGACTCCCTCGTAGATCCGCTCGCGCGGCGCCGGGCGCACGCGCAGCGACAGCTCGGAGATCACGCCCAGCGTCCCCTCCGAGCCGATCAAGAGCTGGCGCAGCGACGGCCCGGCCGCCGTCGCCGCCAGCGCCGGCAGCGCAATCTCGCCCGTCGGTGTGTTCATCCGCAGCCCCGTGATCATCTGCTCGATCCTGCCGTAGCCCGTCGAGGCCTGACCCGCCGAGCGCGTCGCCGCGCAACCGCCCAGCGAGACGTACTCGAACGATTGCGGGTAGTGCCCCAGCGTCAAGCCAGTCCTGGCCAGGTGGCGCTCGAGCGCGGGCGCGCGCATGCCCGCCTGCACCGTGACCGTGCGCGACTCGGCGTCGAGCGCGAGCGGCTCGGCCATTCGGCTCGTGTCCAGCGCGATCACGCCCGCGTGCTCGCCACGCAGCGGCGAGACGCCACCGACGACGCTCGTGCCGCCGCCGAACGGCACGACCGCCAGCGAGCTCTGCGCGCACAGCCGCAGCAGCGCCGTCAGCTGCTCGGCTCCGTCCGGCAGCACGACCGCGTCCGGAGCGCCGTCGGGCTCGCCCGCGCGCATCCGCACCAGATCCGGATAGCCCTTGCCCGCGGCGTGCAGCACGCGTTCGGCGTGATCGTCGCGCACGTGCTCTGGACCGACGATCGCGCGCAAGCGATCGAGCGTCCCCTCGCCGAGCGACGTCGGCGCGAGGCGCACGTGCGAGAGCGCCACCGGCGGGCGCGGCGGCGGCAACTCGCCGACCGTCTCGGCGAGGAACGCGCCGGCCTCGGCTCCCAACCCCGCCGGATGCTCGGGATCGCCCCAGCCCCACCAGCGCATGCGTGGCAGATCGCGCTCAGCCACCGATCCGCTCCAGCCCGTCGAGCGCCTCATCGAGCGTCTTCGCCGCCGCACGGCTGACCATGAAGCCGCCGAAGCGCGGGAAGAAGCCCGTCAGTCGCTGATGCAGCTCGATCGTCACCCGCGTGCCTGGCGCGCCGGCACCCGGCTCGAGCGCGGCCGGCTCGAGCGTGACGCGCGTGCGTGCCTCGCTCAAGAGGCGCGCGAACGGCGTGCCCTCCAGTTGCTGCTCCCACGTCAGCGAGTGGCCCGGCGCGTCGCTCTGGAGCACGCGGAAGTCGGCGCGCACCAGTTTGCCCTTCGACGTGCGCATCACCTCCGTGAAGGCCTCGCCGTCGACGTCCTCCACGCGATCGACGCGCGGCCACCAGCGCGGCAGATGATGGGGATCGCCGATCAACTGCCAGAGCTCCGCGATCGGCATCGCGATCGTGCGGCTGCGGCTGGCGGTCGGCACGAGCTTTGCTTGCTCCCGACGCCGTCCGCAGCCTAGGCGTCGTAGCTCAGCAGCGCGTGCGCCGGGCGCGGTGCAAGGCGCTCGCGCCCGCCCAGGAACGCCAGCTCGACGAGGAAGCCACAGCCGGCGACCTCGCCGCCGAGCGCCTCGACCAGCTCACACAGGGCCAGCGCCGTGCCGCCCGTCGCGAGCAGGTCGTCGTGCACGAGCACGCGCCGGCCGTCCTGCACTGCGTCGGTGTGCAGCTCGAGCTGGTTCGTGCCGTACTCCAGTTCGTATTCGGCTGAGATCGTCTCGTACGGCAGCTTGCCCGGCTTCCGCGCCAGCACGAAGCCCGCACCCAGCTCGAGCGCCAGCGCCGGGCCGAGCAGAAAGCCGCGCGCCTCGGCGGCGATCACGCAGTCGACTTCCAGTGGCCGCGCGAGCTCAGCCAGCGCCCGCACCGCCTCCGCAAGCGCTCCCGCGTCGGCCAGCAGCGGCGTGATGTCCTTGAAGTTGATGCCGCCACGTGGGAAGTCAGGGATCTCGCGGATCAGGCCCCGCATGCCCTGTTCCAGCTCTGCGCCGGACGCGGCGCTCGCGCGCTCGCCGGCCATCAGCGCACGATCTTGCGCAGGTCGCGCACGAGCAGCAGGTGCTTCAGGTGCGTCGCCACGGCCGCCAGGTTCTCCAGCGCCTCGACCGCCTCCTTGCGGCGCTCCGGGTTGCGCGAGCGCAGCGCCGGCGCGAGGATCTGCTGCAACAGGTTGGCCTCGCGGTCGGCCGAGGAGCGGAACACACGCAGGTTGCGCCCGCCTACGCCGTAGCGCGCGAGCTCGGCGACGGCCGCGACGATCTCGCGCTCGGTCTCGTCGAAGTAGCGCACGCCACCGCGCAGCTCGCCCTTGACCACGCCGTACTCTTCCAGCTCGTGCACGAGCTTCTCCTCGGCATGGGTGTCCTCGAGCACGTCTTCGAGCGAGTACAGCGCGCCCGTCGCCTCGCGTACGCTGACGCTCGGTCGCAGCGCGCGCATGCCCTCGCGTGCCACGCGCCCCGGCGTCGGCGTCGGCTCGCCCTCCGAGCGGCCCGCCGCCAGCTCCTGGCGGATCACGCGCAGCGGCAGGAACTCGTCGCGCTGCATGCGCAGGATCGTGCGCAGGCGCGCCACGTCGCCCTGGCCGTAGAGGCGATAGCCGCCCGGCGTGCGGCGCGGCGTCAGCAGCTTCTGGTCCTCCAGGTAGCGGATCTTCGAGATCGAGATGTCCGGGAACTCCTGCGCGAGCGCCTTGCAGACGGCGCCGATCGTCAGCGACTTCTGCCGCGCCGCGCCTTCGCCGTCGTGAGCAGCGCGGGAGCGCGAGCCGGTAGCGGCGCCCGTCTCGCGCTCGAGCTCCTCGACATCCACCTGTGGTGCGCGCGTGGTCGCCATCAGCGCACGTGGAAGGTCAGCTTGTACTTGCCGATCTGCACCTCATCGCCCTCCTGCAGGCGCTGAGACTCGATCCGCGAGCGGTTCACGTAGGTCCCGTTGAGCGAGCCCATGTCATCGAGGTGCCACTGGTCGCCGCGGCGGATCAACAGCGCGTGATCGCGCGAGACCGTCACGTCGTCGAGGAACACCTCGGCATCCGGCCGGCGCCCGATGCTCGTGCGCTCGCGGTCGACCGCGAAGCTCTCGCCCACGCGGCCGCCGCCGGCGCGGATCACGAGCGCCGGGCCGCGCGCCGTGACGTCCTCGATCTCGACCGGGACGAGCTCGCCGTCCTCGTCGATGCGGTACGTCGCCGTGACCGGCTCGCCCGCCTCCTGCGCGCGCTCGAGCAGCGCGCCGCAGCGCTGGCAGTAGTTGGCGCCCTCGGCGTTGAGGAAGCCGCACTCTGTGCAGTGCAAGGCCATCGGGACCGACCCGCTCTAGGCCCGCGCCCGCAGGCGCGCTGGGTGCGCTCGGCGGGGGCGCGCTCGGCGCGAGCGCCCGATGCGCGCCATGCGCGCGGACGAGCGGCTCGGTGAGCTCATCCGGCGGCGTCCTCTGCGCCCGGATCGGGCTGGCGGTGGGCGAGGATGTCGGTCAGCTGCTGCACGTCGTCGCCCGTGATCAGCACCTCCCCGCCGTCGTGCTTCTTGCGCAGGCGGTTGACCAGCTCAGCGCGCAGGATGTCGATCTTGCCGTGCAAGATGCGCCGCTTGTAGGAGACCTCGGTCTCTTCCTCGGTCAGCTGACGGATGACGTCTTTCAATTCGACATCCGTGAGCGAGCCAAGATCGGGAAACGTCTCGTCCATCTGGGGCTCTCTCCTCGTGCGGGCTTTCACCGGCCGCGCACGAGTGCGTCCGTGCGGCCAGCAGGAGCGCCGAGTATAGACCAAAAGGTCAGGCTGAGCTTGAGGCTAAGAAACGCTTGCAGCGCCGCCTGCCCGGCCATCTGCGCCACGACTCTCCCGCAGTCCCGTGCGCACGTAGAGAGCCGTCGCGCAGAGCGCCAGCGCGAGCCCCACGTAGAGCATCACCTCGCCTGCGTTGCCGAGCCCGACCATCGCGAAGAAGAACGAGCCCATCACCGGCGCCACTGCCAGTCGGCCCGGCCAGTTGATCCGCAACTCGACGCCACGGCGCAGGCCGTAGCGCCCCAGTGCGAGCATCGCAAGCTCGCGCGCCGCGAGCACCGCCAGCGCCCAGCGCGGCAGCAGATCGAAGCGCCAGCAGACGACCGCGCCGGAGACGATCAGCAGCCGATCGGTGACCGGGTCCATCAACGCGCCGAGGCGGCTGTACTGGCGCGTCACGCGCGCCGCGATCCCGTCCGCGTAGTCGCCCCAGCCGATCACCGCGAACAGCGTCGCCGCCAGCGCGTCCACACCGTCCTCGCTCGACAGCGCGACCAGCAGGAACACCGGGATCAGCGCCAGGCGCGCGAAGCCGATCGCGTTGGGGATCGTCCACGGGCGCAGCGGACTGCCGCTCTGCGTGGCCGCCGGCGGCGGACCCGAGCGGTCGAGACCGAACAGCCGCGCGACCGTCAGCGGCCGGCGCTCGCCGCCCCCTACGGGAGGCTCTGCCACAGCTCGTCCACCGCGCGCAGCAGCTCTGCCGGCTCGGCCGCGAGCGGCAAGCCCGGCGCCTCCTTGCGCCCGCGGCGCAGCTGCACCTCGATCTCCCCCGACTCCAGCGAGCGACGCCCGACGGTCAGCCGCAGCGGGCAGCCGAGCAGCTCGGCATCGGCGAACTTCTCGCCCGGCCCGAGATCACGGTCGTCGTAGAGCACCTCCACGCCGCCCTCGCTCAGTGTCGCGTACAGCCCGTCCGCGGTGTCTCGCTCAGGGGTTCCGGGCTTGCCGAGCGCGACCAGGTGCACCGCGAACGGCGCCAGCGCGCGCGGCCAGGAGATGCCGTGCTCGTCGGCGAACTGCTCGACCGCGGCAGCCACGATGCGCGCCGGGCCGATCCCGTAGGAGGCCATCCAGATCGCGTTCTCGTTGCCCTGCTCGTCGAGATAGCGGGCGCCGAGCGGCTCGGAGTAGCGCGTGCCGAGCTTGAAGATGTTGCCGATCTCGATCGCCGGCTCGACCGTCAGCGCCACGCCGTCGCGCGTGTAGGCGTCCCCGGCACGCTCCACACCCTGCGTGCGCAGCGCGACCTCGACGTTCGCCGCGTAGCCGTCGCCGAGCACGACCTCATCCTCGCCCGCCGCGCACGGCGCCATGTACTCGTGTGCACCTAGGCCGCCCATCACGCCGACGTCGCCCTCGACGCGGTACCAGCGCAGTCCCGTGCGATCCATCATCCGGTCATACGCGCCGACGTGCAGCGCGTAGCGCTGCTCCATCCCCGCCTGGTCGCGGTCGAAGGTGTAGGCGTCCTTCATGACGAACTCGCGCGTGCGCAGCACTCCTGCGCGAGGGCGTGCCTCGTCTCGCTCCTTGACCTGGAAGTGGTAGAGGATCAGCGGCAGATCGCGGTAGGAGCGCACGATCTGCGAGACGTGGAACGTGACCGCCTCCTCGTGTGTCAGCGCCAGCACGAGCTCCGAGCCCTTGCGGTCGGAGAGCTTGAACAGCTCCTCGATCTCCAGGCGCCCCGTCTTGCGCCACAGCTCGGCCGGCTGCAACACCGGCATCAGCATCTCCTGGGCGCCGATCGCATCCATCTCCTCGCGCACGATCGCCACGACGCGTTGGTGCACGCGCCAGCCGGCCGGCAGCCAGCTCCACATGCCGGCGCCCATCTGGCGCACCAACCCTGCACGCACCATCAGCTTGTGCGAGATCGCCTCCGCGTCGGCCGGCGGCTGCTTCTCGGTGGGCAGGATGTATTCGGAGAGGCGCGTCATCGCTCGATCGCGACGCACGCGCCGCGGAGCGTCGAGCGTATACGCCCGCGGCGCCGTGCGTCTGGCGCGTCCGCAGACCGCAACGACTGCGCGCTGCGTATCGACGGTGCTCGCTCACGGCGCCGAGAGCGCAGCTACGGCGTGGGCTCCCGGTCCGGCCTGCTGGTCGAACCGGGAGTCGGCTGCGCCATGTCGGCTCAACGAGGGGGATCGATTGCGAGCCGGCGAAGCCGTACGCCCAAGGCGCTACCCACGCGTATTTCGCATATTAGACACGTACCAACACGAGTCTCAAAGGACGTTTACCACCCTGGGCGGGACGCAGACCCGTTGGTGGGCCGGCCGCCCCGTTGCCGTCTGCGCCATCGTTCGAGGTTATCCGCCAGGGCTCTGATAGAACAGCGAGCATCGACCGAACTCGACGGAAACCCGACAAGGAGTCCCACGACATGGCCTTTTCCGTACCGCCTCTCCCCTACGCATACGACGCGCTCGAGCCACACATCGACAAGGCGACGATGGAATTCCACCACGACAAGCACCACCAGGCCTACGTCGACAAGGCAAACGCCGCGCTCGCGGGCACCGAGTGGGCCGAGAAGCCGGTCGAGCAGGTTCTGCGGAGCCTCGACAGCCTCGGCGAGAAGAAAGGCCCCGTCAAAAACAACGCCGGCGGCCACTACAACCACACGCTCTTCTGGGAGAGCATGAGCCCCGACGGTGGCGGCGCGCCCTCCGGCGAGCTGGCAGCCGCGATCGATTCGACCTTCGGCTCCTTCGCAGACTTCCAGGCCAAGCTCAAGGAAACCGGGGTCAACCAGTTCGGCTCCGGCTGGTCCTGGCTCGTGCACGACGGCTCCGGCCTGGCGATCGTCGGCTCCGCCAACCAGGACAGCCCGATCTCCAACGGGCAGACGCCGCTGCTCGGCGTCGACGTGTGGGAGCACGCCTACTACCTGAAGTACCAGAACAAGCGCCCGGACTACATCGACGCCTGGTGGAACGTCGTCAACTGGGCAAAGGTCGCCGAGCGTCTCTCGGCAGCCGGCTGAGCGTTTTAGGCCGATCCCGTCGCGGCGCACTTCTGCCGAGGGGCCGCGGGCGCCCCGCCACGGACTCGCAATGATCACCTCACGGGCTTGGGGGCACGTCGACCCCCAAGCCCGTTGCCCCGCGACGCTCGCGCGCTACTGGAATGCGCCGAATTTTTCTTTCGTTTCGAGACGAATGCCCGTTTCTCCGCTCTCGACAGTAGACGTCCCGAACAGTTTTAGACCCACGCCTTCACACGTCACGAGCCCTTTGCTGGTCCATTTGAAGCACGTAGTCAACGCGCTCGACGGCAGCACCAGATAGTCCCATTCTTCTTCTTTGCCTTCTTTTTCGACTTCCGAGAGCGTTGACCCCGTCAGTTCGCTTTCGCCGATCGGACTGCATCCGATGCCCGTGAAGTCGAGCGTGGCGAACGCAGCGGCTTCCCCTGCCGGGATGCTCAGCTCGCCGATTTTCGCCGTGTTTTTTTCTGCTGCTTCTTTGTTGCTGCCGAGAAACACCAGTTCTCCTTCGGCTTCCATTTTGATGACGCCCGATTCCCCAGCTTTGCCGCCATTGATCGACGTCACTTTGCAGCCCGTGAGCACTTCTTTGAATTCGCCCGCGTAGACTTTGCAGCCGGAGTAGGTGAGTTTCTTCACGCTTCTGCCCTGTTCTACGCTGGTTTCTTCTTCTAAGTCGAAGAGACCGCCGGTTGCTTCCACCGCCGTGCATTCGACCGACTCTTTCGAGTTCGTGATCTTCTGCGCCGCTTTTTTGAGTTCTTTCGGGGTCCCTTTGTTCGCCTCGAACAGCCCGAATAGGGCTTCAACACCGAAGATCGCCGGCGAGTACTCCCGATTTGCGCACTTGTCCGGGTCTTCGTATTTTGCGAAGAGGGCGCCGAGGCATACGTATGTTTTCGAGGCTGACTGCCAGTGGGGCGGTTTCGTCGCCCACGCCGAGGTGGCCACGGCGCCCAGCGCGAGCACGGTCGCGGTCGCCACGGCGATCGATAAGCCGATTCGGTTCATTGTCCTCACTCCTTTTGAGTGCTTTGACGAGGTGGTCGTGCCGGTGAGGGGAGCGGCGCAGCCGGCAATCCCAAGCTCCCATCGGCAAGCGGACGCGTCAAGGCATTTGCGGCAATGTCTCCCACGCCGCGCGGCAAGACGGCCAGTACGGCCGACGAGCCCTCTTGCGCGACGTCTTCTCGCGCTGCTCGGTCAGCTTCTCGAGAAACGCCGGCCGGCCACCGGCGAGGCATCCTCGTCGAGCACGACGCCCGGCCCGTTGCCCTCGACAGCTCCCGCCCGCTCGACCGGGCCGTTGCCGACAACCGGGTTGACGGGGTTGACGCCGTCGAGCATCGACTCGAGCACCTCCGCCGCGCTCGCGTCGTTCTCCGCCGCCGCCGCTTCAAGCGCCGCGATCCGCTCCGGCGTCATCGCCGTGGCGTCCTCGTTCTCCTGCAGCCAGCGGCGCGCCTCCGCCGCTGCCCCCTCGTCGCGCTGGACCGTCTTGCCTGCCGCGTAGTAGCGATCGATCTCCTTGAACAGCTCGTCCACGAGCTGCTCCGTCGGCACCTTCTTCAGCGGCTCGCCCTTGGAGTAGATCATTCCCATGTCTTTGGCGCCCGTGATGCCGAAGTCCGCGTGCCGTGCCTCGCCGATGCCGTTGACCGCGCAGCCCAGCACCGAGACCTCGATCGGGTCCTCGTACGCTTCCAGGCGCTGCTCGACTTCGACCACCACGCGGTCCATGTCGAACTGCAGGCGCCCGCACGTCGGGCACGCGATCAGGTCCGGACCGCGCTCGCGCAGCTTCAGCGCCTTGAGGATCTCCCACGCGACCTTCACCTCTTCCTCCGCATGGAACGTCGACAGCGAGATGCGGATCGTGTCGCCGATTCCATCCGCCAGCAGCGTGCCCAGGCCGACCGCCGACTTCAGCGAGCCCGACCACTTCGTGCCCGCCTCCGTCACACCGAGGTGCAGCGGGTAGGGGATCCGCTGTGAGAGCAGCCTGTTCGAGGCGATCGTGTTCGGCACCGAAGTCGACTTCATCGAGACCTTGAAGTTCTCGAACTCCAGGCGCTCCATCAGCTCGACCGTCTCCGTCGCCGCCGTCACGAGCGCCTCGATCGGGTTCTCGTACTCCAGCTCGCGCAGATGCTTCGGCAACGAGCCCGAGTTGACGCCCACGCGCAGCGGCGTGCCGCGCTGCTTGGCCAGCGCGATCACCTCCGCCACCTTCTCCGGGCCGCCGATGTTGCCCGGGTTCAGGCGCACGCAATGCGCCCCCGCTTCGATCGCCTTCAGCGCCAGCGTGTGGTTGAAGTGGATGTCCGCGATGATCGGGATCGGCGAGTCCGCCACGATCGTCTTCAGCGCCTCCACATCCTGCTCGCGCGGCACCGCCACGCGCACGATGTCCGCGCCCGCCTCTGCCACCGTGCGGATCTGCTCCATCGTCGCCGGCAGGTTCGCCGTCTCCGTCTTCGTCATCGTCTGCACCGCAACCGGCGCGCCGCCGCCGATCGGCACCGGGCCCACGTGTATTTGGCGCTCTGAGGCCATACGCCCCATTCTACGTAGGGTCGGGACGAGCACCCTAATAACCTGCCCCACATGGCCGAGTCGAGCGCCCAGGACGTCTACGGAACAGCGCGCGGCCCGCTCGCGCGCCTCGCCTCCCCCCTCGCCGCCCGCGCCCGCGCGCGCCGCCACGGCCAGTTCTTCGCGCTGACCGCGCTGCAGCCCGGAGCCCGTGTGCTCGATCTCGGCTGCGGTCAGATCGGCCTGCGCGCGCTCGTCGGCGAGCGGCGCCGGCCCGGTCGCGGCCCGGTCGAGCCGCTGCTCGACATCACCGGCGTCGACCTGCAGCCGCGCCCCGACTATCCCGGTCCCTTCGTGCAGGCCGACGCCGCCGACGGGCTTCCCTTCGCCGAGGGCCAGTTCGACCTCGTCTACTGCTCCAGCGTGATCGAGCACGTGCCGCCGCCCCGGCGCGCAGCCTTCGCCGCTGAGCTGCGCCGCGTCGGGCGCGGCTTCTACGTGCAGACGCCCGCCTTCTCCTTCCCCATCGAGCCGCACGCGCTGCTGCCCTTCGCCCAGTGGCTGCCCGTGAGCCTGCGCCGCCCATACTGGCGCCTCGGCGCCGCCGGAGAGTGGGAGGAGATCTCGTTGCTGCGCCGGGGCGAGATGGAACGGCTGTTCGAGGCGCCCGCCCTGCCCGAGCGCGTCGGCCCGCTCGTCAAGAGCTGGGTCTGCGTGCGGCCCGTCGCCTGAGCGGCCGCACGGGAGGCGCTCGCAGCGGGCTCGGCGTGCGCCGGCCCCCGCTCAACCGCCGAGGCGGCCGATGTCGTTGCTCACGCCGTTGATCACCAGGAACAGCAGCAGGATGATCCCGACCGAGCTGTAGCGGTACATCGCCATCAGCGAGATGCGCTTGCCGCGGACCTTCTCCGCCAGCGACCACAGCACGTGCCCGCCGTCGAGCGGCAGGAACGGGAACAGGTTGATCACCGCCAATACCAGCGAGATGTAGCCGAGGAAGACCAGCGCCAGGCCCGGCCCCGCTACAACCGTTTCGTGTGCCGTCTTCGTGATGCCGACGATGCTGCTGACTTCGCTGCGTGTCTTAGAGCTCGTCAGCGCTTTGAAGAAGCCCGTCAGCGTGCCCGTCGTCGCGTGCCACATCGCGCCGATCGCGCCCCCCGCCGCGCCGATCGCGCCGAACGACTTGGCCGCCACGCCGAACTGCACGCCGATCAGCATGCGCTTGGCTTCCCTGCTGTAGCGCGGGTAGATCGAGACGTGCAGCGTCTTGCCGGCACGACGGATCGTCAACGCCGCCGGCGTGCTCGCGCGGCAGCCTCCGACCGCCACGCCCGCGCAGCGGTGCGCGTCGATCCGGCTGCGCGCCCCTGCTTCCGAGACCGCCGCTCCGTCGACCGCCACGATGCGGTCCCCCCGGCGCAGCACGCTCGCCGCCGGCTCGCCCTTCTGGACCTGCTCCACGCTCGACGTCGCCCGCACCGCTTCCGTCGCCGGGTCGAGGTTGTACAGCGCCGTCGCCCCATTGAGGCTGCCCGACAAGAGAATCGCCCAGAACAGCACGAACGCGATCACGATGTTCACGCCCGGCCCCGCCACGATCACCGCGATCCGCTTCCACGGCGGCTGGCTGTAGTAGGCGCGGCGCGTCGCCTGCGGATCGAGGTCCTCCAGCTCTTCCGGGTTCATCCCCGTGATCTTCACGTAGCCGCCCGCCGGGATCGAGCCCAGCGCGTACTCCGTCTCGCCGCGTTTGAAGCGCGCGATCGTCGGCGGGAAGAACAGCGAGAAGCGCTCTACGCGCATGCCCACCAGCTTCGCCACCGTGAAGTGGCCGAGCTCGTGCAGCACGATCAGCAGCACGATCCCCAAGATCGTCAACAGCCAGCTCATGCAGGCCATCTTCGCAGGCGCCCGCCCCGATTCCGGCGGTTGGGAGTGCGCGCGCCGCCCCGCCGCCATATTTGCGGAGCATCAAAAAAGGAGGACCGAGCCGCTCAGCCGAGGGCGAGCACGAGTCCGCCCGCCAGCTCGCGCGCCCGGCGGTCAGCCTCATACAGCGACTCGAACGCCGGCGCCGGCTCTGCGCCGAGCTCCGACAGCGTGCGCTCGATCACCTCCGCGATCTCCAGGAAGCGCAGGCGACCCTCGAGGAACGCGTGCACCGCGATCTCGTTCGCCGCGTTCAGCACGCACGGCGCCGTGCCGCCCGCCCGCGCCGCTTCGCCCGCCAGGCGCAGGCACGGGAACGCCTCCAGGTCGACCCGCTCGAAGTTCAGCTCGCCGATCTCGGCCAGGTCGAGCGGCGCGATGCCCAGATCGGCGCTTTCGCCGCCGCGCAGCGCGTAGGAGATCGCGATCCGCATGTCCTTCGGCCCGAGGTGCGCCAGCATCGCCCCATCCGCCAACTGGATCAGGCCATGCACCAGCGACTGCCGGTGCACCACCACGTCGATCCGCTCATACGGCGTGCCGAACAGGTGATGCGCCTCCATCAGCTCAAGGCCCTTGTTCATCAACGTCGCCGAGTCGATCGTGATCTTCCCGCCCATCGCCCATGTCGGATGCGCCAGCGCCTGCTCCACCGTCACCTCTGCCAGCTCCGCCCGCGTGCGCCCGCGAAACGGCCCGCCGCTCGCCGTGATCGTGATCCGCTGCACCGCCCCCGGCGGCTGGCCCGAGATCAGCTGATGCAGCGCCGTGTGCTCCGAGTCCACCGGCACGATCCGCGCCCCCGTCGCCTCCGCCAGCGCCGTGACAAGCTCGCCGCCCACGACCAGCGACTCCTTGTTTGCCAGCGCCAGGTCGATGCCCTCGCCCAGCGTCGCCACCGTCGGCCCCAGGCCCGCCGAGCCGACCAGCGAGTTCAGCACCAGGTCCGCGCCCGATTCCACGACCAGCTCGACCAGGCCCTCCGCGCCGCCCAGCACCTTGCCGTCCGTCCATGCCTCCGCCGCCCGTGCCGCCGCATCCGCGTCCGCCAGCGCCACCCTACTGACGCCCTGCTCGCGCGCCTGCACGATCAGCTCCTGCCACGAGCGCTCCGCCGACAGGCCCACCACTTCGAGCTCCGGCTCGCTCGCGCACACATCCAGCGCCTGCGTGCCGATCGAGCCCGTCGAGCCGAGGATCAGGATGCGCTTGGCCATGTCATGACCCTACGCGCTCGGACGGGCGGAGGGGCGTCCCAGCGAGCGGCTACACGTACGTGTACTGGTCGCCGCTCGATTTCGGGCTGACGAGCCCGCTGATCGTCGCTTTGACGTTGATCGTCGCCGCCGCGTGCGCCGGCGTGAGCATCGTGCACGTCGTGCTCGATGTGCAGTTCACCAACGTCGCCTTGGGCGAGCCGAATTTGAAGATCGTGCCCGAGCCGAGCGCGAAGCCCGCCCCGGTGACCGTCACGTTCGTGCCCCCCGCCGTGCTGCCCGAACCTGGTTTCACCGCCGTCACGCTCGGCGCGTACTTGAAGCGGTCCGCCGCCGAGAGTGCGCTCGTGCCCGCCGCGTTGGTGACCGTCACGTCGACCGTGCCCGTCGTGCCCGGCGGCGCCGTCGCCGTGATCTTGCTCGAGGACGCAACCGTGAACGAGGCGCTTTGCGCGCCGAAGTGCACCGCCGTGATGCCCGCGAAGCCCGTGCCCGTGATTTTCACGACCGTGCCGCCGCTCGCCGGACCTTTCACCGGCGAGACTTTCGTGACCGCCGGCGTGGCGAGGGCGAAGCGTTGCTTGCAGACGCTTCCTTCGTTGCTCCACTCCTGCTGGTACCAGTACTCGCGGCCATCGATCAGCTGGTTGTAGCGCGAGCCGTCCGGCGCTTTGCCCAGCGGCGTGCCGAATTCGCTCGACGCCACGAACGTGCGGCACTTGTCGCCGTTCTCGCTGCCTTCCGCGTCGTACCACGCGTTCAGTTCCGGGTCCGTGATCGACTCGTTGTGCTCGTGGCTGAGGCCGCCCTCAAGCGCGCCGTCCGACGGGCTTTCGTTCGGATGTTCGCCGTCGTCACAGCCTTCGACTTCCGTCACGTACGCGTCGTTTGAGTAGACGATTTTCCCGCCGCCCGAGGCGAAGCTGCCGTGATAGGCGCAGTACGTAGGGTTGTTGCTCGCCGCCGAACATTCCGTGCCCGCCGCTTCGAAGCAGTCCTCCACGCCCGGCGGCGTCAGCAGGAAGTACTCGTGCGCCAGGTCCTTCGGCAGGCCGTGCACCGCGATCCAGCTGCTCAGCTCCGCCTGCAACTGCGCGTCCGTGAGGCAGATCGGCGCCTTTTTGCAGCCGTTTTTCGGGTACGGGTCGGTGTCGAGGATCGCGCCCCCGAAATGCGAGTCATACGCCGCCGCTTCGCCGCCGCCGTTTGAGTACTGCGTCGCCACCGAGTCCACGTTCTGGTTGCCGCCGCTGTCGTGCGCCAGGTCTTCCAGGTAGCGGTTCACGCCCGTTTGGTATCCCGCCGGGTATGCCGACGCGCCGCTCGGCGACCAGTAGAACGTGTAGTTCGTGTTCGACGTCATCACCGGGCCGCCGTGGTAGATCAGGTTGCCCGACGCCAGTGGCGCGACGCTCAGCGCCGACAGGCCCACCGCCGGCCTCAGCGGCTGGTAGCTGATCGTCTTGCCGTTTTCCAGCTGCACGATCAACGCCGACGCGCTCGACGCGCCCAGCGCCGACATCGACATCGCCAGCAGCGACCCGATCGCAACCGCCGCGAATCTCCTCTGCATCGTCCCTCCCGTCACGGGTCCGTCTGCTCTGCCGAAACCGTACACCGCACAGGCGTCAAGCGCCAGCGACGATGGACGCTTGGATGATGACTGGGCGTGTCGCCGCCTCCCTCGCCCGAGCGCTCAGACGTAAGCCGCCCAGATGTAGTACCCGGCAACCGCCGCGAACAGCACCGCGTCGAGCCGGTCGAGCGCTCCGCCGTGCGCGCCGAACAGCCCGCCGGAGTCCTTCGTGTGCGCCTCGCGCTTGACGAAGGACTCGAACAGGTCGCCGACGGGCGCGACGAGCGCCACGCCGAGGCCGAGCACGAGCGCATGCGTCCCGGGCAGCCATTCCTGGTAGCGCCCGGCGATCCACACGGCGAGCACCGTGCAGACCATGCCGATCAGAAGGCCCTCGACGGTCTTGTTCGGCGAGATCACGGGGGCCAGCGGGCGCCGGCCGAACAGGCGCCCGCCGAAGTAGGCGCCGGTGTCGCCGAGGAACGTGCCCACGAGCACGTCGATCACGATGCCCAGGCCGTGCGGCAGGCCGCGCAGCATCACCGCATGCGCCAGCGCGAGGCCGATCCAGTAGATCCCGAGCAGCGTCACCGACAGCCCGCCGACGCTCGGGCGCGGCTGGAGCACGGTCAGCCCGAACAGCAGCGGCAGCGCGGCGACGAGCACGAGCAGCACCTGGAACTGGCTGCCGTAGTTGGCCGCCACGAGCAGCCCGGCGAGCGCGATCAAGCCGGCCAGGCGCACCGGATGGGCGCGCGCGAACATGCCGTAGAGCTCGTGCAGGCAGATGCAGCCGAGCACGAACAGCCCGAACGTGAAGATCGCGCCGCCCTCGATCACGAGGAACAGCGCCACCGCGATCGCCGGGATCGCGGCGAGCACGCGTGCTCGCAGATCCGAGCGCTGCCGCCCATCACCCTGCCCGTCCCCGCCGCCGGCGCGTGGCGCGCGGCTGCGCACGAGCGGCCCGCTCGAGCGCCTTACGCGCTGCGGGCGGCCGCGCGACGGGCGATGGCGCCCACTGCGCCCGGCCGGCGTGCGCGCTTCGCCGCCGGCCATCAGCGCGCGCCGAAGCGCCTGCGGCGCCGGGAGAACTCGGTCAGCGACTCGGCCAGTGCCTCGCGCGTGAAGTCGGGCCACAGCTCGTCGCGGAACACGAGCTCGGAGTAGGCCGACTGCCACAAGAGGTAGTTCGACAGCCGCTGCTCGCCGCTCGTGCGGATGATCAGGTCGGGGTCGTGCATCTCCGGCGCATACAGGCACGCGCGGAAATCCTCCTCGCTGCCGCCTTCAAAGTGCCGCGCGGCGTCGAGGATCTCGGCGCGCCCGCCGTAGTTGAAGGCGACGAACAGCGTGATCCGCCCGTTCTGCGCCGTCAGCTGCTCGGCCCAGTCCATCCGCTCGATCAGCTCCTCTGAGATGCCCTCGCGGCGGCCGATGAAGCGCATGCGCACGCCCTCCTCGTGCAGCTCCGGCGTCTCGCCGGCGATCCGCGTCGAGAACATCGCCATCAGCCCGGCGACCTCCTCGGCCGGGCGCGACCAGTTCTCGGTCGAGAACGAGTACACGGTCAGCTCCTTGACGCCGAACTCGGCGGCGTCGCGCAGACGCGCCTTGACCGTGTCGGCGCCGGCGTCGTGGCCGGCGTTGACCGCCACGCCTTGCTCGCGCGCCCAGCGCCCGTTGCCGTCGGTGATGATCGCGACGTAGCGCGCCGACGGAGGCAACGGATCGTGCGCCGCCGCCGTCGGTTGCTCGGCGGCGGTCATCAGACTTCGAGGATCTCTTTTTCCTTGGCCTTGAGCACCTCGTCGAGGTCGCCGACGCGGCCGTCGGTGAGCTTCTGCAGCTCGACCTCGGCGCGGTGCTCATCATCGGAGGAGGCCTCTCCCTCGGCCTTCAGCTCACGCAGCTGCTGCATCGTGTCGCGGCGCACATTGCGGATCGCCACGCGCCCCTCCTCGGCGAGGTTCTTGACGACCTTGACCAGCTCCTTGCGCCGCTCCTCGGTCAGCTCGGGCACGACGAGGCGGATCACGTTGCCGTCGTTGGACGGGTTCAGGCCGACGTCTGACTCGTTGATCGCCTTCTCGATCAGCTTGATCGAGGACTTGTCATAGGGCTGCACGCTGAGCAGGCGCGCTTCCGGCGCCGAGATCGTGGCGAGCTGGTTCAGCGGCGTCATCGCGCCGTAGTAGTCGACGACGACGCGGTCCAGCAGCGCCGGGCTGGCGCGACCGGTGCGCACCGTGGAGAACTCGTGCTGAGCGGCCTCGGCCGACTTGTGCATGCGCTCGCGCGCGTCGGCGAGCAGTTCGTCGATCATGCTGTCAGCTGCCATCGGCCTCTCCTTGGGCTGTCGAGACGAGCGTTCCCACGCGCTCGCCTGAGATTATCCTCGCAAGCGCCGTGTCGTCGTCCATGTTGAACACGTCGATCGGCATGTGGTTCTCCATGCACAGGGCGAGCGCTGTGGAGTCCATCACGCGCAGGCGGCGCTCGAGCGCCTCCATGTGCGTGATCTCGGGGATGAACTTCGCCGCCGGGTCGACGGCCGGATCGGCCGTGTAGACGCCTTCGACGCCGTTCTTGGCCATCAGGATGATCTCGGCGTGGATCTCCGCCGCGCGCAGCGCCGCGGCCGTGTCGGTCGTGAAGAACGGGTTGCCAGTGCCGGCGGCGAAGATCACGACACGCCCCTTCTCCAGGTGGCGCATGGCGCGGCGGCGGATGTAGGGCTCTGCGACCTCGGCCACGCCGAGCGCCGAGAGCACGCGCGTGTCGGTGTCGGTCTTCTCCAGCGCGTCCTGCAGCGGCAGCGCGTTGAGCACGGTCGCGAGCATGCCCATGTAGTCGGCCGTCGCGCGGTCCATGCCGGCCGCCGCGCCCTGCATGCCGCGGTAGATGTTGCCCGCGCCGACGACGATCGCCACCTCGACGCCCTGATCGCGCACATCTGCGACCTGGCGCGCGACCTTGTCCACGCGCTCGGGGTCGGTGCCGAACTCGAGCGAGCCCATCAGCGCCTCGCCCGAGAGCTTCAGCAGGATCCGTTTGAAGGCAGGCGCCTCGTCGTGGTTGGCCATCGACGCGAGAGCCTACCCAGTCGCCATCTCGCCGGGCGGCTGCCGGAGCGGGACCACAGATGGCTGCCGGCGCGGGACCACGGACGGCTGCCTGCGCGGGACCACGGACGGCTGCCTGCGCGCGAGACCATGGGCGGCTGCCGGCGCGCGACCGGATGCTCAAATCCGACGAGCGATAGCAATCGTATATACGCCTCCGTATATACCCCCGCTATCGCAACGCGCAAATCGAAACCCCGCCCCTGCTCCCCACGGCAAAGCGCGCAAGTCGGCCCCCGCCCCTACTGCCCCACGGCAAAGCGCGCAAACCGGCGAATCACGACGTTCTCGCCGGTGGTGGCGGTGAGCTCGTCGCGCAACTGCTGCACGGTCTTGCCGTCGAACTTGGGGTTGTGCATCTCCTGCTCGAGCAGCACGATCGTCTGATACCAGGAGTCGAGCTTGCCGGAGACGATTTTCTCGCGCACGTTCTCGGGCTTGTCGGCGGCTTCCTGCTCGTAGATGCGCGCCTCGGCGTCGCGCGCCTCGGCGGGCACGTCGTCGCGGCTGACGTACTCGACGGTCGGCGTGGCGGCGATCTGCAGGGCGACGTCGCGGGCGAACTGCGTGAAGTCGTTGTTGCCGGCGACGAAGTCGGTGTTGCAGTCGACCTCGATCAGCACGCCGACGCGGGCGCCGGCGTGGATGTAGGCCTGCACGGTGCCCTCGGTGGCGACGCGCTCGCCGAGGTCCTGGATCTTCTTGCCCTGCTTCAGGCGCAGGATCTCAACGGCCTTGTCCATGTCGCCGCCGGCCTCGGCGAGGGCCTTCTTGCAGTCCATCATGCCGGCGCTGGTGCGCTCGCGCAGGGCCTTGACGTCCTGGGCGGAGATCTCGGTGGTGCTCATTGCTGCTCTGCCTCCTTCGCGGGCTCCTCGGCCGGCGCGCTGTCGTCTGTTGTCTCGGCAACCGCCGCGGGCTCGGGCTCTGCGACCGGCGCCTCAGGCTCTGCGGCGGGCGCCTCGGCCTCGCTCTCGGCAGCCGTCTCGGGCGGCGCGGACTGCGCCTTGTCGGGCCGGCTTGAGTCGGGGCTCGCGTTCATCGGCGTGACCGACTCGCTCTGTGGCTCGAGCGCGGCGGGGTCGGCGGGCGCTGGTGGCACGGGCGCGGTCTCGGGCGCGGGCTGCTGCGCGGCGGCCTCGGCGGCAGCCTTTTCGGCGGCGGCTTTCTCGAGGAAGGCCTTCTCGGCAGCCGCTTTTTCGTCGGCCTCTTTCTTTGCCAGTTCCTCGGCCTCGCGCTTGGCCTGCTCTTCGGCCTCGCGCTTGGCGCGAGCTTCGGCCTCGACGCGGGCTTTTTCCTCGGCTTCCTTGCGCGCCCTCTCCTCCTCGGCGCGGAACACCGAGTGGCCGTCCTGCACGACCTGGCCGATGGCCTGCGTGATCAGCGCGCAGGAGCGGATTGCGTCGTCGTTGCCGGGGATCACGTAGTCGATCCCGTCGGGGTCGCAGTTGGTGTCGACGAGGCCGATGATCGGGATGCGCAGACGATGGGCCTCTTTGACGGCGATCTCCTCGGTCTTCAGGTCGATCACGAACATGGCGTCGGGCACGCGCTGCATGTTCTTGACGCCGCCGAGGTTGGCGCGCAGCTTGGCCAGATCGGCCTGAGCGGCCATCCGCTCGCGCGTGGGCAGCAGCGCGAGCTGACCCTCGGTCTCGTAGCGTTCGAGGTCGTGCAGCCGGCGGATGCGCTGGCTGATCGTTTCGAAGTTGGTCAAGAGACCACCGAGCCAGCGGTGGTTCACGAACGGCATGTCGGCCGCTTCGGCGACATCCTTGACGGTGTCGCGGGCCTGCTTCTTGGTGCCGACGAACAGCACGGTGCCGCCGCGGTGTGAGATCTCGGAGGCGAAGGCCTGCGCCTGCTCGAGCAGGGCCTGCGTCTTGACGAGGTCGATGATGTAGTTGCCGCCGCGCTCACCGAAGATGAAGCGGCGCATCTTGGGGTTCCAGCGGCGCGTCTGGTGGCCGAAATGAACGCCTGCCTCCAGCAGCTCCGCGATGCCTACCTGAGCCACGTGATTCTCCCTTTATCTTTTTGATTTGAAGACGACCGACACGAAAGGCGGACCCGGGACTGCATGGCGTTGCTCGCAGTACCGGGCAGGGCCGCTTCCGACGTCGGTCGGATAGAAGGTCTGTGAACGGCTCAGGATAGCCGCTCTGCGCGGTGCAGCGCCTCGCGCAGATCGTCGGGCAGCGGCGAGCCGACGTCGATCGGCGCCCCCGTGATCGGGTGCGCGAAGGCCAGCCGCGCGGCGTGCAGGAACTGCCTTCGCAGGCCGAGAGCGCCGCGGCCGCCGTACTCGGGGTCGCCGGCGACGGGGTGCCCGATGGCCTGCAGGTGCACGCGGATCTGATGCGTGCGCCCCGTCTCCAATTTGAGCCTGAGCAACGAGTGCTCGGCCAGGGCGCGGTCGAGCTCGAAGTGCGTGCGCGCCTCGCGCGGGTGGGCGCCGCCGACGGCCATGCGCGTGCGCACGTGCGGGTCGCGCCCGATCGGCGCCTCGATCGTGCCGCTGCGCGCGGGCGGGCGGCCGATCACGAGCGCCAGGTACTCGCGTTCGATCTCGCGGTTCTGCAGCGCGCGCTGGAGCTTGGCGTGAGCAAGCTCTGAGCGCGCGACGACGAGCAGCCCGGAGGTGTCGCGGTCGAGGCGGTGCACGATGCCGGCGCGCTCGGGGTCGCCGCCGGCGGGGGCGGCTGCGCTATCGGCCTCGGCGGCGCTGTGGGCGAGCAGCTGGGAGAGCGTGTCCTCGCGATGGCCCTTGGCCGGATGCACAACGACGCCGGCGGCCTTGTCGACGACGAGCAGATGCTCGTCGTCGTAGGCGATTTTGAAGGGCTCGGCGACGCGCGCGGCAGCCGCGGTCGGATCGTCTGCGGGCTGCTTCGGCTCGCTCATGTCTCAGCGCTCGGCGACGCCTCGGCCCGCCTCGCGATCTGGCGGGCGTGGTCGATCACGAGAAACAGGATCAGCACGCCGAAGGTGATCGACATGTCGGCGAGGTTGAACGGCGGCCAGCCGAGCGGCAGCTTGATGAAGTCGGTGACGGAGCCGACGCGCACGCGGTCGACGACGTTGCCGATGGCGCCGCCGATCAGCATCCCGGTGGGCAGCCAGATCAGCCGCTCGTGCGTGTGCAGGGCGAAGTAGACGAGTAGCCCAACGAGGGCGACGCCGATCAGGATCGTGATCGCGATGTGGCTGCCGGGCAGAAAGCCGAAGGCGACACCGTGGTTGCGCGTGTTGACGAGCTCGACGCCGGGCAGCAGTTTGCGTTCTTCGCCCTCGACGATGTCGGCGTTGACGGCGTGCTTCGTGACCTGGTCGGCGGCGACGACAATGGCAAGCACGAGCGTGGCGCGCAGCCATGGGCCAGCGGCGCGCATGGAGCTCAGCCGTGGATCAGGTCGTTGACGAGTATGGAGTTGACGATCTGCAGCGTGAAGATCGCGAGGATCGGGCTGAAGTCGAGCCCGCCGAAGGACGGGATCACGCGCCGGAAGATGCGCAGGAAGGGCTCGCAGATGTCACGCAGGAAGCCGAGCACTGCGTCGAGCGTGCGCGAGTAGGGCGGGCGGATGCCGACGGAGAACAGCAACTGGATCACGATGTAGAGGATGATCAGCAGCGTGTAGACGTAGATCAGCGTCGACAGGTACTCGGCGATCTGCGTGCGGGCGCTTGCGATCAGCATGGTCAGCTCCCTTTCGGCCGCAGCACGGCGTCGAGTGCGTCGCTGAAGGCAGCGCGCAGGCCGCCGCGCTCGAGCGCGTCGAGCCCGCGCGCGGTGATCCCGCCGGGGGAGGTGACCTCGCGGCGCACGGCGACGGTGTCGTAGTCGCGCGTGCGCAACAGCTCGGCGGTGCCGGCGAGCGTCTGCACGACGAGCTCGGCGCCCTGCGAGGCAGGTATCCCCTTGCGCACGCCGGCGTCGATCTGCGCCTCGGCGACGAGCGCGACGTAGGCGGGCGCGCACGACATCAGGCCCATGGCGACGTCGACGAGCGCGTCGTCGAGCACGACGAGCGTGCCGAGTTCGGCGAACAGATCGGCGACGGCATGATCGAGGCGCGCGTCCTGCTCGGGACCGGCGGCCTGCACGACGGCGCCCTGGCGCACCTCGACGGGCAGCGACGGGATGAAGCGGTAGACGGGTTTTCCGGGGTAGGCGTCCTTCAGCGCCTGCAGCGGCGTGGCGGCGAGGATCGAGGCGACGGCCTTGGTATGCGGTGCGACTTCGACGGCGACATCGGCGAGCTGCGCGGGCTTGTGGCAGAGCACGACGAGATCGGCGCGCTCTGCGACCTCGGCGTTGCTCGCAAGCGTCTCGCCGCCGAGCTCAGCCGCAAGCGCCTCGGCCCGCCCATGCACGGGATCCGTGCATAGCACGGGCTTACCCCATCCACGGGCCAGCGCCCGCGCCATGTTGCCTGCACCTATGAGACCTATCTGCATAGCTGGCTCAGCGTATCCCGGGCGCGTGCTGGTGCGCTCCTGAGTGCCGAGAGTCAAGCCTCGCAAGGACGCAGTGAGCGTGGCGTGCGGATTAGCACGCGAGCGAGCGAGGACGCCGCGAGGCGCAGGCTATCGGTGCTCAGGATTGGTTGAAGAAGCCCTTCTCGATCAGGCGGGCGCGCTCCTCGGCGGAGATCTCGACGTTGCGCGGGGTCAGCATGAAGACCTTGTCGGCGATCCGCTGCATGCCGCCGTCGAGCGCGTAGGTGAGCCCGGAGGCGAAGTCGATCAGGCGCTTCGAGAGATCCGTGTCGGAGGACTGTAGGTTGAGGATCACGGGGATCCCGTCCTTGAACTTGTCGGCGATCTGCTGGGCGTCGTTGAAGGACTTGGGGATCACGAGGTGCACGCGCACGTCGCCGTTGGCGCCGACCGACTTGAGCACTGTCGTCGGGCGCCCGCTGCCGCGGCGCGAGCCGGATTCCTCCTCGGCGAAGATGTCGTCGAACTCGTCGCGACGACGACGCAGGCGGCGCACGTTGGGCCGCTCGCGGTAGCGATCCTCGATCTCCGCCTCGGGCGGAGCGTCGTCGAAGTCGTCGTGGTACTCCTCGGCTAGGCCGAAGTAGACGAGCGCGCTGTGCCAGGAGTCGCGAAAGGCCATTGGTGTAGGTGCGTTTTCGCCCGGCAGGGCAAATTCCCTGCTCGCGGCTAATTCTGTGCTCATGCTAGTGCCCGCCCCCGCAGAATGCACGGGTCGACGGGCGCGAGGCACGATCCGTCGAGATCGCCTCGGCGGCGAACGCAATCGTCCGCCGCCAACGCGAGCCTCAATCGTACAGTCTCGTGCCGATTCTCACAATGGTGGCGCCCTCCTCGACGGCGACGACGTAGTCCTGCGAGGTGCCCATCGAGAGCTGTTCGAGCCGATGCTCCTGTGCGAGCTCGCGCAGCCCGGCGAACGACGGCCTGCTCTGCTCGGGATCGTCGGCGAGCGGAGGCATCGTCATCAAGCCGGCGACCGGAACGGGCGAGCGCTCGATGAAGCGACCGAGCTGCTCGGGCGCGACGCCGGCCTTCTCGGGCTCGCCGGCGATGTTGACCTCGATCAGGATGCGCAGCCCCGGGCGGGCGAGCGGCAGAGAGCGCGCGAGCGCGCGCAGGGCGGACTCGGATGCGACGGAGTGGATCAGCCGCACGCACGGGACGATTTCGCGCACGCGGCGGCTCTGCAGCCGGCCGATGAAGTCCCACTCGAACAGCTCGCCGTGCGCGGCGTGCTTGGCCTGAAGCTCCTGCGCGCGATTCTCGCCGACGAGCTCGATGCCGGCCTCGGCGAGCAGCGGCAGGTCATCGTTGCGGATGTACTTGATCGCGCCCAGCAGCTCGACTCTGCGCGGCTCCTCGCCCGGGCGCGCCTGCGCCGCGCGCTGCGCGGCAGCGTCGATCTCGGCGCGCACGCGGGTCACGTTGGCGCGGATCCGCTCGACGTCGAGGTCTTCGATCAGTCGAGGCACGTCAGACCCGCGCCTCGAATCATCCGACCCATGCGATCCCGGCCTGACGCCCCGCGCACTCGCGCTGGCGCCGGTAAGAGAAGAAGCGCTCGTCGCAGATCGTGCAGGCGTCGGCGTGCGAGACGTTCGTGACGCCCGCGGCGAGCAGCTTGTCGCCGGCAATCGCACGCAGGTCGATGTTCTTGCCGCGACGATGCCTGCCGGCCGTGCCGAAGGCGGCATGCACCTCCTCGCCCACCTCGTAGCAGCAGGCGCCGGCGCCAGGACCGACGACGGCCTCGATTGGGCCCGTCGCGCCCAGCTCGCGCAGGGCGCGCACGGACTGCTCGAGCACGCCTGCAGCGAGCCCGCGCCAGCCCGCGTGTGCCATTGCCACGACCGCCCTCCCCCCGTCCGTCTCGGCGCCGAGCGCGACGGGGAGGCAGTCCGCGGCGAGCACCATCGCGCCGACCCCCGCAAGGGCGGTCGCATGTCCATCGGCGTCGATCGACACAGCCTCCCCTCGACTTCCGGCGAGCACTCGTACGCGCCGGACGGTCGAGCCATGGACCTGGCGGCTGGCGCACAGCCAGTCCAGGCCGAGCTCGTCCGCCAGTCGATCGCGCGCGGCACGCCCCTGCTCGTGGTCATCGCCGCGCCGCATGGAGAGGTTGCCGTGAGTGCGGGAGGTGAACAGTGCTCGCCCACCGGCGGGCAGTTCATATTTCATGGCGAATCGGGCGGGTCGGCTCTGGCGACTCATCGCAGAAGCTCGATGTCGCATCGCAGCGAGGGGGCGCGGGCCGACCTTCCGTCTGCCGTCAACAGCGTCGCGTCGAGCGTCTCCGCCAGGGCGACATATGCCGCGTCATACGGAGTGAGGTTGTGGCGAAGCTCCCAGATCCGCGGCATCAACATTCGATGGCGCACCCTGACGAGCCTGAGCACGGCGAGGTCGGCGAGAGCTCGCCGCGAGCGCTGCTCGTCGAGACGCCCCGTGCGGATTGCGCCTCGCCACACTGCGGCCAGCTCGAGGTCCACGATCTCCGGCGCGAACAGCTGCTGCTCGCGACCCAGACGCACTCGTGCGGCATCCCCTTCGGGCACGTCATATGCCAGCGCAGGGGCCAGGACGGAGGCGTCGACGACGATCACTTAGAACGCGCGTCGCGTTCTTCCCGTATCACTTTGGCGGCGTAGGCGGGCGAGACTCGCCCACCTCCGCCTTCTCTGTTGATTCGATCGAAGATCTCTTTGAGCGTTGGCTTGCTCGCTTGCTCGGTCAGCTGGGCGAGCATGTAGGCCTGCAGCGACTGCCCCGCCTCCTCTGCCCGGCGCTGCAACGTCTTGTGGACGGCCGGGGGCACGTTCTTAATCTGCATGCTCGGCATATCAACATCGTAGCGCCACTTTGGCGCCACTCTGCCTGTTCTCTATGATTCAAGCGCGGCGGCCAGCTCTGCGCCGCGCTCGTCCTCGGCGTTGTCGAGCCCACCGTCGAGCTTGCACATCAGCGCGCGCTGAAGACGCCTGCCGATCTCGGGCCCGCGCGCAACACCGGCCGCGATCAGGTCCTCCCCGGAGATACCGAGCTCGACGTGGCGCAACTCCAAGAGCCAGCGCCGGGCCGCGTCGGCGGCCTCCCCGTGCCCGGCGGCGACGGCCATGGCCGCGGCCAGCGCGATCGCCTCGAGCGGCTCGTGGTGGGCGACCTCGTAGATCTCGGAAGGCTTGTGCGCACGCTGCAGGCGCTCCGCGACGCGTGGGGCGAGAACGGCACTGCGCACGACGCGCTCCCGCTCGGCCGCCGGGAACTCCCAGCCGTCGAGTAGCGCACGCAGGCGCGTCTCGTAGTCGGTCGAGTCGTAGGAGCGCCCTGGGCGGAGCAGCGAGGCGAGCAGCAGCACGTCCGGCCAGGCCGCAGGAGGCTCCGGTAGCGCGGCCAGCGCCGCGCGCACGAGCGGCGCGTCGAGCTCGATCGCCTCGTGCAGCGCCGAGAGCACGCCCAGCTGCTGTAGCGACTCCAGCGCGGCCGGCGGATCGGGCTCGGCGAGCGCCAGGCGCAGCTCGGCGCCGATCCGCGCCGCGGAGACCGTGTCCAGCGCACCTGCCGCGATCGCCTCATCTGCCAGGCGCGCCGTCGGCTCGTCGGGCTCGAAACCCAGGCGAGCGCGGTAGCGCGCCAAGCGCATGAGGCGCGTGGGGTCGTCGAGGAAGCTGCGATCGTGCAGCACGCGCAGGCGCCGCGCGGCGAGATCCTCCAGCGCATGCGCAGCCGCGCGCAGCTCGCCTGCTTGTGGCCCGCCGATCGCCACGCCGATCGCGTTGATCGTGAAGTCCCGGCGCAGCAGGTCTTGATCGGACGTTCCGCTGCGCACGTCAGGCAGCGCGCCGGGGGCGGAATATGACTCGGTGCGGCGCGCCGCTACGTCGATCCGCCCGCCGTCGAAGCGCACGCTCGCGGTGTCGAAGCGTTCGTGCGCCGCGACCGCCGGGCGCTCGCCGTCCAGCCGGAGGCGACCATGTAGCGCCGTAGCGAGCTGCTCGGCGAATCCTCGGGCATCGTCCTCGACGATCACGTCCAGCTCACGCGGAGTGCCGTAAGCATCGAGCAGCAGGTCGCGCACGGCGCCGCCGATCAGCTCGACGTCGGCGCGGCGCTCGGCCAACTCGAGCAGCTCACGGCCACCCGGCAACTCGCGTAGGCGCTCGATCACCGCCGCGCCGTCCAACGGTGCCTGCCGCGCGCTCGTCTGCGCCACACTCGCTCGGTCCACGCCCGATCCGTCCACACTCGACACCTCGCGCCCGCCCCGCGCGCGGCCTCAGCCGACCCGCACGGGGATCCCGGCCGCGACCAGGTGCGCCTTGGCCTCGGCGATCGTGTGACGGCCGTAGTGGAAGATCGACGCGCACAGCGCGGCGTCGGCGCCGGCGCGCAGCGCCTGCGCCAGGTGGTCGAGCTCGCCGGCGCCGCCCGAGGCGATCACCGGCACGCTGACCGCGGCGCTGACGGCTTCGATCAGCGCCAGGTCGTAGCCGTCGCTTGTTCCATCGCGATCCATGCTCGTCAGCAGGATCTCGCCGGCGCCGCGCTCGACGCCCTCGCGCGCCCACTCGACCACGTCGCGCCCAGTCGGCGTGCGCCCGCCGGCCAGGTAAGCCTCCCACTTCGACGGGTGCTCGAGGCCCTCGCCCACGAACGGGTCCGCTTTGGCGTCGATCGCGAGCACGACGCACTGTGAGCCGAACACCTCGGCAAGCTCGTTGATCAGCTCCGGGCGCTTCAGCGCGGCCGAGTTGACCGAGACCTTGTCGGCGCCCGCGTCGAGCACCGCTTGAGCATCCTCCGCCGAGCGGATGCCGCCGCCGATCGTGAACGGCACGAACACGTCATCGGCCGTCGCGCGCGCCAGCTTGGCGATCGTGTCGCGCTTCTCGTGCGTCGCCGTGATGTCGAGGAAGATCAGCTCGTCGGCGCCCTCGCGGTCGTAGTGCGCCGCGAGCTCGACCGGGTCGCCGGCGTCGCGGATGTCGAGGAATTCGACGCCCTTGACGACGCGCCCGGCGTCGACGTCGAGGCACGGGATGATGCGCTTGAAGTGCACCAGGCTACGGTAGCCCGTCTGTTCAGACCCCGCCCTCGGGTTCGACTGCGATGCCGGCGGTCAGGGTGAAGCGGGAACGACTGCATAGCCGCACGCGATCGTTGCGTCAGCCAGATCGCGGTCCCACGTGGCCGTGACGAGCGCAGCGTCTTCGATCGCGATCGCCGAGGCGAGATGAACGGCGTCGTACCCGCGCAAACCGTGAAGCTCGGCGAGTTCGCCCGCGAATTGCGCCAGCGCGCCGTCGATGCCGATCACGCGAAGCTCGACGTACAGAGTGTCGATCGCGCGGACGGCGCTGTGCAGCGTGCGTGTGTCGATCCGGCCTGCTCGCAAGGCCAACGCCACCGCCGCACGAGCCTCTGGATAGATGAGCTGACTGGATGCGACTGAATCGGCTCGGTCCCACACCTCTTTGGCTACATCTGACCCCTGCTCGGCGAAGATGAGCTTGATCAGCGCCGACGTATCGAAGTAGGCAATCAGCGTCGCTGCTCGGCGACGAGGTCCGATACCGGCTCGAGCGAGCGGAGCTGCCGGCGCTCCGTGCTGGCCCGCTTGCGCCGGGTGGGCTCTCGCACGAGTCCGCGTGTTCGCAGATCGCTGAGCGGGTCCACTTCGTTCATGGGCGAAAGACGGGCGACTCGCCTGCCACGCATCGTCACGACTACCTCGCCGCCCTGAGCGGCATGGCGCACGTATCGGCTGAGCTGATCATGCAGCTCACGCACACCAACTTCGCTCTTCGGCGGTGACTGATGTGGCGTCATTTGGCTAAGGATAGACGCTACTTACAGAAGATGCAAGATTCGTGCCCGACTCAGGCGGCGGCCGCATCCTGCGCGCCGCTGCGGCTCTCAGCCGTCGAGCACCGCCAGCGCCTCGGCGACCGTGAAGCGACGCTCGTACAGCGCCTTGCCGACGATCACGCCGTCAAGGCCGTCGAGCTGCTGCTCGGCGCGCAGCGTCGCGATCGCGTGCAGGTGCTGAAGCTCGCCGATGCCGCCCGAGAGGATCAGCTCGCCGTCGTCGACCGCACGAGCAGCCCTTGCCGCGTCCTCGGGGTCGATGCCGTCGAGCATCCCGTCGTGGTCGATGTTCGTGTAGACGAAGCGCTTGACGCCGCCCCGGCCTTCGCTCCAGCGTTCGATCGCCTCGCGTGCCGGGAGCTCCGTGGCCTCCAGCCAGCCGTGCGTCGCGACATAGCCGCCGCGTGCGTCGATCGAGATCAGCACGTTCTCGTGGCCGTGCTCTTCCATCGCGCGAAACGGCAGCTCGGGGTCCGTGAAGATCGCCGTCCCCAGGATCACGCGCCTCGCGCCGGCTTCGAAGGCCGCCTGGATCGATGCGTCCGAGCGCAGGCCGCCGCCGAACTGCACCGGCAGACCGAGCTCGTCGACGATCGCACGCAGGTGCTCGATGTTGACCGGCTCGCCGCTCTTCGCACCGTCGAGGTCGACCACGTGCAGCCAGCGCGCGCCTTGCTCGGCGAACGCCCGCGCCGCCGAGAGAGGGTCCTGGTCATAGACCTTCTTCGCCTCGAAGTCGCCCTTGATCAGGCGCACAGCGTTGCCGCCGAGGATGTCGATCGCCGGGTAGAGGTTCATGCGTGCAGGGAGGCTCGAGGGTGCGGGTGCGTCAGATGCCGGCTTGCACGCCGGTCGTGCCGCTCGCGCTCGGCACCCGTGCGCCGAGGCAGATGCGGGCGAAGTTCGCCAGCAGCCGCAGCCCCGCCGCCGAGGACTTCTCCGCGTGGAACTGCACGCCGTAGAACGAGCCCTTCTGCACCGCCGTGACGAACGGCGCGCCATAGGAAGCCATGCCGAGCACGTCCTCTTCGCGCTCCGGCTCGGCCGCCAGCGAGTGCACGTGGTAGAAGGCGCATTCCAGCGGCAGCCCCGCGATCAGCGGCGACTCGGGTTTGCTGAAGCGGACCTCGTTCCAGCCGATGTGCGGCAGCTTCAGCGTCCCCGCTCGCAGCCCGTGCACTTCACCCGCGATCAGCCCCAGCCCGGCGGCGCCGCCGAGCTCGCTCGAGTAGTCGAACGCCAGCTGCAGCCCGAGGCAGATGCCGAGCACCGGCGTGCCGACCGCCACGCGCTCGCGGATCAGCTCGTCCAGCCCGAGCGTTCGCAGGTTCTCCATCGCGCGCGGAAACGCGCCCACGCCAGGGACGACGAGGCCGTCTGCCCGGCGCAGGCGCTCCAGATCCGAGCTGACGCTCGCGCGCACGCCCACGTGCTCCAGCGCCTTCTCGACCGAGCGGCGATTGCCCATGCCGTAGTCCACGACTGCGATGTCCACCGGCTGCTCGACGAGCGGGCTCATGCGCTCTCCGTTGCTTCGGCGAGCGTGCTCACGACGTCAGCGTCCCCTTCGTGCTCGGCACGCCGCTCTCGCTCGGGTCGATCGAGACCGCTTGGCGCAGCGCCCGCGCGAACGCCTTGAACGCAGCCTCGATCATGTGGTGCGCGTTCGTGCCCGCTTCCACGCGCAGGTGCAGCGTCAGCTTGGCCGCGTTGGCCAGCGCGCGGAAGAACTCCTCGGTCAGCTCGTGCTCGAAACCGCCCGTCGAACCCGACGGCAAGTCCGCCTCGAACAGCGTGAACGGCCGGCCCGAGATGTCCAGCGCGCAGCTCGCGCGCGCCTCGTCCATCGGCACCGTCGCCGCGCCGTAGCGGACGATCCCGCTACGGTCGCCCAGCGCGCCGTCGAGCGCCTGGCCGAGCACGATCGCCGTGTCCTCCGCCGTGTGGTGCGCGCCCGTCTCCAGGTCGCCCGTGACCTTCACTTTGAGGTCCAGCCGGCCGTGGCGCGCGAGCAGGTCGAGCATGTGGTCGAGGAAGCCCACGCCCGTCTCGCGCGTGCCCGCCCCCGTGCCTTCCAATGCGAGCGAAAGGCGCACGTCGGTCTCGCCCGTACGGCGCTCGATGCTCGCTGTTCTTTCGTTCTCTCTACTCATAAAAATCGTCGTTCGGCTCAGCCGCCTGACCCATTGTCGCCGATGCGCGCCTCCATCGAACGCGCGTGCCACTCAAAGCCCTCCGCCCGCGCGATCGGCACGCCCGCGCTCGCCAGCTTGCCGGCGCCGTCGGGCGCCACGCGCACCTCCGCCATGCGCCTGCGGAAGTGGCGCGGCGAGAGCATCGAGGCGAAGCGCGCCGCGCCGACCGTCGGCAGGATGTGGTTCGAGCCGACCACGTAGTCGCCGAACGCCGTCGCGCTCGCAGCGCCCACGAACAGGCAGCCCGCCGTGCGGATCCGCGACGCCTGCGCCTCGACGTCGGCGCCGATCAGCTGTAGGTGCTCCGGCGCGAACTCGTTCGCGATCTGGATCGCCTGCTCGGAGTCGAGCGCCTGCACCAGCGCGAACGTGCCGCCCGCCGCGCCGCTGCCCGGAAGCTCCGCGTCCAGGCGCGCCAGCGTGTTGCCCAGCGCCTCGATCGCGCCCGGGCCGGATGAGACGCCGACGACGAGGCTGCCCTCACCGTGCTCGCCCTGCGCCAGCATGTCGAGCGCCGCCAGCTCCACGTCGCCCTCGTTCAGCTCTGAGCCGAGCACGACCATCAGGTCGCTCGGCCCCGCGAAGCCGTCGATCCCGACCTTCGCCGAGAGCAGCGCCTTGGCCTCCTGCACGTACAGGTTGCCCGGCCCCACGATCACATCCACGCGCTTGACCGTCTCCGTGCCGTACGCCAGCGCCGCGATCGCCTGCGCGCCGCCCATCCGGTAGACGCGCTCGACGCCGCACAGCCGACACGCGCCGAGGATCGCCGCGTCGATCTCGCCGTCTGCTGCCGGCGGGCTGCACACGGCCACGTCGAACACGCCCGCCGCGCGCGCCGTGACGACGCCCATCGCGACCGTGCTCGGATACGGCGCGCGGCCGCTCGGCACGTAGATCGCCGCCGAGTCGACCGGCAGCTCGCGCAGCGCGATCCGCTGGCCTTGGGGGAGATCGACCGTCGCGTCGCGCCCGACGCCCGCGTCCGCCACCTGCGCCACGTTCGCGATCGTCACCTGCAGGCCCGCCACGAGCTCCAGCGGCATGCGCTTGATCGCCTCGTCGAGATCCTCCGGCGCGACGAGTAGTGGGCTCGGCTCGACGCCCTTCGTGTCGAACTGGCGCGTGTAGTGAAGGACGGCTGCGTCGCCGCCGTCGCGCACGCGCTCGACGATCTCGCGCACCGGGTCCTGCACCGAGTCGCCGTCGGGCACGAGCGCACGCAGGTGCGCCGCCACGCCGGGCGGGCCGCCGAGGCGCTCGAGCTCGGCTATCTCGACGCGCTCGATCCTCATCGCTCAGCCGACGCCGGCGGCGGGAAGCGCGCGCAGTTGCTCGAGCAGGTCGTCCATCTGCGCCGCCTTCAGCTTGTGCGAGACCGGATTGGCGATCAGCCGCGCCGTGCAGAGCACGATCTCCTCGCGCACCACGAGGTTGTTCTCGCGCAGCGTCGTGCCCGTCGCCGTGAGGTCGACGATCGCGTCGACCATGCCCGTCAGCGGCGCCAGCTCGACCGAGCCCTTGACCTCGACGATCTCGCTCTGGCGACCCGTTTCCTCGAGGTAGCGCGTGGCGATCCGCGGGTACTTCGTCGCCACCCGCATCACGCCCAGGCGGCGCAGCGACTCCAGCGCCGGATCGTCGTCGGGGCCGCTGCTCGCCTTGCTCGCGAGCACCATCGTGCAGCGGCCGAAGCCGAGGTCGAGCAGCTCGTACACCTCGCGACCGCGCTCGCCCGGCGCGTGCGCGAGCTGCTCGAGCAGCACGTCCTTGCCCGTCACGCCGATGTCGGCCGCGCCCGCCTCCACGTACGTCGGCACGTCCGAGGGGCGCATTGTGACGACGCCGATGTCCTCGAACAGCAGCTTGCGGTCGTTCGTGCGCAGCTCCTCGGTGTCGATGCCGAGCGTCGCCAGCAGGTCGACCGTGCCGCCGAACAGGGCGCCGCGCGGGACCGCGACGACCAGGCCGTTGCCCGCGCTCATCGCGACCCTCCCGCAGCCGCCGGCGAACGCAGCTCCGACAGCGCGCCCGTGCCGCGTTCCTCGCCCGCCAGCGCCTGGTGCAGCGAGTCGACGTACAGCGCGAAGCCGACCGCCGGCAGGCTTCGCCCAACGCGCCCGAGCAGCTCGTCGTAGCGGCCGCCACCGCCGATCGGCGCGCCGATCGCCGGGTCGTAGACCTCGAACACGGCGCCCGTGTAGTAGCCGATGTTGCGGATCAGGCCGAGGTCGAAGATCACGCGCTCAGCGACGCTCTGCTCGAGCAGCTCATACACGCGGCGCATACCCATGACCGCCTCGACCGCAGGCGCCGGCGCGTCCGTCAGCAGCTCCGGCCCGCCGCGGCGCTGGGGCACGTCGAGCAGCAGCTCCGCCGCCTCGCGCGAGACGCCTGCCTCGTGCAGGCGGTGCTCGAGCTCGACGAAGTTGCGCCGCACGAGCGCTTCGAGCAGTCCCTCACGGCACTCCCTGGGAACGTCCAGGCTCTCCATCAGCGCCGGGAACAGCGATGCGTCGCCGACGCCGACGCGGAAGTCTTTGAGCCCGACCGCCTCGAGCGACGCGCACAGCACGCCAAGCGCCTCAGCCGTGCCCTCCGGAGCCGGTGAGCCGATCAGCTCGATCCCCGCTTGCAGCATCTCGCGCAGCTGTCCGCGCTGGGGGCGCACGCCGCGGTAGGTGTGGGCGAAGTAGCAGAAGCGCAGCGGCGTCGGGCTGTCGGCGTAGCGCGTGGCGACGACGCGCGCGATCGGCGCCGTCATGTCCGAGCGCAGCACGAGCACGGCGCCGGTCTCGTCGAACACGCGGTAGGCGGGGCGCGCTTCGGCCATGTCGGCGCGCGCGAGCACCGACTCGTACTCGAGCGCGGGGGTGTAGATCTCGCCGTAGCGGTGGCGGTCGAACACGCCGCGCAGCGTGTCCGTGATGGCGCGGACCTCGCCGGTCTCCTGAGGGAGCACGTCGCGCGTGCCGCTGGGGATTGGGTGGATCATCTCGCAGACGAGATTACGTGGTCCCTTGGGACGGTACGCTCCCGCCGGGCCGCTCGGGCCCAATCAGGCGTAGACCAGCTCCGACCGCGCCTTCATCGCCACAGGCCCGTGGCGCAGAGGCGCGAGCGTCACCCTCGGCGGCTCGACGCCCGGCGCAGCGAGGACCAGCGCGATCCCTTCCGCCATGTTCTCACGCAGCTCCTCGAGGTTGTCCCCAGTAGCGAAGACACCCGGGAACTCCTCGACCGTGGCCCAGTACATGTCATCCTCGAGGCGCACGCTCACATGCAACGGCTTGGGGGACTCGGACATCGGCTTCATGATCACAGATATTGGGTCAATCCCCACGATCCCGCAGGCCCGCCTGTCGGTGGAGCTCCGCCTCGAACCCCTTTGAATAGGCGCGGCGCCTGTTCTCCGGCAACGTGATCGGCCGACAGCCTGGCTTCGTCATCTTGACCTGGTGCTTTCCCCCGCGCTCTCGCGTCCATCCCGCTCGCTCCAATCGCTTGATCCACTCCTTCTGCGTGGCGGGCACACACGCCATTCCGACGAGCGCCGCACTATGTGACCAACCCTACGCGGGGACGGGCTCTGTGGCGACGCGCTCGATCCGCGCTCCGAGCTCGCGCAGGCGCTCGTCGATCCGCTCGTAGCCGCGGTCGATCTGGCGGATGTTGCCGATCTCGGAGCGGCCGTCGGCGCAGAGGGCGGCGAGCAGCATGGCCATGCCGGCGCGGATGTCGGGCGACTCGACGCGCTCGCCGCGCAGGCGGCGGGGGCCGGTGACGATGGCGCGGTGCGGATCGCACATGACGATGTCGGCGCCCATCAGGATCAGCTTGTCGGTGAAGATCAGGCGGTTCTCGAACATCCACTCGTGCACGAGGATCGAGCCCTCGGCCTGCGTCGCGAGCGCGACGGCGATCGAAGTCAGGTCGGCGGGAAAGGCGGGCCACGGGCCGTCCTGGATCTTGCTCTTGAACTCGCCGACGTCGGACTGGGCGACGAGCTTCTGGGAGCCGGGCACGATCACGTCGTTGCCGTCGAGCTCAGAGCGCAGCCCGAGCCGCTCGAACACGAGCCGGATCATGCGCAGGTCGCCGGGCACGGTGTCCTTGATCCGCAGTTCGCCGCCGGTCACGCCGGCCAAAGCCATGAAGCTGCCGATCTCGATGTGGTCGGGGGCGACGTCGTGCTCACAGCCGTGCAGCCGATCGGCGCCGTTGACGGTGATCAGGTTGGAGCCGATGCCCTGGATGTCGGCGCCCATCTTCACGAGCATGCGCGCGAGGTCCTGCACGTGGGGCTCGGAGGCGGCGTTGCCGATCACGGTCGTGCCGGGCGTGAGCGCGGCGGCCATCAGCACGTTCTCGGTGGCCATCACGGACGGCTCGTCCATGAACACGTCGGTCGAGCGCAGTCCACGGGGGGCGTGCAGAGCGATCGTGCCGTTGCACTCGACGTCGGCGCCCATGGCGCGGAAGGCGTCGAGGTGCGGGTCGAGGCGACGACGGCCGATCACATCGCCGCCGGGCGGCGACATCACGGCGCGGCCGAAGCGCGCCAGCAAAGGCCCGGCGAGCAGGAAGGAGGCGCGGATCGACTCGGCCAGCTCGCGCTCGATCGCGATCTCGCGCGCGGTCGCAGCGCACAGCGCGAGCTCGTTGGGACCACGCCACTGGGCGGAGACGCCGAGCGCCTTGAGGATGTCGAGCATCGCCTCGACGTCGCGGATGCGCGGGACGTTGCGCACGAGCACCTCGTCCTCGGTGAGGAGCGCTGAGGCGAGGATCGGTAGCGCGCCGTTCTTGTTCCCGGCAGGAGCCATCGTGCCGGAAAGCGGGACGCCACCTTCGATGACGAACTTCTCCATGAGCTGTGTGCGCCGCCGCCGACGGCCCCAAGGAGGAGCTTTCGCGTCGCGCCTGGCAAGCGTAACAGCCATCTGAACGGTCAAGTTCGCGATGCGCGAGCGCTCACCTGCACGCGTGACCCGGAACGGACTGATTGTGACCCACTGGAAGATTGATGAGGGCGATCGGGTCTGCGACGACCCGATCGTCCGAGACGATCTGCAATTCGCGTTGCACACTCCAAGTTGCTGAGATTGGCTCTGCGATGCGGGTTTGCGGCGGTTCGACCGATGCGTACACACGTTCGTATGGACGCTCCGGGGAGATCCGTCCGATCGCCTTCCTAGCTTACGAACAGATGTTCGCTTCGACAAAACGCTCCGCGCTCGCGCAGCGCACGCTCGGCGCCCTGCGTCTCACCCGCTCGTTCGTTCTGCTCGAGGACGACTACGACGTCGACTGGGAGGTCGACCTGGACGAGCACCAGACGCAGATGACCCATCCACACCGAGCGTCGCTGCGCGGGCCAGGGAGTCGCTCGCGCAGGCTCACCAAGCGGCGCGCGGGGCAGATCGAACCGGCGCGCCATGATTGCCTCTCCCCGATCGGCAGGCCCGCGATCGATCGACTGGAGGTCGCAGATGAAGCGGCGACTCAGCGTCATCACGCGCGGAACAAGCGATCTGAGGCGCGCTCGGGCCTTCTATGAAGGGCTCGGCTGGGAGCCTCAAGCAGATCGAGCGTCGCCGCCCCCGGCCTCCACGCGAACGGACATCGCCGGCGCCGTGTGCTCGCCGCCGCCGGCAGCCGGCGACGGAGCCGAGCGCGGCCGTGCTCGCGCCAGACGGCGCAACCGGGCACTGAGCAACATCAGTCGCGCAATCGACCCGAGCGACGCTCTAACGCGTCTCGTGACGCCCTCCACATGACTCGCCGAAGGCTCGAGCGAAACCAGGTGGCTGCAGGTCATCGTGGCGACGAGCAGCACGTGATCCGATCCGTGCGGCAGATCCCGCGCAGCGCTGAATGCTCCTACTGCGAGCCGCTCCAGATCGTCCTCCGCCCGACGGCTCGACAAGTAGCGGACGGGCGGATGCAGTTGACCCACAACGGCGCCCTCCTGCCGGGCGACGAGGCCTCCCAACAGCGATTGCAACGCCCCAATGCAAGGGAAGTAGGCGGCGTCGATCGCAGCCACCTCCTGTGCCGAGAGATCGGGGGACCCAGCCGCCGCGATCAGCGCGTGCACAACGAGCGTGGACCCTGCGGCTGCGACCACCTCCCCCCACCTGAATCCGGCGCTCGTGGGACCCTGTCGCTCGGCCCAGGACTCGAGCTCTCCCTGTCGACCGAACCTGACCGACTGAAAGGCCACGATTCGCTCTGCGGCCCCGCGAAGGGTCGCTGCAACCGCGCCATAGGAGGGCAGTTGCCATGAGGCGGTCTCGCACGCTGCGATCATCTCGGCGAGATAGTCGCCGTCGGCACGCGCGACAGCCGGTCGCGCGTCAGTCGCAGAGGACTCGCCGCTCGGATCAAGCGCGAGCAGCAGCGCCCGATGGAGCGCTGGCGCGTTGCCTGCCGGATCGTCGCTCGGCTGCTGGGCGAGTATGTCGAGATAGTTGTAGATCGCCTGAAACGCGACCAGCGCGCGAACCGCGCTCCCGCGAACCCGCCAGGGCACGAACGTGGCGAATGCCGCCGCACCCTCCATACGCCGGTCCTTGGCCAGCGCGACGAGGGCGAGCCGCCGCAGGGTCGGATCCGCGATCCGGCTGGCGCTGCGCCGCCAATGGCGCATCTCCGATCGGACCCGCGGACAGACGGCGAACCAGTAGCGCACGGCCGCCCAGGCAAACGGACCGACCAGCGACCGGCGCCCAGCTCGATCCCCGCAAGACTCCTCCATCGATCCGCTCCCGCTAGTGCAAGGGCTGCCCAACCACAGCGACTGCTCGGTCGAGACTTCGCACGCTCAAAGCACTTCTCCCTTACCGTGTGGGTGCAGTGCTACATGCCGCAAGAGCTAGCACTATTACGCGTGCGATCGGCGCCATCCACAGGCGTCTCCCACTCGTCGGCTTGTCCAGCCACCCTAGGAACGACGACGGGCCGCCCTTTGGGGCGGCCCGCGTACTCAAGTAAACCGGCGGCGTCCTACTCTCCCAGGCCCTTGCGGGCCAAGTACCATCGGCGCTGAGGGGCTTAACTGCTCTGTTCGGAATGGGAAGAGGTGTTTCCCCCTCGCCAAAGCCACCGGAAAAGGCGAGAGACCAGCCTTCCCGGACCTTCAAAACTGCACAGCGCCACAAACGAGTATCAAAAAATCCGTCAAGCCCTCGAACCATTAGTACCAGTCTCCTACGAACGTTGCCGTTCTTCCAGATCTGGCCTATCAACCTAGTGGTCTACTAGGGGTCTTACTCCCTCTAGGGGATGGGAGAACTCATCTTGAGGCCGGCTTCCCGCTTAGATGCTTTCAGCGGTTATCCGATCCACACGTAGCTAGCCTGCAATGCCCTTGGCAGGACAACAGATACACCAGAGGTGCGTTCATCCCGGTCCTCTCGTACTAGGGACAAATCCTCTCAATTCTCCAACGCCCACGGCAGATAGGGACCGAACTGTCTCACGACGTTCTGAACCCAGCTCGCGT
>JBIOEW010000024.1:0-43182 GCA_044446425.1 Solirubrobacterales bacterium | reverse complement strand
TGGGCGATCGGGCGTCCGCTCTCAAGCGCCAGACGAACGCCTCGCTCGATCAACTCTGGTGGGTACTTTCTTCCTCTTGGCATCGCAGAAGGCTCTCCTTCCGCGCGGACGAATCCACGCGACGGAGTCTCCGTCGATGCCGGCCTGGCTCACGGGCGAAGGGGGCACGTCACAAGGATATCTCGCGCGGCGGACCGGGAAGCTGTACCGACCCGCCCGAGCGGCGTCGGCTTGGCGCAGTCGGGCCGAACAAGGACTCCTGCCGCTTCCCACATCCTTCCCACAAACGCGGCGCAAATGATGATGAACTACGCACCAGCGAGGTCCGCCGGCAGCGCGAAAACCCGCATGAACACTAGATTTCGGCCACGTAGCCCGACGTAGCTCTCGCCCGAGGTCGAATCGACAAGGCGGAGGTCACTGGTTCGAGCCCAGTATCGCCCATCGTCGGATTTGGCTCTGGAGCAAAGGTTTCCGGGCCCAAAGGGAGCTAGTTTGGTAGCAATCCTCTGAGCCGTAGGATGCTCCGATGAAGCTGCACGAAGCCATAGACGCCGTGCTAGCCGACAGGCCCGCTGGCATGAGCGCGCGCGAACTGGCTGAGGAGATCGAGCGGAGAGGGCTCTATCTCAAAGGCGACGGCAAGCCTGCCTCGCCTGGGCAGATCAACGCTCGGGTCGGCAACAAGACGTACAGGGGTCGCTACCTCAAAGACGACCTGAGCCGCATCTACCTCGCGTAGTTCCGTCGGATGGATGCTGATGAGCGACTGCGTGCTGGCCGTCTGGCGGCGCAGCGGCTGACGCCGGCAACGGCGTGCAAGAGCGCCGAGGAAGCGGCGTTGGCTGTAATCGGCGTCCAGGCTCAGGATCTGCGCGCCGCGGCTCTTGCACTGCGCTCGCGCGTGCCCGGCCTCACCCGAAGCGCCGTCCGCGCCGCGCCGCTCCTGCGCACGTGGACGGTCCGCGGCACGGTGCACCTGATTGCGGCGTCCGATCGCCCCTGGCTGCACGCGCTATTCGCCAGGCGAAATGCCCGCGTGTTCGGCGCGCGCTTCGCGCGCTTCGGCATCGTGGAGGAGGTAAATGCCATGCGCGGGGACGTTGTTGAGCTCTGCGGCGAGCGTCCCCGCGACCGACCGTCGCTGCTGCGCGCGCTCATCGAGCGCGGCCACCCGTCGCTCGAGCAGGGTCCGATCAACACATTCGTTCCGTGGCTCTCGACGCAGGGGCTCATCGTCACCGACACTGCCGGCCTGCTGCACGCGGCCGATCCGCCCCCGGCGGTCAACCTCGACGAGGCACTCGCGATCCTTGGCGCCCGCTACCGCACAGGCTACGGCCCCTGCGACGCAACCGACCTCGCGAAGTGGTCCTCGCTGCCCATCACACAGGCGCGCCGGGCGCTCGAAGCCGCCCGAGCACCGAGCGACGTTGACCTGTTGCCCACCGATGACACACCGCCCTGTCTGCTGCTCGCCGCCTTCGACACGCTCATGCTCGGCTACCGCACTCGCGAGCCATTCGTCGTCGCCGGGGACGACCATCACATCCTGAGGGGCGGTGGGATGCTCAAACCCGTCGTACTCAATCGCGGAGCAGCAACGGGTACTTGGTCCATCAAGAAGGGTCGTCCCGAGCCGGCGTGGTTCGCGCGGCCCACGCCCGCTCCGGCGCTCGCCCGCGAGACTGCGGACATCGAACGCTTTCTTGCATCGTGAGCCGATCCGAGAGCGCTGAACCCCAATAAACCGGGCTATCTGGCCGTACCTGAGCGACAGGGATGAGTTCGAGCCCAGTCTCGCCCACTTGTAGAACCCCGATTTGCAGGTATTTCGCGGGTTCTCGTGTCTTGTGGGCACGATATGACCCTGTTTCACGGGCTAGTCCCCGTGCCCGCGCCGCGGGCCCGCACGGCTGATGAAAATGCCGCAGCTTGCGGGAAGCGGGGGCTATTTCCTGTCAGCTGTGGGCGTCGTGTTCGGCCGTCGCTACAAGCTCAGCCGCGCTCATGTCGAGCGCTTCGGCGATGCTCTTCACGGTCCGCCAGCTCGGAGACGTCTCGCCCGTTTCTGTACGCGACAATGTTCCGGTCGTGATCCCGGCCTTGTGCGCCAGGTCTTCCTGCGTCAGGTTGCGCTCTACACGCAGGCGCTTTATCGCGCCGCCAAGGTCCGGAGAGGACACGGCGGGAACATTTCAGTCGCATGCGAACAAGTCCATGCGTTTTGGCGCATGCGATAGATGCCTGGTACTCTCGTGCGGTTCCGAACATCCCCACAGATGGCCGGGCACCGGGCCGGGCATTCAGAGCTAGTTACCTCTGATGTTCGGCCCCTTACACGACGCCGACTGTGGGGAGCGCGTCGGGCACCTGTGTTGCGCGCTACTGCAACCGGCCTTACGTAACGATCGCGAAGCGCTGGGCACGGGCGATCCCGCACATACCGGGCCGGGCGGTTCGTGAGATCTCGCTCCGCGCGGCGGGGTGATAGGAATCCTCGGCGAGCGCACCATGCCGATCACACCGACACCCGCCCAGCTGGAGCAACTGGTCGCCGCCGACTTCGAGGGGCCGGTCGTGATGCTCAACCTGCTGCGCTTCAAGGACGAGGCGGATGGGATCGATGCCGGCGTCAGCGGTGCCGATGCCTATCGCCGCTACGGAGAGGCCACGGCGCCTTTCCTGCAGCGGGTCGGGGGTCGTCTGCTGCTAGCCGTCGAGGCCAAGACGATGATCGTCGGACCCGAGGCGCTTGAGTGGGACATGGCTCTGCTGGTCGAATATCCCTCGCGGGAGAAGTTCCTCGAGATGGCATCCGACCCGGACTACCTCGAGATTCACCAGCACCGTGCCGCGGCCCTGAGCGACTCCAGGTTGATCGCCTGCCAGGCGCTCGGAGCCGCTTAAGCTGATGCCGCCCGGCTCGATTGAGTCGAGAGATGCTTGTCGCAGCCCCGCTGCTCAGCGCGCCGCGAACAGCGAAAGCGCATACGCCCCGGCCGGGTGCTCGCGCGCTCGTTCGATCATCGCCGCCGTCTCCGGGCGCATCTCCTGCGGCTGCGGCAGTGTCACGCCGTAGACCGGCGGCACGACGACGGCTGCCGACAGCGACGCGAACGTCAGATCGGCCGCGGTGAAACGCTCTCCGCACAGATAGGGACGTCCATCCGCGAGCCGCTCCGCGACGAAGTCGAACTCGCGCCATACGGCGGCCTCGTCGTCGACCTCGATGCCCGGCGTGATGTCAAGCACGCGTCTGATCACGAGCTCGATCGCCGGCCAGCCGTAGCGGATCGTCCGCTCCTCCCAGCGCGGCACACCCTCGTTGTTGAAGCGGAGTGCGAGCGGGCGATCGCGCAGCAGGTGCGCGTACATCAGCCGCCTTCCCTTCGGTCCGAGCTCCGCGTCGAAGCGTCGGCAGAGGACCTCGACCTCCGAGCGGGCCTGTTCCTCGGTCGGGAACAGCCGCTGCTCGGGTGGTGTGCGCTCGTCGACCCATTCGAGGATCTCGTGCGACTCGCCGATCGCGCCCTCCGGTGTGACGAGCACAGGCACCGTCACGCCGCCGCCCGCCCGTCTGGCCACCAGCCGGTGGATGCCCTGAACGTGGCGCTCCTCGCGATAGGCGATTCCCGCTCGCGCAAGGCTCCAGCGCGCCTTCTCGCAGTAGTGGCTGATCGGGATCGTGATGAGGCGCAGCACAGCCCCAGTATCCCGCTTGTCGGACCACCGCCCGTCGGACGCGCGGATATGGCTCGCCGCCTGCCTTCGGCCCCGTGTCCAAATGTCCTGCGCCGAACGCTGGCCAGATGACCCTTCTATCGCGCGCCCTCCGGCGCGATATTGCCAGCCATGTACCGTCCCCGGCCGATCACGAGCGATCCCGAGATCGTCGGTGGGCCCACACCGATCCAGGCGCCCCGCCCGGGCGACACCTACCGCTTCAAGGTGCAGCACGGCTCGGCCGAAAAGCACGTCTATGTGCAGATCGCCGACGCGCTGCGGCCCGAGGCCTTCGAGGAGCCGCTGCGCTCCGGGATCGAGTCCAAGGGCGAATCGGTGCTTGTGAAACTGCTCGAGCGAGGCAACGTGCCCACGCGGATCAAGATCACATCGGCCGGTATTACCGAGGTCGGGATCGACCGCCGCCAGCGCGCCTGCGCGCTGTGAGCAGGAAGTAGACCAGCAGCGTCAGCCCGGCGCCGGCGATGGCGTCAAGCAGGTAGTGGTTGCCCGTCGCCATCACCGCGTAGGTCGTCACGAACGGGTAGATACAGGCGATCACGCGCAGCCAGCGTCGCTCACTGAGCGCCCATACGCCAAGTGCGCTCCAGGTGGCCCACGCGATGTGCAGCGACGGCATCGAGCAGAGCTGGTTGGCCTCGAGCGCGGTTGCGCCGATCTGCCACACCGGCAGGCCGTGCGTGCGCGCCACGAGGTCGACGTAGGCGCCCGAGACCATCCGCGGCGGCGCGACCGGGAAGCTCCAGAACGCGGTGAGCGCAATCAGGTTGACCACGACGAGCGTCGCGCGCAGCGCGCCGAGGGCGTCCGGACGTCGCCACCACAGCCACGCGAAGACGAGCAGCGTCACGACGATGTGGACGTTTTCGTACCAGAACACGACGATCTCACTGAGTGCGTGGTGGCGCGCGAGCGAGGCGTCCAGCGCGCGCTCCGGATCGAGGTGCAGCGTCCGCTCGAGCTCGAGTACGCCGGCGCCGTTGCGTACCGCAAGCACCTGGCGCACGGGAGCGAGGTTGTTGATCAGATCGAACAGCCAGCACAGCCACGCGACGATCAGCACGTCGACGAGCAGCCAGACCTGTTCTCGGCGCGCGCGCAGGCGCGGGCCGAGCGGCATCGGCTCAAGCGCAGAGCTGCTGCTCGTTGTCTGACCGGCCGCTCCCACCGCTCGATTAATACAGAGGCGATCCCCGAGCGACCCTGCGCCGGCCCGCCAGGCGCGACATACCCGCGGCTAGACTCGCTCCAGAGCCGTCGAACCGAGGAGAAGCCGATGCGCGCTGTGCTGCTGAGCGAAACCGGAGGCCCCGAGGTTCTGCGCATCGAGGAGGTGCCGACGCCGCAGCCTCTCGACGGGGAGCTGCTGGTCCGCGTGCGCGCCGCCTCGATCAACCCGATCGACTGGAAGTTCCGGCGCGGGATCGCGCAGAAGCAGCTGCCGGCCGTGCTCGGCAACGACATCTCGGGTACCGTCGAGCGCTCGCTGGTCGAGGGCTTCGCCGAGGGCGACGATGTGTTCGGCTTCGCGCCCAAGGGCGGCTACGCCGAGTTCGCCGCGGTTCCGGCCGGGGCGATCGCCAAGAAGCCGCCAGGCATGAGCCACGACCAGGCCGCCGCGCTCCCCGTATCCGGTCTGACCGCGTGGCAGGCGCTGTTCGACCGCGGTGGGTTGCAGCGCGGTCAGACGCTGCTCGTCGCAGGCGCTGCCGGCGGCGTCGGTCACCTGGCAGTGCAGTTCGGCAAGCACGCCGGCGCGCGCGTGATCGGCACCGGCTCCGCGCACAACCGCGAGTTCGTGCTCTCACTCGGCGCCGACGAGTTCGTCGACTACACCTGCGAGGACGTCGCCGAGTCCGTCAGCGATGCCGACGTGGTGTTCGACACGGTCGGCGGCGAGACGACCAGGACGCTCGTGCCGACCGTGCGCGAGGGCGGCACGATCGTGGTGATCGCCGGCGCTCCGCCCGAGGCCGAGGCGGCCGAGCGCGGCGCGCGCGCTGAGCTGTTGATGATGAGCTCCAGCGCCGAGCAGCTCGCGAAGATCGCCGAGCTCGTCACCGCCGGCGAGGTTCGCGTGGAGATCGCCGGCACGTTCTCGCTCTCCCAGGTCGCGCAGGCGCACGAGCTGAGCGAGTCCGGGCACACGCGCGGCAAGCTGATCCTCGAGCCTTGACGTCGTCGCTCTGGCGCGCGCGAGCCGTCCTCGGCGGGTAGGCTGGCATCATGCGCGCCCGCCACGTGCACATCGAGCACGACTTCGCCAAGCCGCCCGAGCGGATCTTCGCCCACTTGGCCGAGCACGAGAACCTCGCCGAGGTGTTCGGCGCGAAGATCACGCGCCTGCGCGACGGCGAGGGCGAGCGCAACGGCGTCGGCTCCGTGCGCCGGCTGCAGATCGGGCCGCTGCCGCCGTTCGAGGAGACCGTCGATGAGTTCGTCGTGCCCCAGCGAATCGTCTACCGCATCACCAAGGGCAGCCCGCTGCGCGGCCACGTCGGCGTGATGAGCTTCGAGCCGACGCCCGTCGGCGGCACGCGCTTCGTCTATGACATCCGCATCGCCTCGCCGATCCCCGGTCTCGCGCCGCTCGTGCGCGCCTCGCTGACGCGCTCGATCGCGCGCTCGCTGGCGGGGGTCGAGCGCGACGCCTGACGGGCCCGATGGTCGTCGATATTGCCGGGGCGAACGAGGAGGCGGCGACGGTACACGAAGCGCTCGACGCCGAGACCGCGGCGATGGCACGCGTGCCGGCTCGTGCGTTCTTCGACGATCCCGTGTCCACGTAGGTGCTGCGTGGCGACATACGACGGATGAGGATCCTGCGCCGCCGCTTTGGGCTGTTGCTACGCCGGGTCTGGCTGGTCGAGGGGTAGACGTCCACGACCGCCGGCGTCGCCGTATGGGAGCCGCCGGGACAGTGGAAGCACGGGATGTGGCGCGAGCTGCGCAGTCAGCGATAGTGCGCAAACCTCGCCATCGGTCGACGGTTCCAGGCAAGGGTCAACGATCCTCAACAAGATCGGAAATCCTGGACAAAAGTTGACAATCCGCACGGTTCCACATAACGTGCTCAGTGTGGGTTGGTGCAGCACGCCAGGCGCGCTGCGGGGCAAATGGTGCGCGCGAGGCGATTCACCCGACCCAGTGGGGGTGCACTTCACGCAAGACGTAGGTCGCTCTCAGCTCAGGGTGCCCCAAGGCCACAGTTCAACAAGGAACGGAGAACAATGACTGGAAGCATTTGGAGAGCGGCAAAGCTGGCCGCAGCACTCCTCGCGACGGCTGCCTTTATGGCGTTTGCGAGCGGAACCGCAATCGCGGCGCTGACGCCGATCTACAACAACATCGCAAGTCCTGCGCCCGGAAACGTCGTGTCGCAGGGGTATGAGTGCTGTCAGGCTGCGGAGTTCGGCGGCCAGGTCAAATTCGAACCGGCGCCGGCGGGCAAAGTCTGGAAGAACCCGAAGGTGACGGTCCTGATGAGCAGCTGGGGGTGCGAAGAAGGCAGTGGCGAAACCTGCAAAACAGCAAAAGGCGCCAAGTTCGAATGGCCGATCACGGTCAGTATCTATACAGTGAACCCCGACAACTCGCCAGGCAGCAAGATCGCGGCGGCGTCCAGGGTATTTAAGATTCCCTACAGGCCATCGGCGAGCGTGATCTGCAAACAGACCTCTTCTCCGGATGGCTGGTACGACAAACAGGCCGAACACTGCTACAACGGCTTCGCGGCGAAGATCGCGCTTTCACTGAAAGTCGCGAGCCTGCCCGAAAAGGCGATCATCAGCGTCGCCTACAACACAAGCGACTACGGGGTTGCGCCGCAGCGCCCCAAGCCGTGCAACGCAACGACGGCGGGGTGTCCGTACGACTCGTTGAACGTCGGCGCCGAAGACGCGGTCACCGAACAAACGGCTCCGTTCGGGAAACCGCTCCTGGGCAGTTACCCGTTGCCCGAAGACGCTTACTTCAATACGGGATATGGTCCGTTCTACTGCGACGGCGGCGCGGGCGGAACGAGCACGTTCCGACTCGATGCCGGCTGCTGGGGTGGATACCAGCCGTCGTTCGCCGTCAGCGCAAAAGAAGGATGAGCAGACTCGACACGGATGCCGCATAAGCTGTAGGCCTCACGGTGAAAGCGACTGGCCCCGCGCGTGCGGGGCCAGTCGCGCTGCCGGTCGACCGTCGCTCTGTGATCCGTCACCGGGCGAATCCAGCGCCAGGGTCTCGTTGTGGTTGCTCCTGCTCGGTTTCCGGTCAGGTGACACGCCGTCCGTGGGTACCCTCAGTCGCATGTGCGGGCGCTACACCAACACGGCAGGCGTGCAGGAACTGAACGAACGCTTCAAGGTTCCCTTCCCGGGCGAGCAGGGCACGCACCGCTACAACATCGCCCCCACCGAAGAGGTGCTGACGGTCGTGGCGCCCAAGGGCGAGCCGCAGGTCGAGCTGATGCGCTGGGGGTTGATCCCCTCGTGGGCCACCGACCCGAAGGTCGGCAACAGGACGATCAACGCTCGCATGGAGACGGTCACGAGCAAGCCCGCCTACCGGCGCCTCGTGCCGCGCGGCGCACGCCGCGCGCTGCAGCTCGCCGACGGTTACTTCGAGTGGCTCAAACCAGAGCGCAAAGGCGAGCCACGCCAGCCGTTCCTGTTCCGCGTCGACGGAGGCGTCCCGTTCGCGTTCGCCGCGCTGTGGACGCCGGCGAAGGTCGACGGCGAGTGGGTCCACAGCGTCGCCCTGTTGACCTGTGACTCCGCGCCCAACCGCGTCGCCGCCGCGATCCACGACCGCATGCCCGTGATCCTCGCCGACCGCGATGCGCAGGAGACCTGGCTCGACGCCGACGTGGGCGCCGAGGAAGCACTCGGGCTATGCGGGCCGCTGCCCGAATCGCGCCTGTCCGCGACGCCGGCCAATCCTGCCCTGAACAAGCCGGGCGCCGCCGAGGAGGGCCCCGAGCTGCTGCGCGCACCGGCCTGAGCACGCCGCCGCGGGCGGGCCTCGCGCGGCCTCCCGCGGGTGCCTCGCGCGAATCGGTCCACGGCTCGTTGCAATTGACAAGTCCTGTCGCGACGCTGCCGATGGGATCGCCATGGCGTGCGATCACTCCGCCCTGCGCAGCGGCGGCGCCCGTTACATACCGGCGACCGCCCAGCTCCGGCTGGTGCTGATCTGCGATTCGTGCGGCGGCGAGCTCGCACCACTCGGCAGCGTCGACTACGAGCTGCGCCCGCGGCGACTCGTCGGCCACCTCGCCGAGCTGACCGCGCGCGAGCTCGGCCTCGCCCAGGAGCAGGTCGCGCGCGTGCGCTTCGCCGCGCTCGTCTGCGGCCAGTGCCGCGATCGGACCCCGCCCGAGATCGTGAGCAAGCAGGGTCCGCTGACGCCGGCCGAGTGGGCCGAGGTGCAGCGCCACCCCGAGCTCGGCGCCGCGCTGCTCGCCGACGTCAGCCTGCAGGACATCCGCGAGTGGATCCTCTGCCACCGCGAGCGGCCCGACGGGCTCGGCTACCCGCGTGGCCTGAGCGGCGAGCAGATCCCGCTGGAGGCGCTGATCCTGTCCGTCGCCGACGCTTACACGGCGATCGTCAGCGACCGCCCCTATCGCCCGGCCCGCACGCACGAGAGCGCTTGCGAGGAGCTGAGTCGCTGCGCCGGCACGCAGTTCGACGAGCGCGTCGTGATCGCCTTCCTCGCGGCGTCCGCGCGGCGCAACCCGCTGCTCGAGCGCGCAGCCGCCTGAGTCGGCGCGCGCTGCATCGCCGGCGCCCGTCTGGTCAGATCTGCGGCAGGCGGTACTTGCGCGTGCGCGGGCAGCGCTCGAGCAGGCCGACCTCGACGAGCGTCAGCGCGTAGCGGTGGGCCGTACTCGGGCTCATGCCGAGATCCTCGGCGAGCTCGACGATGCCGCGCTCCTCGCTGTCCGGGCCAAAGCCCGTCAGCAGCGACAGTCCGCGCAGCAGCGAGCGCGACAGTCGTGTGTCGGTCGTCTCGCCCGGCATGTAGCCGCGCGATGCCAGTGAGGCGCGCGCGACGGTCTCCTTTCCGTTTGCAGATGTCTTCGAGCGCGGCGAGCCGTTGCCGTTGCGCTCGACCGGCGCAGCCAGCGAGTCGGCGATCAGCGTGGAGATGCTCGGCGCGCGTCCGCGCGCGGCGGCGCGGACGATGTCGTCGACCTGAGTGGGGGAGAGGGTCAGCGTGATCGCTGCAGAGGCTCTATCGGGCATGCGGTTACGTTCGCATATTCAGACGATTGTCTACAGGGGTGTTTCTCAGTCGATTGTCTGCATCTGGTACGCGCGTCGAGCGCGAGCCGGGCGGCGGTAACGCGCACGCGTGTCGGGTGGATAGCCTCCAGCGCTGAGATGACCGTGACCGTGACATTGCCCGACGGCAACGCGCTGCAGCTGGCCGACGGCGCGACCGGCGCCGACGCGGCCGCCGCGATCGGCCCCGGCCTCGCGCGCGCCGCGCTGGCCGTCGAGGTCAGCCACCCCGAGGCCGGCGAGGCGCCGCAGCCGCGCGACCTCTCGCGCCCGCTGCCCGACGGAGCGCACCTCTCGATCCTCACGAAGAAGAGCGGCGAGCACGCACTCGAGCTGATCCGCCACGACGCCGCCCACGTGCTCGCCGAGGCCGTGCTCGAGCTCTATCCAGGCGTGAAGATCTCAATCGGCCCGCCGATCGCCGACGGCTTCTACTACGACTTCGAGTTCCCCGAGGGCGTGAGCATCTCAGAGGCCGACTTCCCGACGATCGAAGAGCGCATGCGCGCGCACGTCAAGGCCGCCGAGCCGTTTGAGCGGAGCGAGGTGACGCCCGGCGAGGCGCGCGAGCGCTTCGCGAGCGTTGGCCAGGACTACAAGGTCGAGCTGATCGACGACCTCCTCGCGCAGGCTCGGCACGGGCACCCGCCGCGCGCGCTTGAGAGCGTCTCGCTGTACACCAACGGGCCGTTCACCGATCTCTGCCGCGGCCCGCACGCGCCGAGCACGAAGACCGTCGGCGCGTTCAAGCTGCAGTCCGTCGCCGGCGCCTACTGGCGCGGCGACTCCGACCGCACGATGCTCACGCGCGTCTACGGCACAGCCTTCTTCACCAAGGAGGAACTGGCCGAGCACCTCGAGCGGATCGAGCAAGCCAAGGCGCGCGACCATCGCAAGCTCGGCCGCGAGCTCGGGCTGTTCACCTTCTCCGAGGTCTCGCCCGGCTCGGCCTTCTGGCTGCCGGCCGGCACGACCGTGTTCAACGCGCTGCTCGGCGTCTCACGCGAGATGGGGCGCGTGCGCGGCTACGACGAGGTCAAGACACCGCAGATCTACGACGCCGAGCTGTGGAAGACCTCGGGCCACTGGGGCAAGTACCGCGAGAACATGTTCACGCTCGACGTCGAGGGACGCAACATGGGCGTCAAGCCGATGAACTGCCCCGGCCACGCCCACCTGTTCGGCAGCCGGCGCCACTCATACCGCGACCTGCCCGTGCGCTACTCCGAGCCCGGCCTGCTTCACCGCAACGAGGCCTCCGGCGTGCTGCACGGCCTCTTGCGCGTGCGCCACTTCGCGCAGGACGACGCGCACATCTTCTGCACCGAGGCGCAGGTGCAGGAGGAGGTGCGCGGCTGCTTGGAGATGGCCTTCGCCACCTACGCGCTGTTCGACCTTGATGTGAGCCTCGAGCTCTCCACGCGTCCCGAGCAGCGCATCGGCGATGACGAGATGTGGGACCGCGCCGAGGCCAAGCTCGCCGACGCGCTTTCCGAACAGGGCCTCGACTACGAGCTGAACCCCGGCGACGGCGCTTTCTACGGCCCCAAGATCGACATGCACATGACCGACTCGCTCGGCCGTTCCTGGCAGTTGGGAACAGTTCAGCTCGACTACTCGATGCCCGCGCGCTTTGAGCTGAGCTACACCGGCGCCGACAACCACGAGCACACGCCCGTGATGATCCACCGTGCGCTGTTCGGCTCCTACGAGCGCTTCATCGGGATCATGCTCGAGCACTACGCCGGCGAGCTGCCCCTGTGGCTCGCGCCCCTGCAGGCGATCGTGCTGCCGCTGTCCGATCGCTTCAACGATTACGGGCAAGCGGTGCGCGATCGATTGCGCGCCGACGGCCTGCGCGTGGAGCTCGATCAGCGCAACGAGTCGGTCGGGCGCAAGATCCGCGAGGCCGAGCTGCGCAAGCTCCCCTACATGCTGATCGTCGGCGAGCGCGAGCAGGACGACGGGACGGTCTCCGTGCGCGAGCACCGCGCCGGCGACAGCGGCTCCACGACGGTCGAAAAGTTCTCACGCAAACTCCAGGGGGAGCTATACTCACCCGCCTTGCAGCCGCAAAAATCTCAAGAGCGCGACGCCTAGCCGCTTGACGCGCGCGCAACACAGCTAGTGCCGGTACCTCGCAGGTTCGACCGGCGCCCGCCCGAGCGGGACACGACCAGGATCAACGAGCGCATTCGCGTGCCCGAGGTGCGTCTGATCGACGACGAGGGCAACCAGGTCGGCGTGCTGAAGACGCCCGACGCGCTCGTCTTCGCCCAGGAGCGCGATCTCGACCTCGTCGAGGTCGCACCCGAGGCACGCCCGCCGGTGTGCCGCGTGCTCGATTACTCAAAGTACAAGTACGAGCAGGCGCAGAAGGTCAAGCAGGCGCGCAAGCACCAGCAGCAGATCACCGTGCGCGAGATCAAGTTCCGCCCGAAGATCGCCGAGCACGACTACGACACCAAGAAGCACCACGTCGAGCGTTTCCTGCGCCACAAGGACAAGGTCAAGGTCACGATCATGTTCCGCGGGCGCGAGGTGACCCACCCCGAGCGCGGCATCGCGATCCTCGACCGCCTCGCCGAGGAGCTCGCCGAGCTCGGCGTCGTCGAGCAGCGCCCGATCCAGGAAGGGCGCAACATGACGATGATGATGGCGCCCTCCAAGGCCGTGCTCTCGGGCAAGGCCGACAGCGGCGAGGCCGCCGACGAGGTCTTCACCGAAGGTGAGCAGGGCGACGTCGCCGAGCAGGCGCTCGAGTCGCCGCTCGGCGCAGACGTGACGCCGACGAACGAGCCACCCGAGGTCGCCGAGCCGCCGGCAGCAGAGGCCGCTGAGCAGAGCAGCGAGGAGCCTGCCGGTGACGCCGCAGAGGCGTCCGCCGAGACCGCGGACGCGTCCGCGGACACAGCCGTGTCATAATCTTCCGCTGCTCATGCCGAAGATGAAGACCCACTCGGGCGCGAAGAAGCGCTTCAAAGTAACCGGCACCGGAAAGGTGCGCGGACGGCACCCCTTCACGAGCCACATCCTCGAGAAGAAGTCGCCCAAAAAGAAGCGTGCGCTGGGCGGGCCGAAGCTCATGAACGCCCATGACGTGCCGCGGATCAAGCGGATGCTGGGGGAGGGCAAGTGACGCGCGTAAAGCGATCGGTCCACGCGCGCAAGAAGCGCCGCGCGACGCTCGAGCTGACCAAGGGCTTTCGCGGCGAGGCGCACTCCAACTACAAGCGCGCCAAGGAGGCCCTGCTCAAGGCCGACGCCTACGCCTACCGCGACAGGCGCAACCGCAAGCGCGACTTCCGCCGCCTGTGGATCACCCGCATCAACGCCGCCGCGCGGATCAACGGCATGAGCTACTCGCAGCTGATGCACGGCCTCAAGCTGGCCGGCGTCGAGCTCGACCGCAAGGTGCTCGCCGACATCGCCGTGCGCGACGCCGACACGTTCCGACGTTTTGCCGAGGTCGCCCGCGAGGCGTCGGCTGCCTGACCCGGCAACCGACAGCGAGAAGCCTCCCGGGCGCCGTTCTGAGTAAGGACGGCGCTTTTTTTTATGTCTTCAGGGGAATGAGCAGCAGACCGTGACGATCATCATCGAATCCCAACAAAATCCCAGGCTGAAGGAGCTCAAGCGATTGGCGACGCAGCGCGAGCGCCGGCGCAGCGGGCACTTCCTGGCCGAGGGCGAGGACCTCGTGCTCGCCGCCGACGCCGCTGGGCGCCAGGCCGTCGAGGGGTTCCGCCTCGCCGGGTCCCAGCTCGGCGGCGACCGCTTCCACGACGTCGAGGCCGGCCTGCTGCGCTCCGTCTCCACGCTCGGCTCCGGCGCGCGCGTGATCGGCGTCTACGAGCAGGTCTGGAGCGATCCCGTCGGGCCGCTGTGCGTCTACCTGCACGGCGTCGGCGATCCAGGCAACGTCGGCACCGTGCTGCGCTCCGCGCAGGCCTTCGGCGCCTCGTGCGTCGCGCTTGGGCCCGGCTGCGCCGATCCGCACTCACCCAAGGCCGTGCGCGCGAGCATGGGCGCGATCTTCTCCGTCGCGCTCGCACGCGTGAATGACGCGTCGGTGCTGCCCGGCGAGCGCGTCGCGCTCGTGGCCGATGCCGAGGAGATCCTGCGTGGACCTGGGCCCGCCGCGGTCGCCGGCGAGGGAGCGGCGGATGCGTCCAGCTCCGGCGCAGCTCTCGCCCCGCTCACGCTGCTGATCGGCTCCGAGCGCTACGGCCTGCCCGCCGAGGTCGTCTCGGCCTGTAAGCGCAGCGCGCGGATTCCGATCGCCTCCGAGTCGCTCAACGCCGCCATGGCCGCCACCGTGGCGCTGTATGAGGTGACGCGGGATCGCCGGCTCTCCCCGTCGTCATCTAGGGTCCGGGCGTCATGATCGAGCGCATCCAGGAGCTGCGGGAGCAGGCCGAGGCGGAGATCTCCCAAGCCGACGGCGGCGAGGCGCTGGAGCAGCTGCGCGTGCGCTATCTCGGGCGCAAGGCCGAGCTGCCACAGCTGTTGCGCGGCGTCGCGCAGCTGCCGCCCGAGCAGCGCGGCGCCGTCGGCAAGGCAGCCAACCAGGCGCGCCAGGCGCTCGAGGCGCTGATCGAGGCGCGCGGCGAGCAGCTCGGCGGCGCAGAGCTCGAGCTGAAGCTGCGCGAGGACCGCGTCGACGTCACCCTGCCCGGCGCGCCGCCGCAGCCGATCGGTCGCCTGCACCTGCTCACGCAGACGCGCCGCGAGCTCGAAGACATCTTCCTCGGACTCGGCTTCACCGTGATGGAGGGGCCCGAGGTCGAGACCGTCCACTACAACTTCGACGCGCTCAACCACAGCCCCACGCACCCCGCGCGGGCGCGCACCGACACATTCTACGTCGCCTCGCCGCCGCTCGAAGCCGAGGGTCGCGGTAGTGCGGCCACGGCTTCGGACGCGGGGTTGCCGCCCACGCCGCTCGCCGCCGAGGAGCTCGTGCTGCGCACGCACACCTCGCCGATGCAGGTGCGCGCGATGGAGGCGCACCCGCCGCCGCTGTACGTAGTGATTCCCGGTCGCGTCTACCGCCCCGACTCCGACGCCACGCACACGCCGCAGTTCCATCAGATCGAGGGGCTCGCCGTCGACGAGGACATCACGCTCGCCGATCTCAAGGGAACGCTGCTCACGTTCGCCCAGGCCGTCTTCGGCGATACCCAGGCCGGCACAGGCGAGCGCGACGTGCGCCTGCGCCCGCACTTCTTCCCCTTCACCGAGCCCAGCGTCGAGGTCGACGTGTCCTGCTTCAACTGCCACGGCAAGGGCTTCCTGCGCGACGGCTCGCGCTGCAACCTGTGCAAGGGCGAGGGTTGGCTCGAGGTGCTCGGCGCAGGCGAGGTCGATCCCAACGTCTACTCCTACGTCCCCACCACCGAGGCCAACGCGCCCGGGTACGACCCCGAGAAGGTGCAGGGCTTCGCCTGGGGCATGGGCGTCGAGCGGATCGCCATGCTCAAGCACGGCGTGCCCGACCTGCGCCTCTACTACGACAACGATCTCAGGTTCCTGGAGCAGTTCTAGTGCGCGTCCCGCTCACATGGCTCAGGGAATACTGCGACCCCGCGCTCGACGTGCGCCAGATCGAGGAGCGTCTGACGCTGACCGGGACGAAGGTCGAGGCGATTCACCATCACGGCGTGCGCGGCTCTGAGGGCTTCGTCGTCGGGCACGTGCTCGACGTGCAGCCGCACCCTGACGCCGATCGGCTGCGCGTGTGCAAGGTCGACCTCGGCGAGGCCGCCGGCGACGGAAGCTCAGCCGGCGACGGAAGCTCAGGGGGCGGCGCCGGCGCCGGCGAGCCGGCACCCGCGACGATCGTCTGCGGGGCACCCAACGTCGCCGCCGGGCAGACCGTCGCCGTCGCGCGCCCCGGCGCCGTGATGCCCGATGGCACCAAGCTCAAGCAGGCCAAGCTCCGCGGCGTCGTCTCCGCAGGGATGATCCTCGCCGAGAACGAGCTCGAGATCGGCCCCGGCGGCGACGGGATCATGGTGCTCGACGAGCTGCAGCTCGACGCCGGACCACGCCGTTCCGGCGCGGTGCCCGGCCCCGGCACGCCGCTCGCCGACGTGCTGCCGATCGAGACCGACGTGATCGAGCTCGAGATCACGCCCAACCGCCCCGACTGCCTCGGCGTGTACGGCGTCGCGCGCGAGCTGCACGCCGCCACCAACGAGTCGCTCGCGCCCGAGCCGTGGCTCGACGACGTGGGCTCGGAGGGCTCTGTCGAGGGCGCCGAGGTGATCGTCGAGTGCCCCGAGCTGTGCCCGCGTTTCACCGCGCGCGTGTTCGAGGACGTCAAGATCGGCCCCTCGCCGCCGTGGCTGAAGGCGCGGCTGATGGCCGCCGGGCAGCGTCCGATCAACAACGTCGTCGACATCACCAACTACGCGATGCTGCTGAGCGGTCAGCCGCTGCACGCCTTCGACCTCGACCGCGTCGCCGGCGGCAAGCTGACCGTGCGCCGTGCGCGCGAGAACGAGCAGGTGCAGACGCTTGACGGGCAGACCCGCACGCTCGACGCCGAGACGATCCTGATCGAGGACGCCGACGGGCCGACCTCGATCGCCGGGCTGATGGGCGGCGCGCGCTCCGAGGTCGTGGCCGAGACGACGCGCGTGCTGCTGGAGGTCGCCACGTGGGACGGCCCCTCGATCCACCGCGCCTCCTGGCGGCTCGGGCTGCGCAGCGAGGCCTCCTCGCGCTTTGAGAAGGGACTCCAGCCCGAGCAGTGCATGCACGCGCAGGCGATCGCCACGCGGCTGATGATCGAGTGCGCCGGCGCGCGCGTCGCGCCCGGGACGATCGACGTCGCACAGCCCTTGCCGCCCCTGCAGGTGCTGCGCCTGCGCGAGGCGCGCGTGCAGTCGATCCTCGGCATCGCCGTGCCCGCCGAGCGCCAGCGCGAGATCCTGCAGGCGCTCGACTTCGCCTGCAACCCGCTAGTCGCGGACGAGGCTGCCGATGGCGCGGCGGACGGAGCCGGTACCGAAGGGGCGGCCGGGCGAGGCCTCGATGTGACCGTGCCCGCGCTGCGTCGCGCCGACGTCACGCGCGAGGTCGACCTGATCGAGGAGGTTGCGCGGATCGACGGGCTCGAGCGCCTGCCCGCCACGCTGCCCGCGCGGCGCGGCGCCGCCGGACGCTTGAACCACGCCCAGCGCGTGCGCCGGGCCGCCGAGGATGCGATGGTCGGGCGCGGGCTGTACGAGGTCGTCGGCTGGAGCTTCGCCGAGCCCTCGCTGCTCGACCGGCTGCAGCTGCCCCCCGAGCACGAGCTGCGGCGCGTCGTCACGCTCGAGAACCCGCTGTCGGACGCGCAGTCGATCATGCGCCCGACGCTGCTTGGCTCGCTGCTCGACGCCGCCCGCCACAACGTCGCGCGCAACGGGCCAGACGTGGCGATCTTCGAGTCCGGCACCGTCTATCGCGCGCTTTCCGAGGCGAGCGAGGCCGGCGAGAGCGACGGCCGTGTGGGCGATCGCACGGCCGACGACGTGCCCCGGATCAAGCGTCGCGGCGCAGACGAGCACCACGCGCTCGGCGTCCTCCTGAGCGGGGCGCTCGGCCCGCGCTCGTGGCTCGGCGAGCCCGCACAGGCCGACTTCTTCGCCGCCAAGGCGCTGCTCGCCGGGCTGCTCGACTCGCTGCACGTGCACTGGTCGGCGAGGGAGGCGCAGTGGCCGTTCCTGCATCCCGGTCGCAGCGCAGCCGTGCTCGCCCGCGTGCCCGAGGGCGCGGGCGGCGACCACGCCGAGGGCCAGCCGCTCACACTCGGCTTCGTCGGCGAGCTGCACCCGCTCGTGGCCCGGGCCTGGGACATCCCCCATGCGGGGACCCCCCATGCCGGGGGGCAGGCAGGCGAGCGCACGACCGCCGCCTTCGCGATCGACCTCGGCAAGCTCGCGCTCGTCTCGCCCGAGGTCGTCTCCTTCCAGGCGTTCGGCTCCTTCCCGGTGCTGCGCCAGGATCTCGCTGTCACGCTGCCCGAGGACGTGCCCGCGCGCGAGGTGCTGCACGGCGTACGCCGTGCCGGGGGGGAGCAGCTCGACGGCGCCGAGATCTTCGACGTCTACAGCGGCAGCCAGGTCGGCGAGGGGCGCCGCTCGCTTGCGCTCGCGCTGTCGTTCCGCTCCTTGGAGCGCACGCTGACCGACGATGACGTCGCTCCCGCGCGCGAGCGGATCATCGCCGCGCTGGCCGAGCTCGGGGGTGAGCTGCGTGGCTGAGCTGCCTGCCACGCGCGCGGCCGCCGGCGCGAGCGCCGCGCAGGTCTTCGCGCCCGGGTCGCCGCGCGTGATCGTCGCCGGCGCGACCGGCTTCGCCGGGGCGCTCGCCGCGCACCTGCTCTGGCGCCATCCGCGCTTCGAGCTCGTCGCCGTGACCGGGCGCTCGGAGGTCGGCCGGCGTCTCGATGACCTCTACCCGCGCTATCGCGTGCCGCTCGCGATCGATGAACTCGACCTCGACGCCTATGGCCAGCTCGACGCCGCCGTCGTCGCCTACCCGCACGTCGCCGCCGCGCCCGCCGTCGGCGAGCTGCGCGACCGCGGCGCGCGCGTCGTCGACCTCAGCGCCGACTTCCGCCTCTCCTCGCTTGCGACCTACGAGCAGTGGTACGGCAAGCACCCGCGCCCAGATCTGCTCGCCGAGGCCGTCTACGGGCTGACCGAGCTGCACCGCGATCAGATCGCCGGCGCCGGCATCGTCGCCAACCCCGGCTGCTATCCGACGGCCTCGCTGCTCGGCCTCGCCCCGCTCGCGCGCGCCGGGCTGATCGCCGACGTCGTGATCGACGCCAAGCAGGGCATCTCCGGCGCCGGGCGCGCGTTCGACGAGACCACGCACCAGTCGATGGCCGGCGAGACGATCCTCCCGTACAAGGTCGCCGAACACCGCCACACGCCCGAGATCGAGGAGCAGCTCGCACCGCTGCGCGCGGGCGCTGGCGCAACAGATGAGGTTGCCGTGCTGTTCCAGGCGCATCTCGTGCCACTCGACCAGGGCGAGTTGGCCGACTGCTACGTCACGACCACGCGCCGCGTCGAGAACGCCGAGCTGGCCGATCTCTTGCTCGCCGCCTACGAGCACGAGCCGTTCGTCGAGGTCGTCGGTGCGCCGCCCGGCACGCGCGAGGTGCAGGGCACGAACTTCTGCCGCGTGTTCGCCAAGGCCGATCCGCACAGCGGCAAGGTCGTCGTGCTCTCCGCGATCGACAACCTGTGGAAGGGCACCTCCTCGCAGGCCGTACAGAACCTGAATGTGATGTTCGGGCTGGCCGAGACGGAGGGCCTGACATGAGCCGCGAGGGCACCAAGCCCGCCGGGACGAACCTGTTCGGCGGCGTCGCTACGGGGCCGCCGCAGCCGTTTTTCCACTCGCGCTGGGTAGCCGCGCCCGGGCACGTGCGCGACCTCGGGCCCGACGCCGGCCTGCCCGGTGGCTTTCGCGCCGCCGGCGTTGTCTGCGGGATCAAGCCGAGCGGCAACCACGACCTCGGGCTGCTCGTGTGCGACGCCGAGCAGCCGGTCAGCGCGGCGCGCTTCACCGCGACCGGAATGCCTGCGGCGCCGGTGATCGTCAGCCACGAGCGCTGCCGCCTGCAGGCGCTGCGCGCGGTGCTCGCCAACTCGGGCTGCGCCAACGCCGCGACCGGCCGGCGCGGGCTCGACGACGCCGCCAAGACGCAGGGGGCGACGGCGATGGCGCTCGGCTGCGACCCCGCCGAGATCGCGCTCGCCTCGACCGGCGGAATCAGCCACCATCTGCCGGTCGAGAAGATGCTGCAGGGCATCCTGCTCGCACGCCCCGCGCTCGAGCAGGGCGGCGACACGAGCTTTCAGCAGGCGATCCAGACGACCGACGCCTCCGAGAAGCGCGCCAATCTGGAGGTCGAGCTGCCCTCGGGCGCGGTGCGCTTGAGCGCGCAGTGCAAGGGCGCCGGGATGATCTCGCCCAACTTCGCCACGATGCTCTGCTTCATCGAGACCGACGCCGCCCTGGAGCCGCACACGGCCGACCTGCTGCTCGGCGTGTGCGTCAAGCGCTCGTTCGACCGCGCCTCGGTCGACGGTCAGCTCTCGACCAACGACACCGCGATCCTGATCTGCTCGGGCGCGAGCGGCGTGCGCGTGGCGCCCGCGAGCGAGGACGAGTTGCTGCTCGGCGAGGCGCTCGACGCGCTGCTGCGCCAGCTCGCGATCATGATGGTCGCCGACGGTGAGGGCGCCGAGCGGATCGGGCGAGTGATCGTGCGCGGCGGGCATCAGCCGAGCGTCGAGGCGGCCGCGCGGGCAGTCGCCAACTCGCCGCTCGTGAAGACGGCGCTGCACGGCGCCGACCCCAACTGGGGACGGATCGTGCAGGCCGTCGGCGGTGCGCTGCCCGGCACCGCGCCGCTGCCGGTAGAGCTGACGATCGAGGACATCCCCGTGTGCATCGCCGGCACCGCGATCGATTACGACGAGCAGGCGCTCGCGAAGGCCGTGCAGGGCATCGAGATCGAGTACGAGATCGGGCTGCCCGGGGAGGGGGTCGAGACGGAGGTGTTCTTCTCCGATCTCGGCCACGAGTACATCCGCATCAACGCCGACTACACGACATGAGGCTCCGTTGGCCTCGACGCGATTGGAGTGAAGCATGCGTGACGTAGCAACGCTGCTCGAGGCGCTGCCCTACATCAGGGAGTTCCACGGCAAGACCGTCGTGATCAAGTACGGCGGCGCCGCGATGGAGGACGACGCGCTGCGCGAGGAGTTCGCGCGCGACGTCGTGCTGCTCAAGTACGTCGGGCTGAACCCGATCGTCGTGCACGGCGGCGGCCCCGAGATCAGCGCCTACATGGAGCGCCTCGGCCTGCCCGTCGAGTTCGTCGGCGGCCTGCGCGTGTCCGACAAGGACACGGTCGAGGTCGCCAAGATGGTCCTGATGGGCAAGATCAACAAGGAGATCGTTTTGCGCCTGAACCGGCACGGCCAGCCGGCCGTCGGCCTGTGCGGCGACGACGGCTCGCTGTTCCGCGTCGCCCGCCGCAGCGCGCCCGGGGGCGAGGACATCGGCTTCGTCGGCTCGATCGAGCGCGTCAACATCGGCGTGATCGAGCACGTCGCGAGCGACTACATCCCCGTGATCGCCTCAGTCGGCGCCGACCGCGAGGGCAACTCCTACAACATCAACGCCGACGAGGCCGCCGGCGCCGTCGCAGGCGCGCTCGGCGCCTACAAGGTGATCTTCCTGACCGACGTGCCCGGCTGGCTGGCCGACGCCGAGGATCGCGACAGCCGGATCGCGCGCGCCGGCACGCAAGACGTGCGCGAAGCGCTGCCCTCGCTCGCCGGCGGCATGCGCCCGAAGCTCGCCGCCTGCGTCGATGCGATCGATGCCGGCGTCAACGCCGCGCACATCCTCGACGGGCGCGAGCCGCACTCGCTGCTGCTCGAGCTGTTCACCGACGAGGGCATCGGCACGATGATCGAGGCGACGACGTGAGCCTCGCCGAGCTGCAGGAGCTCGAGCGCACGAGCGTGATCGCCTCCTACGCGCGCCAGCCCGTCGAGTTCGTGCGCGGTGAGGGCACGCGCCTGTGGGATGACGAAGGCAACGAGTACCTCGACTTCCTCTGCGGCATCTCGGTGACCAACCTCGGCCACTGTCACCCGCGCGTGGTCGCGGCCGTGCGCGAGCAGGTCGGGCGGCTGATGCACGTCTCCAACCTGTTCTACACCGAGCCCGCGATGCAGCTCGCCTACCGCCTGTCGCAATCGAGCCTCGGCGGCAAGGTGTTCTTCTGCAACTCCGGCGCCGAGGCCAACGAGGCGGCGATCAAGCTCGCGCGCAAGGCGCGCCCGGCCGGCGACATGGTCGTCGTCTTCGGCGCCTTCCACGGGCGCACCTACGGCTCGCTCTCGGCCACGCCGCAGGAGGCCAAGCAGGCGCCGTTCGCGCCGCTCGTGCCCGGCTTCCGCGCCGTCGAGGCAACGCCCGAGGCGCTTGCGGCAGCGGTCGACGAGAACACGGCAGCCGTCGTGCTCGAGCCGATCCAGGGCGAGAGCGGCGTGCACATGCTCTCCGAGGAGTGCCTGCAGGCCGCACGCGCCGCCTGCGACGAGCACGGAGCGGCGCTGATCTTCGACGAGATCCAGTGCGGCATGGGCCGCACGGGGACGCTGTGGGCCTATCAGCAGACCGGCGTCGTGCCCGACGCGCTGACGACCGCCAAGGCGCTCGGCGGCGGGCTGCCGATCGGCGCGCTCGTGACCGGCCCGCGCCTGGCCGACGTGTTCCAGCCGGGCGATCACGGCTCGACGTTCGCCGGCGGGCCGACCGTCGCCGCCGCTGCGCTGACAGCGCTCGAGCTGACCGCCGATCCGGGCCTGCTCGCGGCCGTGATCGAGCACGGCAGGCGCCTGGCCGAGGGCCTCGCGCGCCTGCCGCACGTGCTCGACGTGCGCGGGCGCGGGCTGATGCTCGCCTGCGAGCTCGACGTCGCCGCCCCCGAGGTGATGCGCCGCGCGCTGCTGGAGCAGCGGCTCGTGACGAACGCGACCGGGCCGAGCACGCTGCGCCTGCTGGCGCCGCTGACCGTCTCCGCCGTGGAGATCGACGAGGCGCTGCGCCGCTTGGCGGCCGTGCTGGAGGACTGAGCGTGCGGCGTGCGCTGGACGGCGGCTTCGAGCTCGACGACGACCCCGAGCGGATCGACGTCGACGCCGTGCACGCATTCATCAGCACCGAGTCCTACTGGGGGCTCGGGCGCCCGCGCGAGCCGGTCGAGCGCGCCGTGTCCGGCTCCCAGCGCGTGCTCGGCCTCTATCGCGAAGGCGAGCTGATCGGCTTCGCGCGGGCGATCTCCGACGGCGTCACGCTCGCCTACCTGGCCGATGTCTATGTGCTCGGCCCCTACCGCGGTCGCGGGCTCGGCCTCGAGCTCGTGCGCGAGATCGTCGAGAACTCGTTCGGCGAGGTGCGCTGGATGCTGAACACGGCCGACGCGCAGGGGCTGTATGAGAAGCTCGGCTTCAGCGAGGGCAAGCCTCCTTATCCGCTGATGGAACGCGCGCCCAGGCGCGCAGCGCCCACGGACTCCCGGCGCTAGCCTTCCCCGCCCGTGGGTAGCCATCAAATTAAAAATATCTCCGTTCCGACGGCCTCCTACGAGGCCGATCCGTCGCAGGTCAGCCGTGTCCTGTTGCTCTACTCGGGCGGTCTCGACACGAGCGTGATGCTGAAGTGGATCCAGGACGAGTACGACGCCGAGGTCGTCTGCCTGACCGTCAACCTCGGCCAGCCCGGCGAGGACTACGGCGTGATCGAAGGCAAGGCGCTGAAGCTCGGCGCGCTCGAGTGCCACGTCGTCGACGCGCGCGAGCAGTTCGCCCGCGACTACGTCGTCCCCGCGATCAAGGCCAACGCGCTGTACGGCGGCGGCTACCCGCTGTTCACGGCGCTCGGGCGCCCGCTGATCGCCAAGCTCGCCGTCGACGTCGCGCGCAGCTCCGGCTGCGACACGATCGCCCACGGCTGCACCGGCAAGGGCAACGATCAGGTCCGGATCGAGGCCACGATCGCCACACTCGCGCCCGAGCTGAAGGTGATCGCGCCCGTGCGCACCTGGCAGATGGGGCGTGAGGAGGAGATCGCCTACGCGCGCGAGCACGGCATCCCGATCAAATCCCAACCCACCCAGGGCACCGAGGCCGCGCCGTACTCGATCGACGACAACCTCTGGGGGCGCTCCTCCGAGGGGCGCTGGATTGAGGACTTGGCACACGCGCCCGAGGACGACGTCTTCCAGCTCGTCACGCGCCCCGAGCTGGCGCCGGACGAGCCCGAGACGGTCGAGGTCGAGTTCGAGGCCGGTGTGCCCGTGGCGCTTAACGGCGAGCGCCTGGGGCTCGTCGAGCTGCTCGAAGAAACCGCCGCCATCGCCGCCCGCCACGGCGTCGGCATCGTCGACCACATCGAGGACCGCATCGTCGGCCTGAAGGTGCGCGACATCTACGAGGTGCCCGCCGCCGCCATCCTCTTGCCCGCGCACCAGGAGCTCGAGCGCCTCGTCTGCACGATCCACCAGAACCAGTTCAAGCCGCAGCTCGACCACCAGTGGGCCTACCTCGTCTACGCCGGGCTCTGGTGGGAGCCGCTTCGAGATGATTTGGATTCTTATATGGATGCTGTCAACGAGCGTGTCAGCGGTGTCATCGGGCTGAAGCTGTACAAGGGGCACGCGCGTGTGATCACGCGTTCATCGCCCAATGCCGTCTACGACGCCGGCCTCGCCTCCTTCGCGCAGTCCGGCGGACTGTTCTCGCAGACCGCTTCGCCCGGGTTCATCGAGCTCTGGTCGTTGCAGTCGCGGATGGCTTGGCGGCTGCGGAATGAGGAGTAGGGCGGGCGGAGCCGCTTCGGCGCGGCGAGCCTGAAGCGGTTCAGGTCGCGACGGTGCCTGCGACGTGGTGAGGCGCCGGCAGCGAGCCGCCGTGCTCGCGCAGGTCATCTACGTATGCCGCGAGCGCCTCTTGGATGCGTTTCGCGACGACCGGGCGTGAGGCACCGAGCGCGACGACGCCCGGTACGTCGGGGATGTATGCGCCCCAGCCACCGTCGTTTGCCTGCTCGTAGATGACGACGTACTTGCTCAACGAAGGTCCTCCAAGCCGCTTGCACGACGAATGCTACCGAGCGTACCCGCGGGCACGGTGTCGCTTTCCTTTCCTGCGACGATTATGTGGACCCTTGAGTCGAAGTGCGCCCAGACCTGAGGATGCGCCGGCTGGACCTGGTTGTGCGCGAGGCATCTCAGGCGTAGACATGCACCCGGCCGGGTAGCATCAACAAGGTGAACGGAACCGGCTACAAGCTGCTCGGCCTGGTCGTGTGGCGCGGCGGCAAGTGGTACCTACGTCGGCGCGTGCCTTCGCGACGCAAGCTGGTCCTCGTGGGCGCTGGTGGCTTCACGGCGGTGGCCGGTGCAGCCGTGCTCGCGCGGCGCCTGGCCGCCTGAAAAGCGCCCCTTGCGGGGCCTTTGCGAGTGGCCGCAAACCGTCCGGCGCTGAGCGTAGTTTGCGGTCACTGTGATCGCCGAGGGCAACGACACGCCAAGCAGTAGCTCCGCGGGCGGCGGCGAGGGTCGCGGCCGCCGCAGCGAGGGCGATCTGCTGGCCGAACGCCGCGCGCGCCGCGCGGCTGAATCGGGCGAGCACGCGCTGACGCTGCGCGCGGAGGCGGCCGAGGCGACCGTGCGCACGCTGGAGACGCACCTGGCCAGCTTGCAGCAACGCCTGCGCGAGGCCGAGGAGGAGCGCCATCGCCTGGCCGAGCGGATCGAGCAGGCGCGCGAGGCGCGCGAGAGCGAGCGAGCCGACGTCGGCTGGCGCCCACCGGTCGCGAGCGGCACGGAGGCGCTTGAGCGTGAGCTTCAGCGCGTCTCCCAACGCGAGTACGCCGAGCAGCGCCTGCGCATGGAGGCCGAAGACCGCTGCGGCGATCTCGAACGTGAGGCGCGCGCCGAGGTCGACCGCCTGGGGCATCGGCTCGATGCCGGCGAGCGCGACGCGCAGGCGCTCAGGGCCAGGCTGGAGACGGCCCAGCGCGAGCTCGCTGAGGCTGCGCAGGCTGCCGCTGCGCAGCGGGCGCAGGCGCTGGGCAACGAGCGTGGGCTGCGCGCACGTCTGGGCGAGCTCGAGCAGCAGACGGATGAGCTCCACGCAGGGCTGGCGGCCGAGCGCGCCGCGCGCGAGCGGGCCGAGCGGCTGCTCGAGGCGATGCAGCAGGCCCAGCGCGGCGCCCTCAGCCTGCTCGGGGGTCTGGCCGACACCGTCTCGCGGCTGCGCGAGGCGGCGTTGAGGAGTCCCAGCCCGCCGCCGCCTTTGCCCGCACCGCCGGCACCCTCTGGCCCCGATGCGCCTCAGTCGTCCGCGACGGCGCCGCCGCCGCGTGCGGCGCGTCCTCCCGGGGAGGGTCTGCGTGCGGACATCGAGCCACCGCCGTCGCCGGTCGCCCCCGCGGCGGTGTCGATCCCGCAGCAGCGTCTCGTGCCCGGCGAAGCGCGCGGCGGCGAGATGGCAGAGGCGCTGGCCGCCGCCGTCGAGCGTCTGCGGGCGCGTGTGGAGGAGCAGCCGCCGCTGCCCGCGCCGGCCGCCGTGCAACGCCGGCCGCACAAACACAGCATGTCGCTGATCGGCCGCACGCGGCTGCGCATGCGACAGCGGCGAGAACGACGCAAACAGCGACGCGCCGCCTGATCGGCCGCCGCCGCGATACCTAAGATCGGAAAGACCTTGAGCACACAGTCCTGCGCCCATCTCCACGTGCACTCCGAGTACTCGCTGCTCGACGGTGCGTGCAAGATCGAGGCGCTCGCCAAGCGCGCCGCCGAGTTCGAGCAGCCGGCGCTCGGGCTGACCGACCACGGCGTAATGAACGGCGCGGTCGAGATGTATCAGGCGTGCAAGAAGCATGACGTCAAGCCGATCCTCGGCTGCGAGATCTACCTCGTCGACGATCACGCGGCACGCGGCCCGGGCAAGGTCGAGCGCAACCACCTGACGCTGCTTGCGTCCAACGACGTCGGCTATCGCAACCTCGTGAAGCTGTCCTCGGCGGGCTTTCTCGACGGGCTGCAGCGCGGCAAGCCGTCGGTCGACATGGGCCTGATCGAGCGCTACTCAGAGGGCGTGATCGCGCTGACCGGCTGCTTGGCCTCGCGCTTCTGCCAGCGGCTCTTGCAGGATCGCGAGCAGGACGCGCGCGCCCACGCGGATGAGCTGCTGGGCGTGTTCGGCGCCGGGAACGTCTACTTCGAGGTGCAGAAGAACGGGCTGGCCGAGCAGGAGAAGTGCAACGAGGGGATCGTCAAGATCGCACGCGAGCTCGGCGGCAGCCTGGTCGGCACGGGCGACGTTCACTACCTGCGCCGCGAGGACTACGACCACCACACGGCGCTCTTGTGCGTGCAGACCAAGAGCACGATCGCCCAGCCGAAGATGACGTTCGAAACGAACGAGTTCTACCTGCGCGACAGCGGCGAGATGATCGCCGCCTTCGAAGCGTGGCCGGAGGCGATCGCGAGCACGCTGGAGATCGCCGAGCGCTGCAACGTCGAGCTCGAGCTCGGCAAGCAGCTGATCCCGAGCTACCCGACGCCCGACGGTGAGGACGAGCGCTCCTACCTGCGCGCCCGCGTCGAAGAGGGCCTGCGCCTGCGCTACGGCGACCCGCTGCCGACCGAGGCGCTGCAGCGCATGAACATGGAGCTCGAGGTGATCGACGGGATGGGCTTCAACGCCTACTTCCTGATCGTCTGGGACTTCGTCAAGTACGCCAAGGAGAACGGCATCGCCGTCGGCCCCGGCCGTGGCTCGGCGGCGGGCTCGATCGTCGCCTACTGCCTGGCGATCACCGACGTCGATCCGCTCGAGTACGACCTGCTGTTCGAGCGCTTCCTCAACCCCGAGCGCGTCTCGATGCCGGACATCGACATCGACTTCTCGGTGCGCGGGCGCGAGCGCGTGATGCGCTACGTGACGGAGAAGTACGGGCGCGAGTCGGTCGCGCAGATCGTCACCTTCGGCAAGATGTTCCCGCGCGCGGCGACGCGCGATGCGGCGCGCGTGCTCGGCTTCGACTACGGCATGGGCGACCGCCTGGCGAAGCTGATCCCCGACCCGATCATGGGCCGCTCACCGTCGTTCGAGGAATGCATGAAAGCGGGGCAGCCGCTGCGCAAGGCGTGCGACGAAGACCCGCAGGCCCAGCAGATCGTCGACGTCGCGCAGGGTCTGGAGGGGATCGTGCGCAACTCCTCGATCCACGCTGCGGCGGTCGTGATCGCCGACCGGCCGCTGACCGACATCGTGCCGCTGCAGCTCGCCGACGCGGGCACAGATGAGAACGGCGAGAAAGTGTTCCGCACGGTCACGCAGTTCTCGATGAAGCCGATCGAGACGATCGGCCTGCTCAAGATGGACTTCCTCGGCCTGCGCAACCTCGACGTGATCGAGGACGCACTCGACATCATCGAGCGCTCGACCGGGAGCACCGACGGCAAAGCCGTCGGTCGACCGGACATGACGACGCTGCCGCTGGATGACCAGCGCACCTATGAGATGCTCGCCCGCGGCGACTCGACGGGCGTCTTCCAGTTCGAGTCCGAGGGCATGCGCGAGGCGCTGAAGAAGGTCTGCCCGGACGAGTTCAACGACCTCGTCGCGCTCGGCGCGCTGTATCGCCCGGGCGCGATGGACCAGATCCCGGCCTACGCCAAGGGCAAGCGCAACCCCCAGGCGATCTCCTATGCCGACGAGCGCCTGCGCCCGATCCTCGAGTCATCCAACGGGGTGATCATCTACCAGGAGCAGGCGATGCAGATCTCCAAGGAGCTCGCCGGCTTCTCGGGCGCCAAGGCGGACGATCTGCGCAAGGCGATCGGCAAGAAGAACCGCGCCGCGATGGCCGCGCTGAAGCCGGAGTTCGTCGAGGGCTGCCGCGCCTCGGGCACGAGCACCGAGACGATCGAGTTCCTCTGGCAGACCAACGAAAAGTCGGCCGACTACTCGTTCAACAAGAGCCACGCCGCGTGCTACGCGCTGATCTCCTACCGCACGGCCTGGCTGAAGGCGAACTTCCCGGCCGAGTACATGGCGGCGCTGATCTCCTCGGTGATGTCGACGAAGGACAAGGTGCCGTTCTTCGTCGCCCGCTGCGAGGAGATGGGGATCGAGATCCTGCCGCCCGACGTGAACCTCTCAGACCACGAGTTCACGGTCGTCGAAGGGAACATCCGCTTCGGCTTGGACGCGGTCAAGGGCGTCGGCTACCAGGCGGTCGAGGCAATCAAACGCGCCCGTGAGGACGGCGAGAAGGGGCCCTTCGCCTCGCTGTGGGACTTCTGCGAGCGCGTCGACAATCGCGCGGTCAACAAGAAGGCGATCGAGGCGCTGATCAAGTGCGGCGCGCTCGGCTCGACGGGCGCGAGTCGCAAGGGCATGATGGATGTGCTCGAGCACGCGCAGGCCAACGGCCAGAAGATCCAGCAGGACGCGCAGATCGGCCAGGGCTCGATCTTCGATCTGGGCGAAGCGAGCGATGCGGCGCAGTCGAGCTCGGCGCCGGGCGCCGGACTGATGAAACCCGCCCATCCGCCGATCTCCGGTGAGGAGTACGACCAGGCCGAGCTGCTGAAAGTCGAGAAGGAATCGATCGGCCTGTTCATCTCGGCGCACCCGCTGAAGCCGCTGCGCGAGGCGCTGCGCGTGCGCAGCGATTGCTCGCTGGCGGCGCTCGCGGACCGCCGCGACAAGGACTGGGTGACGGTTGGCGGGATCATCGTCGAGGCGAAGAAGATCCGCACGCGCAACGGCGATCACATGATGTTCGCGACGCTCGACGATCTGGCCGGGAGCGTCGAGATGCTCGTGTTCGGCAAGGCGCTCGCCGAGTGCGAGTCGGCGCTGGCGGTCGACGAGGTAGTGCTCGTCAAGGGTCGCGTCGACCACAAGGAAGCGGGCAAGACGTGCCTCGTCGTGCAGAGCGTCGAGCCGTTCGCGCCGAGCGAGGAGGAGATCGAGCGGGCCAACGCCGAGGCGGGTCGCCGCGCGGCGACGGCCACGGCGATCGCCGAGCCGGTGCATCTGCGTGTCGATTTGAGCATGCTCGGGGCAAGCGCGATCGAAGACCTCAGGCACGCGATCGAGGACTTCCCGGGTCCGGCCGAGGTCGTGCTCGACCTCGACACCAGCACCGGCGTGCGCAGGCTGAAGCTGGGCGAGGCCTTCCGCGTGCAGCACACGCCGACGCTGCGCGCCGAGCTCGAACACGCCTTGGCGCCCTTGCGCGCTGCTGCAACCGCCTAAGTTTCAGCCGCGGGCAGCCCGGCCTTGATCGCGCAGGCGCCTGGCGAGCGCGACTTCCTTGCGTCCAGCCCCTTCGCGCTTCTCCCCGGGCGTCTCGAGGATGCAGGGTAGCTTCTGCAGCGAGGGGGCAGAGAGAAACGCGGCGCACCCCTCGCGGCCGAGTTCGCCCTTGCCGATGTTGGCGTGGCGGTCGCGGTTGGAGCCGAGCGGCGTCTGCGAGTCGTTGAGGTGCAGCGAGCGCACGAGGCCGCGCCCGAGCTTGCGCGAGCACTCGCGCAGCACGGAGCCCATCTTCTCGGGCGTGCGGATGTCATAGCCGGAGGCGAGCAGGTGGCAGGAGTCCAGGCAAACGCCGAGTCGCCGATCGGCGCCGGCTGCGTCGATCAGTGCGGCGAGCTCCTCGAAGGAGCGCCCGAGCGTGCCGCCGGCGCCGGCGGTGTTCTCCAGATGAAGCTCGCAGCCCTCGCTGTCCGACAGCGCCTGCGCAATCGTCTCCCCGGCGCGGGCAATCGCCTCGCCGACGTGCCCGGTCTTGGCCGAACCGGGGTGCAGCACGACGCCGCCGGCGCCGATCGCGTGCCCGACACGCAGCGAGTGGGTCAGCGACGCGAGTGACTTGGCGCGGATCTCCTTGTCGTCTGAGGCGCAGTTGAGCAGGTAGACGGCGTGGATCAGGACGGCTTCGATCGGGCTGTCGGACATCGCCTCGCGGAAGGCGGCGATGTCTTCCTCGCGATAGGCCGTCGGTTTCCACATGCGCGGCGACTGGTTGAAGATCTGGATCGCTTCGCAGCCGCGCTGCACGCCGCGCTCGATCGCCTTCGGCAGGCCGCCCGAGGGCGATACGTGTGCGCCGATCAGCATGCGAGCGGAGTATGAGGGTTCGCGCGGGGGCGCAGAGCGGCCAGGCGTGCTCCTGTGGAGCCGGACATGACGCGAGGTCGGCCGAGGTTGACCGATACGCTTAGCCCGATGGCGACAGGCCGCCAGACACCGTTTCGTCGCCTCATTCGCCATTTGGCGGGAACACCTTCGCGACCTGAGCTGTTGCGCCCTGCGCGCGGCTGGCTGTTGCTGATCCCAAGCGTCTACGCGATCGCGGTTGTCGGAAGTGTGCTCTATGGCACGCCTCGGCAACTCCCTGGAGTCGCGCTGGGGCTACCTGCCCTCCTTGACCTCGAGCGCGCTGCGTCTGTCCTTGCTGCTGTGGCCGCCGTGCTGATCTTTGCCCTACTGACCTCGCGCGGCGAGCTGCCAACCCAGATAGGCAGCGTTGCGTATCCGGATAGAGCCCGACAGCAGGAGCTCGCCCGTCAGGTGGCCGAGCTGGAGCAGCAGCTGCGGCGTCGTCTCGTCCCCCTGGAGGAAGGCAAGGAATCGAGCGACGAAGCGCTCCCGCTGATCGCGAACACGCTCAAGCAGCTGAACGAGCGGCTCGACGCCATTGAGGGCGAGGCAACTCGACTAAACTGAGGCTATGGCGGTTGAGCGTTCGGCACTTGAGAAGCTTTCATCCCTGGTCGATGAGCACGAGCAATCTGCGAGCGACTGGCGGGCGTCTCTTCCGGCGCTGCGCGCACAAGCATCCGCGACTGCGGCTGTCCTCAGCGAGCTTGCACAGGTCCCGTCCGATGAGTCATCGTCAAGCGAATATGTCGACGTCCTGCTAGCGGCTCCAGACAGGGCTTGGGCCGACGACGTGATCGCACGACTTCGCCACGATCTGCCCGCGGCGAAGGTGATGATGTACAGCGAGCAGGCGCCAGACACATCTCCTGCCGGATACACGATTCGGGCTCAGGTTTCGATCCCGGGTGTGGAGCGGTCGGCGGCGTCTCAGCGGGTCCGCTCAACATTGATGGGGATGTCGGACCTGGCGGTGGACTACAGCGAGCCGATTGAGCTCGTTGTCGTGGCGCCACGCGCCTGACGTGGGCAGCCTGCAAGATCTGCCGACGGCTGCGGCTCATCCGGCTCCCCTTCCAGTTCGCGGCTTCGATGCTCTGGCTCCATAGGGCCAAGCGGGGCGGCTTATGAGGCTTCGCTTCGCTCCATCGCCCACGGGCGCGCTGCACATCGGCGGCGCGCGCACGGCGCTGTTCAACTGGCTGCTCGCGCGTCACGAGGGCGGCGTGCTGGTGCTGCGCATCGAGGACACCGACCGCGAGCGCTCGACCACGGAGAACGTGCAGCAGATCCTCGACTCGCTGCGCTGGCTTGAGCTCGACTGGGACGAGGGACCGATCATGCAGACCGACGGCGGCGAGCGCCACGGCGAAGCGCTGCAGGCGTTGCTCGATGCCGACCTGGCCTATCGCTCGAACGCGACGGCGGCGGATGTGAAGGAGTTCAAGCAGCTCTACGGGGCCGAGCGCGGCTTCCGCGGCAAGTCCGAGGACAGCGGCGCGGTGCGCCTGCGCGTGCCCGACGACGGCGCGACGGTCGTGCACGACGCGATCCGCGGGGAGACGCGCTTCGAGCACGTGCACATGGACGATCCGGTGATCGCCCGGGCGGACGGCTCGGTGCTCTACAACTTCGCGGTCGCGATCGACGATCTGGATGCGCGCATCACGCACGTGGTGCGCGGCGAGGACCACCTGTCGAACACGCCCAAGCAGCTGCTCGCGCTGGAGGCGGCGAAATCGGTCGGCCTGGGCGAGGGCGCCGAGCTGCCCGTGTACGCGCACCTGCCCCTGCTGCACGGCCCGGACGGCAAGAAGCTCTCAAAGCGCCACGGCGCGGCCTCGGTGGGCGAGCTGCGCGAGGCGGGCTACCTGCCGGCGGCCGTGCGCAACTACATGGCGCTGCTCGGCTGGGGCGCGGGCGACGATCAGACGGTGCTCTCGACGCCGGAGCTGATCGAGCGCTTCACGCTGGAGACGGTCAGCCGCAACCCGGCGCGCTTCGACGAGGTCAAGCTGCGCTGGCTGAACGGCGTGTACATCCGCGCGCTGCCGCTGCAGCAGCTCGTCGAGCGGGTCGCGTCCTACCTCGATCTCACTCCTCATGAGGGATTCCGCGATGACCCGAGGCTCGCGCGCGCGGTCGAGATCAGCCAGGAGAAGATCCACACGCTGGCCGACTTCTGGCCGCTGACGGGTCCGCTGCTCGATGTTCCGGTCGATGACCCTAAGGCGCGCGAGCGCTGGCTCGGCGAGCGGGGGCGGGCGACGCTCGCCGAGGCACGCGAGGCCTTGGCAGCTTTGCAGAGCTTTGAGCAGGGTCCGCTCGCGCAGGCGCTCGAAGGTCTCGTCGCGCGCCTTGCGTGCAAGCCGCGCGAGGTCTACCAGCCGCTGCGCGTGGCGCTGACGGGCACGACGGTCTCGCCGGGGATCTTCGAGAGCATCGCGCTGCTCGGGCGCGAGGAGACATTGCGACGTCTCGATGCGGCGCTCGCGCCGGCGCCGACCGCGCCGACCGGCGGGAATTGATCGACGAACCGCTCAATTTCTCGCGCTGAGCTGCCGATACGGGTGGGGAGCGGCCGCCACGGATGGCCGTCTACCAGCCCAGCGCACGATGCCAGCTACCGCTTCCAAGTCAAAGACCAAGACACAGGCGAAGCCGAAGCCGACGCCGAAGGCGGCCAAGGCCGGCGGTGTCGGCCGCGCGAGCGCCAACGGCAAGGCACCGGCGAGCTCGGCGAACGGTCGGGTGCCCTCGACGACCAAGGCAAATGGAGCGCGGCTGGCGACCAATAGAGCTTCCGCCGCACCGCCCCGCTCGGCGGCGACAGGAGCGCCGGCGGCGAATCGCGCTCCCTCACAGTCGGGCGAGCGCCACCAGAACGAGGGCCACGGCCGTCGCCTGACGATGGCCTTCGAAGCGCTCGAGGCATACCCGGCGCTGGCGGAGTCCCGCGCGCGGCTGCTGACGGTGATCTCCAAGGACCACGTCGCCACGGCTGACGTCGTCACGGCCGTCGAGTCGGACGTCGCGCTGATCATCGCCGTGCTGCGACTGGCCAATCAGGTGCAGGGCGGACGCGGACGCGTCGACACGGCCGTGGCGGCGGTCGAGCTGCTCACGCCGCACACGGTGCAGAACCTCGCGGGGCGGCTGCGCACATTCGACTTCTTCGAGCGCTCGAGCGTGTGGGAGGCGGCGCCCGAGCGCTTTCGCCTGCACGCGCTGGCGACCCAGCACGCGGCCGACAGGATCGCGGCGGAGGTCGGCTTCGAGCATCGCGACCGGCTGACGGCGACGAGCCTCTTGCACGACATCGGCAAGCTCGTGCTGCTGCATGCCTACCCGGGCTACCCGGCGCAGGTCCACCGCGGCGCACGCACGCCGGAGGACCGCATCCACCAGGAGCGCCGCGAGCTGGGCGTCGACCACGCGCTGGTCGGTGGCGTGCTCGCTCGGCGCTGGGGCCTGCCGGCGACGATCGCGACGACGATCGAGCGCCACCACAACCCTGAAGTAGAGGGTGAGGCCGCTGTTGTGAGGCTGGCGGACATGCTGGCGCACTACGAGCAGGGCTCGCCGGTGTCGCCGGCGGAGATGCTGCGCACGGCGCGCGCCGTCGGGCTCGGCCCGGACGAGCTCAGGCGCGTGATGTACGAGCTTCCGAGCGCGCCGAGCCAGCGCCGTCGCCACGTCGACCCGTGCCCGTTGTCGGGGCGTGAGCTGGGCGTGCTGCAGCGTCTGGCCGAAGGCAAGGTCTACAAGCAGATCGCGCACGAGCTGACGCTCTCGACGAGCACGGTGCGCACGCACCTGCACAACATCTACGGCAAGCTCGGCGCCGTCGACCGCGCGCAAGCTGTGCTGATCGCCACAGAGCGCGGCTGGCTCTGAGACGATCGCTGAGCTGCACCGGCCGTCTCACGCGAGTTGATCGGCCGCAGATCCTCGCGGTCCCGTAGCATCGCTCGAACCGATGATCTCGATCACGAGCAAGTCGCCGTATGCGGTGCTGGCGCTGGCGGAGCTGGCGCGCAGCGGCGGCACGGAGCCTGTGCCGATCGGCGAGCTGGCGCGCAAGCGCGACGTGCCGGTGCAGTTCCTCGAGCAGCTGTTCGCGGTGCTGCGCCGGGCGGGCGTGATCAGCTCGCAGCGCGGCGTGAAGGGGGGCTACCGCTTCGCGCGCGAGCCGGCGGAGGTGACGGTGCTGGAGATCGTCGAGCTGCTCGACGGCCCGCTCGGCCGCGACGCGCAGGGACCGTTCGCAGATGCCGCTGCGGCGGCGCGCACGGTGCTCGCGCAGACGACGATCGCGGACGTGATCGAGCGCGAGGCCCGCGAGGCGGGCGCGAGCATGTACCACATCTGAAGCCCGCGCCGGTCGGGTCACCAGCGCAATCGGGCCGCCGGCATGGCGCCCGCCTCAGGGCGTGACGTACCCGAGCCCGCTGCGCGTGGAGGTCGCGACGGGAACCCCGCCGGCCCAATCGATCTCGAGGTACACGCGCGAGTTGTACAGCGGTTCGAGGTTGGCGACGCTCTGGCGCGTCTTGGTGTCGATCACGTCGCCGGAATCGCCGACATAGACGAAGCGGCCGTCGAGGCTGTGCTGTAGCCAGCCCTCGCGCAGGCAGTCATAGGTGCAGCCGACCTGCGAGCCGCTCATCGAGCGCGTCAGCTTGATGTCGGCGATCTGCTTGGGCGCGGAGCTCGGCAGGCCGCTGATGTCGAACACGTGCACGTAGCTGTTCGGCTGGTCGATCAGCCACGCTTCCTTCTCATCGGGTGAGAGCGAGATCCCATGGCTGGGAGAGCTCGGGCCGGCCTGCCCGGAGGTGTAGGGGAAGGGGCCGGAGACGGGCACGGTGTAGAGCACTTTGCCGCTTGAGATGTTCGAGACCTGGAAGCCGAGATAGCCGGTCGCGGTCGTGAAGGCGAACGTCTCGCTGCCATTGATCGTGAACGGCCGCACGGTGCCCGACAGCAGCGGCCCGATCTGCTTGATCAGCTGGTTGCTCTGCGTATCGGCCTCGGTCAGGAAGCTCGCGTTGCGCCCGCCCATGTAGACGTGCTTGCCGTCGAGGCTGACGATCGTGTTGTGCGGGCCGCTGCCGCCTTCGATCTTGGCAGTGATGTTCCCCGTGGCGGCTTCGATCACGTTCCAGTTGCTCGCGCTGGAGGCCTCGCCGACGGGCATGTAGATGGTCTTGCCGTCGGGCGTGATCGCCATGCTGTCGATCCCTTCGGCGTAGGCGTGCGTCCACAGGACCTTTTCGCCGAGCAGGTCGTAGGCCAGCATCGTGCCGCCGGCGCCGGCGCTGCTGTCGTTGCCGTAGCTGACGTAAAGGATGTGGGTGGCCGGGCTGGCGGCGGCCCCGCGGATGTCGGTGGCGGCGGCGGGCAGGGCGATCGTCTTGACCAGTTTCTGGCCGTTGTCCATGTCATAGACGTCGATCGCCTTGGAGGGGAACACGTACTCGTAGTGCTGCACGCCGCCGCCGCCTCCACCACCACCGGCTGCCGCGGTGTAGCTCGCATACAGCGACATCTGCTCGCCGTCGACGGTGGCGGTCCCGAAGGGATCGCTGGGACCGGAGGTGAAGGTGTTGGCGTTCCAGCTGCGCGAGCCGGCGACGGTGTCGTAGCGGAAGCCGGCGACACCGCCACCGGCGCCGCTGATCAGTCCGATCCAGTAGGTGCCGGCGGCGAGGTCGAGCGGGGCGGGGAAGCCGAGGTCATACCAGCCGGGTGCGCCGGTGCTCTGGAAGATGAGCTGGGAGCTGACTGCGAGCAGGCTGCCCGGCTTGCCGGCTGCGTCGCTATAGATGACTCCCTCGAGCGCCTGCTGGCCGGAGGTGCCGGTCGCAGCGAGATACACACTGAGCTTCGACACGGCGCCTGCCACGGGCAGCGCGAACGCGCTCACGCGCTTGCGGTTGGCCGAGAAGCTATCCGAGGAGGCGCCGATCGAGGTCTTGCCGAACGTGCTCGCGGGCGGCGGGGCGGGCGCGATCTTGGCCGTCGCGGCGGAGCCGGCGGCAGCGCCGACGCCGCCTTCGTTGCTCGCCGTCTCCTGCACCCTCAGCGTGTGTTCGACGTCGCCGGCCGATGGCACGTATGTCTGTTTGGTGGCGCCGGAGATCGGCAGGCAGCCGCTTCCGAGCGCGTCGCATTGCAGCCACTGGTAGGTGAAGCCGGTGGGAGAGTTGGTCCAGCTGCCGTTGTGCTCGCTCAGCAGTTGTCCCTGCTGGGGGTTGCCGGTGATCGTCGGGGGGCTCGTGTTGACGGGAGCGGCGGGAGCTTCTTCGGGTGAGTACGTCGCGTACAGCGATGCCTGCTCGCTGTCGGTGCTCACGCTGCCGAATGGGCTGCTGGGCCCGCCGGGGTAGGCGTTGGCGTTGTAGTCGCGCGCTGCGGTGACGTTGTCGTAGCGGAAGGCGGCGACGTTCGAGGCGGCGCCGGTGATCGCGCCGATCCAGTAGTTGCCGGCGGGCAGTTTGACGGCCGCGGCGAAGGGCAGGTCATACCAACCGGCGGCACTTGTGGACTTGAAGGTCAGCTCCTCGGAGACGGCGATCAGCGCCTGCGGCTTGCCGGCGCTGTCGGCGTAGATGATGCCCTCGAGCACCTGTTCGCCGGCGGTGGCCGTGGGAGCGAGGTACACGCTCAGCTTGCTCACGGCGCCGGGGGCCGCGAGCGCATAGCGGCTGACGCGCTTTCGCCCGGAGAGGAAGGTGTCGCTCGAGGCGCCGACGATCGTCTTGCCGAAGGTGGCGGCCGAGCCGACCTGCGCCCGGGCGCAGGCGAGCAACGAAGCGAACAGCGCGAGCGCGAGCGCGAACGTGAGCACGACTCGGCACGCACGCGACAGACCCCGGCTCGACGTCGACCCATCCGTGGACCTCACAGGCGCTGACCCCCGGCTCCGTTCGTGGGCGTTTGACGCTATCAGCTCTGCTCAGGTCTGGGTCGATCTGAGCCAGTCTGTCCCGCCTTGACAAGGCCTGTACACGGGTGATTAGACACCTGGACAATGAAATCGGTGGCGCATTGACTTCGCGTCATTTTGCGTTTACTTTGCGTGAAGAGAAAGGGCGTTGGTGGCCGTGACCGTGGGGGGCATCCGCGCGTTCGGGTCATCGGCGATGGCGACGCGACAAACGGAAGGGGTGGACAGCGAATGAGCCCGCTGCATGCGACGGATCGCGCAACGGCAAAGGCCCGATGGCCGGCTTCGCCGACGCCTGGCGCGTCGGCGGAGCTCGAACGTTCGCGCCGCGCGCTCGTGGCGGCCGCACTGTCAGGGGTCCTGCTCGCGCTGGCGCTGACGATCGCGCTCACGGGTGGGCTCGGCCTGGTCATCGCTCAGGGCCAGGGGGGCGCCTCGGCGGGCTCAGCGGTGGCAGGCGCAAGCGCCGGCACAGGCGCCGGCATGGCGATCCCGACGGCGGCGCGTGCGCAGGTCTCGGCGGCGCTTGGCGCAGCACGACCGGCGTTCCACGTCCACGCGACACCCTCGGGAGCGCTGACGGCGAGCAACGCGACGCAGGGCATCGGCGCGAGCTTCGACGCGTCAGGCGTGACGGTCAGCAAGGCTGACCTCGAGCTGCACCTGAGCCTTCGCTCGGTGGGCTTCGGCGAAGGCGCGCGCCTGCAGGCGCCGCCGGCAGCGAATCCGACGGCGCAGGCGAACCGCGCTACATATGCGCGCGGCGCGCTGAGCGAGTGGTACGCGAACGGCCCGGCGGGCCTGGAGCAGGGCTTCACGCTGAAGCGGGCCCCGGCGGGCACGGCCGACGAACCGCTGACGCTCGACCTCGCGTTGAGCGCCAACGCGCACCCGACGTTGGCAGCCAACGGCCAAGGCTTCACGCTGCGAAACGGCCACGCCGAGCTCAGCTACGGCAATCTGCTGACGACGGACGCGAGCGGACGCGCGTTGCGCACGTGGCTGGCGCTGGAGGGCGGGCAGATGCTGATCAAGGTGGACGCGGCGCACGCGCGCTACCCGTTGAGCATCGACCCGCTGGTACAGGCGGGCAGCAAGCTGACGGGCAGCGATGAGTCGGGAGAAGGCATGCTGGGCACGAGCGTGGCGCTGTCGGCGGATGGGAGCACGCTGTTGGTGGGCGGCCCGCGCGACGCGAACCCGAAGCGCGGTGCGGCGTGGGTGTTCGTGCGCGAAGGCTCGTCATGGGTCCAGCAGGGCTCGAAGCTGACGGGCGTGGAAGCGCCGAGCGACGCGGGCGAAGAAGAACAGTGCGCGGAAGAATCGCCGGAAGAAGCAGAAGAATGCGCTTTCGGCAGCAGCGTGGCGCTGTCGGCTGACGGCAACACGGCGCTGGTCGGCGAACCGTCGGCGACGGCGCTGCCGGGCAGCGCATGGCTGTTCACGCGCTCGGGCACGACGTGGACGCGCAGCGCGGTGCTGACGGGCTCGGGCGCGAGCGGCGAAGGGCGCTTCGGCAAGAGCGTGGCGCTGTCGGCAGACGGCACGACGGCGCTGGTCGGCGACCCGTCGGCCTCCTCGCAGCGCGGCGCGGCTTGGGTCTTCACGCACGGCGGCTCGGGCTGGACGGTCGACGCAGCGCTGACCGATGCGGAACTGAGCCACATGGCCCACTTCGGGCGCAGCGTGGCGCTGTCGGCAGACGGCACGACGGCGCTGATCGGCGGCCCGGGTGACTCGGGCTACCAGGGCGCGGCATGGGTGTTCACGCGGGGCGCGTCGAGCTGGAACCAGGAGGCGGGCAAGCTGACGGGCGCGGAAGAGATCGGGCAGGCGCGCTTCGGCAAGAGCGTGGCGCTGTCGGGCGACGGCACGGAGGCGCTGATCGGGGGTATGAACGACGCGGAAAACCACGGCGCTGTGTGGCCGTTCGCCCGCTCGGGCTCGTCGTTCGTGCAGCAGGGCGGAAAGCTCACGGGGGCGACGGACAACGAACCGCACTTCGGCTACAGCGTGGCGCTGTCGGGCGACGGCTCGGTCGGCCTGGTGGGCTCGCCGCGCGCGGAAACGACGGGCCTGGTGACGGTGCTCACGCGCGCGGGCTCGAACTGGCAGGCGGTGAGCGAACAGCTGGCGGTCTCGGGGGAGCTCGGCAAAGGCTGGGCGGGCGCGTCGGTGGCGGTGTCGCAGGACGGCACGACGATGGGCGTGGGCGCGCCGCGCGACAACGCGCGCAGGGGCGCGGTGTGGATCTTCACGGGCTCCCCGGGAGTCACGCCGCCGCTGCCGACGGTGACGAACGTGCTGCCGGGCGCGGGCGAAGCGGGCATCACGGTGAGGGTCAAAGGGGAAAACCTCACGGGCGCGGAAGCGGTGTTCTTCGACGGGCATCCGACGACGTTCAAAGTCAAGTCGCAGCTGACGATCGAAGCGGTGGCGCCGGAAGGGCTGACGGGCACGGTCGACGTGACGGTCAGGACGCCGGCGGGCCTGAGCGCGCTCAATCGCCCGGGCGACGAGTTCCGCTACACGACGGGCACGGCGACGGGCGGCGGCACGGGAAACCCGAATCCGGTGGGCGGTCCAGGCACGGGCACGCCAGGCACGCCGGGATCGCAGACGACGGGCGGCGGCTCGAAGTCGCCGAGCGGCGGCGTGCTGGGCGCGACGAGCTCGGCGGGCGCGGCGTGCGTGCTGACGCTGCGCAACAGGCGCCTGGCGGTGACGGGCTTCCGCACGGTGGCGCTGCGCCTGCAGCGCACGGGCGCGGGCGCATGCAGCGGCAGGCTGAGGCTGAGCTTCAACAAGGCCAAGCGCGGCAAGCGGCCGAAGCTGCAGACGATCGGCACGGCGTCGTTCGCGATGGGCTCGGCGAGCAGCAAAGTGCTGAAGATCGACCTGAACAAGGCAGGGCGCAAGCTGTTCGCCGGCCACGGGCGCAAGCTGGAGGCGACGCTGTCGTTCGTGCGCTCGGTGCCGGCGCCGAGGCTGGCGCGCAGCGCGAGCGTGCACCTGAGGTGGAAGAGGACGAAGAAGGTCACGCTCGGGCACTGAGGTGAGCAGCGGACGCCGGCGCCCGCGGGGGCGGCGCTGAGGGCTCGTTCACTATTGTCGGGGCCGTATGGCCCAAATCCCGATCAACATTTCGCAGCTGGTGGGGAACACGCCGCTGGTGGAGCTGCACGACATGCTGGCGGGCACGCGGGCGGCGGAGCGCGGCGTGCGCGTGTTCGCGAAGCTGGAGTCGTTCAACCCGGGCGGCAGCGTGAAGGACCGCATCGGCGTGGCGATGATCGAGGCGGCTGAGGCGGAGGGAAGGATCGAGCCGGGGCGCACGACGATCGTGGAGGCGACGAGCGGCAACACGGGCATCGCGCTGGCGTTCGTGTGTGCGGCGAAGGGCTATGACCTGGTGCTGACGCTGCCGCAGGGGATGAGCCGCGAGCGCGAGAGCCTGCTGCGGCTGTATGGCGCGCGCGTGCAGGTGACGGAGTCGCTGGGCGGGATGAGCGAGGCGGTGGCGGCGGCGCAGGCGATGGCGCAGGGGGAGGACGTGTTCCTGCCGGACCAGTTCACGAACCCGGCCAACCCGGAGGCCCATCGCAAACACACGGGGCCGGAGATCGAGCGGGCGCTGGACGGCGAGGTCGACGTGCTGGTGGCGGGCGTGGGCACGGGGGGGACGATCACGGGCGTGGGCGAGCACCTGCGCGAGCGCAATCCGAAGCTCCAGGTCATAGCGGTCGAGCCGCGCGGCTCGGCGGTGCTCTCGGGCGAGCGTCCGGGCGCGCACCGCATCCAGGGCATCGGCGCGGGCTTCGTGCCGCCGGTGCTCAACCGCGAGTTGCTGGACGAGGTGATTGCGGTCTCAGACGACGATGCGATCCACACGGCGTGGGCGTGCGCCAAGCGCGCGGGCCTGCTGGCGGGCATCTCGTGCGGGGCGGCGCTGTGGGCGGCGCTGGAGGTGGCGCAGCGGGCGGAGTCGCAGGGCAAGCGGATCGTCGTGGTGATGCCGGACTCGGGCGAGCGCTATGTGTCTCAAGCATTTTTCGCACCCTGAGCGCGGAATGATTTTGATGGGCCCCTAACGGGGCCGATGACCGCCGCGCGAAGCGGCGCGAAAATAGCTGCACGCTCAACTATCTCGCGATTTCAGCGCTACGCTTCAGAGATGGCCGGCTTCGAGCTCGCGCGGGTCGTCAAGGAGCTGCGTCGTGACGTGCATGCGGCGCGCACGCGCGACCCGGCGGCGCGCGACGTGGGGCAGCTGGAGATCCTCACGACGTGGCCGGGGATCCACGCGCTGCTGGCGCATCGCGTGGCGCACGCGCTGGATGCGGCGGGGGCGCCGCTCTTGCCGCGGATGATCTCGATGCTGACGCGCATGCTGACGGGGATCGAGATTCACCCGAAGGCGTGCATCGGCAGCGGCCTGTTCATCGATCACGGCACGGGCGTGGTGATCGGCGAGACGGCGGAGATCGGCAACGACGTGACGATGTATCAGGGTGTGACGCTGGGCGGCACGGGCTTCGCCACGGGCAAGCGCCACCCGACGGTGCAGGACAACGTGACGATCGGCTCGGGCGCGAAGCTGCTGGGACCGATCACGATCGGCCACGGCGCGAAGATCGGCGCGAACAGCGTGGTGATCACGGACGTGCCGCCGCACTCGACGGTGGTCGGCAACCCGGGCCACCCTGTGCGGGTGGAGGGTCGTCGCCCGGAGGGCCCGGACGCTGACTGGATTCACCTGCCGGACCCGATCGCGGAGGCGATCCAAGGGCTGGCGAGCCGCATTGGCGCGCTCGAACGGACGGTGGCGGAGCTCTCCGAGGACAGCCCGGAGCCGGTCGCCGAGGTCAGGCCGCTGCGGACGGTCAAAGGACGGCATCCGGCAGGCGGCTGAGCCCTGTGCGCGACGCGCGCAGATCGAGCTGGAAATCGCGAGAACCCAGCCTGTGGCTGCGTGTGCAGGCGCTTGTCGCGCCGCTGTCGCCGGGATGACGGTAGTGGGAGACACGGCTTGCCCGGTCATCGAACGGAGTTCAATATATCCGCCTCGACCGCGCGACGGGGAAAGGTGCTGCCTGTCACACGACAGCTGCCGCACAGTGCGCACGGACGACAATCGACAATATATGAGGGATCATGGAGGTGTGGGGCTTGACTGCTATTCGAAGGTTCGTGCTGTCCGGAGCGCTGGCTCTCAGCGTATTGGCGGGAGTGCTCGCACTGAGCAGTTCCGCATCCGCAGAAGTGACACATCCGTTCTTGAGCAGCATCACCGAAGCAAACGGCAAACCACTCAAAACGCCTTGGGGTATGGCGTTCGACGCGAGCGGGAACCTGCTCTTGGCCGAACCGCAAGGCCAAGTCGTCGACCTCTTCGACTCGTCGAACGCGTTCACCGGTCAGC
>JBIOEW010000023.1:0-45624 GCA_044446425.1 Solirubrobacterales bacterium | reverse complement strand
GACGAAGGACCAAATCTCGTCGGCCTCCACGGTTTTGCAGGCAAGGTCGCGCAGGTGCTCGTCCTGGTAGGCCGCGCAGGCCGCGCCGACGTCCAGCAGCAGCTTGGAGACGGTGTTGATCGAACAGCTCGCCATGCGCGTGGTCGCGCGCAGGCTGTTGCCCTCGACCAGCATCCCCAGGATTTGTGCGCGCCGCTCTGTGCTCAGCCTGTTCATACTGAACATTGTGCCTGAGCGGTCGGACAGAACTTCAGTTCGCTACAGTTCTATGTCCCGCGGTCTGCGTTTCGCAGCGGCCTGCGTTCGTAGGGCGAGATGATCGCGTAGCGGGGCTTGCCAACGCCTTCGCGCTCCAAGCGCTTGAGCAACGCTCGACCTTCTTTGAGCTGTCTCGCGTCGACGTTGGGGTTCCGGTCAACGATCTTCTTGATCCGCGCCTCGTCAGAATCCGACATAGAAGCCTTTCCGGTGGAGCACGAACGTTTCGTGACTTCGCTTCATGAGGTAGTCCTTGAGCAGATGGTAGTAGTCGCGCACGGCGGGAGCTAGCTTCGTGTCCTCCCCAAAATCCTCAACGAGCAGCTTGAGGTCCCGGCGAAGGACTTCCATTGGGATGCCTCGGCTGTGGGAGTGCCAGTGGCCGGTCTTGTTGAGCTTCTCCGCGATCATGCGAGCGCGATCGGTGCGCATCTTTTTCGTGACGGTCTTCTTGCGCGTCTCCGTCTGCTTCCAGTCCTTGAACTTGTACTTGACGAGCCAGTCCTTCAGGAGTGCGATGGATAGCTCCCGCTCCTGCTCGTAGCGATACAGCTCAGCGGCATCGAAGTTCTGGACGAAGTACATGGCCTCGACTGTCGTCAACTTGCCTTCTGCCGACTTCTGGACGAGGCGTTGATACTGCTCCAGATAGCCAAGCGCCGGCACCAAGCCGTCGCCCTTGTTGACCTGAGGGTCTATTGGGCCGAGCGTCGAGGCGTAGTCCATGTAGATGCCATCGCCGGACATGACCAGGATCGTTCCGGCCGACATCGCGTAGTTCGGAACCAAGAAGTCAACGCGGCTGTAGTGATGCCGGAAGATGCGCGCGATCCGCTCAGCCGTTTCGATGTAGCCCCCGGATGTCTCCAGGATGCATAGAAGCGTTGCTCGCCGGTCGGTCAGGCTGTCGAGTGCGTCCTTGATCGCATCGTCGGCAGGCGGATACATCGGACCTATGTAGGTCAGGACGTCCGCGTTAGCTGCGGCCTCGACAGCGGCGGCACGCGCGTCGAGCTGCTGCTCGATGATCGCGTTCGCATCGCGCTCGGCTTGCGAGGCGGCAGTCACGCTTGGTTCTTACGCTCCCAACGCGCTTTCGCCGCACGTCGAGCAGCCTGGCTGCGCTCGTCGGCGGTCATGGCTGCTGCCCGCGCCTTGCCGCCCTTCAGACCACCTTTGCGACCCAGCTCGACCGCCGCCTGATTCTTCTCGCTCTGCGGCGGCGCGTCTTCGGCCTCCCCCGTCGCAATGTCAACGATGAGCTTGCCGAGCTGGTTGGGGTCGCGTGGGCGCTTGCGTGAGCGGTCGGGCATCGGTCCAAGCCTAGCGTCGCCAGGGATGGAACGGCCGGTCGCGTTCACTGGAGCGACCAAGTCGGCCGTCGTTTTTGGCTCGGCCGGACTTGAGGAGGCCGGAACAGGGCGAGGTTGTCCGCCACTTCCTTTTCCCCGCGTTCGTTGATGACCTGTGGCTGACCAAAGTTCTCGAAGCAGTGTTCGTCGAACAGCGGCTTGCTGCCCTCGTTCGTGGGCAGCACATTCGCCCTGACGAACGGCATCGCGCCCCCGAACATCTGCTCAACCAGTTTGAGGGCACCCGAGAGAAGGGCTACCCCGGGCCTCGTCTTGCCGTCTTGGAGCGTGTGTTTGCGGTAGGCGAGGTCCGTTCCGATTATGCCGACGATGGCTCCGTAGTCGCCGGGGTCCACGCCAGCAACGCCATCGATCCCGAGCTGGGTCGTCGCGATGGTGCATACCGCAACCAGCGGGCGCTCGCCCGTGTGTTGCAGTCGCGGCGCATCCTTCTCAAGCACAACTGCAATCTGCTGAATCTGCGTCGTACCGGCCCAGAGGTTGTGGACCGTCAGCATTACTTCGGACTCCTCCCGGCGATCTTTACCGCAGCAGAACTGGAGGAACGGCGCGTAGTGCTTAGGGTCCGTCAGAACCCTGCAGATGACCGGCTGGTCGATCTTGAGCGGTTCGCCCTCCGGCGTATCGTCGTCAGGCGCCTGCGGCACGGACGCCTGCTCGGCCGCTGCCTTTCGTCTTGGCGCGGCTGCTGTCTGCTGTGGCTGCCGTTTTTGCTGTCGTGCTTTTCTGCTCGCCACCAGATAGGACTTTCCGAAGGTTCGAAATCTGCGTTCGCGAGAACTTTACATCCATGGCGTCCACAAGCGCTTCCCGCTCGGTCCACGCGGGTTTGCGTTCGGTCCACGTCTGTTTTTTGCTCATCTCGACTCCTCCTCTAGGCCCGGGGTGCGGAAAATGCTAGTGACTTGTCCTAAAGATCGGCATTTGCTGCCCATTTCGTGAGCCCAAGGCAGACAACTCGTCAACCTGAGACACCACCCGTCGGTGAGTTTGTGATCGAGCCAACGAGCTGCGCGATACTGGTCCTGTGATGTCCGAAGAGCTCACGACAACCGACGTGGTCGAGCTTACGCGCCGACAATTCGAAGCTGGAAGCCGCCACGACCTCGACGCGGTACTGGGCTTCTACGCTCCTGATGCCATCTGGGAGGCAGTGAGCCTGGGCAGCAGCTTCAACGGCGTGGCGGCAATCCGTGGCTTCCTCGAGGACTGGCTCGGCGCTTACGAGGAGTTCGGGATCGAGCCAGAGGAGATTCTCGACCTCGGCAACGGAGTGGTGTTCGTCGTGGCTCGGCTCACCGGCCGTCCGGTTGGCAGCCGAGGTAGCGCGCTGATACGGCGTAGGCCCTTGGTGTTCACGTGGGTGGACGGCTTGGTCTCGCGGGTCACGGCCCCCGAATCCGACGTAGTCGAGGCGCGCGCCGTAGCCGAGCGCGCTGAGCACGTCGTCGAATCGGGCGGGTAGGCGATGTCGCGGGAGCACGTGGCGCTGGTTCGCGCAGGCCACGCAATCGCGTTTGGCCGGACAGCCAGACAACCGATAAGCTAGGCGCGCCGGGGGACGGTGTCCGCAACGGAGGGCGCCTCGATCGGGTACTTAAAATGGGCGACTTCGACTTCGACTGGCTCGTGATCGGCTCGGGCTTCGGCGGCAGCGTATCGGCGCTTCGCCTCGCCGAGAAGGGCTACTCGGTCGGCGTGCTCGAGTGCGGCCGGCGCTTCGCCGACGACGAGTTCCCGAAGAACACCGCCGATCTGAGGCGCTACTTCTGGAACCCGCGCCTCGGGATGAAGGGGATCTTTCGCCTGACCAACTTCAAGGACGTCGCCGTCGTCTCGGGCTGCGGCGTCGGCGGCGGCAGCCTCGGTTACGCCTGCACGCTCTACGTGCCCCCGAAGCAGTTCTTCGAGGACCGCCAGTGGGCCGAGATGGCGGACTGGGAGACGGAGCTGGCGCCCCACTACGCAGAGGCGCAGCGCATGCTGGGCGTGGTCGAAAATCCGCACGAGGACCCCGCGGACCAGCTGCTGCGCGAGCTGGGCGAGGAGCTGGGAGTGGGCGACACCTACAAACGCACGCCCGTCGGGATCTACTTCGGGGAGACCGCCGGCAAGACCGTGTCGGACCCCTTCTTCGGCGGCGAGGGACCCGAGCGCACGGGCTGCAAGCTGTGTGCGCGCTGCATGGTCGGCTGCGTGCACGGGGCGAAGAACACGCTCGTGAAGAACTACCTCTATCTCGCGGAGAAGCTGGGTGCGCGCGTGATGCCGGAGCGCACTGTGGTCGACGTGCGACCGCTCGGGGCCGCCGACGGCAGCGACGGCTACGAGGTCGAAAGCGTTCGCTCTGGCGCCTGGCTGCGCAAGGAACGCCGCGTGCAGCGCGCACGCGGCGTCGTCGCCGCCGCGGGGCCGCTCGGCACGAACCGACTGCTGCAGAAATGTCGGCTGGAAGGCTCGCTGCCGCGGATCTCCTCACGCCTCGGAGAGCTCGTACGCACGAACTCCGAGTCGATCCTCACCGTCACCGTGCCCGAGGACTACCCCGAGAACCTGATCAAGCGCGTGGCGATCACCTCCTCGATCTATCCCGACCCGAACACGCACATCGAGACCGTGACCTACGGCGACGACGGCGACTCGATGCGCCTGCTGTACACGCTGCTCACGGGCGACGGCACGCGCGTGACGCGGCCGTTGAAGCTGCTCACACAGCTCATGCGCCACCCGGGACGCCTGGCGAAGGTTCTGTTCGCGAAGCACTGGTCACGACGCACGATCATCCTGCTCGTGATGCAGACGCTCGACAACGCGATCGCGCTGCGTCCGCGCAAGGGGCCGTTCGGCTCATTCTGGCTGCGAACCGAACAGGACCCCGAGCGCCCGAACCCGACCTTCATCCCGATCGCGAACCAGGCCGCGGAATGGTTTGCGAAGCGCACCGGCGGGATCGCCCAGAGCTCGCTCACCGAGGCGCTGTTCAACATCCCCTCCACCGCGCACATCCTCGGCGGCGCCGTGATCGCGCCCGACGCCGAGCAGGGCGTCATCGACGCCTCCCAGCGCGTGTTCGGCTACGAGAACCTGCTCGTATGCGACGGCTCGGCGATCCCGGCCAACGTCGGGGTCAATCCGTCGTTGACGATCACCGCACTGGCCGAGCACGCGATGAGCCGGGTGCCGACCGCGGGTTTGCCGGCGATTGAGCCGGCGGGTACCGCGATCGCGTCTGCCACATAGGCAACGGATCGGGCCGCCCAGCGCAATCAGGAGGCGGCGAACGCCTGCGCCCGCCGATCAATTCCCTCGACAATCTTCCGGACGGTCTCCCCACGATGGTCCGGAGCGCTCATCAGCTTTGCCGCCTCGTCAAGCGTGCGCGCAACCAACGCACTCGTCTCGGCGACTACGAAACGCTCGCTGTAGTCTATTTCGCGCGCGAGCTCGACCCAGGCCTCGAGTCGCACCTCGCCGATCATGCGAGCCCCGTCGACGCTCATCGCCAGCCGCTCGGTCAGCTCCGTGTAAGCGGTCGTGCTCACAAGGTCATAGAGCGGCGCGAGCGCGGGCACCGATGCGTCGTACAGCAACGAGAAGTTCTTCGCGTGCGCATCGCAGTTGCCGATCAGCCAGTTGAAGACCAGCGCCCGCCAAAACGCGATCAAGTCCTGGGCGGGCCTGACCGAGCACTCACGCAGCAAATTGACGCTATCGGCAATCGTCGGGCCTCCGTCGGCTTGATACTTGTGCTCGGATGACTTCCCGAGGGCTTGGCAGAAATCCTCCTGATGCAGACGGCCGATCGGATCTGAAGTGAGGTTGCGGTCGTAGCGCTCGACGAGCAGGTACGGCAGCCCTGAAATGCAGGCACGCTTCTGAACTGTCGCAACGGGAAGCCCGACGGCGCTCGCCAGCCCCATGCAGAAGGCCTCGTTATCGACCAGGCCCGGGAACCGCACGGGCTCGGGCTTGAGGATGTGCGTGGTGGCCGCTGCGGCATTCAGCGGCAGCGAGACCTTGCCGTCCTCGATGATGACCGGGAGCTTCGCCTGCGCGCCGGCCAGGGATAGTCGAGTCCCTTCCGCTGGATCGGCCGCAAGCGGGCGTTGCGGAAGCTCGCGCAAAGCGACGTCCAAGCCCTGCGCGTCGAGAGCGCGCGTGGCGGGGCTCTCGGGGAGCTCTTGACCAGGCTCGAGCACCGTGATGGCCCCCGCGCAATCTCCGCCCAGCGCCTCGAGCAGTGCGTAGTCGTTGCCGCTTGACACACCCAGGTTGCGTGCGACCGCCAGTCGTGCGTCGCCTTCGAGCAATAGCCCGCCAAACACTGCCCGGCAAAGTCGATTTGGATGCGCGGCCGGCTGGACGGGCAACGCCTGCGATAGGGCCGGGCCGTCGTAGCCTGGGTCGTAGCGGAACTGGAGGTTTCCGTTCTCCTTGCGGATCAGGCGGCCGGCTCGCCGCCCCGCCAGATAAACGCTCAGCTCGCTCACTCGCCGCGGGGGCGCAGCTCGATATCCAGACCAAGCGCCTGCACCACTCGAAGAGCCGAGTCGAGGCTCACATTCCTCCTGCCGCTCTCGAAAAAGCTGATGAACGTTCGGTGCACCCCTACGACTCCGGCCAACTGCTCCTGCGTGAGACCGAGTTCTTTGCGGCGCGCACGCACGAGCTCGACGAGGTCGTCGGCCGTCCTGACGATCGGTGTCATTAATCCGCTACATTAGCACCGAAACCGCACAAAAGTAGCGGATCGATGACACTCCGGCCTTGACAGACCAGATGTTGCTAATACGTGCCGCCGCGGCTACAGGCGCCCGCCGGCCATCGCCGGCAGGATCACCAGCGTGTCGCCCTCGCCGACGGACGTGTCGAGCCCATCGAGCACACGCACGTCCTCGTCGTTGAGGTAGACGTTGACGTAGCGGTTGAGCTCGCCCTCGGCCGAGAACAGCTGACTCTCGGTCGCGGGGTGGCTGGCGGCGAGGTCCTTCAGCACGGCGCCGACGTTCTCGCCGGAGGCGCTGACCTGCTTCTCGCCGCCGACCGAAGCGCGCAGCACTGGTGGGATCTTGATCGTCGCCATGTCCAGCGAGGCAGCCTAGCGTCTAGCCGGCAGCCGCGCAGAATGCCTCGTAGTCCGGGAACACGCCGAGCTCCTCGTCGGCGATCTCCTCGGGGTCGCGCGAGCAGATCGGGCACTCCGGGTCGCGGTGGACCTTGACCTCGGTGAGCGTCGCGCCGAGCGCGTCGTAGAGCAAGAGGCGCCCGATCGCAGGCTCGCCGATGCCGACGACCAGCTTGACGACCTCGGTCGCCTGCAACAGGCCCATCGTCCCCGGCAGCACGCCGAGCACGCCGTTGGCGCCGCACGACGGAGCCAGCTCGGCCGGTGGCGGCTCGCGGAACAGGCAGCGGTAGCACGGTCCCTCGTACGGCTTGAACACCGAGAGCTGCCCGTCGAAGCCGAGGATCGAGGCCGACACGACGGGGATCTTCAGGCGCACGGTCGCGTCGTTGAGCAGGTAGCGCGTGGGGAAGTTGTCGACGCCGTCGACGACCACGTCGTAGTCCTTGATGATCTCGACGATGTTCGACGCGTCGATCCGCGTCTGGTACTTGACGACGTTGACGTCCGGGTTGAGCGCGTGGATCGACTCCTCGGCGGAGTCGACCTTGGGGATGCCGATCCGCTGCGTCGAGTGGATCACCTGGCGCTGAAGATTTGATAGGTCGACGACGTCGTCGTCGACGATGCCGATCGTGCCGACGCCCGCTGCGGCGAGATAGAGCGCGGTCGGAGAACCGAGGCCGCCCGCTCCGAGCAGCAGCACCTTCGCGTCGAGCAGCTTCTGCTGACCGTCGATGCCGATCTCCGGCACGAGCATGTGGCGCGAGTAGCGCTCGCGCTGCTCGGGCGTGAGCATGCGCGGCACCTCGACCTCGTAGCCGCGGTCCTTCCACAGCGTGATGCCGCCGGTCATCGAGGCGACGTTGCTGTAGCCGAGGTCCTCTTCCAGCGTGCGCGCGGCCCAAGCCGAGCGGTTGCCCGACTGGCAATAGAGCACGATGTGCGCGTCGCGGTCGGGCACGACGCCCTCGATGCGGCTCTCCAGGTAGCTCTTGGGGACGTGCTTGGCGCCCGGCAGGTGAGCGGTGCCGAACTCCTCGGTCTCGCGCACGTCGATCAGCACGACGCCCTCGTCGATCAGCTCGTGCACCTTGGAAGGATCGATCTCCTCGATCCGGCTCTTGATCTCGCGGAGAAGCTCAGCTCCAGAGGGACTCATCGTGAAACTCCTAAACCACGGTCGGGTTTTATTGACTTCACAAAGCATAGCGCCGCAAACGCCCCCCTCGGGAGGGGGCGCTCGGCACAGTGCGACGCCTGGGCGCCCCCCCGTTCCGGAGAGCGTCGCCCGGCGGGGTGTGGACGTTCTGGGCGTTCGCCGAGTTGTCGTTCGGCGGCGGTGGCGGCGTGGTCGTGGCGTCGGAAGCGATGCAGCCACACTTGAGCCCTTCACGTACGCTGCCGACGATGCCGGCCGGCCGCCCGAACGTCCTGCGCAGCCTCCTCGTGGGCCTTGCGGCGACGCTCGGGCTGATCGCGAGCGGCTGCGCTTCGGGCCCGGCGAGCGATTCGAGCTCGCGCCCGGGCTCAGCGTCGACGAGCGCACCGAGCTCGATCGTTGGCAGCGATGGCTTCGACGGGGCGGCGATCCCGCCGGGCGCACCGGCACGCGACTTCACGCTGACCGACCAGAGCGGCGCGCGCGTGTCGCTCGGGAGCTACCGCGGCAGGGTGACGATCCTCGCCTTCCCGTATGCCACGTGCGGCGGCGCATGTGTCGTGATCGCCCAGCAGATTCGCGGCGCACTCGACGAACTGGGCCGGCCGGTGCCGGTTCTGCTCGTCAGCGCAGACGCGCGGTCGGATACGCCGAGCCGCGTGCGCGCCTTCCTCGCGCGAACCTCTTTGACCGGCCGTGTGCGCTACCTGACCGGCACGCCCGCGCAACTGCAGCGGGTCTGGCGCTCGTTCCGCGTCGTGCCGGCGAGCGCCGGTGAGAGGGCGTTCGACCAGTCCGCGTCGGTCTTCCTGCTCGATCGCGAGCGCCGCGTGCGCGTGATCTTCCAGCTCGAACAGCTGACGCCCGAAGCGCTTTCGCACGATCTGCGCAAGCTGCTCGGATGAGCCCTCTCGGTGACCTCGACGACGTCGCCGGCCCGCTGAAGAAAAGCGTGGACGCGTGAGCGCGGTTGATACCCTAGCGCGCAGGTAGGTATTTGATCGAATGATGTTCTCAACCAAGTCCGAGTACGGCGTACGCGTGATGGTCGAGCTGGCTCGGCAATCCGGCGAGGAACCGATCCCGCTCGCCGAGATCGCCGAGCGCGGCGGCCTGCCGCTCGCCTACCTCGAGCACCTCGTCGCGCGGTTGCGCAAGGCCGGATTGGTCGACTCGCGGCGCGGCTCGCGCGGCGGCTACCTGCTCGCGCGCTCGCCCGTCGAGATCACGATGGCCGAGGTGGTCGAGGCGCTGGAGGGCTCGATCGCGCCGATCGAGTGCATCACCGAGGGAGCCGACGGCTCGATCGTCTGCTCGCGCGAGACCGACCCGGCCCACGTGTGCCCGACCAAGCTGCTGTGGACCCGCGTGCGCTTCTCGATCGTGCGCACGCTGCAGGAAACGACGCTGGCCGACCTCGTGCTCGGCCCGTCGCTACCGACGGGGCCGCTCACGACGGGCCCGGCGCTGCCGGCGCTCGGCGCCGTCGCGCGGGCGAGCAGATCCTGACCCGCCGCATCACCTACCCCGAGAAACCCCGATACCTGGAGCACGAACGGAGAACATGGCCGACCTAGAGATCAGAGACCTGCACGTACGCATCGAGGAGCGCGAGATCCTCAAGGGCGTCGACCTTGACATCTCGCGCGGCGAGATCCATGCCCTGATGGGGCCCAATGGGTCGGGCAAGTCGACGCTCGCGAGCACGCTGCTCGGCCACCCCTCCTATGAGATCACCGAGGGCACGATCACGTTCAAGGGCGAGGACATCACCGAGGCCGAGCCGCATGAGCGCGCCAAGGCGGGCTTGTTCCTTGCATTCCAGTACCCCGTTTCGATCCCTGGCGTGTCGGTCGCCAACTTCCTGCGCATGGCGATCAACGCCAAGCGCGAGGAGCCGATCCAGGTAAAGGAGTTCCGCACCCACCTGCAACATGCGATCGACCTGCTCGACGTCGATCGCACGTTCACCTCGCGCCACCTCAACGACGGCTTCTCCGGCGGCGAGAAGAAGCGCGCTGAGATCCTGCAGATGGCGATGCTCCAGCCGGACGTCGCGATCCTCGACGAGACCGACTCGGGCCTTGACATCGACGCGCTGCGCACGGTCGCCGAGGGCGTGCAGCGGCTGCACGACGAGCAGGGCCTCGGCGCGCTGATCATCACCCACTACCAGCGCATCCTGCACTACGTCAAGCCCGAGTTCGTGCACATCCTGATGGACGGGCGGATCGTGCTCGAGGGCGGCGTCGAGCTGGTCGAGCGCCTCGAGCGCGAAGGCTATGACGAGATCCGCCGCGAGTTCGGCGGCGACCTCGACGCCGTGGCCGCCGGTGACAGCGGTGTCTGAGACGAGCCCGGCAGCCACCAGCGAGCCCAACGGCAACGGCACCCGCCCGGCAGGCGGCCCGAGCCCCGGCGGCAGCGGCACCCCCGGCGGGGCGGCACCGGCGCAGATGAAGGCCGGGCGCCACCGCGAGGCGACGCTGTATCACGCGCTCGCCGGCGTCGGCGCGGGCGACGGACGCACGCCGGCCGAGCTGCGCGAGGTGGCGCAAGGCGCCTTCGAGCGGCTCGAGCTGCCGGTCTGGCGACGCTCGGGCTTCTGGACGACGAGCCTCGAGAGCCTCGAGCTCGATTCGCTCACGGCGGAGCCCTCGCCTGCGCCGCGGGGAGTACCCGACGTCGTCGCGCGAACGTTGCCCGACCGCCCCCGCGCCGGACGCATCGTGCAAAGCGCGGGCACCGTCGTAAACGTCGAGCTCGACCCTGCGCTACAGGCCAAGGGCGTGATCCTGTGCTCGCTCCAGGACGCCTTCCGCGACCACGCCGAGCTCGTCACGCCGTGGTACTCAAAGCGCCTGCCGATCGACCGCCACAAGCTGGAGGCCGCCAACGCCGCCTTCTGGAGCGGCGGCGCCTTCCTCTACGTGCCGCCGGGCCTGGTCGTCGAGGACCCGTTCGAGATCGTCTACGCGATCGAGCAGCCGGGCGTGGCGCAGTACGGACGCACGCTCGTGATCGGTGCGACCACCAGTGACTTCCGCGTGCAGGAGTACGACCTGGCCGAGGACTTCGAGGGCCAAGCACTGCACGCCGGCGCCTTCGAGCTCTATCTGCAAGACGGCGCGCGCTGCCGCCTGGCGCAGGTGCAGGACTGGGGCTCGGGCGAGGTGTATGACGTCTCGACGCGCTTCGTCGGCGTCGGCCGCGACGCCTACTGCCACTGGCTGCCGGCGCTGCTCGGCGGCCATCTCGTGCGCCAGCACCTCGAGCTGGCCGTCTCGGAGGCCGGCGGCGACATGGCCTTCCGCGGCCTGTTCTTCACCGAGGAGCACGAGCACCTCGACGTCTTTGCGGTCGATCTGCACGAGACGGGCCCCTCAGGCGGCGACGTGCACTGGCGCGGCGCGGCGACCGGCGAGAGCCGCGCGAGCTTCGAGGGTCTGATCCAGATCGACCCGGGCGCGCAGCAGACGCACACCTACCTGCAGATCCACTCGATGATGCTCTCGCCGAAAGCCCGCGTCGATGCGATCCCTTCGGTACTGGTGTCCTCCGACGACGTCTCCGCCTCGCACGGCGGCACCGTCGGCGAGCTCGACGAGACGGCGATCTTCTACATGCAGACGCGCGGCCTGGACCGTCCGGCCGCGGTGCGCGTGATCGTCGAGGGCTTCTTCGAGCCGCTGATCTCCGAACTGGCCGACGAGGCCCTGGAAGAGCTCGTGCGCAGCAAGGTGGCCGACAAGCTCGCGGCGGCGCGCGAGGACATCGAGGCGTATGCCACCAGTCGTTGAGTCATCGCTTGGCGTAAAGGCCGACTTCCCGATCTTCGAGCGCCGCTTCGCGGGGCGCGAGCTGATCTACCTGGACTCGGGTGCCACGGCGCAGAAGCCGCAGGTCGTGATCGACGCGCAGGCCGAGCATCTGCGCAGCCACAACGCCAACGTGCACCGCGGTGTCTACGCGCTCGCGCAGGAGGCCGACGCGGCCTACGACGACGCCCGCCGGCGCGTGGCGGCGTTCGTCGGCGGCGATCCGCGCACGACGATCTTCACCAAGAACGTGACTGAGGCGATCAACCTGCTCGCCTACTCGTGGGGCCGCGCCAACGTCGGCCCCGGCGACGCGGTGCTGATCACGCAGATGGAGCATCACGCGAACCTCGTCCCATGGCAGGTGCTGTGCCGCGAGCGCGGCGCCGCGCTGCGCTACCTCGAGGTCGACGAGCGCGGCGAGCTATCGCTCGATCAGCTCGATGCCGAGCTGGCGCGCGGCGACGTCAAGCTCGTCGCCTTCGCGCACGTCTCGAACGTGCTCGGCACGATCAACCCGGTCGCCGAGATGACGGCACGCGTGCGCGCGGCAGGAGCGGTCTCGATCGTCGACGGCGCGCAGGCCGTACCGCAGATGCCGGTCGACGTGGCCGCGCTCGGCGCCGACTTCTACGCCTGGACCGGACACAAGGCGGTCGGGCCGACGGGCATCGGCGTGCTGCACGGCAGCGAGGCGCTGCTCGAGCGGATGGAGCCGTTCCTCACGGGCGGGGACATGATCGCCTCGGTCGACTTCCACTCGGTCAGCTGGAACGAGCTGCCCTACAAGTTCGAGGCGGGCACGCCGCCGATCGCCGAGGCCGTCGGCCTGGCGGCCGCCGTGGACTACCTTGGCGAGCTCGGCATGGACCGTGTGCGCACCCACGAGCGCTCGCTGACCGCCTACATGCTCGAGCGCCTGGCCGAGGTGCCCGGCCTGCGCGTGGTCGGCCCGCCCGAGGCCGAGCGCCGCGGTGGGCTCGCATCGTTCACGGTCGAGGGCATCCACCCGCACGACGTGGCCGAGCTGGTCGACCGCGGCGGCGTGTGCATCCGCGCGGGGCATCACTGCGCCCAGCCGCTGATGCGCTGCCTCGGCGTCGGCGCCACCGCACGCGCCTCCGTGGGCGTCTACAACGAGGCGAGCGACATCGACGCGCTCGTTCAAGCGCTGCAGGCCGGGCGCGAGATCTTCCAACTCTGACCGTCCCCTGAGAGTTCTCGCATGGACGACCTGTATCGCGACTACATCCTCGACCACTACAAGCACCCGCACAACTTCGGCGAGCTGGACCCTCACGATCTGGAGGCGCTCGAGCACAACCCGCTGTGCGGCGACGAGCTGGGCGTGCACATCCGCGTGAAGGACGGGCGGATCGAGGATCTGCGCTTCCACGGCCACGGCTGCGCGATCTCGCAAGCCTCCGCGTCGATCGCCTCGGAGGAGCTGAAGGGCATGGGGCTCTCCGAGGTCGGCGAGCTCGGCGCCGATTGGATGATCGAGCTGCTCGGCATCCCGGTGTCGGCGACGCGGCGCAAGTGCGCGCTGCTGAACCTCAAGGCGGTGCGCGGCGCCGTGACGGGCGACGCGGCCTGGCCGACCTAGCGGGCGCAGAGAATCCGCGCCAGGCAGGTCCAGTGGGGCGCAGAGATCCGCGCCAGGCAGGTGCGAGACGGCGAGTTGCATCCCCAGCCGCGAGTAGCCTCGGACTCGTGGCTTCGACCATCGCCCCGATAGCAAATGCCCGCGCGCTGCCGTGGGCGGCCGTGGACGTGGATGACTATGGTAATATGACTATGGTCATGGCAATCCGAACGATCTCCGCCAGCCGGTTCAAGGCCCAGTGCCTGGCGATGCTCGACGAGGTGGCGGCGACGGGCGAGGAGATCGTCGTGACCAAGCGCGGCCATGCCGTTGCGCGGGTATCTCCCATGAGCGAGCCGGCGAGCCTGCGCGGCTCGGTCACGTTCAACGTGTCCGACGAGGAGTTGCTCGAGCCGCTGGAGATCGAGTGGAGCACCGCTGAGGGCACATGATCGTCCTCGACACGCACGCGTGGCTCTGGTGGCTGGCCGCGCCGGCGCGCCTGTCGCGTGCGGCCACCGAGGCCATCGAGAGGGCGCCACGCGTCGGGGTCTCGACGCTCAGCGCGTGGGAGGTGGCGATGCTTGCCGTGCGAGGCCGCATCTCGCTCGACCGAGACGTGGGCCTGTGGGTCGGTCAGGCGCTCGCCGACGAGCGCGTGGAGTCGCTCTCCCCCAGCGCAGACGTGGCGGTGGCGGCGGGACTGCTCGACGCGCAGAGCTTCCCCGGCGATCCCGTCGACCGCCTGATCTACGCCACGGCACGATCGACCGGCGCGACCCTGATAACGCGCGATGCGGCGATCCGCGCCTTCGATTCCGCCTCGACGCTCTGGTGAGGGCTGCCGGTCTCGGTACAATTCCTACTTCACAGCACAGGATTCCCAGAGCGACGCTGCAAGGAGCGGAATGGCGACACTAGACCGCACGAAGATCACGAAGCCCAGCCCGATCGTCGAGGACGAGCAGGGCCAGCTGCACGCCCGCCAGGGCATCTCGCGTGAGGTGGTCGCCGAGCTGTCGAAGATCAAGGGCGAGCCTGACTGGATGGCCGAGAAACGGTTGAAGTCGCTGGAGATCTTCGAACGCAAGCCGATGCCGAACTGGGGCCCGGACCTGAGCGGTCTGAACCTGGACGACCTCGTGCTCTACTCGCCGCCGACCGCAGGGCGCTTCAACAGCTGGGACGAAGTCCCGCAGGAGATGAAGCAGACCTACGAGGATCTCGGCATCCCCCAGGCCGAGCGCGAGCACCTCGCGGGCGTCGTCGGTGTGTGGCGCCAGGAGCCCGTGTACGAGGGCCTGAAGGAGGAGTACTCAAAGCTCGGGATCCTGTTCTGCTCGATGGACACCGCGATCAACGAGTACCCGGAGCTCGTGCAGAAATACTTCATGACCAAATGCGTCCCGCCGCAGGACAACAAGTTCTCGGCGCTGCACGGCGCCGTCTGGTCGGGCGGGGCCTTCTGCTACATCCCGAAGGGCGTCAAGTGCGACCTGCCGTTGCAGTCCTACTTCCGCATGGAGGGCGCCGGCGAGGGCACCTTCGAGCACACGCTGATCGTCGCCGACGAGGGCTCTGAGGTCAACTACATCGAGGGCTGCACGGCGCAGACCTACAGCGTCAACTCGATGCACTCGGCGGTCGTCGAGATCTTCGTGCACGAGGGCGCCAAGGCGCGCTACACGACCGTGCAAAACTGGTCCAAGGACGTCTACAACCTGAACACCAAGCGAGCGATCGTCGACGCCCACGGCACAGTCGAGTGGGTCGGTGGCTCGATGGGCGCCAAGTACGTGATGCTCTACCCGGGCTCCTACCTGATGGGCGAGGGCGCGCGCGCCGACCACCTCAACGTGGGCGTGGCCGGCAAAGGCGTGCACAAGGACACAGGCGCCAAGGTCGTGCACCTGGCCCCCAACACGACCTCGAACATCCTCGCCAAGTCGATCTCCAAGGACGGCGGGATCATGGGCTACCGCGGCCTGGTCAAGATGGGCCACAACTCGGCCGGCTCGAAAGCGCGCGTGCAGTGCGACGGGCTGATGATGGACGGCGAATCGCGCTCTGACACGTGGCCGGACATCCAGATCCAGAACCCGCACGTGACGGTCGCCCACGAGGCGACGGTCGGGCGCATCTCCGACGACCAGCTGTTCTACATGGGCTCGCGCGGCTTCACCGAGGACGAGGCGGCAGCGATGATCGTCAACGGCTTCATCGAGCCCGTGACGAAGGAGCTGCCGATGGAGTACGCGGTCGAGCTGAACCGCTTGATTCAGCTGGAGATGGTCGGCTCCATCGGCTGATCTGGACGCCGATGATCGGCGTCTGCCGGCGTCCTCCCTCGCTCGCGTGCTACCGATCCGCGATCAGATGCGACCGCGGATCGGCCGGCACGCCACGTTCGGTGCGTCCTTGGCAGCCTTGATCCTCGACGCCCAGATCGGCGTAGCTGCTCCGTGACACGCGCGCCAATCGACACCATCGCCGCGCCGCTGTTCCCGCGGAATCTGCCATGGGTGAACACGCCGGTGGGCGGGCAGGTGAGCATCATCCAGCGCGAGCGGCCGCTGCTGGTCGAGTTCTGGGACTTCTGCCGGCCGAACTCGATGCGCACGCTGCCCTACGTGAAGGCGTGGCACGAGCGCTACGGCGCCGGCGGGCTGCGCGTGGTCGGCGTCCACTGCCCCGGCTTCGATCTTTCGCGCAGCGAGGACGCGGTCCGCGGCGCGGTGGCGCGCTTGGGCATCGAGTACCCGGTGCTGATCGACTCAGAGCTTGAGCTGTGGCGCGAGTACGAGAACGAGGGCTGGCCTGCGCGCTACCTGTTCGACGGCGGCGCGCGGCTGTTCGAGTACCACTTCGGCGAGGGCGGCTACGAGGAGACGGAGCGGGCGATCCAGGAGCTGCTGGGCGTCGAGCGCGACACGCTTCAGCCGCTGCGCGCCGAGGACGCTGCCGACGCCGTGCTCGCGCCGCCCACGCCCGAGCAGGCGGGCGCCTACGCGGGCCCCTACGAAGCCGGCGCCGTGTGGGCGGTGCTCGGCGGCTCGGGCATCGTGCATGTCAACGGCGGCGAGGCGAGCGGGTGCGGCGAGCTGGACATCGAGCACGCCGGCGCCTATCCGCTGATCGAGCACGAGCGCCACACGGAGGGCGTGCTCGAGCTGGAGCTGAGCGAGGGCGTTCAGTGCCTCGCCACCTGCTTCACACCGGGCGTGGCCTGAGCGCCCGACGAGGCGAGAGCTCGTCATGCGAGCGGTCGAGCAGCAGCCGTCTGAGCTGCGGCGGACCGGCATCGTCGATCAGCGCACACGTCCCCGGCCAGTATGGGCTCTCGCCGGGCTTCTTGGTCAGGAAGATCGAGTCATAAGTCCAGCAGCCGACGTTCACCAGCCGTGCGCCTGACCCATGCGCAGGGTCCGCCTCGCCGGCCGCGTCGCGGCGGTTCCACTCGCTCGCATCGTCGCCGGGCATCGGCCCGGCACGGTGGGTGTGCCCGAACACGACATAGGCGTCGTCGAGCCCGAGGCGCGCTGCGACCTCTCCCATCGCGCGCAGACCGGCGCCGCGCAGCTCGCCCGAGGAGATCTCGGCGCTGAGCGGACCGAGGCCAGCGCGGTTGAGCGCGGCAACGGCCAGCGGGAAGCCGTAGACGAGCGCCCGCGTGCGCAGGTTGGCGCCGAGCGAGGCGAGTCGCCTGCTGACACCTGTGCCCTTTCCGCCGCGGCCGTTCGCGTCGGCATCGCTGCCGCTGAGCGCGCGCCATGCATGCACGGTACCCATGCCGTTGAGCGCGTCTCCGGTGATCGCATCGCGTGCAACGGCGTGCCGCCACGCGTACATCGGCGCCGTCACCGCCTCGTAATCGCCAACTCGCTCGAACGAGCTCGCCGGCCGGCGCATCAGCCGGCTCATCGCGCCGACGGTCAGCCGCTCGATCGTCGGCACCGTCAGATGGCAGTCGAGATAGTGGCCGTGCGTGGCGTATACGTCTGGGCGCAGCCACAGGCCTGGATAAGCGAAGCGAACGCGCGCCGGCGCGGCCCACTCGGCCAACCGCGTGACGGTCGGCGAGACATCGGCGGGCTCGATCAGCTGCTCCAGGCCCAGCGGCTGCGACTCGGGAAGCTCAGCGCGCAGCGCCAGCCACGGCTCGATCAGGGCGTGGTCGTGATTTCCGGCGACGAGCACCAGCTCGCGCCCGGCCAGCGCCTGCCCGAGCTCCTCGAAGAACGGTCGCGCCACCGCGAGCGCTTCGCGCGGCGGCCCGTGGCGCAGCTCGAGCACGTCGCCGAGCAGAACAACGCGATCGACCTGGGAAGCCAGCTCCCACAGCGGCGCGCGCAACTCCTCGCGGCGGAGCAGATCCGAGCGCGAGGCGCTGCCCAGATGCAGATCGGAAACGACCAGCGTGCGCATCAGATCGTCCGTGCCGGGCAACCCAGGTGGCGATCTTGGCGCACGCCGGCGCCCGGCACCGGTCGCCGGCCGCGCGTGAAGGTCAGCCCGCCTCGCCGACGGTCGTGGCTTCGCGAATCGTCTTGGGCAACATGAAGCGGACGTCCTCCTTGATCACGTGGAACTCGGTGATCTCGCTGTCGCTCACACCGCGATCGCGAAACAGCTGAACGAGATCCTGAACGAGATCCTCGGGAGCGCTCGCGCCTGAGGAGATGCCGACCACACGCGTGCCGTCGAGCCACTCCTCGCGCACCTCCTCGGCGCGGTCGATCAGGTGCGAATCGGTACCGCACTCGCGCGCGACCTCGACGAGCCGCACGGAGTTGGACGAGTTGCGCGAGCCGATCACGAGCAGCAGGTCGCAGTGCTCGGCCATCTGCTTGACAGCCGCCTGGCGGTTGGTCGTGGCGTAGCAGATGTCATCGGTACGCGGCCCGACGATCTTCGGGAAGCGCTCGCGCAGACGGGCCAGGATCGCCGTCGTTTCGTCGACGGCCAGCGTCGTCTGGGTGATGAAGGCGACGCGGTCGGGGTCCTCGATCTCGAGCGTCTCGACGTCCTGCTCGTCCTGCACGAGCACGATCCGCTCGGGTGCCTCCCCCATCGTGCCTTCGACCTCCTCGTGGCCGTCGTGGCCGACGAGCACGATCGTGTAGCCCTGCTCGGCGAAGCGCACCGCCTCGCGGTGCACCTTGGTGACGAGCGGGCAGGTCGCGTCGATCGTCTTCAGGCCGCGCAGCTCGGCGCCTTCGCGCACACTCGGGGCGACGCCGTGGGCGGAGAACACGCAGACCGCGCCCTCGGGCACCTCCGTCTCCTCTTCGACGAAGATCGCACCGCGCTCTCGCAGCTGCTCGACGACGTGCTTGTTGTGCACGATCTCCTTGCGCACATATACCGGCGCGCCGTGGATCTCCAGCGCCCGTTCGACCGTCTGCACCGCTCGGTCTACGCCCGCGCAGTAACCACGCGGGGCTGCGAGCAGCAGCTTCTCAACCGTATTCGGCACGATTGCCATTGTAGGGCGCGCCCAGGTACGCTAGGCGCCAGTGCCCCAGCGCCACCTCGATAGGTTGACACCGGTAGACGCTTCCTTCCTGCATCAGGAGGGGCAGCACTCGCACATGCACATCGGCGGGCTGACGATCGTCGAAGGCCCGCCGCCGAGCATGAATGATTTCCTCGAGCAGATCCGAAGGCGCCTTCACCTCGTCCCGCGCTACCGCCACAAGCTCGCCTCGACGGCGCTCGACAGCGGCCGCCCGGTGTGGGTCGATGATCCCAGCTTCAACCTCGAGTACCACATCAGACACACGGCGCTGCCCAGCCCTGGAGGCTGGGAGCAGCTGTGCGGGCTGACCGCGAGGATCTTCTCCCAGCAGCTCGACCGCTCCAAGCCGCTGTGGGAGATGTGGCTGATCGAGGGGCTCGAGGAGAATCGCTTCGCGCTGATCACCAAGACCCACCACTCGCTGATCGATGGGATCGCCGGCGTCGACCTCGCGACGGTCCTGTTCGACCTCTCGCCTGACGCGCCGCCGATCAAACACTCGGGCAAGGCCTGGCAGCCGCACCGCGAACCGAATTCGGCCGAACTCGTCGCGGCGGGACTGCGCGGCGCCGTGAAGGCAGGACTCGAGCTTGCCGAGGGCGCGATCGATGCTCTGACCCACCCCGAGCGCGCGCTCGTGCGCGCCCGCGAGGCGGCCGAGGGAGTCGGCGAGATCGTCTGGGCCGGTCTCAACCCTGCGCCCGAGACGCCACTGAACGTGCCGATCGGCCCACACCGGCGCTTCTTCGGCATCGGCTCCCAGCTCGATGACTTCAAGACCGTGAAGAACGCCTTCGGCGGGACCGTCAACGACGTCGTGCTCGCCGTCGTGACCGGCGCGTTGCGCACATTCCTGATCTCGCGCGGGCGCAGCACGGCGGGTGTCGAGATGCGCGCGCTCGTTCCCGTGTCGGTGCGCGTCGAGGACGAGCACGGCCAGGGCGGGAACCGCATCGTCGTGATGCGCGGGCCGTTGCCCGTGTACATCTCAGATCCCGTGCAGAGACTTCGCTTCGTCTCACACGCGATGGACGGCTTGAAGGAGTCCAAGCAGGCGCTCGGCGCCGAGGTGATCGCCGGCGCGCAGAGCTTCGCGCCGCCGACGATCCTCGCTCAGGCATCGCGGCTGAACTTCTCAACGCGCCTGTTCAACCTGATCGTGACCAACGTGCCCGGGCCCCAGTTCCCGCTCTACGTGCTCGGGCGCGAGATGCTCGAAGCCTACCCAGTGGCCTTCCTGCCCGAAAACCACGCGCTCGCGATTGGCATCATGTCCTACAACGGCCAGATGAACTTCGGCCTGCTCGGCGACTTCGACGCGCTGCCCGACATCGACGCGATCAGCGACAGCATCGCCGAAGAGCTCGCAACGCTCGTCGCGCTCGCGCGCGAGTCGGTCGGCGCGCCGGCCTGAGCTTCCGGCCGGGCCGGCGGACAACGGCGGCGCCCACCCTGCGCCGTTTTGTATCCGTTGCCGGGCTCATGTGCCCGCCCGGCCGCTAGACCGGCGGTTCGTCGTATGGGTCGTGGGTCACGACCCGATCCCGCACCACGCCGCCCCGGGGGCGCACGGTGAGCATGTATAGAAGTGACAGCAGAGCTCCCGCAACGCCGACGATCATCAGTATCAGGCCAACCGTTTTCAGCGAGATACCAGAAACGTGTGCCGTAACCGCGTAGCGGAGAATCGCTCCGACCGCAACCAGAAATATCGATGTTCCCAGTGGCATGCCGACTCCTAGATGCGTCCGCCACGCCGGTAGCCAAACCCACCGCCCGTCAGCAGAACCACGAGCGCGACGAGCAGCAGCAGCCAAAGCAACGGGCTGACACCAATCCCGCCGGCTATCGCTGCTATCACCAGCACGATCAAGAGCAGCTCTATGAGTCCCATCTCAACCTCCCGGTCGTTTGTGAGTACTCGCTCCTTCTACCCTCCGCCGGCGCCGCACAATCCTGATGTCAGGTTTCTCATGCTTGAGAAACATGTCCTTCGGCAACGCCGTTCAGGGCTCGACTCAGGCGGGTAGCACAGGCCCGAAGGGACTCAAGCGGGTAAGAACCGGCGGCGGCCAAAGCGAGCGCGAGCGTGTTCCAGTCGCGTCACTGGGTCAAGCCGGATCCGACGGTACGTCTGGATGAGAGCCGAGGTCCGTCCGCGGACTGCGAGGGGCTCAGTACCCGAGCGCGAACTTGGCGTCCTCGCTCATCTTCTCCGGCGACCACGGCGGCACGAAGACCATCTCAGACTCGATCGACTTGACCCCGTCCAGTTCGCCGACGAACTCTTCGATCTGCTCGGTCACCTGCGGGCCGATCGGGCAGCCCGGCGTCGTCAGCGTGAACGTCACACGGACGTTGCCATCGAGCACCTCCACGCCGTAGATCAGCCCGAGCTCGACGAAGTCAAGGCCCAGCTCCGGGTCGATCACATTCGACAACGCATCCATCACGTCATCGACCGAAGGTGCTGCGCCTGTCCCAACTGAAGCATCCGGCGCACCTACCGCGCCCTCCGGCGCGACCGGCTGCTCCGTGCTGATCTCCTCGGCCATGCTCCGAGTCTAGCGTTGCGCTAGTTGTCCGAGCCGAGGCGGTCCCACATATACAGCTGGATGCACTCGTTGGCGAGCTCGATCGCGCGATCGCGCGACAGGCGCGGAAGCACGGTGTCGAGCGCCTGCTCCTCGGAGACGCCAGCCTGGAAGGCTTCCTCGCCGCGGAAGCCGGCCGCGATCTTCAGCGCCTCACGACGATTCTCGCCGAGGCTCGGGAAGACGCCGACGAGGAAGTCGGTGTTCGGGATCGGCTGACCGACCTCCAGCGAGGCATGCCATGCGGCGAGCAGATGCAGGTCGTCCTCGTCGAGATCGGCGATCGCCTTGGCGTAGTGGACCGACAGCTCCGGCTCGGGGATGTCATCGACCCACGCGCGCACGACCTCGCTGACGAGCTGGCGGCGCGCCTCGCGACCGACGGACTCGGCGATGACTCGGATGGCGTCCTGGGGCTCGATGAAGCAGAGTGGCATCTTGACTCCCGCGAAGATGGGAAACAGGTGACTGCGATGGACTGTAGGGAGCGGTGTGGACGGCACTTTCGCGCGTCCCGCGGCGGCAGAGGACCGGCTCAGAGCCCGAGTGCCTCGCGCGCGACATGCAGCGTTTCGTCGTCGGCCGTCTCGGGTGGAAAGCCGAGCGAAGCGCGCTCGTGCGTCTGCCAGTTGGCAAGCGCCAACTCGAGCGCCGCCACCGGCAACGGGACCGCGTCGGCCAGCGCACGCGCCCGCCGCTCGAGCAGCAGCGGATCGCCGATCGCGAACAGGCGCTTGGCGGCGAGCATCGTGGCGTCCTCCCGGCCACCGGCGCGTGCCGCCGAGAGATGCAACGAGTCGCCCTCGAGCTCGAAGCACCCGAGCGTGCCGAGCAGCACGAGCAGCTCATAGCGCGCGGCGCGCGTCAGCCCGGGCAGCGCCAGGCGCTCGAACAGGCGCTCGAAGCGCCGCACCGGACTCCAGCCGGGATCGCCGGCAAATGCGGCAGCCTGAGAGCCTGCCTGCCCGCACCAGGCGCGATACGCCTCGAGCGTCGCCGTGCCACGCGCCGGGTCGTGCGAGGCGCGCGGCCCCAGCGGGACTTCGGAGAGATCGGGGAGCTCATCGGGAGCGGCGGCCAAGGCGCGCCCGATGCCGGCGAACGGGTCAGCGTCCTCCAGAGGGCACAGGTAGGCGATCAGGAAGCAGCTCCAGGTGGCTTGCTCGGGCTCGCCGCCGGCCGCGAGCGAGCCGATCTCGGCGTACAGATCTGGTAGCGGCCCGGCGTCCGGCGAGCCGCCCAGCGCAAGCAGCCGTCCCTGGGAGAAGGCGAGCTCCTCGGCCAGGCGCGCCGCGTCGGCCGAGGCACGCACACCCGGCAGCAGTGCATTGCTGTAGCCGTCCTCGACAGCCCGCTCCTGGCGCCTGACGCGCAGGCTCCCGCCATGCGCCCCGCCTCGCCGCGCCCGCGCGGGGCCGCCGGCCCGAGCGCCGCTAGAGGACGAGGACGAGCGCCTTTTCGCGCCACCCGCGGACCTACCCGCCGGAGTCGCGCCGGGCAGCGTCTTGCTGCAGATCGGGCAGCGCTCTAGGAAGCGACCGTGACGGCAGAAGCTAGGCACTCGAAGGGGGGCTGGAAACCGTTCTGGCGCGCACGCTCGGCTCCGGCGGCGCGCTCCTTTGCAAGCGCGTACATGTAGTCGTCGAAATCGACTTGGATCGTGTGGCGCTTGGATGCGACGTAGCGCTTGCGCATGGCCGCCTGGTCGGCGGCGATGTCATCGCGCAGCTCGGCGTCCGACGGAAGCCGGTAGTCGCCGCGCAGGTAGTCCCCGACCCACGCCCCCTGGGCCTCGGCGATCGGCATGATCGCGCCGAGTGGCTGCAGCAACCCGATGAAGAAGACGTTCGATACGTCGGGGTGAAAGACGCGCCGATACAGCTCGATGTGGTTGTCGGGGGCCGAGATGAAGTCCTCCTCGAAGAACGGGAAGGAGATCTGATAGCCCGTGCAGTAGACGACCACGTCGGCGTCGAGCACCGTCCCGTCGGTGAAGCTCACCTGCGCGCCCTGCAGCGCCTCGATGTTCGGCTTCGGCGTGATCGTGCCGTGCTGGATGCGATCGAGGATCCGCCCCGAGACGGTCGGGTGGGCCTCGCCGAAGCGGTGGGTGGGCTTGGGCAGCCCGTAGCGCTCGGGCGGCCCGACGTAGCTCTTGACCAGCTGCTGGATCATGCGCTGGCGGATCGCGAAGGGCACGCGCGGGTCGTTGCGCATCTGATCGACCGGTTTGCCGAAGACGTACTTCGGCAGGATCCACACGCCCGAGCGGGCGGCCAGGTAGGTCCGCTCGGCGACGTAGGAGGACTCGACGGCGATGTCCATCGCCGAGTTGCCCATGCCGAGCACGACCACGCGCTTGCCCTCGAAGATCGAGTTATCGATGTATGAGTGGGCGTGCAGCTGCTCGCCTGCGAACGTGTCGCTGCCCGGGAACGCCGGTTCCGGCCAGCGCGGCTTCCAGTGATGCCCGTTGGCGATGAGCAGCGCGTCATAGCTGCGTGTCTCACCCGAGTCGAGCCTCACCTGCCAGACGCCGTGCTCGTCGCGCGCGGCGTGATCGACCCCCGTTTCGAAGATGATCCGTTCGCGGAAGCCGAAGTGCTCGACGTAGTCGTCGAAGTACGCCGCGATGTGCGTGTGGTGCGGGAAGTCCGGATAGGACTCCGGCATCGGGAAGTCCGCGTAGGCCATCCGCCGGCGTGAGGTGTTGATGAACAGGTCACGGTAGGCCGCCGACATCCCGTTCTTGTTGTTGAACACCCAGTTGCCGCCGACGCGGTCTGACTTCTCGATGCAGTCGAACGGGATGCCCCGCTCGTGCAGCGCCTTGGCCGCGGCGATGCCCGAGGAGCCGGCGCCGATGATGCAGGTCCGCGGAGGTGCCACTAGTCCTTCGCCGGAACGCCTGGACTGACGTGCCGCGGCGGCCCCTCCGGCCCGGAGTCGGCGTCTTCGTGCCCGGCGATCCCCTCGTCCCGTTCTGACAGCGCCGGCCCGGTGGCGCCGTTGCAGCGCCCGGCGAGATAGCGGTCGACCATGCGCGCGCACTGGCGCCCCTCGTTGATCGCCCACACGATCAGCGACTGCCCGCGGCGAGCGTCGCCGGCCGCGAACACCCCATCCACCGAGCTCGTGTACGGCGCCGCCGTCTTGACGTTGCCGCGCGGATCCTTCTCGACGCCGAGCCCGTCGAGCAGCGCCGGCTCGGGATGCAGGAAGCCCATCGCCAGCAGCACGAGCTGCGCCTTCAGCTCGCGCTCGGTGCCCTCGACCGGGGCGAACGGAGGCGCCGGCTCGGCCTGCGCGACATGCAGCGCGGCCACGCCGCCCCGGCCATCATCGGAGAAGCGCGTCGTCACGATCGAGTAGTCCTGCTCGCCGAGCTGGGCCTGCCTGGCCTCCTCCATCGCGTAGCTGAGGCGGTACTTCAGCGGCCACTCCGGCCATGGGGTGCGCTCGTCGGGGCGCTTCGGCGGCGGCTCCGGCAGCAGCTCGAGCTGGGTGATCGAGCGCGCGCCCTCGCGCAGCGCGTTGCCGACGCAGTCGGCGCCCGTGTCGCCGCCACCGATCACGACGACGTCGCGATCCTTGGCCGAGATCTCGCGTTGCGCCGGCGGCTGCGCGGCGGTCGGCTCAGGCCCGAACTCGCGCGCCGCCCAGCGGTTGCGCTGGTAGAGGTAGTCCATCGCGAAGTGCACGCCGTCGAGCTCGCGCCCCTGCACGGGCAGGTCGCGCGGCACGCGCGAGCCGGTCGCGAGCACGACCGCGTCGTAGCCGCCGCGCAGCTCCTGCACGGTCACGTCGCGGCCGACGTCGACGCCGCAGCGCAGCTCGACGCCCTCGGCTGCGAGCTGCTCGACGCGGCGCTGCACGACGGTCTTCTCGATCTTGAAATCGGGCACGCCGAAACGCACGAGGCCGCCGATCGACTCGTCGCGCTCGAACAGCGTCACGCGGTGTCCGGCACGGCGAAGCTGCTGCGCCGCGGCCATCCCGGCCGGCCCCGAGCCGACGACCGCGACCCCCTGGCCGGTCTCCCTGCGCGGAGGCATCGGCTGCACCCAGCCCTGCTCCCACGCGCGATTGATGATCGAGTTCTCGATCTGTTTGATCGTGACCGCGTCGCCCTCGCGGATCTCGAGCACGCATGCCGCCTCGCACGGCGCCGGGCACAGCCGCCCCGTGAACTCGGGGAAGTTGTTCGTCGCGTGCAGTTGCGCGATCGCGTCCTGCCAGCGGTCGCGGTAGACGAGGTCGTTCCAGTCCGGGATCAGGTTACCCAGCGGACAGCCGTTGTGGCAGAAAGGCACACCACAGTCCATGCAGCGCGCGCCCTGGTCGCGCAGCTCGCCCTCCGGGCGCGTGATCAGGAACTCCTTGTAGTCGTGCGCTCGTTCGACCGGGTCCCGGTAGGGAACCCCGTGCCGCTCGATCTGCAGGAAGCCGCCGAGCTTGCCCATCAGGCGGGCACCGCCAACTGCTCCTGCGCGCGTTCGGCCAACACTCGCTTGTAGTCATGCGGCATCACCTTCACGAAAGCGCCCCTGCCGAGCAGCTCGTCGAGCTCGCCGAGAACGCGCGCCGCAACCGACGAGCCGGTGCGCATGGAGTGCTCCTCGATCAGCTCGCGCAGCTCCTCGGCGTCCTGCGCCGAAGGCGCTTCGAAGCCGACCATGCCCATGTTGCAACGCGCGGCGAAGTCGCCTTGCTCGTCGAGCACGTAAGCCACGCCGCCGCTCATCCCGGCCGCGAAGTTGCGCCCGGTCGGGCCGAGCACGACGACGCGACCGCCGGTCATGTACTCGCAGCAGTGATCGCCGACCCCCTCGACGACGGCGCACGCGCCCGAGTTGCGCACGGCGAAGCGCTCGCCGGCGAGGCCGCGGAAGAACGCGCGACCGCGCGTCGCTCCGTAGAGCACCGTGTTGCCGACGATCACGTTCTGCTCGGCCACGAACTGCTCGCCCATGCCCTCGCGCGGGCGCACGGCGACGGTCCCGCCCGAGAGACCCTTGCCGGCGTAGTCGTTGGCGTCGCCGTGCAGCGTGAACGTCACGCCGGGCGCCAGCCAGCCGCCGAAGCTCTGCCCGGCGGAGCCCACGAAGTCGACCACGATCGAATCCTCCGGCAGGCCCTCGGCGCCGTGCTCGCGCGCGATCCTGCTCGAGAGGATGCCGCCGACGCAGCGGTTGCGGTTGCGGATCGGCAGCTCGATCCTGAGCTGCTCGCCGGCGATCCGCGCGCGACCGTCCAGCGCCGGGTCGCCGGGCGGCGCGATCAGCGACTTGGCGCGCTCCACGAGGTCCCAGTCCAGGGCGTCCTCGAGCACCGCCGGCGGCGGTTCGATCCGGTGGCGCGGCGCGCCTGCGGGCAGCTCGATGTGCGTGAGCACGTGCGTCAGGTCGACGCCACGCGCCTTCCAGTGGTCGATCGCCTCACGCACGGAGAGCAGGTCGACGCGTCCGATCGCCTCATCCAGCGAGCGCAGGCCGAGCGAGGCGAGGATCTCGCGCACTTCCTCGGCCACGAAGAAGAAGAAGTTGACGACGTGCTCGGGTGTTCCCTTGAAGCGCTTGCGCAGCTCCGGGTCCTGCGTGGCGATGCCCACCGGGCACGTGTTCAGGTGGCACGCGCGCATCATGATGCAGCCGGTTGCGATCAGCGGCGCCGTCGAGAAGCCCATCTCATCGGCGCCGAGCATCGCCGCGATCACCACGTCGCGCCCGGTCTTCAGCTGCCCGTCTGTCTGCACCTTGATGCGCGAGCGCAGGTCGTTGAGCAGCAGCGTCTGCTGCGTCTCGGCCAGGCCGATCTCCCAGGGGATCCCGGCCGACTGGATCGAGGACAGCGGCGAGGCGCCCGTGCCGCCGTCGTGGCCGGCGATCAGCACGCGGTCGGCATTCGCCTTCGACACGCCCGCCGCGACCGTGCCGACGCCTACCTCGGAGACGAGCTTGACCGAGACCTCGGCCTCCGGGTTGCCGCAGCGCAGGTCGTAGATCAGCTGCTTGAGATCCTCGATCGAGTAGATGTCGTGGTGCGGCGGCGGGGAGATCAGCCCCACGCCGGGCATCGTGTGGCGGATCGAGCCGATGTAGGAGTCGACCTTGTGGCCCGGCAGCTGCCCGCCCTCGCCCGGCTTCGCGCCCTGCGCCATCTTGATCTGCAGCTCGTCGGCGTTGACGAGGTAGTGGATCGTCACGCCGAAGCGGCCCGAGGCGACCTGCTTGATCGCCGAGCGCCGGCGGTCGCCGTTGGCGTCGGGCGTGAAGCGCGACGGGTCCTCGCCGCCCTCGCCCGTGTTCGAGCGCCCGCCGAGACGGTTCATCGCGATCGCCAGCGTCTCGTGGGACTCGCGCGAGATCGAGCCGAGGCTCATCGCGCCGGTGCAGAAGCGCTTGACGATCTCGCTCGCCGGCTCGACCTGCTCGAGTCCGATCGCCCGGCGGTCATCGTCACCGGCCCCGCCGCTCCCGGCGGGGCCGATTTTCAGAAGACCCCGCAAGGTCGCCTTGCGCGAAGCGTCCTCGTTGATCATCTCGGCGTACTCGCGGTACTTCTCGAAGGCGGCGCTGGAGCGCACCTGCTCATAGGCCTCGCCGTCGCCTCGCAACGCAGCGCCGACGTTGCCGTTGGCGGCACGGACCGCGTGCTGGACGAGCGCGATCGTCTCGGGGTTCCACTGGTGGTGCTCGCCGTCGCGGCGCCACGCATAGACCCCGCCGACGGGCAGCAGCTCATCATGTGGCACCGGGTACGCGCGGGCGTGGCGCTCGAGCGCCTCGGTCGCGAGCACGTCCAGCCCGACGCCGCCGATCCGCGACGCCGTGCCCGTGAAGAACCTCTCGATCACCTCCGGCTCGAGTCCCACGGCCTCGAAGATCTGCGCGCCGCAGTAGGACTGGATCGTCGAGATGCCCATCTTCGAGATCGTCTTCAGGAGCGCTTTGCCGAGCGCTTTGACGACGTTCTCGGCAGCCTCGACGGCACCGACCTCGACCTCGCCGCCGTCGCTCCCAGCGCGCTTGATCGCCTTCTGGTTGAGCACCATGTCGTCGAGCGTCTCGAGCATCAGGTAGGGGTTGATCGCGACTGCCCCGTAGCCGATCAGCGTGGCGAAGTGGTGCACCTCGCGCGGCTCGCCCGACTCGATGATGATCCCGGCGCGCAAGCGCGTGCCTTCGCGCACGAGGTGGTGGTGCACGGCGGCGACCGCCAAGAGCGAGGGCACCGGCACGCGGCGCGGGCCGACGAGCCTGTCTGAGAGCACGATGATGTTGACGCGTTCCTCGATCGCCTCCGAGGCTTCCCTGCAGATCCGCTGCAGCGCCTCGGCCATCCCGGCGGCGCCCGCCTGGAGCGACCACGTCGTGTTGATCGTGCGCGCCGCGAACACGTCGTGGTCGACGTGCCTGAGCGTCTCGAGCTCGCGGTTGAGCAGGATCGGTTGGTCGAGGATCAGCTTGTGCGCGTGCTCGGGCGTCTCTTCGAACAGGTTGCGCTCCGAGCCCAAGCTGGTCGAGAGGCTCATCACGATCTCCTCGCGGATCGGATCGATCGGCGGGTTGGTGACCTGCGCGAACAGCTGCTTGAAGTAGGAGAACAGCGGCGGCGCCTGCTCGGAGAGCACCGCCAGAGAAAGATCATTTCCCATCGAGCCGACCGGCTCGGCGCCGTCGCGCGCCATCGGCGTGAGCAGCACGCGCAGATCCTCCTGGGTGAAGCCGAACGCCCGCTGTCGCGTGCGCAGCGGCTGGTCTGAGATCGTCACCTGGTCGGAGGGGTCGAGCTCGCGGAACGGCACCGCCTTGCGCTCGTACCACTCGCCGTAGGGTTTCTGCGTAGAGACCTCGCGCTTGACCTCCTCGTCCTCGACGATCCGCCCGCGCTCGAGGTCGACGAGGAACAGCTTGCCCGGCTGCAGGCGACCGAGCCGGCGAATCTGCTCGGGCGGGATGTCGAGCAGCCCGATCTCCGAGCCGAGCACGACGTGCCCGTCGGTCGTCTCGACCCAGCGGCCCGGACGCAGACCGTTGCGGTCGAGCGTCGCGCCGACCACGCGCCCGTCGGTGAAGGCGACCGAGGCCGGGCCGTCCCACGGCTCCATCAGGCAGGAGTGATAGGCGTAGAAGCCCTTCAGATCCTCCGGCAGGTCGTCGCGTTCACGATAGGCCTCGGGAATCATCATCATCGCCGCGTGCGGCAGCGAGCGGCCGCCGAGCATCAGCAGCTCGAGCACGTTGTCGAACGTCGCCGAGTCGGAGTTGCCGGCGCTGACGACCGGCAGGATCTTCGGCAGGTCCTCGCCGAACAGCTCGCTGCGCAGCTCGCTCTCCCGCGCGCGCATCCAGTTGACGTTGCCGCGCACCGTGTTGATCTCGCCGTTGTGGCAGATCACGCGGTAGGGGTGCGCGAGCTCCCAGCTGGGGAACGTGTTCGTCGAGAAGCGCGAGTGCACGAGCGCGAGCGCGCTCTTGCACCGCTCGTCCTTCAAATCGGGGTAGAAGGCCGCCAGCTGGAAGCTGATCAGCATGCCCTTGTAGTTGATCGTGCGCGAGGAGCTCGACGCGATGTACAGGCCGGGCACCTCGGCCGTCAGCTCGCACACGCGGCGGATCACGTACAGCTTGCGCTCGAAGGCGTCCTGACCACCGCCTGCGGCGGCGGTGCTCGCGGCCTGCTCCAGCCCGGCGCCCACGAACAGCTGGCGGATCACCGGCCGGCAGGCGCCCGCGACGGCGCCGGCCTGGCTCTCCTCGACCGGCACGTCGCGCCAGCCGAGCAGTCGCTGTCCCTCAGCCTCGACAGTGCGCTCGAGTAGCTGCTCGGCGCTCGCGCGCGCATGCTCGTCGGTCGGCAGGAAGCACATCAGCACGCCGTACTCGCCCGGCGCGGGCAGCTCGAAGTCGACGACCGCACGCAGCAGCTCATCGGGCATCTGCATCAGGATCCCGGCCCCGTCGCCGGTCAGCGGATCGGCTCCGCTGGCGCCACGATGCTCGAGGTTCTCCAGCGCCGTGATCGCCCGTGCGATCACCTCATGGGTCGGCTCGTTGTCGAGCCGTGCCACCATGCCGACGCCGCACGCGTCGTGCTCATAGCTGGGGTCGTACAGTCCGACCGCCTGTGGAGGCTGCTTGATGTGCGGATTCATGGAAGTGCTCCCTTGGGGCGGTGCATCCCCCGTGGCGCGGGCAGGCGGGCACCTGAGGCTGAGCCAGAAAGCGTAGCAGCGCGCCGGGCCTTGTAAACGAGCGATTCAGGGGTGCTCGCGGAGCGTCTCGGCATCGCTCCAGGAGCAGAGTCCGGCGCGGCCCGGGCAGGTCAGGCAGAGGCCGCGATGGGGAGCGGCGCTGACCGCGAACGGATGCTCGCGCGTCCGCGCGATGCGGCGGGAGAGTCGCTGCTCGAGCACCAGTCTGTCGCCGGCTTCGAAGCGGGCGACGACCCATTCGCCACGCTCCAGGAACCAATGGACGATCTCGACGGCGGGCGCGCCGTCGCGCAGCACGGCAAGCGCGTAGAGCAGCCGCTGAACCCCGTACTCGCGCTCGACGAGCTGCTCCAGGTCGACCGCGGCCGCGACCCGGTCGCTCTTGTAGTCGACGATGAGGCTCGAGCCGTCCGCCTCCGACGCCAGCAGGTCGATCACACCGCTGATCAGCGGCTCGCTCGCGGCCAGCGAGAAGGCGAACGGATGCTCGCGCCGCACGCTGCCCGCCGCGGCCACGCGCGCGGCCAGCTGCGAGTCGCAGCTCGCCGCGATCAGCCCTGCCAGCTCCTCGCGCTCGGCCGAGCCCACGCGGATGCCGAGCTCGCGCGCCCGCTCGCCCACCTGCGCCGGCGACGGCGGCTGCGGGACGGAGAAGTCGAGCAGCTCCATCAGCCTGTGCACGAGCGTCCCGCGCACACGCGCCTCGAGCCCCTGCTCGCCCTCGCGGCTGCGCGCCGCAGCGCGATCCTCCGCGATCCCGAGCACTCGTTCCAGGTAGTAGCGATAGCCGCAGCGCTCGAGCTCGGTCAAGGAGCTGTAGCTGAGCGTCGTGATCCGCGGCGCCTGCGCCGAGCGGTCCGCCGGGGTTATCTCAGCCGAGGCCGGCGCCGGCGCCGGCGCCGGCGAGGCTCGGTGCTCGCCGAGCGGCTGCGCGAGCGTCGTCCACGGATCGTCCAGCGCCGGTGCGGCGGGCGAGTTGAGCAGCAGCCGCACGCGCGCGGCGCCCGCCGGGCCGACCGCCGGCTCCGCAGGCGTCTGCCCGCCCTCGGCCAGCAGCTCCGGCAGCTGCGCGCAGATCGCGGGACCGAGCCAGGAGATCGCCGTGGCGCCCGGGCCCTGGCGCGGCCAGCGCGCGAAGTCGACCGAGGCGCTCAGCACGAGCAGCTCGCGCGCACGCGTCATCGCCACATAGAGGATCCGGTCCTCCTCTTCGGCTTCGCGCCGGCGGCGCTCGGCGGCCAGCTCGGCGTAGGCCAGCGCAGGGCTCGAGCCGCCGCCGTCCAGGCGCATCAGGCGCAGACCGACGCGTGGGCCGTCGACGAGCACGTCGGGCAACCGCGCGTTCGGCTGGCGGCCGAGATCGGCCACGCACACGACGGGGAACTCGAGGCCCTTGGCGGCGTGCACCGTCATCAGGCGCACCGCGTCCGGCTCGGTTCCCTCCACCGGTGCGTCCGGCTCGACTCGCGCGGCGCCCTGCAGATACTCGACGTGGTCGAGGAACCCACGCAGGTCGCGTCCTTCGCTCGCCTCGAACTCACGCGCGAGCCGCAGCAGCTTGTGCACGTTGGCCAGGCGACGCTCGCCCCAGTCGAGCCCCAGCACGTGATCGCGATAGCCGCTCTGTTCGATCGCACGCTCGATCAGCGAGGCGATCGTGCGCCGCGCCGCGCCGGCGCGCTCGCGCTCGAGCAGGCCCACGACCGCCGCGAGCGCGGCCCGATCGCCGGGGCCGATCCTCGCCAGCAACCTGCCGGCGTCGTCTTCGTCGTCCCCCCCCGAGTCGCCGGACGCGACGGCTCGCCCGGCGATCTCCCACACGCCCGTCCGGCTCGCCTGGGCGGCGCGCGCGAGCAGCGCCAGGCAGTCGCGCGAGCAGCCGCCGAGCGGCGAGGCGAGCACGCCGTACAGCGCTTGCTCGTCCAGCGGGTTGGCCAGCGCGCGCAGGTATGTGACGAGATCGCCGATCTGCTGGTGCCCCCAGAAAGCGCCGACGGCCGCGAGCGTGCGCAAGCCGACGAGCTGCAGCGCGCGCTCGAACACTTCGAGGTCGCCCGAAGCGCGCAGCAGCACGACGATCTCCCCCGCTCGGGCACGCCCGCTGCTCACGAGCTCGCCGACCCGCTGTGCCAGCAGGCGCGCCTCGGCCTGACGCCAGGCCTGAGCCGGGGGCAGACCGGCTGCGATCCGCTCGGCCAGCGCCTCGTGCTGCTCCCATCCATCGGCGTCGGTCAGCAGCAGCTCGACGGCCGGGCGCGTCTCGTGCGCGGCGGCGTCGGTACGCCCGGCCGTGAGCATCGCCATCTTCGGGAAGCGCTCGGCAAAGACCGCGTTGAGGACGTCCAGCAGCTCGCTGCGGCTGCGGAAGTTGGCGCTCAGCGGCAGGCTGCCGCCGCGCTGCTCGAGCTTCGCACGCCGCTCGCGGAAGAGGCTCACGTCGGCATGCCTGAAGCCATAGATCGACTGGAGCTCGTCGCCGACCGTGAACAGGTTCCCGCGATCGAGCGCCTGCAGGATCGCGAGCTGGCGTGGGTTGGTGTCCTGGAACTCGTCGACCATCAAGAGCTCGAAGCGCTCCGACCACGCGGCGCGCACGCCCTCGCGCTCGCCCAGCAGCCGCTCGGCGAGCAGCTCGAGGTCGTCGAAGTCGACCGCCGCGCGCGCGCGCTTCAGCCGCTCGTATGTCAGCCCGAAGCGCTCGAGCAGCTCATCGAGCAGCGAGCATACGCCGGCCGCCTCGAGCTCCTCCTCCGAGGTCGCGCCGTCGCGCACCGGGGCAGGCAGCCGCGGCAGACGCTCGCCGCGACTGCGCAGCTCGAGGTAGACCTGCTCGAGCATCCCGCTGACGCGGTCCACGCCATAGGCGGCGAGCAGGTCGGCCGCCTCCTCGCGATCCTCGCTCAGCCACGAGCGCACGGCCCGCTCGAAGGCGCGCCGGCGCAGGCGTCCGGCCAGCCCCTCGTCGAGCACGGCGAAATCGGGGTCGAGCCCGGCCGCCAGCGGCTGGGCGCGCAGCAGCCGCGCGCAGAACCCGTGAAAGGTGCCGACGAAGGCGGCCTCGGTGTCGCGCGCCGCTTGGCGCTCGCCCAGCTCGAGCAGCCGCGCGCGCGCCCGCTCGCGCAGCTCGCCGGCGGCGCGCTCGGTGAACGTGATCGCGAGAATCCGGCCCGGCGCCACGCCGTCCTCGCGCACGGCGCGCGCGAAGCGCTCGACCAGCACCGAGGTCTTACCGCTGCCCGCCGCCGCCGAGACGAGCAATGGCTCGGCGCGCCGCGCGATCGCCTGCTCCTGCTCGACCGTGAGGATCGGACCGGCGCCGCTCGGCTGCGCGCCGGCCGGCTCCATCCCCGGCAGCGTCTCCGGCTGCGGCGCGTTGCGCGCGCTCACCGCTCGCACCGGCAGATCGTCGGGTACTGACAGCCGCCGCGCCAGGCGCACGTCTGCGGTCTTGCCTGCAACTCACCGCTCGCCGTCTGCTCGGCCACCGTGCGGGCCATCGCGAGCGCCTCAGCCAGCAGCTCCGCGACCTCGGCTCGCTCGCGCACGTCGGTCGAGACGCAGTCGAGCTCGACGTCGGCCTCGCCGTCGAGCACTCCGCGCGGGCGCAGATCGCTGCCTGCCAGCGGCTGGTACAGGCCGCCGATCACCTGCAGACCGAGCAGCTCCTCGGCGGCACGCATGTAGAGCGCCACTTGCAGCTTGCCGTCCCGGATCCAGCGCGCTGCGGCGGGTGGGTCTTTGCCCTTGTAGTCATAAACGACCGCCTCGCCCCGGCTGCCGACGTCGATCCGATCGATCCTGCCGCGCAGCTTGAAGCCGCCACCGAGCTCGAGCGCCGGCAGCGCGGTGGCCTCGCCGCGATCGTCTGAGCCGTCGAAGCCGAAGCCCAGCTCGAGCTCGCTCGGCTCCAGCGGGCTGTCGGCCTCGGCCGCCCGCGCCAGGTAGCGCTCGAGATCTGCCCGCAGCCTGCGCAGAACGGCGGCGCGGCGCTCGGGGGCGACCGACAACGGATGCTCCGCCTCGCGCGCCGTCAGCGAGACGTCCAGCAGCTCGCGCGCGAGCCCCAGCGTCGCCGGCCTCAGCCGCGCGCTTCCCGTCTGCCCGCGCAGGCCCTCGAGCGTGTCCTTCAGCGCGACGTGCGCAAGCGCCCCACGTGCAAGCGGCTCTGGCTCGGGCTCGAACTCGCCGGGGCGCAGCAGGCGCTCGACGAACCAGGCCACCGGGCAGCCGATCCGGCGCTCCATCGCGGAGGCCGACCACGGGCGTACCGCCAGCTCGGCCAGCAGCAGCTCATCGTGCAGCGGCTCGTCCGAGCGCGGCACGCCGTCCGCAGAGACCGTCCGCTCGCCCGCCTGCGAGGCGTCCCCGAGACGCTCGTCGACCGCGCCGAGCGCGCGGCGCTCGCGGCGCTCGAGCAGTCCCTCGTCGAACAGATCGCAGACGTCGTCCACGAACAGCGAGCGCGGCGTCGCCTGCCCTTCGTCGTCGGAGGCGTGCCAGCTCAGCACGAGCAGCTCCTGCGGGCGCGAGACGGCCGCGTAGAGCAGGTAGCGCTCGGCCGCGAGCTGATCGGACTGCGAGCCATCGACGTGCTCGCCGAGGCGCAGCCCCGACACTTCGGCCAGGCGCCGCCGCTCCTCCTCGGACAACAGCGGTTGCGGGCGCGAGCGCGCCGGAAACGCTCCTTCCTGCAGCCCGCAGACGAACAGCGCCCGCACGCGTCGAGCACGCAGCGCCAGCGGATCGAGCACGGCGACCGCCGCCGGCGCGGGGCCCTCGCCGCTGAGGAAGCTGACCTGCTCGAGCAGCTCGGCCAGCTCGGGCGCGTCGGAGGGGGCGAGCTCGGGCGCGATTCGCGCCAGCTCGCGCACCTCGGCGAGCGCGCGTCGCCCGGCGGCAAGCGCCGCTGCCTCGTCGAGCTCCTCCGCCGCGAGCACCGCGGCCGAGGAGCGCCGCGGAGCGCAGAACAGCCAGTGGAGCTCGCGCGCGGCTCGCTCGATCAAAGCCGCCGGGCCGCGTGTCTGCGCCTCGTGCAGGCGATCGATCGACTCCAGCGGCCAGTGGCGCTGCTCCCACAGCGCCCTACCCTGCGCCGCGCTGCGCGCGCCCGCGCGCCGGGCGCGCAGCTCGAGCCGATCGGCCAAAGCCGGGACGTCGAGCAACCCCGGCGCCCGCAGCCACGCGAGCAGGTCGCAGAGCGCGCCCACCTCGCCCGACCGATCGGGCGTCTCGCCCTCGGACGCCGGCACGCAGCGCAGCAGCCCGAGCAGCGCCCGACCGACCGAGGCGTCGCCGAACGGCCGTCGGCGCTGCATCGCGTAAGGCACGCCGGCTGCCGCTAGGACCTCCTCGAGCAGCTCGGTCGATGTGCCCGCGCCGCGTACCAGCACGGCGATCTCCTCGGCCGCCATGCCTTGGCGCAGCAGCGAGGCGATCTCCCTCGCCACCAGCTCGAGCTCGGCGCGCTCGCCGCCTCCCTCGAGCAGTCGGACGGCTGAGCCGGCGTCAAGGCGCGCAGCGCCGGGCTCGAACAGCGAGCGCTCGAGGTGGCTGAGCGCGCGGCGGGCGTGCGGCGCGTAGTGCTCACTGCGGGCCTTCAACGGGCGGTGCTCGCCGCGTTCGCCTACCAGTGGAGCGAGCGCCTGGAAGGTCGTCGCGCGCCCGCCGAACGCCGCCCGTCCGGGCTCATACGGCAGCGAGACCGTGACCGGGGCGTCGACGAGCACGCCGAGCGTCTCCACTGCGTCCAGCTGCAGCGTCGTCAGGTCGTCGAAGCCGTACAGCAGGACCGGCGTGCGCCCCCACAGCGCGGGCCGCTCGCGCAGCGCGTCGAGCGCACGTACGGCGCGCTGCTCGGCATCGAGGCGCCCCAGGCGACGCAGCGCATCGCGGTAGCCCGCGTAGATGCGCCCCAGCTCCAGCGGGGCCACATCGCCGCCGTCTGCCATGCGCCAGTCCTCCAGGGCGCGCAGCAGCCTGCCGGGCGCGACCCGCCGGAATTGCAGCTCGGCGAGCAGGTCCGAGAGGGCGCGCGTGAGCCCGCGCCGCGCGCCATGTGCGCGCTCGGGGTGCTCAGTCGCAGCGAGCGAGCTCAGCAGGCGCTCGCGAGCCAACCCACCGATCACCGGCTCGGCGATCCCGGCGCGCAGGACCGCCTCGCCGATCAGTCCCGCGAATCGCTCCACGCGCACGCCGATCGCAGCCCGATCGCCGGCGAGCTCGCGCAGGTAGTGCTCGACGTCGGCCCGCGTCGGCACGACGAGGATCGGCTCCTGCCCGCGGGCCAGATGCGAACGCAGCGCGTCCATCACGAGCTCGGCCTTGCCGGCATTGGCGGGGCCGGTGATCAGCGTGATCGGCATCGCGACCCATCCTGGCGCAAGCGTCCGACATCGCCGGTCGCGCGATGTGAGTAGCGACACCCCAATCGCATGTGGCCGCGAGCGGCGGCCACGATGGCGCCCGTCAGGCGCGCCGAGACCTCAGGCGGCGCTGCGCTGGCCGACCGCGGCCGACCGCTTGGACGTCGACTTCGCCGCCGCCAGCTCGTTCGCCTCGGCCTCGGCCTCGGGAGCTTTGGCGCCCTCCTTGGCCCACTCCTCGTCGAACTCGACGCGCCATTTGCCCTCCTCGGTCTGGCTCATCGCCAGATGGGCGCGGAAGGAACGCCCGCTGCGCCCGCGAAAGCCCGTCACCTGCTTCTCGGTGTAGCCCGTCTTGATCAGTTCCTTCGCGATCGGCACGGTCAGCGTCTTGCCCGCTTTGGCCTTCCAGATCACGAAGCCGCAGCCAGGGTCCTCGCGCGCCCAGCACGAGTAGCCCTTGCGGTTCTCGTTGATCTCGTGCCCGCAGACGGGGCACGGGCCGAGCTTGGCGCGCGGAATGCGCACGTCCTTGAGCGTCTCGTCGAGCTTGTGCACGGTCTGCTCGGCGAAGCCGGCGATATCGCTCATGAACTTCTCGCGCGAGTCCTCGCCGCGCTCGATCTTGCCGAGGCGGTGCTCCCAGTTGCCGGTCAATTCGGGCGAGGTGAGCATGTGCGCGTCGAGCAGGCGGATCACGTTCAGCCCCTTCTCGGTGGCCACGAGCGCGCGTGCGTCGCGCTCGACGTAGGCGACCGTGATCAGGCGCTCGATGATCGCGGCGCGCGTCGCCGGCGTGCCGATGCCCGACTCCTTCATCGCCTCGCGCAGCTCTTCGTCGTCGACGAGCTTGCCCGCCGTCTCCATCGCGCCCAGCAACGAGGCGTCGGAGTAGCGCCGCGGCGGTTTCGTTTCCTTGCGCTCGGCGGCGATCTGCTTGGTGTCGACCGTCTCGCCGTCCTCGAGCTTCGGCAGCTGCTGGTCGACGCCCTCGTCCTCCTCGCCCTTCGGGCGCGTATCGGCGGCGACCTCGTCGTAGACGCCGCGCCAGCCGGGGACGATCAGCAGCTTGCCGCGCGTACGGAAGATGTGACCCGGCTCGCCGACCGTCGTCTCCACGCGCGTGTTCTCGAACACCGCCTCGGGGTGGAAGACGGCGAGGAAGCGGCGCGCGACCATGTCGTAGATGCGCCGGTCGTCGGCGCCCATTTTGTCGAGGTTGTGCTCGGAGCGGGTCGGGATGATCGCGTGGTGGTCGGTGACCTTCTCGTCGTTGACCACGCGCGCCAGCGGCAGCAGATCCAGGCCGATCACGTATTCGGCGCCCTTCGTGTATTCGGGGCTGTGGCCGACCAGCTCGGCCGTCGGCTTGATCTCGGCGACCATGTCGCTGGGCAGGTAGCGCGAGTTGGTCCTCGGGTAGGTCAGCGCCTTGTGCTCCTCGTAGCAGCGCTGCGCGGCGGCCAGCGTGCGTTTGGCCGAGAAGCCGTAGCGGTTGTTGGCCTCACGCTGGAGCGTCGTCAGGTCGTAGAGCATCGGCGCTTTCTCGCGCTGCTCTTTCTTGTCGAGCTTGGAGATCGTGCCCTGCTTGTCCACGCATGCGGCGACGATCGCATCGGCCTGCTCGGCCGTGGCGATGCGCGGCTTGGCGCCCTCGTGGAAGCGACCCTCATAGACGCGCTTGCCGTCGGCCTCGAAGGTCGCGTCTACGAGCCAGTAGGGCTCGGGCACGAATGCTTTGATCTCCTCCTCACGGCGGGCGATGATCGCGAGCGTCGGGGTCTGCACGCGGCCCAGCGAGACGGCGCCGTCAAAGGAGCTGCGCAGGCGGATCGTGGCGGCGCGCGTGGCGTTCATGCCGACGATCCAGTCGGCCTCCGAGCGCGAGCGCGCCGCCTGCTCCAGGCGCGCGAACTCCTCGGCCGGGCGCAGCGAGGAGAGCGCCTCCTTCATCGCCGCGCTCGTCATCGAGTTCAGCCACAGCCGCTGCACGGGCTTCTTGCCTTTGGCCTTCTCGTAGAGGTAGGCGAAGATCAGCTCGCCCTCGCGCCCGGCGTCGCAGGCGTTGACGATCTCCGCGATGTCCTCGCGACCGATCTGTTTGGTCACGACCGACATCTGCTTGCGCGAGCGCTCGTCGCGCACGACGAGCTTGAAGCGCTCCGGCACGATCGGCAGGTCTTCCATCCGCCAGCGCTTGAACTTGGGGTCGTACTCGTCCGGTTCGGCGAGCTGGACGAGGTGCCCGACCGCCCACGTGATCACGTGCTCGGGACCCTCGAGCACGCCCTCGCCTTTCTTGAAGGGACCCTTCAGGACGCGCGCGAGATCCTGCCCGACCGAGGGCTTCTCGGCGATCACGAGGGTCTTGGACATGGCGGCAGCGTAGCGGGTGCGTGCGGCGATGAGGACGGCGCGAGCGCCTAGCCGCCGATTGGAGCCCGCGGATTGGAGCCCCAGAAGACCTGCGTACCGAGCATCCCGATCAGCGTCACGAAGACGAGGTTGAGCACCATCGACTTGGCCGTGGCCGTACCCACGCCGACCGGTCCGCCGCTGGCGTTGTAGCCGTAGTAACAGGCCACGAGCACGATCACCGTCGCCATCGACATGCCCTTGATCACGCTGAACAGCAGGTCGGGCGCGTTCTGGAACTGCCAGAAGATCAACAGGTAGCCGCCGGAGGAGACGAAGCCGAGCTGCTGCACGACGCCGATGTAGGAGCCGAGGAAGGCCACGCCGATTCCCGCCACGTACATGAACGGCAGCACGATCCACGAGGCCAGCAGGCGCGTGGCGCAGAGGAACACCATCGAGTCGATCCCCATCACCTCGAGCGCGTCGATCTCCTCGGAGATGCGCATCGCACCGAGCTCGGCGACGATCCCGGTGCCGACCTTGGCGGCCATCATGTAGCCGAAGGCGTAGGGCACGGCCTCGCGCAGGTCGCACCATGCGGCGAACACGCCGGCGTAGGCCGGGGCGCCCGTGGAGAGCGTGAAGTAGGCCCCGCCGATGCCGCACACACCGATCCCCATCAGGAACACGAGCGACCAGATCACGACCGTCGAGCCGACGATCAGGATGCCCGCCTGGCGTAGCGACTCGCCGAAGAAGCGGAACACGCGCAGGCCGTAGACGTCGCCGACCATGCGCCCCCCGAAGCGAACGATCTCGCCGGTCACCGCCAGCCATTCGCGCGGCAGCAGCAGCAGCTCGTTCATCCGTCGACCACTTCGACCCCACGCCGCTGGGCGAAGGTGATCGGCCGTCCAGGGATCACTTGATCACCAGGATGTTCGGGTGCGTGGCGAGCAGCGTCTGCGTGAAGACGTAGTTGAACGCGCCGATCCCCAGGAACGAGACGACGACGGCCTCGTTGACGGCGCGCCCGACACCCTCGGCGCCGCCGGAGGCGGACATGCCCTTGTAACAGCAGACGATCGCGATGATCGCGCCGAAGCAGCTCGACTTCAGCACCGACCCCCACAGGTCGGTCGTCGAGGCGTTGGCGAACAGGGTCCCCCAGAACGGCCCGAGCGGCTGCCCGTTGACGAGCTCTGCCGCGATCCCGCCGAAGATCCCGAACAGCAGCGAGTAGATGTCGAACAGGCCCGTCACGACGACCAGCGCCAGGAAGCGGGGCACGACGAGGTTCTTGACCGGATCCACGCCGAGTACCTGCAGCGCGTCGAGCTCCTCGCGCACCTTGCGCGCGCCGAGGTCGGCCGTGATTGCGGTACCGGCGATGCCGGCGACGACGATCGAGGTGATCAGCGGGCCGATTTCGCGAATCGCCGCCAGCACGAAGAAGCCACCCAACCGGTCGAGCGCGCCGAACAGCGTGAGGAAGTTGGCCGCCTGCAGGCCGGGCGCGCCGTAGCTGATCGCGACGGTCGTCACGAGCAGCGGGAACCACACGAGCCGCAGCGCGAAGAGGAACTGCGAGACGAGCTCGCCGCCGTACGGATAGGGCGGGCGGGCGGCCGAGACGATCGTCCTCCCGGTCAGCAGCACGACGTCGCCGAATTCCTCGAGCACTCCGCGCGCCGGGGCGAACAGCCGGTCGATCATTGTACGATTGTACTAGTGAACTAGCACACTGTGTATCGCGGCCGCGCAGCGGTACCCTGGAGACGTGACCCGCCCTGTTGACAATGCGCTCGCGAGCGTCGAGTTCGAGCTCGACAGCGTCGCGATCGACCGCAAGGCAGACGTGCCGATTGGGGTTCAGCTGACGTGGGCGCTGCGCTCGCGGATCGCCGAGGGGCGCTACGCCGCCGGCCAGCGCCTGCCGGGGCTACGCGAGCTGGCCGAGGCGACGGGCGTCAACGTGAACACCGTCCGCGCCGTCTACCAGCGCCTGGAGCAGGATGGCCTGATCGACCGCCAGCAGGGCAGCGGCACGTTCGTCGCGGCCGCACCGCAGCGTGCCGCGGCCGTCGGCACGATTACCGCCAACGCCGCGCACGAAGCCCGCGAGACGGGCGTCGACCCCCGCGAGGTGGCGGCCGCGCTCTACATCGAGGACGCCGCGGCGCCCGCCGAGCAGCAGTCCGAGCAGTCCCGCCGCCGCTCGCTGCGAAGCCAGATCGCGGCGTTCGAGCGCGCGATCGCCGAGCTCGAAGCCGAGCACCCGGGCATCGCTCCGGCGCCTCCCCGCAGCCGACGCGGGATCGGCCCGGCGCTGCTGACCGTCGAGGAGCTCGCGCGCGTGCGCACCGACCTGATCCGGCGCCTGACCGTCGTGCAGGCCGCGATCGACGACGAGCTCAAGCGGCGCAGCGAAGGCACCGCGACAAAGGCGCCCGCACGCGAGCCCCGCAAGGCCAAGGCGCAGACCATGGGCCTGTCGAAGAAACCGAACAAGGCCCCCCGCGCAAGGGCAAGCTCGCGCCCGGCGCCGGCCGGCGGCTGAGCGAGCGCGATCACGTCCGCTCGCTCGGCGGCAGATCGGACGCCCCAGCCCCTACGGATGAGCCGCGGAGAGCAGCAGCCAAACGACCAGCGCCGAGACGGCGACGTAGACGTTGATCACGACGATGCCCTCGAGCGTCGTGATCTGCAATCTGCGATTCAGCCCCGCCGATTCCGGCGCGCACAGCCGGCGCATCCACGTCGCCGAGTGCTCGGGGCGCAGTCCGATCAGCTCGTCATAGAGGTTCGTGAGCCATGCGAGCACGAGCATCATCGCGAGCTCCAGCAAGCCGAGCACGACGAGCACGACAACGACGGCGGCCATGCTCAGCTCGCCGGTGCCGACGGCGCGTGCGCCAACCCACAGCGCCAGCAGCGGGCAGCCGGTCCAGACGTTGACGGTCACGAGCGCCGTGATTGCAGCCATCGCCGCCCTCTTCAGGATCGCCGCAAGCCGCTCGTCAACTTCAGCAGTCATCGAAGCTCCTCGCGCCGTCGCCGAACCGCCTCGCGCCAAATCTTATCCCGATGGCGCGAATCCCGGCAGCGGCGAAGCTCTGCGACACGCTCACCCGGCCGCGCAACCCTCGGTGCTCACGCTCTCCCCCGCGCCGGCACGAGCGGCTGCCTGCGCAAGCACGCGGGCGACGGTCGAGTCGGCGACGCCGTAGCCGCCGTGCGGGCCGCCGCCGACGGTGCCCGCGAACACCGTCGTGAGCACACGCCCGTCGCTGTCGACGAGCGGGCCGCCCGAGTTGCCGGGCCGCACGAGCCCGCGTAGCGGCGTGAGCAGGCGATGCACGGGTCCGTTGCCGTAGGCGTCGTCGGTGAGCACCGTCTGCGTGCGCCCGATACGCGCCGAGCGCACATCGAATGGGCCGTTTTCCGGATATCCGAGAATTGCACCGCCCTGCCCCGCGGGAGGGTCCGAGACCAATCGCAGCGCGGGCTCGTCGAGACCCGCCACCTCGAGCACGGCCACGTCGTCGAGCGGGTCGTAGGCGAGCACTCGCGCCGGCAGGCTCGGGGGATGACCGCCGACCTCGACCGTCGTGTCCTGCTCGCCGGCGACCACGTGCGCGTTGGTCACGACCTCGCCGGTGCTCGCCACCCAGCCGGAGCCCTCGATCGCCAGCCCACATGCCGTGCCGAGCACTCGCACCACGCTGGGCGAGGCGGCGCGCACGCCGGGCGCACGTGCGATCTTGGCCGGCGGCGACGGAACGTCGGCGGAGGGACCGGAAATCGACGGCAGCGGATCGAGGCGCGCGAGCGCGTTGAGGATCGGGCCTGAAGGGGGCAGCAGCGCGTTCAGCTCGCGCAGGATCGCCGAGCGCTGGATGTCATTGCGCAGCTGCGTCTCGCTGGGCGCCTGGGCGACGACTGCGGCCACGATCCACACGACGCCGAGCGCGAGCGCGATGCCGAGCGCGGCGCCGAGCAGACCGTCGAGGGCTCCGATCCCGGGGGGCAGCAGCGCGCGCCTGACCCTGAAGCCGAGGCCCTCGGCCCCGCTCGCGAGGATCGCGCCGGCCAGCAACGCGCCGAACAGGCCGAACGCGGGCGCATACGGCGAGGAGGATCCCTGCGAGAGCAGTAGAGGAGCCAGGCGAGTTCCGAGGAATGCCCCAAGGGCGAACCCAGCAAACGACAGCACCCCCACGATGAACCCCCGCCTGAAGCCAAAAGCAGCGAGGATTGCCGCGAACGCGACGATGATCCAGTCGAGCCCCGTCACCCGCCATGTTCTACCGTGCCCTGAGCGAAGAGCAGACGCTTAGGGTCAGGCGCGCGCGCCCGGTGATCGCATTGGCCGCCGTGGCCTTCGCGATCGGCGCGATCGTCGGCGCCAACAGTGGGTCCTCGCCGACCGACTCGCTCGCCGCGAAGTTCGTCGGCGAGTGGGCGAAAGCCGAATACACGGCGATGTATGCCGAGATCGACGCCGCCTCGCGCCACTCCGTCACCGCCGACGAGTTCGTCTCGGCCTACCACGACGCGATGAACACGGCGACCGCCACGGGGCTGCGCGTAGCCGGCAAGGCGCACTCGGCGCCGGACGGGCTCGTGGCGGTGCCCGTCAAGGTCACCACGCGCCTGTTCGGCAAGCTCGCGCTGAGCGTCGAGCTACGGGTGAGCAGCGGCGCCGAAGGTGGCGCGAAGATCGCGTGGTCGCGCTCACTGTCCTTCCCCGGGCTGCGCACCGGCGAGCGGCTCTCGCGCAAGACGACGCTGCCCGAGCGCGCGAAGCTGCTCGCGCGCGACGGCTCCGTGCTCGCCGAAGGATCGGCCGAAACGACCGGGCCACGCACCTCCCCGGCCGGCGAATCGACGAGCGCCGTCGTCGGCGAAGTCGGCCCGATCCCCAGCTCGGAGCGGACGGCGCTCGAATCGCAGGGGATTCCCTCGGACGCGATCGTCGGCACGAGCGGCCTCGAGCGGGCGCTCGACGCGCGCCTGCGCGGCACCCCCGGGGGCGAGCTGCTCGCCGGTCAGCGAGTGCTCGCGACGGCCGCCCCGCACGAGGCCCACTCGGTGCGCACGAGCGTCTCGCCTGCCGTGCAGAAAGCCGCCGTCGCCGCGCTCGGCTCGCGACTCGGCGGCGTAGTCGCGCTACAGCCCTCCAGCGGCCAGATCCTGGCCGTCGCCGGGATCGCCATGAACAGCGTGCAGCCGCCCGGCTCGACGTTCAAGATGGTCACGCTCACGGGCGCGCTGGCGGCGCACATCGCCACGCCGAAGACGACCTTTCCCTACTCGACCTACGCGACGCTCGACGGGGTCAAGCTGAGCAACGCGGGCGGCGAGGAATGCGGCGGCTCGCTCGCGCTCGCCTTCGCCGTCTCCTGCAACTCGGTGTTCGCGCCGCTCGGCGTCAAGCTCGGCGCGTCGCGGCTCGTCGCGATGGCCGAACGCTTTGGCTTCAACCACCCCACGGGCATCGAAGGCGCCGCCGAGAGCACGCTGCCGGCAGCCACCGGCATCCAGGGGGAACTCGACGTCGGATCGACCGCGATCGGCCAGGGCCAAGTGCAGGCCAGCGCGCTGCAGATGGCGATCGTCGCCGCCACGATCGCCGACGGCGGGCACCGCCCGACCCCGACGTTCGCGATCGAGCATCCAGCGCCCGGCCCCTCAGTGACGAGCGAGGCTGTCGCGCGCACCGTGCGACGGCTGATGATCGGCGTCGTCAAAGAAGGCACCGGCACCTCGGCGGCGATCTCCGGGGTCACCGTCGCCGGCAAGACGGGCACGGCCGAACTGAAGACCGAGTGCACCTCCTCCGGCGAATCCGGCGAAGCATCGAGCTCGGGCGAATCGAGCTCGGGCGGCTGCGTCGGCGCCGACAGCGAAGCGAGTAACACCGACGCATGGTTCGCCGCTTTCGCACCGGCGCTGGGCCCGCGCATCGTCGTCGGCGTGCTGCTCGTCAAAGACGGCGCCGGCGGCGACACCGCGGCGCCCGTCGCGCGCGAAGTGCTCGAGGCCGGGCTACAGGCCGGCCGCTGAGCGCCCACCGCCGGCCGATCGGCGCCGGTGGCCGGAGCGAGCAGCTAGTGGACCCGTCCGCAAGTGATGCGGTGTTCACGCAGCGAGCGCGAGCTCGCGGGTCTGGTGCTGGGTGATCTTCTGAAGTACGGCATCGAGCTTGGCGCGCGTGAACGTCCACTCGAACGGCTGAGCGATCGTGCGGT
>JBIOEW010000022.1:0-49200 GCA_044446425.1 Solirubrobacterales bacterium | reverse complement strand
CTAGTGGACCCGTCCGCAAGTGATGCGGTGTTCACGCAGCGAGCGCGAGCTCGCGGGTCTGGTGCTGGGTGATCTTCTGAAGTACGGCATCGAGCTTGGCGCGCGTGAACGTCCACTCGAACGGCTGAGCGATCGTGCGGTAGTGCTGGCCGAAGTCCATCAGGTGTCGGGCGAGCTCGGGCAGGGTCGCGAAGTCGTTCGGGGTCAGGGCCTTGCGTTGCACGATCGAGAAGTAGATCTCGATCTGGTTCAACCAGGATGCGTGCACGGGGAGATGGATCAGCCTCGCGTTGGGATATGCCTCGCGCATCCGTTCGATCGAGGCCTTCCCGGCGTGGCTTGAGCCGTTGTCTACCACCCAGTACACGGTCCTGGCGGACCGGTAGGGCTCGACATTCATGACCTGGTCAACGAGCCGCCCGAACGGGAGAATGCCCGTGCTCTGCTCGATCCGGTCGAACAGGTTCGCGTGGTGCACGTCCCATGCGGCGAGATACGCGAGCGTTCCGCCGCGCAGATAGTCGAACTCGAGCAGGCCTGGACGGCCTGGACCGGGTGGGACTGTCTGGTGGCGGCGGCCGAGCGCTTGCAGCTGTGTCTTCTCATCGGCTGAGATCACATACTCGTCGGGGCGCAGCCGCTTGCCGTCGAACACGCGGGCGTAGAGGTCCAGCGCGCGGGCGGCCTTCGCGGCGAAGTCAGGGTCGCGCGGGAAGATCCAGGAACGCGTCTGCCACGGCTTGATCGCGTCCTCGTGCAGCCAGCGCCAGATCGTCGAGGCCGACGCCTCGCTCACCCCGCGCTCGATCACCAAGCGGTGCAGCTCAACCCGTGAGAAGCGCGAGAGCGCCAGCCCGTGGCTGCGCGGCAGCTCGCACGCGATCGCCTTGACCTCGGCGACCTCTTCCGGGGGGAAAACGGCGCGGGCGACCCGACCGCGCTTGATCCTCGAGCCCATCCAGGCGCTCGGCGAGAAACCGGGCTCTTCGACGCCAGACGCTGTCGGGCGAGCAGTCCAGCCGGGCGGCGATATCGATGTCTTGCATCCCCTCAGCCGCGTACAAGATCATCCGCGCCCGCTGCACAGCCCGAAACGGCAACGTGACCGTGCCGGCCCGCCGCTCGAGCTCTACCCGCTCCGCCTCAGAGAGCTCGATCACATATGTGCTGACCCGGGGCACGACACATGATTCTGCGCGCCCAACGCGATCCCTTCCGGTACTCCGCAGGATTTGCGGACGGGTCCACTAGCAGCAGGCTGGCCGCCGCGAGCTTCCTTGTCGAAGCTACCCCCCAGAGCACGGCGGGGAAGATACCACTACGTGGAACCCTGGCGCACTCCGGCCCAGTGGGTCGCTGCGGGCGGAACTTTCGCGGGCCCACGCGGAAGGGGTCCCTCATTCCGGCGGATATTCCAGGAAGCGCGATGAACTGAGTTGCCGGCGGATTTCGCTGGTCGCCGCCCGGAATTTCTTCAGGCGGAAAGGTCCGTCGGAGCTAAGGCCCTCGTTGTAGACCATTAGGGCCGTGCGTCGATGGCTTCCGACGAATGCGAAGAGCTGGCGGACGAACGCGGGATCGCCGCTCTGCCACATCGCCCACTCGTTGAAGCCGAACGGCTTGTTCGAGTACGCGGAGTACAGCGCGTTCAAGCCACTGAAGTTCGGAAACGCGCTGTAGAAGTCGGTTCCGACAATGTCCACGTACGCGCCGCCTGGATAGTAGGCTGCCGGTGAGTTGGCGGGAGTGTCCGGCGTGCCGGCGGTCTGAGGCGCCCACATGAACGACACCTCTGGCTTGGGCAGAGACGTCAGTGTGGTTCGAAGCGGTGGCAGCTTGAGAGTCCGAAGGCGGCGATTAACCACCGCGACGGAGCCTCCGCGAAGGATCAGCACCGTGCGCCTAAATGCCTGACGGAAGGCAGCAGTTGAGTTTGAGGCACCGCGGGATGACCCGTTGGGGTTGAACGCCGAATAGGCGTTGTTCGCCTGGTTCATCTCGGGAAGGAGCGCGATGTAGACCGGAGCTGGGCTGCCGGCGAGTTCTTCACACAGGCGAACGAGGTAGCTGTCGCTTCGGCCGATCGAGATCGCCGCCGGCGAGATCTCCTGCCCGGCTCCTCCGCCGTAGCCGATGTCCGTTGAGAGATGCAGGAACAGGCGTGCGTGGAAGCTCTGTACGTATCCGAGCAGTGAAGATACTTCGGCGCCCCAATGGCCGAAGTACCCGAAGAGGGAGACGTGCTTGCCGACCTGGTGTCCGAAGGCGAACGGGTCTCCGCCGCTCTCGCCAGTGAGAACCTCGCCGAGCGGGGGAACGTACCCAGGGCGTTCTTCAGGCGGCGCCGCGGCGATGTATTCGTGCCCGGCGGAAACGGACGCTGTGGTGTCGTGGATCAGATCGTGCACCTGCACGACTCCTTCTGTGACCTTCACACGACTCGCGCGGCACGAATCTGCGGTCAGCCAGCTGGTTCCCTCGACGCTCGTGCTGACGTATCGGCCGCCGGTTCCCCAGCCGCCACCATGCTCAGAGACCCACAGCTGTCGCGAATTCGACTTGTGCCGGCGGTTGCCCGACGCGGCACCCATCCGGGCGTGGTGGGCCCGACTGGGGAGGCGAACTGATCGACAGCTACCGAGGGGCAACGAGAGGGTCAGGTGTGTTTCGTAAGGGACGGCGGAGTCTTGGTGGATGATGAAGCGGCCGGCATAGGCTTCGGCGCTGGCAGTCTGTCCGGGCGTGGCGGTCGCGACGGTAACGGTCACGCGGCCGCGTGTCGCGTCCACCTCGCTTTCGTCGGGAACCGTCTCCGGGGACGTGAGCGAGGCGAACGCAGCCGAGCCTCGCACGCGGATGCTTGCGCGTCCCGAGATAAGGGTGATCGTCTCGCTCTGCCCCACCGTCGGTGGTTCCGTCCCGGGCGCAGCGGCTCCGGCGCCAGGCCCACCCTGAACCGCGGGAATGGTGACGGCGGCGATCGCCGCAGCGACGACCGCCGCCCGCCTCCTGCCCGACCGACGCGGGGCTCTCATCGACGTCTATCTTTCGCCTGTCGCACCGATCTCATCCGATCACCGTGCCGCGATGGGACGCCGCATCGGCGTCCCATCCACGCACCCACCCCCGGGGCAGCGCCCTATTCACGCTCCAGTCCGCGCAGCCGACACGATACACCGACGCTTCTGTCAGTCCGACCTGTGGGCCGCTCGCGCAACGTACTTCGGAGCGCGGGTTCACGGGAAGTAGACCGACGCTTTGTTCCCGCCCGTGCAGACAACCGGCGCCCCGTCCGAACAGTTCATCGTGTACGTCCGTTCGGTCACCGGGCTGTACACGGCATAGGTGCCGGGACCACTTGCTTCGTAGGTGTTCCTGACGTTCTCGGCAAACGCGCACGTCGTGTTCGGACCGACCGCGAGTCCCGCCCCACAAGGCGTCTGGCCGGCAGCCCGGTCGCCAGGGTGCTCGTAGGCGATCGCAGGGGTCGCCTGCGAAGCGCCCTGTGCAGGGCTGCTCGAGGCCCCCGCTCTCGGCGAGCCTTCACCGGACTGTCTGCTGACAACGACGGACGTGGAGCCCGGTGTGGCGCCTTGGGCGCTGCCGATCACATCGATCGTCGTCTTGCCGCCATGCAGCTCGGCCGTTGCTGTGAACACACCATTGCCCACGACCGCCGGGCCACCCTGCACCTGCACGGTCGCCGAAGCTGCATCGACCGTGCCGCGCACGACGACGCTGTCGCCGGCAATCACGCTGCCGCTCGTGGGCGAGGTCACGGCCACCGAAACCGTCCGTGGACCCGTGGCGGCGGCGTTGCTGATCGTCGTAGTCGTCGAGCCGCATCCGGCCGTGGCGAGCCCGGCGGCAGCCAGGGCCAGTGTGACCGCTGCTGGCGCACCAAGCTTCCATCTGCTGCCTGCGCCGCCGCTGCGCGCTCGCTCGGGCGATCCCGACGCTCGAGGGTGCGCCTGCCCGACACCCGTGATACGCATTTGTCTCCTCCGCTGCAACATCGTCGTCCTCCCAAGGCGTAGTGGCTTGCAGCGATCATTGCCGGTAGGGGTGAACCTCGGGAGGGACTAAAGGTGTTGCCTCCTGACACCTTCGGGGCCAGCACCCTCGTCCAAGGCGGAACTCCCGAGCGCTGTCGCGCGCATGTGGCCTCGCTGTTATCGCCAGCCCAGAACATCCGGCGCACTCGCGACGACCCCCGGCCTATGCCGCGCCCGGTGGGTCTAGGCGACCGTCGCTCTCGCTTCGGAGAAAGCCGTGTCGTCTTCGGTCGCCACGTCGACCGCGACGGCTTCACCGCGTTTGAACCGCTTGTAATCGGGCGACGTGCAACTGCTGGCGACGCATTGTGCGTACTCGGTCGGGACGTGCCACCGAATCGCGACCTCTCCGCTGGCGGGAACGAAGATTCCGGCGCGAACGATGCTCGGATAGGTTGTAGATACGCAGCAGTTGTAGCGGCGTGCGCGAAAGCTCGCGAGCTGAACTCTGACGCGACTTCCGGGGGGGAACCCCGCGATGCGCACGATCACCGTCCGCCCCGGCCTCAAGCGCGCAGGAGCGGTTACGCGCGCACCCCAGGCGGGTCCGGCGGCCGCGAGAAAGACCGCTACGCAGGCAGCCACGCCAACAGAGGCGCGGAGCTTGCGCTGACGTGACGGCTCGGCACCACCCCCGCGTGCGTCAGTGCGCCGGTATTCAGCAGAAGAGGTTCCCAACCGCATTACTCCTGCTTTCGATCGCGATTTCGCTGACGTGCCCGCCGACGAGGCGGTACGGCTCGTCGTTCCTGAATGGCTTTGTCAGTTTGCCGCCGCGCATGCCGATGTACAGGAAATTGTGACGCCCGTTCTCGCTGATCCCGGAGAGACAGCCAATGGTCGCCGGACGGTGCTCACCCGCAGCAGCCCTCGCCTCGGACATCCCGACGCGTGTGCCGTGGCTGGTCGCGTACCTGCGCGAACTCGTCCAGAAGCCGCCCAGGACGCCAGTGGCGGCGTCGATGTAGTAGACGGTGTGACAGTACGGCGGCCCTTCCGGGCTGGCAGGGAGCAGGCCGGTGTGCCTCACAGGTCCGCATTCGTATCCGAGGGCGATGTAGTTCGCGTACGCGGACTGGCCACCGCCGACAAGGTTTCCCTGACCTTCGGCTTCCGGTGGCCCCAGCGCGGCAACCACTTCTGCCTGGGTGGACTTCGCGAGCCTCACCGGCCCGACCACTCCGGTGAGCGAGATCGCACGCGGTGGGGTGTTCGTTGATGCGGCGGCCACGCCCGGCCACCAACATGAGCAGAGCGCCGCGACAACTACAACGAGAACTGTGGCGATGACCCGCGGCGGCGGCACCTCTCCAAGGTATCGGACTCGGACAGCGCCGATCCGTCGCCGGCGCGCCCGACCGGGCCGGCCGTGGTCCGGACGCTTCGTGGTTCTTGGGGCTCGCATCGCCGTCACCAAATCCAGATAACGACGCGACCGCCCCGGTACAGGTAGCGCGCGTAGAGCCCGAAGAGCGCGAAGCCGACCAGGCCGACCGGCTTTCCGGCGAACGTGCCGATCAGGCTCAGGCACGCGATGATCATGTAGTAGACCCACGCCCTGGAACGTCGGTTGGCTGTATCGGTTACCTCGGTGGTCACTGCCTCCTCCTCTCGTTGGTATCTGTCGGGCTGCGCGGTCTTGGCCGCGTAGCGGCGCGCTGCTCAGCGCTCCTGTCCGCTCGAGGGCTTCAGAAGCTCGGCGGCTGTCGTGCCGGCGCCACGGGGGAACCGGGGTACGACCGCGATCAGGTAGGCGACCACGCCGATGACGTTCATGAGCACGATCATCACCAGCCAGAACGCTCTGTTGCGGTCCGCCTCGATCCACTGCGACGGCGGGCGCCGGACCGCATCGAGAAAGGCCACAGCCGCGACGACGATCAACAGCACGCCGATCATGCCAGACCACCGCCCGCGAGTGCCGACTCTCTGTCGGGGTAGGCAACCGCGCTGCTCACGAAGTAGTGGCGCGGCAGATTGTAGAGCGCGAACTTCTTCGGCTCGGGCGGCGGGAGGGTCGGGCCGTCGGCCAGCTCCTCGAAGCGTGCACGATCCTCGTCGTGCACGTCGGTGTACGCCAGCCGGTATGCGGCAGCGCGTGCGACGATCGCGCGAGCGACTGCCGCCGAGTCCACGTTCCTCGGCAGTGCGACGTCGAGGAACAGCTCCTGCCGCTCGCCGTCACCCGAGCGGGCGACGACGCCTAGCCGGATCTGCTCGCTCGACCCCCATCCGGCCTTTGGCTTGTAGCCGACGCACCGCAGCCACGGGTAGCGCACCTGGCCGACCAGCAGCTTGCCGCGACGGCGATACGCGGCGCGCGCCTTGCTGACACCGTTCGCGGCCAGCGCGAAGAACGCACCGCCGCCGAAGCCGACCCAGCCGCCACCCTTGTCGAACTTGCTGGACGACACGATGAACCGCGAGTCGGTGATGAGTAGATCCAGCTTGATGTCACGGGCACGGAGCAGTGTGCGCCAGCGCCCTGAGTCCAGCTCCTGAACGGTGATCGCACTGCCGGTCAGCCGTAGAGGCTCACCGTCCCACTGCTCCATCCTCACCGAGCCTTGCTCCTCGCCGGGCAGTGGATACAGCCTCCCGTCCTCCTCATCGGGGGTGCGAATGGCGAGCATCGAAAAGCCCATCGCTAGTCCACCTCCCGTACGCCGCTCATGTGATTACTCATGGTTATTCCTCCTCTGATCGCGGTCTTCGACCGGCCGTGCCGGTCCTCCAAACAGTCGTGTGGCAGCAAGCTCGTGGCCACCAATCCAAGGTGTCGTTACGCCCCACCCCGCTGGCGACGGCACGCTCAAACTCGGCGCCGGTCAGCCTTCGGCTTTCTTGAAGAAGTCGCCGAGCGTCGTGGACGGGTTCGCCGAGCAGTAGTACGGCACCTCCGGTTCACCCAGCGGTGTCGAGAAGTCGGGCTTCTGGTATTGAGCGGCGAGCTGGTCGACCGCTTCGTGTTGTTCAGTCGCCGACGCGTTCATGAAGTCGTGGCAACTGCTCGAAGCGGAAAGGCTCGCTCCGCCGCATGCGCTCAAGACGAGCGCTGAGGCAACGCCCGCCACGGCCATGGCCCCGCCGATCCTACGAAAGCTCCTCATGCCATCCTCCAGTGCTGGTCGTTGCGTTAAGCCGAGCGGTACACGGCTCGGCGAGACCAGCTTCGCCGGCGCAGCCGTGAGCAGAGCGCCACTTCGGTGTGGCATTCGCCCACCTCCCCCCGTGGGAGGACTGCGGACCGACGGGCTATCGCCTGGGCCACCACCGCCCGAGCAACTCGTGGCAACGCTCCGTTATCGCTGCCCCAGCAGATCGTGGTAGAGCGCTCGGGTTGCCTGCTCGGGTTCGAGGCCGAGCTGGTCGTCGAGGAGGCCTCGTAGCTGCAGGTAACGCTTGCCGACCGAGTCGCGCAGACCGAGTCGTCCCTCGGCTTGCATCGCAAGGCGCCAGAGGCTCTCGTTGTAGTTGTCAATCGCGAGTCCCTGTTGGGCGGCTTCGAGTGCACCGTGCGGGTCGCCGGTGACGAGACGGGCGTGGCCGGTCCGCTCGAGTAGCTCGGCGTGAGTGGAGCGCAGGCGGCGTATCTCCTCGTCAGCCCAGAGGTGGTCCCAGCCGGCGAGCGGTTCGCCTCGGAATAGTCGCAGTGCCCGCTCGAGCGTGGGACGCTGTGTTTTGGGCTGCTCCGCTGCGTCGGCTTGCGCGAGGAGCTGCTCGAGCTCGTTGCTGTCGACCGTGATCCTGCGGCGGTCCAGTGTGTAGTGCCCACGGTTTGAAATGAGCGCGCCGGTGAGCAGGTGGCGGGCGTCGCTGACGTTCTGGTAGAAGCGCTGCCGTGCCTTTTGGGGGTCCTCCTCAGGCCAGATCGCCTCGATCAACTGGTCGCGGGTGGCGCCGCGTGGGCGAAGCGCGAGGTAGGCGATCAGCTGCTCGCAGGCACTGCGTAGGTGGGTGCCGCCATTGGCGCCGTGGATCCTGAACGGTCCCAGCAGCGAGATGCGGATGGCGGCCGTGTCAGAGGATCGGACGTCGCCGCCTGTTGAAGAAGCGCCGGCCGGCAGCGCACCTGACACCGCGCCGCTCTCGCGATGGTCGATCGGCGGCCGGACAGTGAGCTTCAGCGGTGGGCTGTAGCGCTGGTGGGCGCTCTGTCGTCCTCTCGGTATCACCTGGCGGCTGTCGAGCACGCGCTCGAGGCGCTCGTGTTCGTCTCGCCGGCGCCGCGACGGGCAGGCGGCGACCGTCCTCACCGCCTTGTAGAGCAGTCGTAGGAGGGCGATCGTCGCGGCCATCCAGGCGATGAGGACGGCGATCTCCTCGAGGGCGGTGCCGCTGAGCGGGCCGGTGAGCGAGCGGATTTCCGGCAAAGGTGGGCGAAGAACCCACAGCAGGGCGAGCAGCACGATGCAGGCGAGTGCCGCAAAGGTTGGCCGGATGCGGCCTCCGTTCGTGCTGTCGAGCGTCATGCCAGCACCGCGACCAGGGAGCCGATGGCGACGAACGGGGCTAGCGGAAGCGATCGCTCCCCCGCGCCACGGCCCTCGCGCGCGATCACGGCGATGCCCGCGAGGGCGGCGAGCACGATGCCGATCACCAGGGCTCGCCACGCGCTGCCGTCGAGCCCCGCGAGCACGAGCAGCGCGAGCTTCACGTCACCCATGCCCAGCGCGGCTGGCGAGGCGAGGCTCACGAAGGCGAGGGTGACGACGACGGCCGCGCCGGTCATCAGGCCGTTCGTGGAGGCGCCACCGGCGATCGACAGTCCTGCGCAGGCGACCGCTGCGGGGATGACGAGCCGGTTGGGTACCCGGTGTTCGTTGAGGTCGGTTGCGGCCAGGCTCGCGAGTGCCGCGCCGCAGATCCCCAGTCGCGTGAGCGTGGTGGCATCGCCGCCACCGCTCGCGAGGAGGAACGCACTCGCGCCGAATCCGGCAAGGGGCAGCGTCCGGGCGCTCATGGCTTTCGTGGTGCCGCGCTCGCGTGCGCCGAGACCGTGAGCGTGTCGAGCCCGACGATGCGAAGCAGGATCGTTGGGAAGTGACGCTGCACACGGACGCTGACCGATGTTGTCGTTGAGTTCGCTTGCGCGCTCTCTCCGGAGGTGGGGGCGATCGTGCCGAGCGCGCTTGAGCGGGCGTGGCCGGGGTTGAGTTGGAGGGTGCCCGCGTGCAGGGCGTTCTGGTCGAGGGCTTGGCTGCCGGTGAGGGCGGCGTCGTCGGCGATCGCGGCGAGTTCGCGTCGCACGATGAAGGCGTGGCCGATGTCGACGGCGGCGCCGATGATCATGATCAGCGCGATCGAGAGGAGCAGCCCGGTGATCAGCACCGAGCCACGCTCCTCGCGCAGCCGCCGTGGTAGGAGACTGGTCACGGTTCCCCTCCGGGCAGGAGGCTGCGGTAGGCGTCGACGGGGGCGCTCGCGTGGCCCTGGACGGCGATCGTCCCGAACGCGCCGAGGCCCGGGAAGGTGCCGAGCTTGATGCTCGCGTTCGCGCTCGCCGTGAGCACGCTCCCGCGGGAGAAGCGACCGGTGAGCGTGAGGTGCAGCGGTATGCCCGTCTGGGTGTGCGCGAGCGATGCCGCGTTCTGGGCCGCGGCTTGTGCCTGGCTGTCGTTGGGGGCAAGGGTCGCTGAGCGCACCGCGTCGCGGGCGGCCTGCTGGACGGCGAGGTGAGCGGTCTCGATCCGCCCGAACAGCGGCACGATGAACATCAGTGGCACGAGCACTCCGGCGAGCAGGATCAGCCCGGTGATCAGCCCCTCGCCGCGCTCGCCGCCGAGTGTCCGGCCGGCGAATCTCATGGGACCGATTCGTCGCTGGGGTAGCGCTCGAGCGGCAGCGTTGCGCTCGAGCTCACGCCGGGGAGCAGGAGTGAGATCGGGAAGACCCGTGGCGCGTGCCCCTGCACCGTCACGGTGACGCTGCTCGCCGTGTCGGTTGAGGAGGGGTGTAGTCCCGCGCCTGTGCCGCCGGCCGCGGCCAGCACCGCGCCGGCGCGTGTCACGCCCGCGCCGGCTCCAGAGACAGCGGCGGCGCGCGCGCCGTCCTGTGCGGCGGCCTGTGCGACCGAGCGCGCGTGCGCGTACATGAGTGCCTGCACAGCGACGAGCACGACCAGCACGACCACTCCGAGCATCAGCAGCCCGTCGATCAGCGCCTCACCGCGCTCTGAGCGCAGCATGGGAGCCTCCGGTCAGCCGCCGAGCGCGCTGACGATTTTGGTTGCGGCGTGTTCGATCGCGGGCCTGAGTAGCGCGACGACGGCGGCTGCGGCCGCGGCCAGGCCGACGGCGAGCACAACCCAGTTGATCAGGCTGTCGCCGCGCTCCTCCTTGGCGGCGCGCTCCGCCACGTCTAGGAGCTTGAACCAGATCGCGTCGAGCATCTCGATACCTCCTTGCTTTGGGTTCAGATCGTGGTGGCCAGGAAGTGCAAAAAGCCGTAGGCGAACAGCAGCACGAGCACCGCCAGCAGCGGCGCGATCGGTGCGTGCATCGCCAGGTAGGCGCGGTCGGCGGCGCGTTCCAGGTAGCGGTTCTGCTCCGCGCGGGAGCTCGCGGCCTGGGCGCGCAGAAACTCCAGGTAGGGGCTCTCCTTGGCGGCGAGCAGCTCCGCGAAACGCGCGAAGGTCTCCTCGCCGGCGTCGCGGGCGACCCGTACGAGCGCGTCGCGCTCTGAGAGGTAGCGCTCGCGTCGGGCGAGCGACACTCGCGGCCGAGCGGACCCGGGCAATCCTGCGCGGCGAGCTCGAGCGCTTGGCGTAGCGACTTGCCGGCGCCGAGCGCCAGCGACATGACGGAGATCGCCTCGGGCAGGTCCAGGAAGATCGCCTCGCGCGTGCGCTTCACATCAGCCCGCAACGCGAGATCGGGAGCGAAGAACCCGACGAGCGCGAGCGCAGCTAGAAACGCCAGCGACGGCAGCTGTCCGGTCGCCGCGAGATACGGCAGCAGCGGGATGACCGGCACCGCGACCGCAAGCAGTCCTTTCTCGAACGCGAAACGCTGCAGGGTCTTCCCATCGCCCGCCTGGCGCAGCTCGCGCTCGTAGCGCGCGATGAGGCTCTCGAGCCAAGCCGGCTTCTCGACCCGGCCCATGTCCAGCCGACCGCTCAGGACTCTCGGGTCGAGGCCCTGGGCGCGATCGACGCGGACGCTCAGTGCCGGCCGGCGCCACGACAATGCCCACTGCCCGAGCAGCAGCCCACCCACCACGAGACAGACCGAGGACAGAAGGAGTCCCGCGTTCACGATCTCCCTCCGGTACGTCGCGGCTCGGGTATCCGTCCCAACCGCCGCATCGCCACGTAGCAACCGAAGATCATAAGGCCACCGAGCGCGCCCACCAGCGTCCCAGCCGCGGTCTTGTACGCGTCCAGGTAGGCGGGGGAGGCGACCCCGACCAGCAATAGGAGCACGATCGGGCTGAGTGCGAGGATCGCCGCTTCGACCTGCAGGCTGTGAGCGCGCGAACGAGCCTTCTCGCGAGCCTCACAGCGCTCGGCCAGAACGTCGGAGAGCTCACGCAGCACCGGCGCGAGACCGCCGGCCGGAAGGTCCACCAGCCCCGCACGGAGCAACAACACCACCGTGTCAGCGGTGCGCTCACCGGACGCAGCGAGGCCATCCAACGCGGCCGGGACGCCAGCCGAGCGAAGACGGGCATGGAACGTAGCGAGCTCCCCGCGCAGGGCCGTCGGTCCGGACTCTGCCGCCAGGCCGACGGCCGCCGGGAACGCAAGGCCAGCCTCGAGCGCGTCGGCGAGCTGCGAGAGAACCGCTGGCCACGCCCGCTCGCGCTCGTGCCCACGCCGCTCACGCCTAGAGGCCTGATGTGGGTTGCGCCGCCAAGCAGGAGCGCGGCCTTGAAATAAGAAGAGGGCCTCCAACCCTGCCATCTGGTGATTGGAGCACGAGATGACCGCTGAGCTGGAGACCCTCGTCGTTGCAGCCTATGTGTTCGCCGCGTCGCTTTCGATCCCTCGCCCCGGCCCGCAAGGGCTGATCACAGACCAGGAGCTGATCGCGCTCGCGGTGGCCCAAGCCGTGACCGGCCTTGCGAGCGATCGTCAGTTCTTGGGGATGGTGCCCCGGCTCTTGCCCGGCTGGTTCTCCCACCTGCCCGAGCAGACCCAGTTCAACCGGCGCCTCAGACGTCTGACACCTCAGTTCACCAGGGTGCAGCTGATGGTCGCCGAGCTGATCGCCGAGGGTGAGGTGCGACTGGTCGATGGGACGCTGATCAGCTGCGCCAACTACCCCGGCTGCGCCAAGAGAAGCGACTTCGCGCCAGATGCCGCCTTCGGCTACTGCCCGTCTAAGAGCCGCTTTGTGTGGGGCATTCGCCTGGTCGTGATCTGCGACTCAAAGGGCGTGCCGCTCGGCTATGACCTCGCGGGTCCGAAGACCGGGCAGGAGCGCGAGAGCGCCTTTCGCCTGGCCAGCGCCCACCCCCACAGCCTGCTGTTCGCAGACGGCGGCTTCTGGGGAGCCGAGTACGAGCGCACGATGGAGCTGATCGACGTTCAGCTGATCACCCCCGCCAAGCACAAGCTCGGGCAGCGGCCCGCGAGCGAGATCGCCAAGGCCCGCATCCGCCTGGTGATCGAGTCGCTGTTCGCCAACCTCAAGTGCCAGATGCGCCTGGAAGATCACCTCGCAAAGACACTGGCCGGCTTGGCCCAGCGCATCGTGCAACGGCTGCTCGCTCTGACGCTCGGCATCTACCTGAACTTCTTGACCGGGCGTCCGCCGCGTGCGCTCGCCGCCTATGACGGACGCTGAACCCACATCAAGCCTCTAGTGCCTCAGATCACCGCCGATCATCAGCGATGCACGCCGATTCCCCGACGTCGAAACCCGCACATGTGCAGGGACTTCTCCATATGGAGCCAACCGGGATCGAACCGGTGACCTCCTGCTTGCAAAGCAGGCGCTCTCCCAGCTGAGCTATGGCCCCAAGGCCTCCGAGTTTAGGGGAAGCGCGCGAACGCGCCGCCCGGAGAAGAAGTGCTCGCTGGCAGTGCGGTGAGGTCTACTTGTCGAAGTCGAAGTCGCGCGGTGGTTGCTGCTCGAACCACAGCCGGTCCTGCTCGGGGGTGTCGCGCAAGAAGTCGGGCGTCTCCTCGAGCACGTCCTCGTCGGACTCTTCCGCGGCGGCCTCTTTCGCGGCTGTGTCTGCAGGCATCTCCCACTCCAGCGAGTCGCCGGTCACACCCGGCTCGGAGGTCGGATCAGCGGCCGTCGCGTCCTCCGCGCCTTCGCCGAGCACGCTGCTCATGTCCAGCTCGGCCGTCTCGCCCACACCCGCGCTACTGGCAGGCTCGACTGGCGTCGCGGCCTTCACCGGGTCGGCCGGGGCTACGCTGGGCGGCAGCTCGCTCGCCGCTGCCGGCTCGAATAGCTCCTCGACTGGTCGGTCGACCAGCGGCGCACCGGATACCGTGGTCTCTTCGGGGGCGCCCACGGGCGCGGATGCGTCAGCCGGGGCTACACCGCCGGTCTCGTCCAGTGCCTCTCGCTGCTCGCGGGCGACCTCTCCCGGATCGGCACCGCGCCGACGCTTGAGCTCCAGGTGCTCGCGGATGGCGTCATCGAGCAATCCCATTCGCCCCGACACCATACCTAGCCCGGCCCCGGCGTAACCCGGCGCCCGCCGCGGGCTAAACTTGCGTGAGCCCGCCCTCGAGAGGCGTGCACGCGGGGCTATAGCTCAGTTGGGAGAGCGCCTGGATCGCACCCAGGAGGTCGCCGGTTCGAGTCCGGCTAGCTCCATAATTTGAGTCAATACGAACCGTGTGAGCCGACAAGGGCGCTCAGAATGGTTCGGTGCCCTCGTTGAGGATCTTCAGGTACTGGTCATATACGTAGAGCTTCCCTCTCAGTCGCCCAGTTGCCTCACGCAGGATCCCGGCTTTCTCGAGTCGTTGGATGGCAGCGTACACGGGGGGGCCGGTCAGACCGAGGCGTTTAGTGGAGCTGCTGGCGCCGATGACGACGGAGCGCGTCGCGAGGTCATGCACGCGGTGCGCCGTGGCGGCGCCACGTCCGAAGGTGTGGATTTTCTGGCGGTCGTTCTCGACCATAGCGACGACGCGCTGCGTGGTGAGTGTGGTGGACTCGGCGACTTCAATGACCCCTTCGAGGAAGAACCGCAGCCAGTCCTCCCAAGCACCGTCGGTGCGGACACGCTGTAGGTGCTCGTAGTAGCTGTCGCGGTTGCGCTTGAAGTGCAGGCTCAAGTAGAGAAGCGGCCGGCTGAGTACACCCTCGGAGCACAACAGCAGGGTGATGAGGAGCCGTCCAACTCTTCCGTTGCCGTCGAGGAACGGGTGGATCGTCTCGAACTGGGCGTGTGCGAGCGCGGCCTTCACAAGCACTGGGGTTGGATTTGGATCGTCATGAATGAACTTCTCAAGGGCGCCCATCGCCAGGGTGACCTCTTGCCATGGTGGCGGCACAAATCGCGCGGTGACGGGGCGCGCGCCGCCAAGCCAGTTCTGGTCGCGGCGGAACTCGCCAGGGTTCTTGTCCGCTCCCCGTCCCGTCTGCAGTAGCCGTCGGTGCACTTCTCGTAGCAGTCGCGCGGAGAGCGGCGGTGCTCCGGGTTTCGCAATCTGGTCGAGGCCGTAGTCAAGAGCGGCGATGTAATTCGCGGTTTCTTGGGCGTCTTCGCGTAGCGCGCCGGGTGCGGCGTCGTGCTCAAACAGGAGTAGGTCTGACAGGGAGGACTGTGTACCCTCGATCTGAGAGGACAGGACAGCCTCCTTGCGGACGAACGTGTAGATGAACTGGTCGGGGTCGGGTAGCAGTAGCGTGATCCCGTCAAGGCGTCCAAGAGCTTGGTTGGTGCGATCCAACAGGGACTGCATCGGCGCGTCGATGCGCAGAGGCGGTTTGGGTGGGAGCGGATTGGGATGGAAGGCCCAGTATCCGTCGGGGCCGCTGTCCGCTAGCCGGTACTCGCCGGTCCGAGGGCTCGATGCTGGGCTCGGAGGATCTTTTCGTTCGCTTGTCACGGTCCAAGCTTACTAAGCGATAGGGCAGGAACGCTTACTAAGCCGTCGGGCTGGTCAGCGATCGCTAAGCAACGAGTCCCGTGTGGAGCCCGTGCGCCCTTTCGCCAAGCGAGATCCTTCCGCCGGAAAATCGCGCAAAGCGGTTCGCATTGACTTCGGCTGGCTCCATAACCGCCAATTCGTGGTGGCTTCCTGGAGGGCGCTCGTGACAGTGGTCGAACCGCCCGTCATGAAAGGGGCGTGCCCGTGCGACAATGAGGGCACGACGAGGGCTGAGCTGCATGAGCTTGTGGACCGTCTGCCGGATGGCGCGGTCGATGGTGCCGCGGTCCTGCTTGGCGAGATCAGCGCCGGGCGCATAGATCCTGGGCAGGCGTGGTTCTGGACGCGGGAGTGGCAGGAGAAGGAGCGCGAGGCGGACGACGACCTGGCAGCGGGTCGCGTTACGTCCTTCGACACCGATGCGGAGTTCCTAGCGGCGCTGGACGAGCGGACGAAGCCGCTCGATGCCGACGCGTGAAGTCCTCGCGTCGCTCTGGCGCGATTGGGATCGGCTCACCCTCAACAGCAGCGAGCCTTCCGCGAGGCAGTGGTGCAGTTCATCGCTGACATCGCCAATGGAGGTCAGAGAGCTTCCATCCGCGTCTGCGCGTCAAGCGGGTGCAAGGTCATCGCGGCGTCTGGGAGATGAGCTGGGCATCGGACGGCCGCGCCACCTTCGAGTACGGCACAGAGGTTCGTCGCGGCGAGGCGCACATCATTTGGCGCCGCATCGGCACGCACTCGGTCTTCCGCCGACCATAGGCGTCGATGAGCGACCCAAAGCTACATCACTATGTGCCGCAGTTCTACCTGCGACGCTTTTGCGACGCAGCCGGTCGCCTTTGGGCCTGGGACCGAGAGGCAGATAGGACGTTCATTGCCAGCCCAGGATCGGTGGCCGCGGAGCGCTCGTTTTACTACCTCGATGTACTTGCAGAACAAGGTCACGATCCGCTCACAATGGAGAGGCAGCTTGCGTCGATAGAGCATGAGACCGCTTGCATAACAAGCCAGTGGATCGAGTGGGTTGGCGGTTGGCGTCGTTCGACTCCTGCGTGTCTCCCGTCAGCTTCACAGCAGACATGGTGGATAGCGAGAACACTGCGCAGGTCTTTATGGCATCGCGGTTCGTCTTTTCGTGTCGTGACGACTTTGCAAGGGCGAGGGATTTTGCCCCAACAATCGGTACTGATGTCTACGCTCCTGATTGGGAGTCGAGCTAGCGGCCTCCATCGCCGAGCGATATCTACCTACCGTGTGCCCGTATCGAGCGGTTCGCTTGACTAGCCCACAAAATGTGGAAGGACTGAGAGGTCGTGATAGTCGACCATCAACCGTCCTGCCATGGTCGCATGGGTATCCGGCAACACCCGTTCGCGTATGTGGCTCCAAGGCACGAGCGGAAAGATCCAGACCTCGCCGGCGGTGCGGGTCTCACCATCCCACTTCCAAACGACTACCAAAGGAGGCGACAGCTTGCCTGCGAGTCGCAAGCCGGCGAGTGGCCTAGCGCTGGCACCGCGGATCCGACCGCGCGGAGGAGTCTCGACGCTCTTTACCTGGGCGCGAAACTCGCAGCGTTCACAGGCCACGTCGTAGACTGGAGTCGCTGCTGGAAGCTCAACTAGCGCCTTCCCGCAGTAGGGGCAGGCGACGCGGCTGATTACATAGGCCACAGCCCGGCCGCCGCTCTCCGTGTTGCTGATCCGCTTGTGACGAGCCACCATCCAATCCTGCCGAACCCTCCGGACACCTGCCGCGCCTCAACGTTAAGGTAGACACTCGACGGTTAGGCCCGCAAGATGCTGGTCACCCGGGGAGCTTCTGCACTGCCACAAGAGGCCACGATGGAGCGGTCCTTGCGGGAGGCCGCGGGGATGCTACCCGTCTTCGTCAAGCGACATCCTTCCGCCGAGAAACCGCGCAAAGCGGTTTGACTTGAGGTCGGTTGGCTCCACCTCGGAGACCCCAAGTGCTCAAGTGCGAACCCGGTCGTGGTTACGCCCTTGAGCGGTGACGGCAAGCGCTGGGCCCTCACGCGAGGGAGCCAGGCGCGCGGCGCTCGCCACCGCCACGAAAGTCCGCGCAGAGCGGCCACCGCGGGCTTCGCTAGCTTCTTGTCCCGTGACGCCCGATCCGTACAGCTCCGCGCTAGCCGCCGTCGAGGTCTTCTGTGAGTCGCGCGTGCCCGAAGAACATCGCGACGAGCTCCGGCTGGAGTGCTCGCACCGAGGAAACTCGATCACGATCGTCGAGCGCCGCCCTCCGTGGAATCCAGAGATCGGCGCCGCCTGGACCAGCATGAAGGTGGCGCAGCTGCGGTACGACAAGGCTGCCGGGCAGTGGTTGCTCTACTGCTCCGACAGCGGTGAGCGTTGGTGGCCATACGACGATGTTGGGCCGAGCGCAAGCGTCGATCCGCTGTTGGCCGAGATCGATGCAGATCCGACCGGCATCTTCTGGGGATGACCCCCTCGAGTCGGTACGCCGGCTCGGATGACCTTCTCCAGAGTTACCGTGAGGTCAGACCAGATGGGCGGCGCCCCGTGTATTCGCGGCCTACGTATCCCTGTTGCGACCGTCGTGGGAATGGTTGCCGATGGATTGAGCGAGCAAGAGATCCTCGCCCCTGGCCTGAGCGGAGGATCAGTGGATTCCAGCGCGCAGAGCTAGCAGCAACGCATCGACCCGCGCTCGACGGTTTGGTTTCGTCTCCGAGGCTCCATATCTAAAGGTCTCTGCATGTGGACGCATTCTCGCGCCCCGCCGTAGCCTCACCCCGCCCGCTTCCGTTGGTGACTCGCCCGCGCCACCGATGCACACAAGCTCTCGAAGTTCATCAACGCTCAGGTGCGACTCGCCGTCGAGGAGGCCCCGCTGGACGGACCTCACCGTGCAACAGGTGGGGATCGGCGACGGCGACGCGAAGGCCGCTCCCAGACAGCGCGCCCACACGGGCAATCAAGACGGTGGGCGCCAACCTCTCGCCAGGGTCGTTTGGCCCACCTCGATCAGGTAGCCGTCGGGATCGCGGACGTAGCAGCGCATCTCGGTCTCGTGCTGCTTCGGCGGCGTGAGGAATTGTGCACCCCGCTCGCTCCATTCTGCGTAGACCGCCTGGATGTCCGCAACCCGGATGTTGAGGAAGCTGCTCACCCGATCTGGGTCGGGCGGTGTCTCGAGCGTGACAGTCGGCTTGTCGTCCGTCGGACCTCCGCCTCCGTTGATGATGACCCAGCTGTTGGCTAGCGCGACGTACGTCACCTCGTCATCCGCCTCGCCTGAGATGACCGTCCTGCCGCCAAGTACCTCGGTGTAGAAGCGGCGGGAACGCTCGACATCATCTGAAACGATGAAGTGGGCCAAGACCATCTCTTGGTCGATGGTGCTCATGCTGACCTCCGTTGTTGGCATTGACTCCATAGCCGCGCCTTATATCGCGCATCGCGGCTGTGTGTGCCCCTAGTCAAATGCCCGCTCGCCGCCCGCTTCGTCATCCTTGCAGCTCGCCTGGAGGCGATATCGGGCGCGGGGCCTGACGCCATAGTCAGCCGATGTCAGGAGACGCCGCGCCCGGCGCAGCCCTCTCGCTCCTCGCCCGAGAGCCCTTCGCGCCTCCCCTCGTCGACCTGCACCTGCCTCGAGCTCATCGGTCGTGGACCAACGCCCCGGACAGTAGTGACATTCCGGTGAACCGACCTTGACGGGGCGCTCAGGGAAGCGTAGGCTCGCCGAGGGTTGGTAGAGCGCCTCTCATCCGTCCCTTAATGTCGGCAGAGAGGTCGCTGGGGTGGACGATGCCGACAACAGTCGGCACAGAGGAGGTATGGGATGGGTGGACTGGCGCAATACAGCGGCCGGGACTCGCGTCGCGGGGGCTTCGCACTCCTCTTGGCGGCTACCGCAACGGCGCTGCTTCTCGCGCCGGCGGCGCCTGCCTCGGCGGCGCCGAGCACCGGGATGGCCTGGGGCTCCGGCTATGGCGACGTGCCGGCGACGATAAGCGGCTTGAGTGGCGTCACGGCGGTTTCCATAGGAGGGCTCAGCAGCGACGCACTACTGAGCAACGGCACTGTCGTTGAATGGGCCCCCGGCATTCCCTTTCCAGCCCCGGTGAGCGGATTGAGCGAAGTCACCGCAGTCTCCGCCGGGGATGGGTACAGCCTAGCCCTGCTGACAAACGGAAAGGTGATGGCCTGGGGTGAAGAAAACACCTACGGCGCGTTGGGGGACGGAACCACCGAAGAATCCGCAACGCCGGTCGAAGTCAGCGGGCTGACCGATGTCACGGCTATATCTGCCGGTCCAGAAAACAGTCTCGCCTTGAGGCAAGACGGTACGGTCGTGGCCTGGGGTCGCAACGATGTCGGCCAGTTGGGCAACGGGTCCACGTCTGGCCCACAGACCTGTTCCATCTATAACCAGGCGTGCAGCACGACGCCAGTCGCCGTAAGCGGCCTGAGTGCTGTCACGGCCATCTCCGCCGGCTATGAAGACGGCCTTGCCGTCGAGAGCGACGGCACCGTCAAAGCGTGGGGCGGCAACGGGCGCGGACAGTTGGGCCAGGGCAATGGCGACCTCGAACTGCATGACGAACCGGTTCCCGTGGGCGGGTTGACCGAAGTGACAGCGGTCGCCGCCGGCTTGTACCACAACCTCGCGCTGAGAAGTGACAGCACCGTGCGATCTTGGGGCGAAAACTCCTACGGTGAGCTTGGCGCGGGCTGGAGCCACGAGGGGCCGTGGGGTTTCGTCGAAGAAGTCAAAGGGCTGAGCGGGGTCACCGCGATCGCTGCCGGCGACGGCTTCAGCTTGGCCCTAATGAGCAGCGGAACCGTCCAGGCATGGGGCTCGAACTCGCTCGGACAGCTGGGGATCGGTACCTCCGAAGGTCCCGAAGAATGCTTGCCCACGACCCACGAGTGCAGCAGGCTTCCGGTCACCGTGAGCGGGCTGAGCGGGGTCGACGGGATAGCCGCTGGTTTGGAAGACCGCAGCGCCGCGTTTGGCGCGTTCGCCTCGAGCGTCACCGCGATAAGCCCAAACGCGGGGCCGGGAGCAGGCGGAACCTCCGTGACGATCTCCGGCGCAAGCCTCGGCGAAGCCACGGCTGTCCACTTCGGTGCGACCGAAGCGACGAGCGTTACGGTCAACTCGCCAACTTCGATCACCGCCATCTCACCACCCGGCACGGGGACAGTCGACGTCACGGTAACCACACCCGAAGGTAGCACCCCTGTGAGCGAAGCCGACCGCTTCAACTATCAGCCCGCTGTCACGAGCATCAGCCCCAATCGGGGGGTCGAGGCTGGTGGCACTGCTATCACGATCGCCGGCACGAACTTCAATGAAGTCGCCGCGGTCGAGTTCGGCTCGACGGCCGCTGTCAGCTGGAAAGTCAACTCGCCCACTTCGCTCACAGCCGAAGCGCCGCCGGGGACGGGCGTTGTCGATGTCACGGTCGTGAGTTCGGGTGGAACAAGCGCCACCTCATCGGCAGACAGGTTCACATACGTCCCTGCGCCGACCGTCCTCGGCCTGGAACCGACGACAGGTCCGACGGGGGCAAGGGTCACGATCAACGGGACCAACCTCAACGACGTCCTTGCCGTCAAGTTCGGCTCGGCCAGCGCATCGGGGATTCAGGTCCGCGATCCCGGCTCATCGATCAGCGCAGAAGCCCCGAGCGGCGCCGGCACGACAGATGTGACGGTAACGACGCCGGGCGGCACCAGCGCTACGAGCCCTAGTGACCGCTTTACCTATCTCCCGTCGGCGACCGTCACAAAGATCAAGCCGACCAAGGGCCCGGTTAGCGGTGAAACGCCGGTGACCATCAGCGGCACGCACCTCTCGGAAGCCACGGCTGTCCGTTTCGGAGCGACCAGCGCGAAAGGGTTCACGATCAATACGATCAAAGGCGTGGTCTCGATCACCGCGGTATCCCCGGCTGCGAGCGCCGGGACGGTCGACGTGACCGTGACAACACCGGGGGGAACCAGCCCAATCGTCTCGAAGGATCGCTTCAAATTCTTGCCTGTCGTCACAGGGGTCAGCCCCAACACAGGATCCAAAGCGGGCGGTGAAAGCGTGACGGTGAGCGGCTCCGGCTTCGCCCCCGGCTTCTCCTCGACCGTCTTCAAATTCGGCACGACCAAAGCCAAAGCGGTCAGTTGCAGCTCGTCGACGACGTGCGTAATGACAGTGCCGGCCCATGCGGTCGGGACCGTTGACGTGAAAGCGACGGTGAACAAAGCGAGCAGCGTCGCGAGTGCTCCTGCCGATCAGTTCACCTACGGCTGACGAGACACGTTCGCGCGTACCACGGATCGAGCCCACAAGGTCGAGTCCGCTGAGAATGCGGTTTGCTCGCTCGCCGTGTCGCGAGGCCTGCATCGCGAGCCATCGAGTCGACGCGAGCTCGGGACGCGTCCGACGGTCATCCGCACCCCGGCAGTTACGCGCCGCGAAGCTGACGGCACCGGAGGCGAGGCGGCACGGGTCCGCCAAAGGCGCCGTGTTGAGGGCGAAGAGCTGACGACGCCCGCTGTTCCGCAGCGTTGCTATCCTGCGCGGAATGTCCCGCAACCATCGGTTGCATATCAACGGGAGGCACGCGAGTGGCCGCTGACAGCGTCGAGCGAGAGATCCTGATCGAGGCGCCCCCGAAGGTCGTCTGGGGCGTGATAACCGAGCCCGACCAGATCAGCCGCTGGTTCAGCGACGCCGCCGAGGTCGAGCCGCTCGCGGGAGCAAGCGGCGCACTCATTTGGCGGGCCGGAGGCCGAGGCGCAAACAACGATTCTGACGCGACCTATGCGATCCACGTTGTGAGCGCCGAGCGGTACCGCCGCTTCAGCTTCCGCTGGAACCACCCGGAGGGCGTCGAGCCGGATGAGCACAACTCGGCGCTGGTCGAGTTCATCCTCACCGAGGAGGCCGGCCGCACGAGGCTGCGGGTGATCGAGAGCGGGATCGACGCGGTGACGCACGACGACGAGGACAAGGCGAGGTACCTCGAAGGCCACGAACGGGGCTGGGCGAAACACCTCGGCGAACTGCTCGACTACGTGATCTCGAACCAACGCGGGGCGACTCACTGATGGCGACGGCGGTGGCCGAGGAGGACGCTCTGTGGTCAGCCGTCGCCGACCCGACCCGCCGGCGCGTGCTCGAGGCGCTGCTCGAGCAGGGCGAGGCGACCACCACGAAGCTGGCCGAGGGGTTGCCGGTCACGCGGCAGGCTGTCGCCAAGCACCTCGTCGTGCTCAACCGCGTCGGCCTCGTCGCCGGGGAGCGCCGCGGGCGCGAGGTGCGCTACGCCGTGCGGCCCGAGCGGCTCGACGTTGCCGCCGAGTCGATGGCTCGTGTGGCGGCGCGGTGGGACAGGCGCTTGGCTCGGATCAAGCAGCTCGCCGAGTCCGCACACCAATCCGCACCCGACTTGTAATACCGAGAAGGAGAGAACGATGCCCGATCACAAGACCGGAACGCACGAGGAATGGCTCTCGGCGAGGCTCGCGCTGCTCGACGCCGAGAAGGAGCTGACCCGTCGTGGCGACGAGCTGGCTCGCATGCGCCAGGAGCTTCCATGGGTTCCGATCGAGAAGGAGTACCGCTTCGAGACCGACGATGGCGCGGCGTCGCTCGTCGACCTGTTCAAAGGCCGCTCCCAGCTGCTCGTCTACCACTTCATGTTCGGCCCCGACTTCACGGCCGGATGTCCGTCCTGCTCGGCGATCGCCGACGGCTTCTCCGGTTCGGTCGCGCACCTCGTCAATCACGACGTCGCGTTCACAGCGGTCTCGCGGGCGCCGCTGGCAAAGTTGCAGGACTACAAGCGGCGGATGGGCTGGAGCTTTCCGTGGGCGTCTTCGTTCGAGAGCGACTTCAACCACGACTTTCACGTGACGCACACCGAGCAGGAATGGCAGTCGGGGGCCGTGGAGTACAACTTCACCACGTCGGACTTCCGGCCTTCCGAGGCGAGCGCCGTCCTTGCCGAGATCGCGTCAGGTGCCGGCACGGATCCCGTGACCTTCAGAAAAGAGGGGCCGGGCATGAGCGCGTTCGCACTCGAGGACGGCGTCGTGTTCCACACCTACTCGGCTTACGGGCGCGGCGTCGATGGCCTCTGGGGCATGTATGCGTGGCTCGACCGCGCTCCGCTCGGGCGCAACGAGAGCGGTTTCTGGTGGCGCCGCCACGACGAGTACGAGGCGGACTGAGCTATGGCCGCGCGCCAGGACAGGGCGAACGTAAACGACCTTTCAAGCGGCCCCACTCCGATTCTTGCGGGGGCCGCAGCCGGGCGCGGCGAGCGCGCCGAATCGTCGCCGTTGATGGCGCTGCGCGCCGAGCCGTGGATCGTCACGGCGGTGCTTGCTGCGGCGGCGGTAGCGTGGTGGTTGACGGCTGAGCGGATGGCGGGCATGGACGCAGGACCGGGGACCGGCCTCGGCGCCCTGGGCTGGTTCGTCGGCGTCTGGGCGATCATGATGGCGGCGATGATGCTGCCGTCGCTCACCCCGGCGGCAGCTCTCTACGCGGGGCTGGTACGTCGTGAGCTCAGCCGGGTTCTCTTGTTCACCGGCGGATATCTGCTCGTCTGGAGCGCCACGGGACTCGCGGCCTACGGCGTCTTCGAGCTCGGTGAGAGCCTCCTCGCGAACGCTCTGGCGTGGCACAGCGGCGGGCGCTGGCTCGCCGCTGGTGTGCTGGTACTCGCCGCGCTCTACCAGCTGACGCCGCTCAAGCGCGCCTTTCTGGCGAGGTGTCGCAGCCCCCTGCGGTTCGTGAAAGCGATGCCGCAGGAAAGCCGGTCTGGCGCCCTTGTGATGGGGCTGCGCAACGGCGGGTGGTGTCTGGGATGTTCATGGGCTCTGATGGCCGCGCTCTTTGCGCTCGGTGTGATGAGCCTCGCCTGGATGGGGCTGATCGCCGGGCTGGTTGCGCTCGAGAAGGTCGGGCCGTGGGGGCGCGAGCCGAGGATCGCGACCGCCGCCGTGCTCGCCGTGCTCGCGGTCGCCATCCTCATTGTGCCGAGCGACGTGCCGGGGTTCGTGGTTCCCGGCTCTTCCGCCGCTCCGCGCATGACGACGATGATCGGGTAGGGAGCCGCGCGCGCGACGTGTCGTGCCGGTCGAACACGCTCACCCGACCGCCGCTCGGCAGGCCGAGAGCAGCCGCCGTCAGGAGCCGTTGTTCACGAACGCTTCGTAGGGCCGGCACGGCTCGTTGCGCAGGCTCGGGCACGCGGGCAGCGCCGTGGGCGCGCTGACACCCGGCACGATCGCCAGCGTCAGGCTCGACGGCATGCTCGGCGAGAAGGCGATCGACTCCGTCGCCGTGCTGCCCTCGGGCTGGGTGTGGGAAAACGACCAGATCGGCTGGGTGCCGTTCGGCGCCGAGATCGTGACCCTGATGCGCGAGGCCTTGCGGTAGGCGTGCCCCTGGAAGTACAGCGGGATGGTGAGCGGGACGAACTGGTCCGCGGGCATCGGTTGCAGATCGGACGCGAGCATCGTCGGGATCGGCTGGAGCAGCGTCGGCTTCTGCTTGAGGATGTTCTCCGCGCTGGTGGCCAGTTTGCGCTCGCTCGCTCGCTCCCAGCCGTTCTGGACGAACGTCTCGTTGCCGTCGGGACGCACCTCGCTGACGGTCGCCAGGAGGTCGACGTCGGGAGTGGATGACTTGACCCACAGGTGGACGGCGCCTGCACCGATGGCCGTGGTGTCGCTCGCGAGCGGCGCCGAGACGTAGGACACCGCGGAGCCGGCCGGGTTCTGCGCCCAGTTGTATTCCCACTGGGACGCGTTGCCCCAGAGACCGCCCGTGCCGGTGTTGGACCCGAAGTCCGTCAGCGGCGTGGCGTTCGCATCGGATGTGTAGGAGTCGACCCCTTCCGCTGCCGGCTGTTCTGCATTGAGCGCGCCGCCCGGCCCGAAGTACCACGACTGAGCCTTGGTGCCGGGGATCGGGAACTTGGAGAACGACTGCTCGAACCCGGGATACGGATCGCCGGCCGTCGTGCTGCCGGTCGGCGAGGTCCCAGCGCCGTTGTCGAACAGCACCCGGATCTGCGGGAGCTCTTCGAAGGCGGACAGCGCCGATTCATACGTCAGCTTTTCCTGGATCGGATCCGGCGGAAGCGTGATGAGGTCGGTTTTGGGTAGCCCCATCGCTTCGTCGTACACCACGGGCGCGGCGGCTTTCACTACCGCGCTCCTCAGCAGCGGCGCCTGGTGCGCTACGTACAGCTCCAAGAAGTCGTACAGCCGGTTGTACGTGGCTGGATCGAGCGAGTCGACGTGGGCGCCGTTGGTGAACGTGAACCACTTGCGGCTCGTACCGGTGAGGTGCTGGGCGAGATCGGCGCAATGACCGCCGGTCTGCTCGTCCTCCCATTGGCAGGCCAGGAACGTCGGCACGTTGATCTTCTTGACGAACGTGACTGGATCGAGCGGGTCGGCCACGGATGGGTTGTAGGTCGAGTTCGCGTCGATCTTCTGCATCAGATTCGCCGCCTCGCCGTGCAGCGCCTGATTGGCCGCGCACGCCTGATCGCCTTCTTCGATTCGCGTGTTTGCCCATGCCTGCCCGTGCCCGGGGCTGGCCGGTTCGGCGTTCTGCTGGCGCTCTGCCGCCCACGCCACCGCGAAGCCGTCGTTGCGGATGCCACCGGGATACAGCGTCGTCGCCGTAGCGTCGATCACCGACAGCGGCGCGATCGCCGCGAGGTCCGGCGGCTGCTCCTGCGCCGTGAACAGCTGGCTGATGCCGCCGTAGGAGATGCCAAGCATGCCCACCTTGTTGCCGAGCACCCACGGCTGGTGGGCGATCGTCTCGATCACGTCATAGCCGTCGAGGTTCTGCATCTTCTCGAAGAAGTCGAATGCGCCGCCGGAGCAGCCGGTCCCGCGCATGTTCACGTCGACTACGGCGAAGCCCATCAGGTTTGCGAGCACGGCGATGCCGTTTTCGGGCCCGGCCGGGTTGGCGTATCCGTAGCCCGAGTACTCGATGATCGTCGGATACGGGGGCGTGTAGCTCGGCGTCGGCACACCCGGTATCGGCAAGCTCGGGAAGTGAAAGCTCGACGGGATGCCGGGCTCGCCCGCCGGGCTGGTCGGCGGGTGCACGTCGATCGCCAGTTCGGTGCCGTCACGCGTCGTCAGATACGTGTAGCCGTTGTCCGGGATCGACTGTTCGTAGATGCTCGGGTCCCACGGCGCCGCGGCGTCGGAGTGGACCGTGATCGGCGCCGACGTCTCGCCCGTGGAGGTCACGCTGAGCCGGTAGTTCTCCCCTGGTTTCACTTCCCGCAACAGCACACCTCCCTGCGAGTCCGCGTTCTGCGTGGCCACGGTCGTGTTCTTCTTCAGCAGCGACACCTGAGCGTTTGCAGGCAGGCCGGTCGCGTACACCTGTTCCGCGCTTCCCTGCGCGGTAAAGGCGGATGCGCTCGCTGCCGTCATCAACCAGACGGCGAACGTCGCAAGCGCAGAGACGACGCCGATCCGCACACGACGTCGAAGTGCCGACCCCGCCACCAACCGTCGACCTTCTCCCGCGCAGCTCACGACCAGACGACCTCCACTGATTCGATCAACAGGTTGCATCTCTCGCCCCTCCCGCGTGCACACGCGCAGAAGCGCGGTCCCCGCTCCGATCCGATCCCGTGGTCCAGCGCCGCCTGGAGCGCGACATAGCCGGCTGGAGTCCGACTTATGTACCCGGGTGCGCACGTTCCAAACGCGATGCCCGCGGGTAGGCCATTCACGCTGTCGCCCGAGCTCGCCGCCGCCGGCTTCCACCCGTTGACCTCGATCGGCGCTGGGGCATGGTTGGTGACGTACTGATACGGCGCGAGGTTCTGCTCAAGCGCAGCCGGAAGTTTTCCGAAGCATAAGGACGATGTGGCTTCGACGACGCTCGCCTTGCATTCGAGTACGCCCCGCGGAGGCGATGCCGGCCGAGGACGCGCCAAGGACACCTCGCCGCCCACGCCTCAGGGCGCTCGAGCGGCGTTTCACGGCCGGGCGCCCTCCGATCGCGTGGTCGCTGTCGCTCGTGTTCGCCTTCAAAAGCCTCGTCGCGATCGTGGTCGTGCTGTTTCCGCTGAGCGCACAGGAGCCGACAGGCCTGCTCGCGGCGGGTGGCGTGGTCGCGCTCGCCGCGGCCTGCGCAATCTGGCTGCTCGGGTCGCGGATCTCGACCTTGGGCTTCGAGCTGCTGGCTGCGGTGGGCGTGCTGGCAGCGAGCGGCCTCGTCGCGAACGCCCGCACGACCGGCGGCATGATGGTCGCCGCTTTTGCGTATCCGTGGATCGCCATCTACGCCTCCCACTTCTTCCCGCGCCGCGTGGTGAGCACGCTCGGACTGTTCGTCTCGGTCGGCTTCGCCGGCGGGCTTGCGCTCGACGGCCTACCGCATGCCGGGATCTACTGGTTCGTCGTCACGGCGACCGTCTGGTCGATCTGCATCGTGCTGGGAGGGCTCAGCGAAGGCCTGCGCCACCGGGTCGGCACCGATCAGCTCACGGGCGCGCTCAACAGGACCGGGTTCGCCACGGCCGCGCTGCGCGAGCGTGCGATCGCCGACCGCACCGGCGCGCCACTCGCCGTCGCCGCGATCGACCTCGACGACTTCAAGCAGATCAACGATTCAGCCGGCCATGCCGCCGGCGACCGCCTGCTCGCGACGCTCGCCGGCGAATGGCGCGCGCGCATGCGACCGGGCGACATCCTCGCGCGTCACGGCGGCGACGAGTTCGTGCTGCTGCTCCCGTCGACATCCGAGGCCGAGGCCGAGGGCGCGGTCTCGCGGCTGCACTGCACGGAAGGGCCGGTCGGTTGGTCGGTCGGCATCAGCGAGTGGCTGCGCGGCGAGGAGCTCAGCGCGGTGCTGGCACGCGCCGACGGACGGCTCTACGAGGCGAAGCTCGCCAAGCCACGCCACTCGCTCGACCGCGTCGGCCATTCGCTCAGCCGGCTCGCGGCTGCCGGTGTGAGCAGCAGCTGGTCCTGACAGGAAATAGCCCCGCTTCCAGCAAGCTGCGGCATTTTCATCAGCCCGTTCGGGCCCGCGGCGCGGGCACGGGGACTAGCCGCTGAACCCAGCCGCCCGACCCACGAGCGGCGCAAGCGCGATACCAGCCCGCACATCGCGCCGAGCCTTTCGCTAAGCTCCGCCACGCCTAATCCCGGGTCGTTGCTCGGGAGTGGGGGAACCAAGTTGTTGGGGCGAGTTCCGCGGTAATCCGTGGAAGGCGCAAGTCGCTAGCCCGTCAGCTAACCCCGCCGGCCGACGAAGAGAGGCAAATGCGCAAGCATCGACGCCCCACGGCGTACGCGGTCACGCTCATGCTGGTCCTCCTCGGCCTGCTCGCCGCCGCGCCGGGCACGTTCGGCGACGCCACGGGCGGCGTCTCACCGCCCCCGAGGGTGGCACCCGTTGCCCCCGTCGCCGTGCCGACCGCGCCTTCGGGAGGGACGACGCCGTCCGGCGGGACCGCCACGCCACCGGCGCCCGTCTTCACCGGCAGCCCCTATCCCGTCAGCCCGCACGGCTGGGTGTTCCCGCTCTACCCGCTCTCGCGCGTCGGCGCGACGAGCTGGTGGTCGCTCGACCAGGGCGTCGATCTCGGCGGCACCGCCAACCAGTGCGGCGCCCGCCTCACCGAGCTCGCCGTCGCCGGCGGCACGGTCGTGCATGAGGGTCTCGACGGCTTCGGCAGCTCCGCGCCGGTTGTGCTCGTGGACAGCGGCCCCGATGCCGGCCGCTACATCTACTACGGACACGCCGCGCCGGCCCTGGTTCCCGTCGGAACCCACGTGAGCGCGGGCCAGCCGATTGCCGACGTCGGCTGCGGCGCCGTCGGCATCTCCTCGGCGCCGCACCTCGAGATCGGGCTGCTGCCCGCCGGAGCGAGCAACTCACAAGACCTTCCCGCCGTCGGCGAGACCTCGCACGAGACGATGGCCAACCTGAAGTCCGCCTACGCCGCCGCCGTCGCAGCAGCCAGGGCCAAGGCGGCCGCGAAGAAGCAGGCGCACAAGCCCGCCAAGCGCTCGCGCCGAAGCTAGGCGCGCAAAGCCGAGCGACGCTCCCGGACTGCCGCCGCGAGCGTGCTCAGAGTCTCGACTGTCGTCTCCCACGACATGCAGGCGTCGGTGATCGACTGCCCGTAGGTCAGCGCCGCGCCGTCCTTCAGGTCCTGGCGACCGGCGACGATGAAGGACTCGAGCATCACGCCGACGAGCGCGTTGTTGCCGGCGGCGAGCTGGGCCGCGATGTCCTCGACCACGATCGGCTGGCGCTCGTGGTCCTTGCCGCTGTTGTCATGCGAGGCGTCCACGACGACGCGCTCGGGCAGCCCCACGGCCCGCAGCCGCTCGAGCGCGTCGGCCACGCCCTCGGCGCCGTAGTTCGGCGCGCCGCGCCCGCCGCGCAGGATCACGTGGCAGTCGGGGTTACCGCGCGTGTTCAGCACTGCCGGCGTGCCGGCGAAGTCGATCCCGGCGAACGTGTGAGGGACGGCCGCCGCGCGCACCGCGTCGACCGCCACCGCGACGTTCCCGTCGGTGCGGTTCTTGAAGCCGATCGGCATCGACAGGCCCGAGGCGAGCTGCCGGTGGATCTGGCTCTCGGTCGTGCGCGCGCCGATCGCCCCCCAGCCGACGGCGTCGGCGATGTACTGCGGCGTGATCGGGTCGAGGAACTCGCAGCCGACCGACAGGTCGAGCTCGAGTACCTGTAGCAGCAGCTTGCGCGCGAGCCGCAGGCCCTCGTTGACGTCGCCCGTGTCGTCCAGGTGCGGGTCGTTGATCAGCCCCTTCCAGCCCGTCGTCGTCCGCGGCTTCTCGAAGTACACGCGCATCACGACGAGCAGGTCGTCCCTGCGCTCGCGCGCCGCCGCGCCGAGCCGCTGGGCGTAGTCGAGCGCCGCCTCCGGGTCATGCACGCTGCACGGCCCCACGACCACGAGCAGCCGGTCGTCGACCCGGTTGAGCACGTCCGCGACGCCCGCGCGCCCGCGCAGCACGAACTCCTCCGCGCTCGGGGCAAGCGGCTGCTCGTCCAGCAGGACGCTCGGAGAGATCAGGCCCGTGACCCAGGCGATCCGCTGGTCCCGAACGTGATCCAGCTGCTCGGAGGGGCCAGCCGCCATCGTTTCGCGATCGTACCAGCGCCCGTGCGGCGCGTCCGCGGAGGCGGATCGAGTCCGAACCGCGCCCGCCGGGCCGGCCGGGGGCGCTCCAGGTCCCTCGCCGCGCTCGTCTCCATCTTGCGTGCCCGGCGGCTAACTTAGGCCCGTGCGGATCGCGACGTGGAACGTCAACTCGGTCAAGCAGCGCCTGCCGCGTCTGCTGCCATGGCTCGACGAGCGCCGCCCCGACGTCGTCTGCCTGCAGGAGACCAAGCTCGCCGACGACGCCTTCCAGGAGCTGCTCGGCGCGGAGCTCGGCGGGCGTGGCTACGCGCTCGCGCTGAGCGGCGAGGTGCAATGGAACGGCGTTGCGATCCTCTCGCGCGTCGGCCTGGAGGATGTCGTTCGCGGTCTGCCCGACGGCCCCGGCTTCCCCCATCCGGAGGCGCGCGCCGTCTCGGCGCTGTGCGACGGGGTCCGCGTCCATTCCGTGTATGTGCCCAACGGGCGCGAGCCGGACTCCGAGCACTACCGCTATAAGCTCGCCTGGCTCGCCGCCCTGCGCGAGCTCGTCGCTGCCGACGCCGAGGACGCGCTGGTTTGCGGGGACATGAACATCGCGCCGACCGACGCCGACGTGTTCGACCCCGAGGCCTATATCGGCCACACGCACGTCACGCCGCCTGAGCGCGCAGCCCTCGCAGAGCTGCAGGCGCTCGGCCTGCACGACGTCGTCCGCGACCGCTGGCGCGAGCAGCGCGTGTTCACCTACTGGGACTACCGCGCCGGGATGTTCCACCAGGATCTCGGCATGCGGATCGACCTGATCCTCGCCGGCGGCGCCGTCGCCGGGCGGGTCCAGGCCGCGTGGGTCGATCGCCAGGCGCGCAAGGGCAAGGGCCCAAGCGATCACGCGCCCGTGATCGTCGATCTCGACGAGGCGCCCGACGGTGACATCGGGCCGGTCGTACCGCCGCCATCGGCGCCGGTCGTCAAGGGCCGCGCGCCGAAGCTGCCCCAGTCGCGCTGAGGTCGAGATCTGCGCTCGTCTGGGCGCTCTGCGGTTAGGCGCTGACCGCGCGGCGGTGCATCCTGGTGAGAAGCTGGACCGATTCGAAGGGTTGCCAAATGTCAAGCCTCCCGCCGCGCCGGGTACGGTGCTAGCGGCGCCTCGCGCAGCCGCCGCTAGCCAAGGGGCTGCCCGTTCTTTATTGTTTGACATAACGCATGCAACGAGGACGGATGCTCCAGATCTCCCGAACCGATGGTTTTTACTGTCTGAGAGCGCTCGTCTTGGCGCTGCTGGCAGCGCTGCTACTCGCCGCCGGCGCGCAGGCCGACGTCCCAGCCGGCGGTGGCGAAGCGCCTGAAAGTCAGGAAACAGGCGCAGGCGGACCTCAGGAACAGCAGCAGCTGGCAGGCGAAGGCGGTCAGGAAGCGGGCGGTCCCGAAGCGCCTCAGGGCGGGAGCGGGGAAGTGACGGAAACGCCCGTAGGCGAACCGCCGAGCGAAACGCAGCCGATCGCCGAAACGCCGCCGCCAAGCGAACCAATCGCGGAAACGCCTCCGCCCACGAGCGAACCGGTCGCGGAAACGCCTCCGCCGCCGAGCGAACCGGTCGCCGAAGCGCCTCCGCCGCCGAGCGAACCAGTTGCGGAAACACCGCCGCCGGCGAGCGAACCGGTTGCGGAAACACCGCCGCCGCCAAGCGGACCGGCCGAAGAACTGCCTGCGGGGACGCTGCCCGCGGAAGGCGCCCATCCGCCAGCCGAAGAAAAAGCCGAAGAATCGACGCAGGGCAAAGGCGGCGAGTCCTCAGAAGAAGCCGCCGCAGGAGGCGGCTCACCTCCCCATTCCTCGACGCTGCTCCCGGCCGACGAGTTGGCCCACCCCGGGGGGGTCGCCGGGGAAGCTGCGGGCGCCCCACCGGGCGCTCCCTTCGGCGCCGATGTCGTGGCGCAGGTAGCCGAGGTCTCCGGGCAGGCAGGGACCTCACACGGCGAAACCTCCGAACGCGCCGTCGCGATCGCCGGCAAGCAAGCCGGCCGCTTCAGCTGCGAGCTTTCCTCGCTCGGCGGCGGCATCAGCGACAACTGCGCTGCCGGCTGGCTCGGCGCGCCGCGCGAAGCGGCCACAGCGTCGACCAGCGCCGCTGTGGCCGCCGTCTCCTCGCTCGCCGGCGCTGCCGTCACGAGCTCGCCGGACAGCGACGGGCACGGCGGCTCGGTCGTTGGTGGGCCGCCGTCAACGCCCGCGCCGGGCCCGGCGCCGAGCGGCGGCGCCGGCGTGGCCACAGGCGCCGGCGGCTCTGGTGGCGCCGGCGCAGGCGTGTCGACCTTCCTCACCCTTGCCGGGCTCCTGCTGCTGGGAGCCCCCCGCGCCCTGCGGCGCCTGGGGCTCTCCTTCGAGCCGTGGCTCGCGGGCTGCTTCGTGTTGATTCCCGAGCGACCGGACTAGCTCCCTCCGGTCACTCCACCCCGCGCCGCATCGACCGATCCGGCGCATCGGAATCAACTCGAAGGCTTCTGGAAGGGAGCAGGACTGGGATGGAACGCCATCACATGAAGATGGCCGCAAGCGTCTTTGCAGGGAGCGCTGACGACGCACCAAGCGACGTCGCAGGACAGACGCAAACCGTCTTCAACGACAACGGAGAAGTACCCACGGCGCTGCGTGAGGCAGGGTTCGACCCGCCGAGCGTCGCGCGCAGGATGCACACGCTGGTCCTCACCGGTTCGCTCGATCGCGGCTCGGTGCACCAGCTGGAAGAAGAGATCGAACGGCTCTGCGAGGAGGGTGTCACGGGCATCACGCTCGACTTGCGCGGGCTGCTCGGCATCGATGCGATCGGCGTCGCCGTGGTCGCGTTTCGCTGCAGGCTGTGCCTGCGGCGCGGCTATGACTTCGCGCTGGTGCGCGGGCCGCGGATCGTGCAGCGCGCCTTCGAACATGCCGGGCTCAGCGAGCTGCTGCCGTTCGAGGACGCACGCTTGCCGCTGCAGGAGCGGACCCAGCTCGTCGATGAGCTTGCCTCGGGCGAGCTCGTTGCGACTCCGCCGGCGCGCGTGTTGACGGCGCGACTCCAACCGGTCGCAAGCGGTGGGCTGAGTTGATCGCCATGCGTCCCGGACAGTGAGGCGGCTGGGCACGGGGTTCGCCTTCGTGCCTGGCCCGCCTCGCCGACGCTGGGGCGCCGGCTCGATCAGCTGAGATCGATGCGCAGCAGCTTCAGCACGCGGCAGCCGTGCGGGTCGGTGCTCGCGTCGAATTCCGCCGCCGCCATCGGCGCCGAGCGCGGCGAATCCGCCCGCAGCCGCTCGTAGTCGCGCTCGCGCAGGCATCGAGGACGCCGCCGCCGCGCCCGCGCTCAGCGGCGGCGCACGGTCAGCGTGTGCGGATGCAGCTGCTCTTCCCCCTCAGTGTCCAGCGGGGCCGCCGGCGGGCGGCGGAACGACTTCGGACGCCAGCGCTCGGGCGCGCTCGGCGTGGGGTCGGCAGGCCTTGAGCGCAGCCCGATCACCAGCGCGAGCACGTTCAGCAGGCCGATGCCGGTGACGATCGCCGCGACGACGCCGGCCAGGAGCAGGGCGAGGATCGTCAACGCGATCAGTGCGACTGCGAGCAGCAGCGCCGGCATTCCCCGGGGTTCTACGTGATCGGGGAGTCTCCTCCGGCCGCAGCGCCTCGGCGAGCGGCCACAATGCCCCCATGACATCGCAGCTGCACGACCCTCGGCGCGTCGCCCGCGAGCACCTCGAGGGCCCGGAGCAGCTCAGCGGGGCACAAGGGTGCACACGCGCCCGTTCTTCCTGCTCGCGCTGGTGCTCGCGGTCGCGCCCGTCGCCCGTCGCCGGTCGCCGGTCGCCGCCGGGACGATAGCGCCGGCGTGGGATGATGCCCGGCCGTGGCCGGCAAGCCGCAGATCGAACTGGTGCTGGCCGACGTGGACGGCACGCTGGTCACCTCCGAGAAGCAGCTGACGCCGCGCGCGATCGAGGCCGTGCGCAAGCTCAAGCAGGCCGGAGTCAGGTTTGCCGTGACCAGCGGTCGCCCGCCGCGTGGGATGCAGATGCTGGTCGAGCCGCTCGCGCTCGAGCTGCCGCTGGCGGCGTTCAACGGCGGACTGTTCGCGCGCCCGGACATGTCGGTGATCGAGGAATGCTCGATCGCGCCCGAGCTCGTCGCGCCGACGCTCGCGCTGATCGAGAAGCACGGCCTCGATGCCTGGCTCTACCGCGGCGCCGACTGGCTCGTGCGCGACGCCACGGCGCGGCACATCCGCAAAGAGACGGACACGGTCCGCTTCGAGCCGACCGTCGTCGAGAGCTTCGACGGCATCACCGAGGGCATCGCCAAGATCGTCGGCGTCGGCGATGCGCTCGACCACGTGGCCGCGGCCGAGGCGGCGGCGCGCGAGCAGCTCGGCGATCGCGTTTCGGCGGCGCGCTCGCAGCCGTACTACCTCGACGTGACCCACCCGGACGCCAACAAGGGCGCCGTCGCGCGCTACCTCTCGCGCACGCTCGAGATCCCGCCGGAGCGCATCGCGACGATCGGCGACATGCCCAATGACGTGCTGATGTTCGCCCACTCGGGCCTCAGCATCGCGATGGGCAACGCCGACGGCGAGGTTCAGCGCGCGGCGCGGCGCGTCACGGCGTCCAACGACGAGGACGGCTTCGCGCTCGCGATCGAGAAGTTCGTGCTCGGCTGAGGCTCAGGGGGAGCGGCCGGGATGATCGGCTATTGTTAACCACATGGCTAACCAAGCAACGCTCGACCGCGCGTTCGCGGCCTGCGCGCATCCGATCCGGCGCGGCATCGTCGAACGCCTCGCCGAGCGCGAAGAGGGTGCCGACGGGGGCATGACGGTGGGCGAGGCGACACGCGACTTCGCCGTGTCCAAGCCGGCGATCAGCCGCCACCTGCGCGTGCTCGAGCAGGCGGGCGCGATCGTGCGCGTGATCGACGGGCGCACGCACCGCCTGCGCCTGGCCGAGCAGCCGTTCGACGACGCGGCAGACTGGATCGGGCGGCTGCGGACGATGTGGGAGCGCAAGTTCGACGTGGTCGAGCAGTTCATCGCCGAGAACCGCGAGGACGGCGCCGGCGCAGGGACCGACCGCGGAGGCTCGGCGTGAGCGCCGGCGAGCTCGCCGCCTTTCGCATGGAGCGGACGTTCGCGGCGACGCCGGAGGAGGTGTTCGATGCGTGGACCAACCCGGTCGTGCTCGAGCGCTGGTGGGCGGCGGCGCCGACGTGGAGCTCGCCCGGCTGCGACGTGGACCTGCGCGTCGGCGGGCGCTACACGCTGCGCATGCTCGGTGACGACGGCGAGCTGCATGTGGTCGGCGGCGAGTACCGCGAGGTGAGCCGCCCCAAGCGGCTAGTGTTCACCTGGTGCTGGCAGGGCGAGGGCGGGCCGCACCCCGGCCACGTGAGCCTCGTCGCGATCGACTTCCATGGCGACGGCGAGCGCACGACGGTCGTGCTCGAACACAGCGGCCTGGCATCGCCGGAGTCTCGCAAGGGCCACGGCGAAGGGTGGAAAGCGTGCTTTGACAGTCTCGGCCGTCGTGTGTTCGATTCGAATTAATTTTTCATCTATTTAATTAATATAAATAAAGAAGAACAGGAGACAGGTGAAAATGGGTAAGTATCTGTTTGCGTATCGCGGTGGGATGATGGCCGACACCGACGAGCAGCGTCAGGCCGTGATGCAGGCGTGGGGGGCATGGTTCGGTGAACTGGGAGATGCGATCGTCGACCCCGGCAACCCGTTCGCCGGCTCGAGAACGGTCGACGGCAACGGCGGCGGCGCGGCGACCTCTGAGCTGACCGGCTACTCGGTGATCAAGGCCGACAGCCTCGACGCCGCGAGCGCGCTGGCCGAGGGTTGCCCGGTGCTCAAAGGCGGCGGCAGCGTCGACGTGTACGAGACGATCGAGGTGTCGATGTAGCGCATGGGGTCAGGGAACGCGATGGCCTACGACGAGGATCTCGCCAACCGCATCCGCGAGCTGCTCGCGGGCGAGGACGGCGTCACCGAGATGTCGATGTTCGGCGGCCTCGCGTTCCTGCTCGGCGGCAACATGGCCGTCGCCGCCTCAGGCCAGGGCGGGCTGCTCGTGCGCGTCGATCCCGCCCAAGGCGAGCGGCTGCTATCGAGCCCTCATGCAAGCGCGATGGTCATGCGCGGGCGCGAGATGAAGGGATGGCTGCGCGTCGACGCCGCGGGTCTGCGCACGAAGCGAGCGCTCGAGCCGTGGGTGCGACGCGGGGTCGCCTTCGCGCGCTCGCTGCCGCCGAAGGGGTGAAGCCACGCCGGCTACCTGAGGAGCAGGAGAGCTGGAGCGCGGTCACGGCGATCGAGGCAAAGCAGAACGCGTGCTCGCGCAAGATCGCGAGCGCCGACACGACTCCGCTGTAGCGTGGGGCCGCATGGGAGCGGCATTTGCTGAACTGAGCGCCGGCGTCGACCTCGACGCGGCGCAGCGTGCGATCGCGCGTGGCGCGGTGGCGACGCCGGCGATCGCGAGCGCTGACCTGAGCGGGCCGGCCGGCGGGCCGGTCGTGCTGAAGGCCGAGTCGCTGCAGGTCTCCGGCTCGTTCAAGCTGCGCGGCGCGCTCGCCAAGCTGGCTGCGCTCGGCGACGGCGCGCGCGGCGGGCTGATCGCGGCGAGCGCCGGCAACCACGCGCGCGCCGTCGCGCAGGCGGCGCGGATCGCGGGCGTCGGCTGCGAGGTCTTCATGCCGCGCGACGCGCCCGTCACGAAGGTCGCCGCCGCCGAGCGGCTCGGCGCGAGCGTCAGCCTCAGCGGCGGCTCGGTCGAGCAGGCCGTCGAGCTCGCAGCGGCGCGCGCCGCAGAGACGGGCGCGGCGCTGATCCACCCGTTCGACGACCTCGACGTGATCGCCGGGCAGGGCACGCTCGGCCTGGAGCTGGCGCGAGACGTCCCGGACCTCGCGCGCGTCGTCGTGCCCGTCGGCGGCGGCGGGCTCGCGAGCGGGATCGGCATCGCGCTGCGCCGCGAGCGTCCCGGGGTCGAGCTGATCGGCGTGCAGGCGAACGCCTGCGCGACGCTCGCGCAGGCTTTGGCGCATGACGGTGATGTCGCCACTGCGCCCGCCGTCCCGGCCGCCGCCACGATCGCCGACGGGATCGCGCTGAAGCGCCCCGGCAAGCTCACGCTGCCCTTGCTGCGCGAGCTGCTGCACTCGGTCGAGACGGTCAGCGAGGAGCAGATCGCCGACGCGATGGTGCTGCTCGCCGAACGCGCCAAGCTCGTCGCCGAGGGCGCCGGCGCGGTGTCCGTCGCGGCCGTGCTCAGCGGCCGCCTGGCGCCGATCGAGGGCACGACCGTCGCGATCGTCTCCGGCGGCAACGTCGACAACGGGCTGCTCGCCTCGCTGCTGCGCCGCCACGAAACGGCCGCCGGGCGGCGCGTGCGGGTGTTCACGCGCGTGCGCGACCGCCCAGGCGCGCTGGCCGAGTTGCTCAACCTGATCGCCGCGGCGCGCGTCAATCTGGTCAGCCTCGAGCACGTGCGCGAGGCGGTCTCGCTGAACGTGCGCGAGACGGGCGTCGAGCTGACGCTCGAGACGCGCGGCCCCGAGCACACCGAGCAGCTGCGCGGCGCGATGGAGGGGGCGGGCTATGAGGTCGCGTTCGAGTAGGCAGGCGCGCGTAGCGTACGCTCTGCGGCGTGAGCCCGGCACCCACCGTCCATCACCTCGGCTGCGGCACGATGTGCCCGCACGGCGGTCGGCTGCTCAGCGGCGAAGGCAGCTTGCTCGGCAAGGCGCGGATCATCTGCCACTGCCTGCTCGTCGAGCGCGCCGACGGCCTGGTCCTGATCGACACCGGCTTCGGCCTGGACGACATGCGCAACACGCGCCGGCTCGGCGCGATCTTCGACACGCTGTTCCGCCCGCAGGCGCGCGAGTCCGAGACGGCGATCGAGCAGCTCCGCGCGCTCGGCTTCGACCCCGGCGACGTCCGTCACATCCTCGCCACGCACCTCGACGTCGACCATGCCGGCGGGCTGCCCGACTTCCCCGACGCGCAGGTGCACGTGCTCGCGAGCGAGCTGCGCGCGGCGCTGAACCCGAACTGGCGCGAACGCGAGCGCTACGTCGCCGTGCACTGGGCGCACGGGCCGAAGTGGGTCGAGCACGGCGCCGAAGGAGACGACTGGTTCGGCTTTGAGAGCGTGCGCGTGCTGCCGGGGAGCGACCCCGAGATCGTGCTCGTGCCGCTGCTCGGGCACACGCGCGGGCACACCGGCGTCGCCGTCAAGCAGGACGGCCGCTGGCTGCTGCACTGCGGCGACGCCTTCTTCCATCGCGGCGAGCTGCAGACGCCGCCCAATTGCCCGCCCGTGCTGAAGGGCTTTCAGAACATCAACTCGGTCGACAACGCGGCGCGGCGCAAGAACAGCGAGCGCCTGCGCGAGCTGGCCCTGCGCGAGGCCGGGCAGGTCGAGCTGTTCTGCTCGCACGACCCCGTGATGCTCGAGCGGCTGCAGGCCGCTCGCTAGGTCGCGGCGACCTTCGCCGCCCTCCGGCCTGGGCCGTTCGACCGAGCGCCGGCGTTCTCGCGCCTCGCTCAGGCGTACATCGCGGCGATCTGCTCCGCGTACTTCTCGCCGATCGGCTTGCGCTTGAGCTTCATCGTCGGCGTCAGCTCGTCGCCGCTCGGCAGCCAGTCGCCCTCGACGATGTGGAACTTCTTGATCTGTTCCACGCGCGCGAGCTTCTCGTTGGCCGCGTCGACCCCCTGCTGCACGGCCGCGCGCACGCGCTCGTCCTGTGCGAGCTCCTCCAGCGCGCTCGCCTCGATGCCCTGACCCTGCGCCCACATCGGCGCGAAGTCGGGGTCGAGCACGATCAGCGCCGTGTTGTAGGGGCGCATGTCGCCGATGCAGCAGGCCTGGCCGATCAGCGGCGAGGCCGTCTTCAGCGTCGCCTCGATGTTGGCCGGCGACATGTTCTTGCCGGCCGCGCTGATGATCAGCTCCTTCTTGCGGTCGACGATCTTCAGGTAGCCGTCCTCGTCGAACTCGCCGATGTCGCCGGTGCGCAGGAAGCCGTCCTCGGTGAACGCCTCCTTCGTCTTCTCCGGCAGGTTGCGGTAGCCGAGCATCACGACGTCGGAGCGGATCAGCACCTCGCCGTCCTCGTCGAGCTTCAACTCGACACCGGGCGCGGCCGGGCCGACCGTGCCGATCTTGATCTTGTTGGTCGGGTTGACCGAGCCCGCGCCGCACGTCTCGCTCATCCCCCACAGCTCGGCCAGCGGCAGGCCGATCGCGTGGAAGAACTCGAGCACCTCGACCGGCGTCGGCGCGGCGCCGACGTTGATCGCCTCGACCTCGTCGAGCCCGAGCATCGTGCGCAGCCCGGCGAAGATCTCGGCGTCCGCCTTCGCGACCTGCTCGGCCAGCTCGGCCGGCACGGGCTCGCCGGCCTGCTCCAGGCGAACCTTGCGCAGGCTCGCGTCGATCGCGCTCTGCACCTTCTCGCGCTGCTCGTCGGGCTGCGCGGCGAGCATCGTCTCAAGGCCCGCCTTCAGCTTCTCCCAGATGCGCGGCACGGCGAAGAACCAGCTCGGTTTGACCTCGGGCAGGTAGGAGAGCACCTGGCGCGGGTCGTCGCAGCAGGTGATCTCCAGCCCGAACACGATCGGCAGGTAGTGGTGGGCGTTGCGCTCGGCCACGTGCGCCGCCGGCAGCCACGAGATCACGCGCCCGTGCTCGGGGAACTCGATCAGCTCGTCGAGGCCTTCGACGGCGGCGAGCAGGTTGCGGTGGATCAGCTGCACGCCCTTCGGCGGGCCCGTCGTGCCCGAGGTGTAGATCAGCGTGAGCACGTCCTCGCCGTTCAGCTCGGAGACCGACGCCTCGACGTCGAAGTCGGGGTTCGAGCCCTCGATGTCGGCCAGCGCGAGCGTGCCCTCGGGCGCCTCGCCGTCGATCACGATCACGTGCTCGAGCCCGGGGACGCTCTCGCGCGCCTGCAGCACCTGGGGTAGGTACTGCTGCTCGCAGATCAGCACCTTCGCTTCGGCGTCTGCAAGCAGGTAGCTGATCTGCTCGGGCGAGTAGGTGTTGTAGATCGAGAACGGCGTCGCCCCGAGCATCATCGCCGCGAGGTCGCAGAGGTGGAACTCGGGGCGGTTGGAGAGCATCAACGCGACCGTCTCACCGCGCTCGATTCCCAGCTTCGCCAGCCCGCCGGCGAGCGCGTCGACGCGCTCGCGCAGCTCTCCCCAGGTGATCGTGAAGGCGTCTCCCTTCGTGCGGATCGCGACCTCCCCGGCACGTTCTGCCGTGGTGATGCGAAACGCCTCGGCCACCGTGCTCGCATCGGCGGCCGGCGGACGCGCCGCGCTCCCCATCTGTGTGACAGCCCCCTCCATATCGCCCTCCTCCTCGTGCTGCTGGCGCGTGTTCTTCCGCGTCTTAGGATACGCCTAGATGGGCTCCGTGTTTGTCATCGGCGCCCGCGCTTCGTCCGGGGCGCCGTGACACGACGCTCCTGCCGCGCATGGTCGAGCTCGTCCGCGGCGGTCGCTTCGCCTGGATCGGCGGCGGCAAGCACCTGACCTCCACGACGCACATCGAAAACACCGTCGAGGGGCTGATGCTCGGCGCCCAGCGCGGGCGGCCCGGCAACGTGTACTTCGTCACCGACGGCGAGCGCGTCGTGCTCGTGAGTTCGTCGGCGAGCTGCGGGTGCGGAGGGCCGGGTTCTAGCGTCCTTTGCGGTGCCAGCGCGCGCCCGAGCCCCTACCGGTGGACGCGATCTCCCCTGCGTCTCGGAGTTCGTTGAGCACAAGCCGCACTGTCGCGGGACTTATGTCTGGGAGCGCCCTCTGGATATCGCGTGTGCGGAATTCGACGGGTGCATCGCGCAGGATGTGCTTGCGAACGCGGTTCTGCTTGGAGCCGGTGTCGGTACCGGCGGCGGCCACGCGCTGCTCGAGATCCTCATAGGCGCTGTCGAGGATCTGGATCAGGAACGTCGTCCATGGCCAGATCGTGTGCTCACCCGTGTGCCATCCCCGCTGAGATTCGTAGAGGCTCTGGTAGTAGACGTTCTTCGCCTCGAAGATGCGCTGCTCGACGCTCACATACCGGGCAACACCGTAGCCGGCGGCCAGCAGCTCGTAGGTGGTGAGCAGTCGGGCAAGGCGCCCGTTGCCGTCGGCTAGGGGATGGATCGCGAGAAGGTCCACGATCAGCGCGCCGATGAGCACGATTGGGTGTGTTCGGCCCTCCCGCTTGGCCTCGTCGTAGCGGGCGAGCAGCTCGGTGAGAAGCGTTGGCGTGTCGTGCTCGTCTAGTGGTGTAAAGACGATCTCGCGACGTCCAGTCTCGTAGGAGGCAATCAGGTTCTGATCGCTCTTTAGGTGTCCTCCGCGGCCGTCGACGTGTTTGAAGAGCAGTCGGTGGAGGTGGAGGAGGAACGGCACGGTGAGCGGCTCGTATTGCTCCAGGCGCATGATCGAGTCGATCGCGTCTCGGTAGCCGGCGAACTCCTTCTCGTTGCGGTTGCGGAAGCGGGGGCTGCCCTCCGCGATCCGCTCGGCACGATCCTTTGCGACGGTGACGTTCTCGATCGCGTTCGAGGCCGTGATCGAGGCGATCCGGGCGTTCTCAGAGAGTGCCCGCAGCAGCTGAGGCACCTGGTCGGCGAACAGGCGTTCCTGGCCCTTCCCGGTATCTATCCTGGCGAGCTCGGCACCAAGCTCGCGGGGCTGGCTGCCGAAGGTCCGGTCGAGGTCAACGAAGCTCCACATGATGCTAATGATGGCATAATAGTGCTAAAGAGATCGCCTATTAACATCACTTCTGCGGCCTTAGCACCACTCCGTGGGGGTCCAGCGCCATTGGGCCGGGTCGTGACTCGGTCTCGCAAGGGGTACGAAATTGGTTTGCGAGCGGGCCGGGTCACTATCGCCATCGGTGGCGCCCGCGGCACGAGCCACGCCGACAGGCGCGGCGGCGTCGACAGCGCGCGCGCCAGTCCGTCGACCATCGGGCACAGCGCGAGCACCGCCGCGATGCGCGAGTCCTCGAGCGCCGTCTCGACCACGTGCCCGCCGCTGAACGAGAAGCCCACAGCACGATTGGCCGCGGATCGACGTGCTCGAGCCCGCGCGCGAAGCGCACCGCCGCGCGCCAGTCCTCGCGCTGGGCGCTCTTGCGAAGCGCTGGCGCGGCTCGCCGCCCGAGTCGCCGAGGTAGCGGTGGTCGAACACGAGCACCGCCGCGCCCGCTGCCGCCAGGCGTTCGGCGTAGGGCGGCAGGCCGTCGTGACGCGTCATCGAGAACCCGTGCGCCATCACCACGCAGCAGCCCGGCTTCCCCGCCGGCTCGTACAGCCACGCCGCGCAATGCGAATCGCCCGACGGGAATGTCAGCTCGCGGCGCTCGATCCGCGAAGCCTAGCCCCCGCCGCTCGATCGACTACTCGGCGATCCGCGCCACGCCGTTGACGTCGTCCCCTGCGATCAGCAGGAACTCGTTCCGAGCGCCCGCGCGGCGCGCTTCCCGATAGCTGCGGTATTCGTCTGATTCATAGAAATCGTTCGCCGCCTCGCGGGACGGCCACTCGATGATCAGCAGCACCTGCGGCGGAGTGCGCTCGCCCTCGAGCCGCTCGATCTGAGCCGTGCGCGCCAGGTAGCGCCCGCCGCGCCGCTGAACCATCGGCGTCACGTCGGCCACGTAGTCGCTGACCCAGCGCGGGTCGGTCACGTCCAGCTCGGCCACTGCGTAGTACTTCATCCGCGGCTCCCTCCGATCGCTCGCACCGCCCTGGATACTAAGCCGACCGCGCGGCCATAGACTGCCGCCATGGAGTTCCAGACGATCGAAAGCGCCGGGCAGCCCTTCGTCGTCTCCCAGCAGGGCGAGGGGCCCGACATCGTGCTCGTGCACGGCTTCCCCGACACGCCGCATTCCTATGCTGCGCTGCAAGGCGCGCTCGTCAAAGCCGGCTGGCGCGTGACCGTACCGTGGCTGCGCGGCTACCACCCCGCCACGATCGTGCCCGGCCGCCCCTACGACTTCGAGACGATCGGCCGCGACGGCCTCGCGCTGCTCGATGCGATCGGCGCGCAGCAGGCCGTGTTCGTCGGCCACGACTGGGGCGCCCTGATGGCCTTCGTCGTCGCCACGCTCGCGCCCGAACGCGTGCGCGGGCTCGTCACGATCGCGATCCCCCATCCGAGCCTGCTCCCGCGCAGCGCCTCCTCGCTGTATCGCGCGCGGCACTTCCTCGCGCTGAAGCTGCCGTGGGCCGAGGCGAGCACGCGCCGCCGCGACTTCGCCTACCTGGAGACGCTGTACACGCGCTGGGCGCCCAACTGGTCCGGGCCCGCGCGTGAGGAGAGCCTCGCGCAGATCAAGCGCGCCCTGGCAGAGCCGAGGGCGCTGAAGGGCGCGATCGACTACTACCGCGCGCTGCCGCTCGGCGGCTCCAAGCTGCTCGAGCGCCCGCCCGCCGTGCCCAACCTCGCCGTCGGTGGCACCGCCGACATCGTTCCCGCCGAGCTCTACCGCGCTTCCGCCGAGCTGTTTCCGACGCCGAGCCGCGCGCTGATCGTCGACGGCGCTGGGCACTGGTCGCACCGCGAGGGCGAGGCCGCCGTCGTGCCCGAGATCGTGCGCTTCGCCGGCGAGCTCTGAGCCGCCCCGCGCGCACGACGGCTCTCACTCGGCGCCCGCGCTCGTACATAGGCGCCAAGCGTGCTTAGATTATGCGTCGCGCGCGCCCGTAGCTCAGTGGTCAACGGTTCTCTTCGGGGAGCCAAAGAGCAGCGGTCTTTCAAGCCGCAGGCCGCGGGTTCGATTCCCGCCGGGCGCACTCTCTCGCTTTTGCTCGCTTCCGCGAGGAACGCAACCGACGCCACGCAGGACCCCGCCGCGCGGCCCCGTTCGATAGATCGGATTACGTGTTGACATTCTGCGTAAAACATGATTTATATGGAGCAGCGGGAGCAGCGGTTCCGCCCACTCGGAGACATTGCAGTCGAGTGGTGTGAGGGGAAAGAACGACAAGGGGCCTTTCAGTGGTTCTGAGTTCAGGTAGGCGGCAGCACCGGGGAGAGGGAGAACGGCCGTGAGGCTGTCCGGTTGCCAGGAGCAGCGGATGTCGCGCGCGCTGCATGGCCGCTGGCCCTACCGCCGCTCACACTGCCGGCACGACTTGCATTGGCTCGTGCGTGTTCGGGCGCGGTCGGGGCCGTGGTGCTCGACCGGGCGCGCACATTCGATGGCGGGACTGCCGGCTCATCGCCGGCGTCCCCACGGCGATTGAGGGAGCGCCGCGGGGCGCGCGCGGGAGCGCCTACCCGGTCAGCCCCGAGAGGGGCATTCGGGAGGCATGCAGGGGCGGGTGGCGGTTCGGGGGGCCACCCGCCCTCGCCGCGTTCTCCGCGACCGCGCCGATCAGCTCGCCCCAGATCGCGCGCGGCAGGTCGTGTCCCATGCCGGGCACCTTCATCAGCTTCGCCCCCTTGATCGCGCGCGCCGTCGCGCGACCGCCCGAGAGCCGCACGAGCGGGTCGGCCGTGCCGTGCACGACCAGCGTCGGCGCCGTGATCCGCCGCAGCTCGGACGTGCGGTCGCCCGAGGCGAGGATCGCAGCCAGCTGGCGGCCGGGCCCGGCCGGATCGTGGTCGCGTTCCCAGCTCAGCTTCGCCAGCTCGCGGATCTCCTCCGAGTCTCGTGGCAGGCCCGTCGAGCCGATCGCGCTGAACAGCCGCTCGAAGTGGGCGACGTAGGCTTCGCGCCCGCCCGTCGGGCGGCGCAGGAAGAACGGGTACAGCTTCAGCGCCGGCTGGCCGTAGAGCAGCGCGCCCGTGTTGGACATGATCGAGACCAGCGAGCGCACGCGTGCGGGATGGCGCGCGGCGAGCGTCTGGGCGATCATCCCGCCCATCGAGGCGCCGATCACATGCGCCGGCGCGAGCTCCAGCTCGCGCAGCAGGCCCGCCGCGTCCTCCGCCATGTCCGACAGCTTGTAGTGCGCAGCCCGCTTGGAACGCGTCAGCAGCTGCGGGATCGTCGGCGGCGGCAAGCCGTCCAGGTGCGTCGAGCGGCCGATGTCGCGGTTGTCGAAGCGCACCACGTGAAAGCCGCGTTCGGCCAATCGAACGCAGAAGTCCTCGTGCCAGGCGATCATCTGCGTGCCGAGGCCCATGATCAGCAGCGCCGTCGGGTCCGAGGACTCGCCGAACGTCTCGTAGCAGAGGGTTATGTCGTCGCCGACGTCGCAGAACTGCTCGCTCATAATCGGGGGACTTTAGCGCTCGATCGTCGCTAGGATCGGCGTTAATGGACGAGCACGAGATCCGCAAGCTGTCGATCGACACGATCCGCGGCTTGGCGATGGACTCCGTGCAGCAGGCCAACGCCGGCCATCCCGGCACCGCGATGGCGCTCGCGCCGCTCGGCTACACGCTGTTCAAGCGCTTCCTGCGCGTCAATCCGCAGGACACCGAGTGGCCCGACCGCGATCGCTTCGTGCTCAGCTCCGGCCACGCCTGTGTGTTGCAGTACTCGCTGCTGCACCTGTGCGGCTGGGATCTCTCGCTCGAGGACCTGCAGCAGTTCCGTCAGTGGGGCTCACGCACGCCCGGTCACCCCGAGCGCGGGCACACGCCCGGCATCGAGGTCACGACCGGCCCGCTCGGCCAAGGCGTCGGCAACGCCGTCGGCATGGCGCTCGCCGAGCGCTTCCTCGCCGAGCGCTTCAACCGCCCCGGTCACGAGCTCGTCGACCACCACACCTACGCGATCTGCTCCGACGGCGACCTGATGGAGGGCATCAGCCAGGAAGCCGCCTCGATCGCGGGGCATTTCAAGCTCGGCAAGCTGACGCTCTGCTACGACGACAACCACATCACGATCGACGGCACGACCGCGCTCTCCTTCGACTCCGAGAGCCACCTCGCACGCTTCGCCGCCGAGGGCTGGCACGTGCAGCGGGTCGAGGACTCAGAGGACCTCGACGCGCTCGAGCACGCGATCCAAACCGCGCGCGAACACGAGGAGGAGCCTTCGTTCATCTCGATCCGCTCGCACATCGCCTATCCCGCGCCCAACGCGATCGACACCGCCAAATCACACGGCGCCGCGCTCGGCGAGGACGAGGTGCGCGCGACCAAGGAAGTGATGGGCTTCGACCCCGACAGGAAGTTCTGGGTCGACGAGCGCGTGTACGAGCACATGTCGTTGCGTGAGGCCGGCACCAACGCGCAGCGCGAGTGGCTCCTGAAGCTGATGGATCCGTGGCGCGAGCGCTTTGGCGAGATCGCCGAGGACTGGGACCGCGCGTGGCGGGGCGAGCTGCGCGAGGGCTGGCGCGAGTCGCTGCCGAGCTTCGAGGCCGGCACCGAGATCGCCACCCGCTCGGCCGGGCAGAAGATCATGAGCGCCTTCGCCGAGTTCGCGCCGACGATGCTCGGCGGCGCCGCCGACCTGGTCGAGTCGACCAAGACCGTGTTCGACGGCGGCGGCGAGTTCTCCGCCGTGCACGCCGGGCGCAACGTGCCCTTCGGCATCCGTGAGCACGGCATGGGCGCGATCGTCAACGGCGCCTGCGCGCACGGCGGCATCGTCAAGCCCTACGGCTCGACCTTCCTGATGTTCTCCGACTACATGCGCGGCAGCGTGCGCCTGTCCGCGCTGATGGGCCTGCCCAACCTGTGGGTCTGGACGCACGACTCGGTCGCGCTCGGCGAGGACGGCCCCACGCACCAGCCGATCGAGCACTTCGCCTCGCTGCGCGCGATCCCCGAGCTGTGGGTGATCCGTCCGGCCGACGCCAACGAGACCGCCGTCGCCTGGCGCGTGGCGCTGGAGCGCGCCGACGGGCCCGTCGCGCTGCTGCTCTCGCGTCAGAACATCCCCGTGCTCGACCGCAGCGAGGTGGCGAGCGCCGACGGGCTTGAGCGCGGCGGCTACGTGCTGTGGGACTCGGCCGACGGCGAGCAGCCCGAGCTGATCCTGATCTCCACCGGCGCCGAGGTGCCGACGACGCTGCACGCCGCGCAGGCGCTCGCCGGCGACGGCGTGGTCGTGCGCGTCGTCTCGATGCCCTGCATCGAGCTGTTCGAAGCCCAGTCCGATGAGTACCGTGAGCAGGTGCTGCCGGATGCCGTGCGCGCCCGCCTCGCCGTCGAGCCGGGCGCGAGCATCAGCTGGGGCAAGTGGGTCGGGCTCGACGGCGACGTGCTCGGCCTCGACCGCTTCGGCGCCTCCGCGCCGGGTACGAAGGTATTGCAGGAGCTCGGCTTCACCGATCAGAACATCGCCGCCCGTGCCCGTGCGCTGCTCGGGCGTGCGGCGCCGGCGCCGAGCTGAACGCCGCACACCGAAAGCCGAAAGGAGCCTGACCGTGTCCACCGCCGAGAAACTCACCCCGCTGCGAATGCTCTCGGCGCTCGGCCAGAGCGTTTGGATCGACTTCCTCTCACGCGAATCCAACCGCGACGGGCACCTGCAGGAGCTGATCGACGACGATTCCGTCGTCGGCGCCACCTCCAACCCGTCGATCTTCCAGAAGGCGATGGCCTCCGGCGAGGCCTATGACGAGCAGCTCGGCGAACTGGATTCGGCGATGGCGATCAAGGACGTCTTCTGGACGCTCGCCGAGCAGGACATCCGCGAGGCCTGCGACCTGTTCCGTCCGATCTGGGACGGCGGCGGCGGGCGCGACGGCTACGTCTCGCTCGAGGTCGACCCCGGACTCGCCTACGACACGTTGCAGACCTTCCGCGAAGCGATGCGCCTGCACGAGCTCGTCGAGCGTCCCAACCTGATGGTCAAGATCCCCGCGACCAAGCCCGGGCTCGCCGCGATCGAGGACGTGATCTCCAAGGGCCGCTCGATCAACGTCACGCTGATCTTCTCGCTGCGACGCTACGCCGAGGTGGCGGAGTCCTACGTCCGCGGGCTGGAGCGGCTGGTGGCGGAGGGGGGCGATCCCCGCAAGGTGGCTTCGGTGGCGAGCTTCTTCGTCTCCAGGATCGACACCGAGGGGGACCGGCGACTGGATGAACTGGATCCCACCCGGGCGGGCGGAACTCCGATCGAGGAGCTGAAGGGCAAGCTGGCGATCGCCAACGCCAAGCTCGCCTACCGTCACTACAACGAGGTCTTCGCGGGGCCTCGCTGGGAGTACCTGGCAGGCAAGGGCGCCACTCCGCAGCGCGTCCTGTGGGCATCGACGTCGACCAAGAACCCCGACTATCCCGACGTGATCTACGTGGAGGAGCTGCTCGGGCCGGAAACGGTCAACACGATGCCCGAGGACACCATCAAGGCCTACGAGGATCACGGCGAACCGAAGCTGCGCCTGACCGAGGACCTCGAGGGCGCCGAACGGGTCTTCGCGGAGCTCGCCGAGGCCGGCATCGACTACGACGACCTCACCGAGACCCTGGAGCGCGAGGGTGTCGAGAAATTCTCACAGTCCTTCAGCGAGCTGCTGGAGGCGCTGGAGTCCAAGCGCGGCGCCCTCGCGGCCGCCTGAGGCGGCGCCCGCACGCCGCCGCCGGGGCCGCGAGGCCCCACGGCTGCGCCCGCCTCAGGAGTAGGGCATCGGGATCAGCACGCGGATCGTCAGCCGGCCATTGGGGAACGCACGGGCGGCGATCGTGAACACCCGGTAGGTCTGCCCGCGATAGATGTACCGGCCGCTGGCCGGCACCGAGGCGAGCCCACCCACGCCGGGGCCGAGGCTGTTCTTGACCAGCCTCGGGGTCGGGTCGGACATGTACATCAGGACCCGCAGCCCGACCAGACGCCGGGCCAGGCGCAGGTAGCCCTCGTCGTCCTGGATCGAGAGGACGACGCTGCCGAGGCGTTTCCCTGCCAGGGTCAGCGGCGCCGTCACCGGGGCCAGCACATAGG
>JBIOEW010000021.1:0-49755 GCA_044446425.1 Solirubrobacterales bacterium | reverse complement strand
GGGGGGCTGTGTGCGACTGGGGGGGGTCTCCGGGGCGGGCGCGCCGGCGGGCGGGTCCTCCTCCCCCCCCTGCGCCCTCGTCCCTTGGTCCCTCCCCCCCCCCGGGGCGGCCCCCCCCCCCCCCCCCGCGGCCCCCCGCCGGCGCCCCCCCGCCCCGGCCCGCGCGCGCCCCCGCCCCCCCGACCGGTACATGTACCGGTCGGAAGTCAGGGCCGCATGCGGCCCTGACCGACACGTCGCATGCGACGTGTTCTCAGATCGAGAGAGGACGGATCGCCGAGCTAGTCGAGCGGTAGCTCGTCGATTTCGCTGCGCGTGTCTTTGATCCAGCGCATGATGCACCACAACGTGAGCACGCCGCCGATCACGGTCAGCTCGGGGAACGTCGTGATGCCGACGAGCGTCAGCGTGATGCCGACGGCCGTGAGCACCGGCAGGATGCTCGGGCCGGGGAGGTGGATCTCCTCGCCGGCCGGCGGGACCTTTGGGTCGAGCGGGCTCATGAGACGTACACGGCGGCGACGACGAACGTGATGCCGAACATGAACATGCAGATCGCGGCGACGATGAAGCCCGTGCGGATGTTCTTTTTTGCGAGGCGGCGGTTCATGGTGGGAAGCCTAGCGATCCGCTCTACAGGTGGGCATCCGCGACCATCGCACAGAACAAGAGGGCGAGATAGGCCAGCGAGTAGAGGTACAGGCGCAGCGCCGAGACGCGGTCTGCGCGGCGATACAGCCGCACTGCGCCGGCGATGAAGCCGAGCCCGAGCACGAGCGAGCAGACGAGGTAGATCGCGCCGAAGCCGCCCGCGCAGAAGGGCAACTGGGTGACCGCGTAGAGCAGGATCGAGTAGAGCAGGATCTGCCGGCGCGTCTCGGCCTCGCCGTGCACGACCGGCAGCATCGGCACGCCGACCTTCTCGTACTCGCCCTTCATCAGTAGTGACAGCGCCCAGAAGTGCGGCGGCGTCCAGAAGAACACGATGAAGAAGAGGATCACGGCCGTGCCGCTGACCGAGCCCGTCACGGCCGCCCAGCCGACCAGCGGAGGCACGGCGCCGGCGGCGCCGCCGATCACGATGTTCTGCGGCGTGCGCCGCTTCAGCCAAACCGTGTAGACGAGCACGTAGCCGAGGAAGCCCGAGAACGACAGCGCTGCGGCGAGCGGGTTGACCGTCAGCGAGAGCTCGAGCAGCGAGAGCGCGGCGAGCGCGCAGCCGAAGGTCAGCGCGGCGCCCGGCGAGACGCGCCCGGCCGGGATCGGTCGTGTCGCCGTGCGTGCCATCTGCGCGTCAATGTCGCGGTCGAACCAGTGGTTGACGGCGCCGGCGCCGCCCGCCGAGAGGTAGCCGCCGAGGCAGGTGACGAAGACGAGCCACGGCGAGGGGTCGCCGGCGACGTACATCGTCGTGATCGTGCTCAGCAGCAGCAGCGACTGGACCTTCGGCTTGGTCAACTCGACGTAGTCGCTCAGCAGCCGGCGCGTGCGCGGCGCTACCCCGAGCCGGGGTGCGTCGAGCAATGGCGCCGCGCTCGGCACGCTACACCCCGACCTGCGTGGCCCCGGTCGGCACGACCGCGCCCGATGCCGGTGCTGCGCCGGTGCGCCGCTCGATCTCGCGGCGGATGTCCTTCATCGGTTCGACCGAGCGCACGGTCGGCACGATGTCGAAGTTGTTATCCGGCGGGGGAGACGTGGTGAACCACTCGAGCGTGTTCGCCTTCCACGGGTCCGGTCCCGCCGCGACACCTACCTTCAGGCTGCGCGCGACGTTGACGATTGTCACGAGCACGCCCAGCGCGAGGATGAACGAGCCGACCGTCGAGATCTGGTTGTACAGCTCGAGGTGACCGACGTTGTCGTACTCGTACACGCGCCTGGGCATGCCGTCGAGGCCGATCACGTGCTGGATCAGGAAGGTCGTCAGCACGCCCAGCAGCATCAGGCCGAAGCTCAACTTGCCGAGGCCTTCGCTGAGCATCTTGCCCGTGATCTTCGGGAACCAGTAGTAGATCGCCGCGAAGATCGTGAACACCGAGCCGCCGAGCAGCACGAAGTGCAGGTGGGCCACGACGAAGTACGTTTCGTTGACCTGCCAGTCGATCGGGAAAGTCGCCAGGAACACGCCCGAGATGCCGCCGATCAAGAACACGCTGATCGCGCCCACGCAGAACAGCAGCGGCGTGCGGAATTCGACCGTGCCGCGCCACAGCGTGGCGATCCAGTTGAGGATCTTCACGCCCGTCGGCACGGCGATGAAGTAGGAGCTGAGCATCACGAACACGAGGATCGCCTCGGGAATCGGCGCCGTGAACATGTGGTGCGCCCACGTGAGGAAGCCGAGGAACGCGATCGCGACAGTCGAGGCCGCGATCGCCTTGTAGCCGAAGATCGGCTTTCGCGCGAACACGGGCAGGATCTCCGAGATCAGACCGAACCCGGGCAGCACCATGATGTAGACCTCGGGATGGCCGAAGAACCAGAACAGGTGCTGCCACAGCACCGGCGAGCCGCCGTTGGCGGGGTCGAAGAAGTGCGTGCCGAAGTGGCGGTCGGTCAAGAGCATCGTCACGGCCCCCGCGATCACGGGCATCGCGAAGATGATCAGCACGGCATAGACGAGGATCGTCCAGACGAACAGCGGCAGGCGCCCCCAGCTCATGCCGCGCGCGCGCATGTTGGCGATCGTCACGTAGAAGTTGATCGCGCCGAGGATCGAGGAGATCCCCGTCAGGTGGGCCAGGTAGATCCACGCATCCTGGCCGCCGCCCGGCGAGTAGGTGCTGTTGGCCAGCGGCACGAAGCTGACCCAGCCCGCTTCCGGCGGGTTCCAGAAGATCGAGGCATAGAAGACGACGCCGCCGGCCAAGAGCAGCCAGTAGGAGAGCGCGTTCAGGCGCGGGAAGGCCATGTCACGCGCGCCGATCATCAGCGGCAGGAAGTAGTTGGCCAGGCCGGCCATCATCGGCACGACGAACAGGAAGACCATCGTCGTGCCGTGCATCGTGAACAGCTGGTTGTACTGCGTCGGCGTGATCAGCGTGTTGTCCGGCGCGCCCAGCTGTAGGCGCATCATCAGCGCCTCCACACCCCCGAGGCAGAAGAACACGAAGGTCGTGACCATGTACATGATCCCGATCCGCTTGTGATCGGTCGTCGTGATCCAGCTCGTCCAACCGCGCGAGGAGCGCTCGACGCCGTGGGCGGTTACCTGGGGGACGGGTGCGAGTGTCGTGGTGGCCATCGTGCGCTTGGTTCCTCGTGTCCTAGGGGTTTTCGACCTGTCCGGCGCCCGTCTGGGAGTTCAGTTTGGCGCGTGCCACCTTGGCCTGCTCGTTGGCTTCGGTGAGTAGCTTCTTCTGGTAGGAGAGCCATTCGTCGAAGTGCGCCGGCGGCACGGCCTTGACGGTCGCGACCATGCGCGCATGACCGCGACCGCAGAGCACGGCGCACTGGCCTTTGTAGACGCCCGGCTTTTCGATCTTGAACCACGTGTAGTTGTGGTAGCCCGGTACGGCCTGGAACTTGCCGCCGAGCTGCGGCACCCACCAGGAGTGCACGACGTCTGCGGAGACGATGTCAAGCGTGACCGTCGTGTTCGTCGGCACGACCATCTGCTCGTAGGAGTACGGCGCGCCGAGACCATCCGGTTCGCTCGAGCCGGGGTAGACGTACTGCCAGATGAACTGCCGGCCGATCACTTTGATGTTCAGCGCTTTGCCGTTCGGCGGCAGCTTGCGCGCGTCGCCGGCGTAGAGGCGGCTGACGTCGCTGCTCGCCAGCTTGTCGCCTTCCGGTCCGGAGTTCGGCGGGTTCTGGATCGAGTCGAGCTTGACGAACGTGACGATCGCCAGCGCCAGCAGGACCACGGCCGCGGCCACCGTCCAGCCGACCTCCAGGCGCGTGTTGCCGCGGATCTGCGCCGCCACGGCGCCCTTGCGCGCGCGGAACTTGAACAACGCGTAGAGCATGCCGCCCTCGACGAGCGCGAAGATCACGAGCGCGATCACCAGCGTGATCTTGAACAGGCTGTCGATCTGGTTGGCGTTCGACGAGCCGCCCGACTCAGGGGTGAAGAACGCAAGCGTTGCGGAAAGCAGATGGCCCAAGGCGGCGGGGATTCTATTCAGGCCCGGGCGGAAGGCGCTTGATGACGTCTGCCACAAGCCCCCCCGGGGCGCCTCGATCCCCGCGCGGCTGTCGCGAAGCCGGCCGGGATGGCCGGCCGGGTAACTGCCGTGGCGGCCGGAGCGGCCACATTTTGAAGCGAGAAGCGTAGGCCGGCTCGGCCTGGAGGCAGGATGCCGTTCACTGTCCCCTGAAGCGTGCCGGGCGCTTCTGCACGAACGCCATCGCCCCCTCGACGAAGTCGTCGCTGCCGGCCATCTCCTGCTGGATTTTGGCCTCCAGCTCGAGCTGCTCCTCGATCCGCGCGTACAGCCAGTTGTTGAGTTGGCGCTTGGCGCCGGCGTAGGAGCGCGTAGGGCCGGCCGCCATCCGCGCTGCCAGCTCGGCGACCTCCTGGGCGAGCCGATCGTCTGCCACGACGCGATTGATCAGGCCCCACTCGAGCGCCTTCGGCGCCGGCAGGCGCTCGCCGAGCATCGACAGCTCGGTTGCGCGCGCCATGCCGATCCGCGTCGGCAGGAACAGCGAGGAGCCGCCGTCGGGGACCAGGCCGATGTTGACGAACGCGAGCAGGAAGTAGGCGCTCTCGGTGGCCACGATCAAGTCGCAGCACAGCGCCAGCGAGCAGCCGATGCCGACCGCTGGGCCGTTGACGGCCGCGATCACGGGCTTCGGCATCTCGCGGATCGCGTGCATGATCGGGTGGTAGCGCCCGGTCAGCGTCTTGTAGACGTCGGGACGCCCGTCGGCTGTCGTGTCGGTGCTGATGTCCTTCAGGTCGGCGCCCGAGGAGAAGGCGCGCCCGGCGCCGGTGATCACGACGGCGCGCACCGTTTGATCGGCGGCGAGTGCGCCCAGCGCGGCCAGCAGGTCTTCGCCGAACTGCGCATTCCACGCGTTCAGCGCCTCGGGGCGGTTCAGCTCGACCGTCGCGGCGCCGTCTGCGCGGCTCACGTTGACCGTCTCGAGTTGCATGCCGGGCTCGCTCATCGCTCTCCTCGTTTCGCGTCGGGGCTCGCGGATCCTATGGTGTGGGCATGGATCGACCCGTGATCGGCCTGTGCACGGCGCTCGAACGCGCGCAGTGGAGCGTATGGGACCAGCCCGCCGTGCTCTTGCCGCGCAACTACGTCGACGCCGTGCAGCGCGCCGGCGGCCTGGCGCTGCTGCTGGCGCCCGATCCGCAGCTCGTCGAGCAGCCCGGCGAGCTGCTGGCGATGCTCGACGGCCTGCTGCTGGCAGGCGGCGCCGACATCGACCCGGCGACCTACGGACAGCAGCCGCACCCGCAGACGCAGGAGACGGTGCCCGAGCGCGACGCGTTTGAGATCGCGCTGACGCGCGGCGCGATCGAGCGCGACGTGCCCGTGCTCGGCATCTGCCGCGGCATGCAGCTGATCAACGTCGCGCTCGGCGGCAGCTTGACGCAGCACCTGCCCGATCACCTCGGCCATGAGGGGCACCGCAAGGTGATCGGCTCCTTCGAGGGCTCCGACCACGACGTCGAGGTGCTCGCGGGGACGCTCGCGATGCGCGTGATCGGCGCGCCCACGCATGGGACCAAGTCTCACCACCACCAGGGCGTCGATCGCGTCGGCGAGGGCCTGCGTGTGAGCGCCGTGGCCGCCGCCGATGGGCTCGTCGAGGCAGTCGAGCTGCCCGAGCGGAGCTTCGTGCTCGGCGTGCAGTGGCACCCCGAGGCCGACGAGCTGAGCCCCGTGATCGGCGGTCTCGTGCAGGCCGCCGGGCAGCACGCGCGCGGGCGCGTGCTCGCGCGTCAGCCCTAGCTCCGACCCCGGCCGATCGAGCCCTCGCGTGCGCCCGGCCCGGTCAGGAGCGCGCCGCACACGCCCATATACTCGGCCTGGTGCGCCGCTCCCGCGCGATCCGAGCAATCGCCTGGGGGATCGTGGCTGCCGGGATCGCCGCGCCGCTCGTGCGCAAGCGGGTACAGGCGCCGGCGCTCGTGACACAGAGCGTTGCCTACGCCGCACCGCTCGGGCTGGCCGTCGCGATGCGGCGCACGCGGACGCGTGATGTGGCCGTCTGTGCGCTGCAGATGTGGGCATACCTGGCGGCCTACAAGTCGCCGCACGACGACCCCGATGCGCAGGAGCAGAAGACGCACTTTCGCTACCCGATCGCCGCCGATCGCGTGCTCGGCCTCGGCGAACTGCCGACCGTGCGCCTGCAGCGGGCGCTTGCGCGGGTCGGCCCCGACGGCCCGGAATGGCGAGCGCTCGACCGTACGCTCGTTTGGGCGCACTGGGTCTGGTTCATGGTTCCCCATGGCACCGTCGCTTACATCCTGCTGCGCCACCCCGCGCGCTTCTCTCGCGCGGCGGCGCTCACCTACGCCGTGTTCAACACGGGCGCTTTGGTCTACTGGGTGCTGCCGACGGCGCCGCCGTGGTACGCCGCCGAGGGCGCCTACGAGCTCGACGGCGTGCCGAGCGTCAGCCGCGCGCCCGGTCCGGCCGCGGCTGCTCAGGCGCTTGGCTCGACGGGCGGCGCGGAGGGCGCGGCGGTGCGCCGCATGATGGTCGAGTACGGCGAGCATTTCTGGCGTGACGGCTGGGGTCGTCTCTACAGTGTTCTCGGGGGAAATCCCCTAGCCGCGATGCCGTCGCTTCACTTCGCCACATCCCTGATGGCCGCCCTTCTGCTGGCAGAGGTGGGGCCGCTGGCGGGCGCCGTCGGCTCCGCCTACGCGGCCACGCTCGGCTTCGCGCTCGTGTATCTCGGCGAGCACTACGTCGTCGACCTGCTCGCCGGCGCCGCGCTGACCGTCTCGGTGCGTAGGCTTGCACCGTGCGTGGCCCCGCTCGCCGACCGCTTGGCGCGTTCGGTGGCAGCGCTCGAGGCGATCGCGCACGGGGAGGCAGAGTGACGGCGTGAGCGACGCGCACAGCGACCCGGAGGAGAAGCAGGCTTTGGAGGAGGCCGTGCCGGTCGGGGAGAGAGGCGGAGCCAGCGAAGAGGAGATGCCGCGCGTCGTCGTCACGCGCAGGCGCGCCATCGGGTTCGGCCTGTTCGTGCTCACCGCGATCGCGTTCTTCTACTTCGTGCTGCCCAAGCTGAGCGGCGTCGGCACGACCGTGCACCGGATCGAGCGCGGCGACGGCTGGTGGATCGCCATCGGCGTCGTGCTCGAGCTGCTCTCCTTCGCCGGCTACGTGATGCTTTTCCGGGCCGTGTTCGTACGCGGGCACGGGCGCATCGGCTGGCCCGAGAGCTACGAGATCACGATGGCCGGCCTGGTCGCGACGCGACTGTTCGCGGCCGCCGGCGCCGGTGGCATCGCGCTGACCGCGTGGGCGCTGCGCCGCTCCGGCATGGAGCCGCGCATCGTCGCCTGCCGGATGGTCGCCTTCATCGTGCTGCTGTACGTCGTCTTCGCCGGCTCGCTGCTGCTCGACGGCATCGGCCTGGGCTCCGGCCTGTTCCCGGGTGGCGGCTCGTTCGCGATCACGTTCATCCCGGCGATCGTCGCCCTGATCCTGTTCGCCGCGGCCGCCGCCGTGGCGGCGCTGCCGGGCGACGTCGAGCGCCGGCTGCAGCGCCGAGCCGCCGGCTCCGGCCGCCTGGCGCACTGGCTCGCGCGCGCGGTGACCGTGCCGGCGCTCGCCGCCAGCGGCGTGCGCACGGCCGTCGAGCTCGTGCGCTCGCGCAATCCCGGACTGCTCGGCGCGATCGCCTGGTGGGGCTTCGATATCAGCGTGCTGTGGGCGATGTTCCATGCGTTCGGCTCGGCGCCGCCGTTCACCGTGATCTGGATGGCCTACTTCGTTGGCCAGTTCGGCAACCTGCTGCCGCTACCGGGCGGGCTCGGCGGGGTCGAAGGCGCGATGATCGGCGCGTTCGCCGCTTTCGGCGTCGACTTCAACCTGTCCGTGCTTGCCGTGCTGTCCTACCGCGGCATCTCCTTCTGGCTGCCGACCGTACCCGGCGCGATCGCCTACATTCAGCTGCGTCGAACCGTCGCGCGCTGGCGCGAAGAGCAGGCCCCACAGGGCGCCGGCGAGCTGCACGCGGGCTCGGTCGGGACCGCCGGGGCTGTCGGGGCCAGATGAGATATACAGACCCAGTAGCGGCGCTATACTTTACTTTATGAAGTACCGTTTGATGACGCGATTGGAGAAGAGATGAGCGACGTCGAGAACGTGATCGTCATCGGCAGCGGACCGGCCGGCTACACGGCTGCCCTGTATACGGCGCGCGCCAACCTGAGCCCGCTCGTGTTCGAGGGCTTCGCCTGGGGCGGCCTGCTGCAGCAGACGACCGACGTCGAGAACTTCCCGGGCTTTCCCGAGGGGATCATGGGCCCTGAGATCATGCAGAAGTTCCGCGACCAGGCCGAGCGCTTCGGTGCGCGCCTGGAGACCGAGGACGTCGATCGCGTCGAGCTCGCCGACGAGCCCGGTGGGGTCCACCGCGTGTGGGTCGGAGACACCGAGTACCGCACGCGCACGGTCGTGCTGGCGATGGGTGCCGAGCACAAGAAGCTGTGCGTGCCCGGCGAGGAGGAGCTCTCCGGACGCGGTGTCAGCTACTGCGCGACCTGCGACGCCGCATTCTTCAACGGCGCCGAGACCGTGATCGTCGGCGGCGGCGACTCGGCAATGGAGGAGGCCATCTTCCTCGCCAAGTTCGCCTCCAAGGTGACGATCGTGCACCGTCGCGCCGACTTCCGCGCGTCGAAGATCATGCTCGAGCGCGCCCGCGCGCAGGAGAACATCGAGCTGCTCACGCCGTACACCGTCGATGAGTTCGTCGCCGGCGAGAACGGGGCGCTCGGACACGCCCAGCTGAAGAACGTCGAGACCGGCGAGCTGCGCGACCTGCCCGTCTCGGGCGCCTTCATCGCGATCGGCCACGAGCCGCAGTCGAGCATCGTCGGCGGGCAGATCGTCCTCGACGAGGAGGGCTACGTCAAGACCGAGGGCAAGTCCACCCGCACCAACCGCCCCGGCGTGTTCGCCGCCGGCGATCTCGTCGACCACACCTACCGCCAGGCGATCACCGCCGCCGCCTCCGGCTGCGAGGCGGCGCTCGACGCCGAGTGGTACCTGCGCGACACGCCCGAGGTGCCGACGCCCGAGGGGATGCCCGAGGGCGACCTCGCCGAGGCGCAGTGGGCGCCGCCGGCAGTGGCCGCCGAGGCAGCCGCGGCCGAAGCCTCTTAGCGCGCGCCCTCCAGCTCCAGCAGGAACTGCTTGCGCGGTAGGCCACCCGCGTAGCCGCCGAGCGCGCCGCCGCGACGCAGCACGCGGTGGCAGGGAACGACGATCGGGATCGGGTTGGCGCCGAGCGCGTTGCCCGCCGCGCGCGAGCCGCGCGGGCTGCCCGCCTCTGCGGCGATCTCCGTGTACGTGAGCACCTTGCCGTAGGGGATCCGCGAGGCCGCACCGAGCACGCGGCGGCCGAACGGTCCGACCAGCGTCCAGTCGAGCGCCAGCTCGAAGCTGCGCCGGCGACCGGCGAAGTACTCGTCGAGCTCGCGGCGGACCGGGTCGAGCTGGGCCGGCGCCTGCACGATCCGCGGCGAGACGCGTGCGGCGAGGCGCTCGAGCACGTCCTCCGCGTCCTCCTCCGGGAAGGCCAGCCGCAAGAGGCCTCGGTCGCTTGCCGCCAGCAGCAGCTCGCCGAACGGCGAGTCGACCGGTGCGTAGCTGATGTCGGCCAAGCCCTGCTCGGCTAGGCGGTCGCTGAGCCGCTGGGCGGCCATGGCCGCGTCAGCAGCCGTGTCCGTGGTCGCCTCGTTGCTCGCCGCCGCGCCCGCGCCTGGCTCTGTGCCGGCGAGATCGCGCGCATGCGCCGGGCCGCGCCGCAGCGCCTGCTCGATCTGGGCCGCCGTCGCTCTGTCCCGCTCGCTCATGCCTGCACCGCCTTTCTCAGCTTCGTCAGTCCCTCGTGCAGCGAGCGCCGTGCCGCCTCGACCGAGCAGTCCATCGCTGCCGCGATCTCGCGGTGTGGCAGGTCGGCCACGTAGCGCAGCACGACCGCCGAGCGCTGACGCTCGGGCAGCGCGCCGACCGCCTGCCACAGCTCCTCCTCGCGTGCGAGCAACTGCTCGTGAGCGCTCGGTGCCGAGGCCGCGTGTCCGTCGCGGGCCGCCCTCGCGCCGTCGTCGCACGCCGCCGTCGCCTCGGCGGCGGGCTGCGCCCGGCGCCCGCGCGCGCGGTGCGCGTCGAGCGCCTTGTGCTGCGCGATCGTCAGCACCCATGCGCGCAGGTTCGACTGCGGGCGCAGTCGCGGATAGGCCCGCAGTGCGGCGATGAACGTCTCCTGAAAGCAGTCCTCCGCCTCGGCCGCGCCGACCTGCGAGACGAGATAGCGCCACACGACCTCGCGTTCGGCGTCGAGGAAGCGCTGGAAGGGGGGGAGACCCATCGGTCGCAGCTGCGTCGCGCTCACCTCCTCATAACGTCCGCGCACGAGCGAATGTGAGGTCCCGGACCCGGCTGCGCTGCGATCGCCCGCCGGTTTCGGCTGGTCCTCGGCGTCGTCTCAGCTCTCGCCGTCGTAGTCGAAGAAGCCGGCCCCGCTGATGCGGCCGAGCCGTCCCGCCTGCACCAGCCGGCGCAGCGCCGGCGCCGCGCGGTAGCGCTCCTCGCCGTACTCCGCGCGCAGCGCGTGCAGCACGCTGAGCACGCGATCGAGGCCGATCGTGTCCGCCCACTCGAGCGGGCCGCGCGGATAGCTGAGGCCGAGCATCATGCCCGTGTCGATGTCCGTCGCGTCGCCGACGCCTTCGCCGAGCGCGAACGCGCACTCGTTGATCACCTGGCAGACGATCCGCCCGAGCACAAGCCCCGGCGCGTCGCCGACCCACGCCACGTGCTTGCCGAGCGCAGCGAAGAAGCGCTCCGCGCGCGCCGCCGCCAGCGGCGAGGAGCTCTCGTTGCGCGTCAGCTCGACCAGCGTGCCCTGCTGCAGCGGCGCCAGCACGTGAAAGCCGACCGCGCTGCCGCCCGGGTCCAGGCGGCCCAGCGAGCCCGCCTCGCAAAGGAGCAGATGAGCGCCGCCCTGGGGCTGCTCGTGCGCGGCCGGCGCATCCCGCGCCGAGAGCTCGTCGAGCCCCGCCGGCGTTCGGTCGCATTCGATCACCAGCGACGGCAGCACGCCGCCTGTCGGGTCGTGTGGCGAGCGCACCTCATAGCCCGCCTGTCCCGCCTCGTGGCGCAGCTCCTCCGCGACGAGCCCGGCGCCGTCGATCACGACCACGCCCTCGCCGCTGCCCGGCGACGGCGCCTCGGGCGCCTGCGGGTCGGGCGCGCGATGACCCGGCCCGTCGCCCGGCGCCGGGCGCTCGGCGGGATAGGTGTAGTAGCCGCGGCCCGCCTTGCGACCGTGCAGGCCTGCCGCCACATGGCGCGCCGCGATCGGCGACGGGCGCCAGCGCGGCTCGCCGAAGCTCTGCGCGTAGAAGCTCTTGGAGATCTCAAAGCCCACGTCGACGCCGACCAGGTCCATCAGCTCGAACGGCCCCATGCGAAAGCCGCCCTCCATCCGGCAGATGCGGTCGATCGTTTCGACGTCTGCGATCCGCTCCTGCGCCAGGCGCAGCGCCTCCAGGCCGAACGGCCGGTTGCAGCGGTTGACGAGGAAGCCAGGTCCGTCGCTCGCGCGGATCACCGTCTTGCCCATCGCCACGCCCGTCGCGTGCGCCACTTCGAGCGCCCGCGCCGAGGACTGCTCGCCGGCCACGACCTCGAGCAGCGCCATCAGCGGCGCCGGGTTGAAGAAGTGCATGCCCACGACGCGCTCCGGGTGGCTCGCCGCCGGTCCCAGCGCCGTCACGAGCAGCGAGGAGGTGTTGCTCGCCAGCACGCACTGCTCGCTCACGATCTCCGACAGCCGGGCATAGAGCTCGTGCTTGAGCTCCACGCGCTCCGGCGCCGCCTCGATCACCAGCTCGCACGGGGCCAGCGCATCGAGCGAGTCGACCGCCTCCAGGCTCGCGCTCGCCTGCTCTGCCTGCTCCTGCGAGAGCCGGCCCTTCACCGCTTCCTTGGCGAGTCCGTCGCGGGCGCGCTGCAGGCCTTGCTGAAGCGCCTCCGGGATCGGGTCGTGCAGCAGCGTTCGCGCTCCACTGCGCGCTGCCAGCTGGGCGATCCCCGAGCCCATCGTGCCCGCCCCGAGCACCCCGATTACTGAAGCAGCGCGGCCATCTCGGCCGGCGGAGCCGGCCCTCTCATCATCTCCTTGCGTCTGCTCCGTGGACAAGCCGATCGATCCTCACTCGCCTCAGGCCGGCACGAGCGCGCCGATCCCGGTCATTTCGCGACCGATGATCAGTTTCTGGATCTGCGAGGTGCCCTCGTACAGCGTCGTCACGCGCGCATCGCGGTAGTAGCGCTCGACCGGGTGATCGTCGACGTAGCCCGCCCCGCCGTGCACCTGGATCGCGAGGTTCGCGCACTCAAGCGACGCCTCCGTCGCGTGCAGCTTGGCGATCGACGTCTCCAGCGTGTTCGGCCGGCCTTGGTCCTTCAACCAGCCCGCGCGCCACACGAGCATCCGCGAGGCCTCCGTCTTCACCGTCATGTCCGCGATCATCGCCTGCACCAGCTGGAAGCTCGCGATCGGGCGGCCGAACTGCTCGCGCTCCTTGGCGTAGTTGACCGACTCCTCGACGCAGCCCTGGCAGATACCCACGCAGCCCGCCGCCACCGAGTAGCGGCCCGAGTCGAGGTTCGACATCGCCACTTTGAAGCCCTGGCCGACCTCACCGAGCACGTCCTCGTCGGACACCTCCACGTCTTCCAGCGCGATCGACGCCGTGTCGGAGGCGTGCAGTCCCATCTTGTGCTCGATCGTCTGCGCTTTGAAGCCCGGCTGGTCGGTGTCCACGATGAAGCACGCCAGGCCCTTGTGGCCGAGCTCCGGATCGGTCTGGGCGAAGATCAGCGCGACCTTCGCGTAGTTGGCCATCGAGATCCACATCTTCGCGCCGTTGATCACCCAGCCGCCGTCGGTCTTCTTCGCGCGCGTCCTCTGATTGGCCGCATCGGAACCGGTGTCCGGCTCGGTCAGCCCGAAGCAGCCCAGCCACTCGCCCGAGCACAGCTTCGGCAGGTACTTCTGCTTCTGCTCCTCGGAGCCCCACTTGAGGATGCCCGAGCAGACGAGCGAGGTCTGCACCGAGATCACCGTGCGGATCGCCGAGTCGCCACGACCGATCTCCTCGACGATCAAGCCGTATGAGAGGTAGTCCAGGCCCGCGCCGCCGTACTCCGTCGGGACGACCGCCCCGAGATAGCCCTGTGCGGCGACCTTGCCGACCATCTCCACGTCGAAGTGGTGGTTGCGCGCGTTTTCGCGCGACTGCTTGACGATCTCCTTGTCCGTGAACTCGCGCGCCGTGTCCTTGATCAGGCGCTGCTCGTCGGTCAGCTCGAAGTCCATCCCGCTCCTCTCTTGGCCTCTCGCCCTAGGCCAGCTTTGGTGTTTGCCACGGCGCCGTCACGCGCCGCTCGATCTCCTGCGCGATCCCCTCGATCGGGATGCGCTCCTGCTCGAGTGAGTCGCGCTCGCGCAACGTCACCGTTCGATCCTCGCCGCTCTGGTGGTCGATCGTCAGGCAGAACGGCGTGCCGATCTCATCCTGGCGGCGGTAGCGCTTGCCGATCGAGCCGCCCTCGTCGTACTCCGCCTGCACGACGCCGCGGACCGCGCGGTGCACCTCCTGCGCGAGCTCCGGCTGGCCGTCCTTTCTGAGCAGCGGCAGGATCGCCGCCTTGACCGGCGCCAGGCGCGGGTGCAGCCTCAGCACCGTGCGCAGCTCGCCCTCGCCCGCGCCCTCCCCTGTGACGACTTCCTCGTCGTAGGCGTCCACGAGGAACGCCAGCGTCGCGCGGTCCGCGCCCGCCGCCGGCTCGATCACGTGCGGCACGTAGCGCTCGCCGCTCTGCTGGTCGAAGTACTCGAGCTTCTCGCCCGAGAACTCCGCGTGGCGGGACAGGTCGAAGTCGCCGCGGTTGGCGATGCCCTCGAGCTCCGACCAGCGGGCGCCGCCGACGGAGTCGGTGGCCGGGAAGAGGTATTCCACATCGCTCGTGCCCGAGGAGTAGTGCGAGAGCTCGTCCGCGTCGTGCGCGCGCAGGCGCAGGTGGTCCGGGCGGATGCCGAGCCTCGTGTACCACAGCTCGCGCTCGGCGAGCCAGTGCTCGAACCAGTGCTGGGCTTCCTCCGGCGGCACGAAGAACTCCATCTCCATCTGCTCAAACTCACGTGTCCGAAAAATAAAGTTGCCCGGCGTGATCTCGTTGCGGAAGGACTTGCCGACCTGGGCGATGCCGAACGGCGGCCTCTTGCGCGCGAACTGCAACACGTTCTTGAAGTTGATGAAGATGCCCTGCGCCGTCTCCGGGCGCAGGTACGCGACCGAGCCCGATTCCTTGACCGGGCCGATCGTCGTCTCGAACATCAGGTTGAAGTCGCGCGCGTCCGTCAGCTCGCACTCCTCCGCTTCGCCCGGGTGCTTGGACGGTTTGCGCCCGCACTCCAGCTCCATCAAATGGTCCGCGCGGAAGCGCTTGCCGCACGTCTTGCAGTCCACCAGCGGGTCCGTGAAGCCTTCGAGGTGGCCCGAGGCCTCCCACACGCGCGGGTGCTGCAGGATCGCCGAGTCGATCGCCACGATGTCGTCGCGCTCGGTGATCATCGAGCGCCACCACTCGTTCTTCACGTTCGACTTCAGCAGCACGCCGTAGTGGCCGTAGTCGTAGGTCGAGCCGACTCCGCCGTAGATCTCAGACGACGGGAAGATGAAGCCGCGCCGCTTGCACAGCGCCACGATCTTCTCCATCGTCACGACGTCGTCTGTCACTGGGGTGTCCGGATTGTCCATGGGTGCAGGCGGGCTCGGCGGCTGCGGCGGTCCGCCGCGAGGGGGTTGCCGTTGTGTTCGCGGGCCCGGCGGCGATCATAGGCCACGCCGCTCCCTAAGATGGCGCGCCGTGGACGGCGCATGGCCAGGATCCTGATCGTCGGCGGTGGCTGTCGCGGCCGTCGCTTCTCCGAGCGGATCGTCGAGCGGGGCTACGCCGTGCGCGCCACCACCCGCACCGAGGCCGGGCGCGCCGCGATCGAGGCCACCGGCGCCCAGTGCTGGATCGGCACGCCCGACCGCCTCGCCACACTGCGCGGCGCGCTCGAGCACGTGACCGTCGCCTGCTGGATGCTCGCCTGCGCCCGCGGCAGCGAGAACGAGCTCGACGCGCTTCACCGCTCGCGCCTGGAGTTCTTCCTCTCTCAGGCGATCGACACGACCGCGCGCGGGTTGGTCTACGACGCGTGGGCTGTGCCTGCCCGCGCCGGAGACTCGGACGAGCCTGCCGAGCGACGCCCATCGCCCGAGCTGCTCGCCGGCGGTGCCGGGATCTTCCGCTCGCTGACCGAGCTCAATGCGATCCCCGCTGTTGTGCTTGCTCGCCCTGAGGGCGCCAGCGTTGCGGACGTCGGGAGCGGAGGGGACGGCGGCAACGGAGGGGACGGCCACGACCAGGAAGACGCTGCATGGATCGCCGCGGCATGCGATGCCGTTGCCGGCTTGCTCGGCGGGGCGCGCTGAGCGTCGACTTCTCTGTGCGGCGGTAAAGCAAGCGCGCTCGCCGGCCGATGGGGTGGGTGCAATGGGGGAAGCTCCGGGGGAATCGCGCTCCACATACGGGCTGCTCGTCGCGGCGCTCGGCGCTGTGCTGCTCGCCGTCTCCGTGTTCCTCCCGTGGTATGGCGTCAGCTTCACCGCCCGCGGCATCGCCACCGCTGAGCGGGCCGGCGAACAGTTCACCGCGCAGTACGGCAACGCCGCGCTGCAGAGCCATCTCGGCAGCCTCCACGCCAGCCTCACGGGTCTTGTGAACCACGAACTCTTCTCGCTCAGCGCGCACCAGGCGCTCAGCACGCTGAACGTCGTGCTGCTGATCCTCGCCGGGCTCGGCATCCTGATCGCGCTGCTCGCGCTCGCCGGCCCCGCCTCGGCCTCCTCGGAGGCCAACCGCGTGCCGCTCGCGCTGCTCGGGCTGCTTGGCGCCGCGTGCATCGTCTTTCGCATGATCGACCGGCCCTCGCCCGTCGGCGAGCTGATCTCGCTCTCCCTGCGCGAGGGCGCCTGGCTGGCGCTGCTCGGCTGCATCTGCATGAGCGCAGGCGCGATCTGGACGCGGCGCTCGCCGGCCGTGCGCACCGCCTCACGGGGCGGCGACGTCTGGTCGGAGCTGTCCGGCTGGACGCCTGAGACCTAGCCGCCTCGGCGACCTCCCGGGAATGCCGCCACGGGCGGCGCGAGAGTCCCGCCACGGCCCGGCCGCCGAGCCCCGTCCGCTATTCTTCAGGCAATCCCTGTAAAGCTGACAGGATTTATCTCGAGGTAGGCCAGCCAACCGCTCCTGAGGGGGTCCGAGACGGCTGCCTGTCGAGAAAGGAAGACATAAATGACGCTGAAACTTGGCGACGTAGTCCCCGACTTCGAGGCCGACACGACCGAGGGCCGGATCAAGTTCCACGACTGGATCGGTGACTCCTGGGCGGTGCTGTTCTCGCACCCCAAGGACTTCACGCCCGTCTGCACGACCGAGCTCGGCTACATGGCCAACGCCAAGCCCGAGTTCGACAAGCGCGACGTGAAGATCATCGGCCTGTCCGTCGACGCGCTCGAGAATCACGAGGCTTGGGCCAAGGACATCGAGGAGACACAGGGCACGGCCCCCAACTACCCGATCATCAGCGATGACGACTTCAACGTGTCCAAGCTCTACGGCATGCTGCCGGCCGAGACCTCGGGCGATGTCGCCGTGCGCACGCCGGCCGACAACCAGACCGTGCGCAACGTGTTCGTGATCGCGCCCGACAAGACGCTCAAACTGGTGCTCGTCTACCCGATGACCACCGGGCGCAACTTCGCCGAGGTGCTGCGCGTGATCGATTCCCTGCAGCTGACCGCCAAGCACAAGGTCGCCACGCCCGTCAACTGGAAGCAGGGCGAGAAGGTGATCATCGCCGGCTCCGTCTCCAACGACCAGGCCAAGGAGACCTACCCCGACGGGTGGGAGGAGCCGCGCCCCTACATTCGCATCGTCCCTCAGCCGAGCTAACGCTCGGTCAGCGCAGGCGCAGGCGGGCGTCGTCGAAGGCGTCCGCCTGCAGCTGCTCGAACAGGTTCTCGATGATGCGGAACGTTGCGCCCCAGATCAGGTTGCCGTCGAGGATGTAGGCGTCGACCTCGAAGCTGAAGCCGCGCCGTTCGATCTCGGTGCGCGTGCGGCTCTCGCGCACGTCGTGAAGCGGCAGCTCGAGCACGACGTCGACCTCGCGCGGCGAGACGCGCCAGCTCTGCCCCGGCGGGATCAGCCCGACGAACGGATGAATCAGGTAGTTGGTCGCGTATGTCGAGATCGCCGGCAGCTCGCCGAGTGGCGTGACGAGCTCGCGTGGCAGGCCGATCTCCTCCTCGGCCTCGCGCAGCGCCGTCTCGTGCAGGTCGAGGTCCTGCTCGTCGCGGCGCCCGCCCGGGAACGAGATCTCGCCGGCGTGGCGGCGCAGGTCGGCGCGGCGCCTCGTGAGCACGACCGACGGCGCCTGCGAATCTGAGTGCAGGAACAGCGGGACGAGCACCGCGGCCGGCGTCTGCTCGGCGGGGTCCTTCGCGGCGAACCAGCTCGGGTCGGGTGTGCCTCTGGGCAAGCGCGTCGCGCCTGTACCGCAAGCGCCTCGGCGGTCGCCTCAGGCGGCCATGTGGACGCGCTCGAGGCGCTCCAGGAACATGACCTCACCGTCGAGCACACGGTGCACCGGGCACTTCGCGGCGATCACCCGCAGCCGCTCCACCTGATCCTCGGGCAGGTCGTCGGGCAGGCGCGTGACGAGCTCGAACTTCGTCGGGCAGCCGCGTTCGGCCGGGGTGTACTCGACGTCGACCTCGACGTGGCCGATCTCCCAGCCCTTGCGGGCCGCGTACATCTCCATCGTGATCGCCGTACACGATGCGAGGCTCACCGCGAGCAGCTCCTGCGGGCTGGGGGCGGCGTCCAGACCGCCGACATGCAGCGGCTCGTCGACCGTCAGCTGATGGTCGCGCACCTGGACGGTGTGCCTGAAGCCGCCTCCGTCGCGACGCGCGGTGGCTTTCATCCGTGTGAGCCCGTCCGATCCACCCATTTCGTTCCTTTCGAAGACCCCCAGAGAACTCTCATTTACATGGTACTGCGCGAGCCCGCCTACGAAAGCGGGTTGAACAGCAGGCCGGTCAGCAGCTTAGGGAAGAAGTAGGTCGACTTGGGCGGCATGTTCTCGCCCTCGGCCGCAACGTCGCGCACCTGCTCGATCGGGGTCGGGCGCATCAAGAAGGCGGCGTCGTACTCGCCTGAGCGCACCACGCGCAGCGCCTCGTCCGTGTCGCGCGCGTAGAACAGGCCGTTGAAGTGGGAGATGTCATCGTCGCTGAGCCCGAGCGCGCCCTTCAGCAGCAATGTCTCCAGGATGCCCGTGTCGAGCCGGCGGTAGGCCTCGGAATGGCCGCTCAGCGCCTCGTCGGCGATCTTCTGGTCCCTCAGCACGAGGCGATACGCGCGCTCGTCGCCGTGCTTGACGTAGCCGAGCTCGAGCGGGCCGTCACCGGGCCTCGGCGCGACCTGATCGGCGGCGACCTCGCGCATCTCGAAGTCGCGCCCGAGCGCAGCCGCGAGCGCCGCCCTGCGATCGTTGTTGAGCTTGTTGACCAGTCGGTGGGTCGGGAAGACCGTCAATCCCGGGTCCTGCAGCGCGACCAAACACATCAGGATGTAGCGGTGCTCGTCGTTCGGCGGCGCGCCGGCCGCCTCGACCTCTTCGGCGTAGGCCTGCATCGTCTCGTAGCGATGGTGCCCGTCGGCGATCAACAGCTCGGCGTCGCGCGTCGCCGCCTGCACGGCCGCGATCGCCTGCGGGTCGGCCACGCGCCACAGCCGGTGCAGGGTGCCGTCGGCGTCGGTCACCTCGCCGTGGGGCGCCTGCTCGGTCGCCGGGGCGAGGGCGCTCCAGGCGGCGTTGGTCGGGTCCGAATAGAGCGAGAAGATCGGCGAGATGTTCGCCTTGGTCGCCCGCGTCAGGCGCAAGCGGTCCTCCTTCGGACCCGGGTGCGTGCGCTCGTGCGGTCGCACGCGGCCCGGCCCGTAGCCCTCGATCCGCACGCGGCAGAAGAAGCCGCGTCGCGTGCGTCGCTCGCCGTCGGGCCCGACGTAGTCCTGGGTGTGAGCCCAGATCGCCGGCTGCTCGTCGCGCACCAGCGCGCCCTCGGCCTGCCAGGCCTCGAACTGCTCGCGCGCCGACTCGTAGGGGTCCGGCTCGCCCCGCGGCAGGTCTACCACGACGACGTTGAACGGCGAGCGCTCGATCAACTTGGCCCGCTGGCCTGAGTCGATCACGTCATACGGCGGGGCCACGACGTCCGCCAGCGGCCCGGCGACGGCCGGGTCGTAATGGAGCGCGCGCAGCGGTTGGACGTCTGCCATGAGCGGTGGCGGAGGCTAGCAGCGGGGTGGGGCGGGACGCTCGCGTGAGGCTGTGGTCATCACGGAATCCGAGTCGTGGAGCGAAATCTGGGACCTGGGTGAGCAGTACGCACGGACGGGCGTCGTATGCGAACATATGTTCGTATGGCTCACGCACGGTACCTCCGGCAGATGGCGCGTTCGCTGCGCGTCGAGCAGCAGCTCACGGTCGACGAGCTGGCCGCGCGACTGTCGCTGCCGCGCAGCACGATCTACTACTGGGTGCGCGACCTACCGCTGCGCGGCGGAGGGCCCCAAGCCCGCGGCGACCGAGAGCATCGCTGCGGCCAGGTCGTTTCGCGCGTGCATAGCGAGGCCGCCTACGACGAAGCCCTCGAGACCTTCGAGGAACTCTCGGCGCAGCCGACCTTCCGCGACTTCGTCTGCATCTACCTCGTGCAGGGGGAGCAGCGCGACCGCACGCGTGTGGCACTGACCAACTCCGATCCGGCCGTGATGCGCTTGGTCAGCCGCTGGCTGCGCAGGCTGACCGACAGGGCGCCGTTGCTCTCGCTGCAGTGCGAGCCCGGCCAGAGCCTGAAGGAGCTGCGGCGCTTCTGGGGTGAGGCGATCGGCGCAGAGCCGCGTGCGATCCGGGTGCGTGGCTCCGGCGCAGCGGAGCTAGGGGAGGACCAGCCTCCGGGGCCGCCGCACGGCCTACTCACGGTTGCGGTCGACGACACCTTGCTGCGGGCACGGCTGCATGGCTGGATGCACAGAGCGCGCGAGAGCTGGCGCTAGACTCGCCTGTGACGGGACGTGGCGCAGCCTGGTAGCGCACCTGCTTTGGGAGCAGGGGGTCGCCGGTTCGAATCCGGCCGTCCCGATTTAGCGGGCCCGTGAGTCGCGGGCCGCGGCCTGATCGCGTAGCTCCTCGGGGCAGCCACGCTGCGATTTGGAGACAAAGGTGTTCAATTCCGTGCCCGGTCGTTATGGTTGCCGCGCAGTCTGAGTGACGTTCTGTCGCAAGGAGTGAACTTGCGACTCGAAGACTGCGCTCTGGCCCGTGCAAGCACCATTAGGTGCTTTGGGTCATTTCTGCATCTCTAATAAGGAGACGAAAAATGAAGACGATCCGAATCAGGACGATTATGTTCGCTGTCGTTTCGGCGCTTGCGCTGAGTGCGATTGCGGCGACGGCAGCTTCGGCAGCGGAACTCGAACAGTTACCGGGCAAAGGGACATTCACCGTCAAAAGCGAATCCGGCGTGTTCGAAACGCACAGCAAAGAAAATGTGTCGTGTAAAACGGACTCCGGCTCAGGAGAAATCACGGGTGCGAAAACGGACAAATCCAAAGTCACGTTCGAAGGATGCACGGGTCCGTTCGGGGTCAAATGCACGTCTTCGGGCGCGAAAGGGGGCAACATCGAAACCGAAGTGAACAGCGAACTGGTCTGGCTCAGCAAAGCGTCCTTAAAAGCGGGCGAGAAGCTGACGCTGGCTAAAGAAGTCACGATCGCATGTTCCTTCATCAAACTGATCGTCAAGGGCTCGACGCTCTGCCCGGTGGAACCGGTCAACACAAAAACGACGGCGTTCAAAATCATTTGCAAACAGTCAGGCGGCAAACAGGAATTCACTGAATACGAAAACGAAAAAGGCGAAAAAATCAAAGCAATCACCGAAACGAACAAAAGTGGCAGCTTTGAAGAATCCGCGCTTGCGAGTACAGAGACGTTGACGTTCGGCGAACTCTCGGAAATCATGGCGACGTAGCGAGCTGTGGTGTAGCCCTTGAGTGCGGGACCCCACCAACGCTGTTGGCGGGGTCCCGCCTCGGGCGTTGACGAACGAGCCGCCTGAGGAGCGGCGCGTCGCTCTCCTGGGTGCAAGAGGCGGCTGGATGACGCGGCTGCGCTCGCTTCGGGCGCGGGCGGGCGGGCGCGGGCGGGCTACACGACTCAGCGCAGAGGCGTGCCCGACGGGCGCGCTCGGCGCGGCGCCGCACGGCGCATCTGCGCGGTCCGGCGGCGCAGCCTGCGGCGCCGCCGTGCGAGGCGCGGAGGGCACCGCGCTGGAGGTACGGTGACAGGATGCGAATGGGCAGCGAGGCGAAGGTCAAGCGCGTCACGCTGGTGGCGTGCATCCTCGGCTCAGGAATCGCACTGCTCGACGGCACGGTGGTCAACGTCGCGCTGCCGACGATCCAGCGGGCGCTGGGCGGAGGCTTGGCGGCACAGCAGTGGGTCGTCAACGGCTATCTGCTGACGCTGGGGTCGCTGATCCTGGTGGGCGGCTCGCTGGGCGACCTGTACGGCGAGCGCAGGGTATTCGCGCTGGGCGTCTCGGGCTTTGGCGTGGCCTCGGCGCTGTGCGCGCTGGCGCCGTCGATCGGCGTGCTCGTGGCGGCGCGCGCGCTGCAGGGGGTCGCAGGCGCGCTGCTCGTGCCGAGCTCGCTCGCGGTGATCGTCAACACGTTTCCGGCCTCTGAGCGCGGCGCGGCGATCGGCACGTGGACCGCGTGGGGGGCGATCGCGGGGGTGCTTGGCCCGCTGGCGGGCGGCGAGCTGCTGGCGATCGCATCGTGGCGTTGGATCTTCGTCATCAACGTGCCGCTGGCGGCGGCTTGTGTGTGGCTGATCCTGTCGGCGATCCCGCGCAGTGCGGTGCGCGATAGCGGCGGTAGGCACGTCGACTATCCGGGGGCGCTGCTGTGTGCGCTGGGGCTCGGCGGCCCGGTGTTCGCGCTGATCGAGCAGCCCCGGCTGGGCTGGTCGAGCCCGGCGGTGTCCGGGTCGTTGCTCGCCGGCGCTCTGCTGCTGGCGCTGTTCGTCTATTACGAGTCGCGCGCGAAGGACCCGATGCTGCCGCTCTTGCTGTTTGGCCGGCGCAACTTCTCGGCCGGGAACATCGAGACGTTCGCGATGTATGCGGGGCTGTCGATCCTGTTCTTCTTCCTCGTGCTGTTCCTGCAGCAGATCGGCGGTTACTCGCCGCTGAAGAGCGGCCTGGCGACGCTGCCGGCGACGGTGATGATGTTCTTCCTCTCGCGCCGCTTCGGAGCGCTTGCCGATCGCTTCGGTCCGCGCTTCTTCATGGGCGTCGGACCGCTCGTCGCGGCGGGCGGGCTGTTGCTGTTTCAGATGACCGGCGTGAAGGCCGACTACGTCGCAGAAGTGCTGCCGCCGCTCCTGATCTTCTCGCTGGGTCTGTCGATGACCGTGGCGCCGCTGACGGCGGCTGTACTCGCGGGCTCGGAGAAGGAGGCGGGCATCGCCTCGGGCGTCAACAACGCGATCGCGCGCGTCGCGGGGCTGCTTGGCACGGCCGCGGTGGGCGCGGCGATCGCCGGGTCGTTTGCCTCCTCGTTGGACGATCGCCTGGCGGGGACGACGCTCGGGTCCGCAGCGCGTGCGGCTGTGGCGCAAGCCAAGCGCCTGCCGCTGGGGCGCCCGGAAATCAAGGGCATGCCCTCGGCGCAGGCGCATGCCGTGACAGTCGCCGCCGAAGGCGCGTCGCTGCATAGCTTCCACCTCGGGCTGGCGATCGCCGCGGCGCTGGTGGCGCTCGGCGGCATCGTCGGCGCGGCCGGCATCCGCAACCCGCGCAAGGAAGCAGAGGAGATCCATGCGGAGAGCTGCGCGGGCGGGCAGCTGGTGGGCGCGAGCTCGGAGATCGATTGGCGCGGGGCGCCGGCAGGGGCACAGACGGCCGGCGCGTCGTAAGGCGCCGCCGCACGCGCCCGTCGAGCCGGCCGCCACGCTCTCGCGTCAGAGACGATCGCGCGAATTCATTGACCGCCGAGGCCCGTCCCTGTTATGCAGGAGTGCGGTAGAAGCGCGCGACGCGGTCGCAACTGCGAAACGGTCGCCGCGCAAGGGGACAGCTCCGATGAAGCTCAGCAAGATCACATCCGGTTGTGTTGTCGCAGGCGCGCTTATCGCGACGTCGGCGTCGCCGGCCTACGCGCAGCTCCCGGACTGGGGGATCGCGGGGCCGTCGGCGTCCGCTGGGGTCCAGGTGTCGGCGAGTTCGATGTATGACCGCTCGATGAGGCTGCTCATGAGCAAAGGCCTCTCGCCGGCACGCGCCGGCGAAGCGCTCGCGGTGCAGGGTGAGATCGGGCAAACACAGCTCGTCCGCAGCCTCGAAGCAGCGCTCGGCGGGGCGTTCGCCGGCGTTTGGTTCGATCCCAAGACGGCGAAGCTCCACGTCGGCGTCAGCTCCCCGGCGACCCGGCAAAAAGCCGAAGGCATCGTGGCGGCGGCGGGTACGGAGGCGTCTGTGGTGTACTCGCCCGTGCGATCGACCCGCGCCAAGCTGCTCGCAGTGCAGCACGCCTGGAACCGCCGGCTCGCGCCGCTGTTCGCTCGCCGGCAGGCGATGAGCGGAATCGACGCCGCGCGCAGCGCGGTGTCGATCAAGCTCAGCTCCGACGTTGCTCCAGGGGAACGCCGTGCGCTCGAACACGACGCATCGACAGCCGACGCCAACGTATCGATCGAAATCGTTCCTTCGTCGCAGCTTCAGATCACGACGCGAGCGAAACCTGCGACGTGCCCGCTTCCATTCAAAAAAGCGCAGGCCTACTGCACGAAGCCGATCACCTCAGGCGCCCTGATCACGACCGAAAAAGCGGCCAAACCAAAAACATACTGCACGGCCGGGCCGATGGGCACGCCGGCCGGCAAAAAAGGCGAAACGTATCTGCTCACCGCCGGCCATTGCACCGCGGGAACGATCAACAAAGCGTGGTACTCGTCGACGCCTGCGACGAAACCAGAACAGGTGACTGAAGAAATTGGGCCGGGCGCCCAATCGGTCAACAATGAAACCGGGGATTACGGGACGATACGAATCGAACCGGGCTTTTGGACGGAAGCCGCGAACAGCCCGGTCTTCGCCGGTACGGTGAACTGGGGCCACAAAGAAGAAACGGCTTTTCAGATAGACGGCGAAGAAGCGAGCGTCAAAGGTCTCACCAACTGTCACGAGGGAGCGAGCTCAGGCGAACAATGCGGCGAAGTCCTCAACGAAAGCGTCACATTCGAAGGCACGAACGGGCTCGTCGAAGACCGAGCCTGTGGCGAAGGGGGCGACAGCGGTGGACCGTGGATCAACGAATCGCTGAAACCACCGGCGCTCCGCGTTGACGGGCTCGAAAGCCGAGGTCCGATTGAAAAATGCAACGGTGAACCGTGCGAAACGTGCAGGTCGTACTACGAGCCGATCGGTCGAGCTCTCGAAGGCCTGGGCTTGGAACTGCTGACGGGCTCAAACGAAACACGCGTCAATCGGCCGTTCATCAAGATCAAAGGTAAAGCGCTCGCCAGCGGCGAAACGCGCGAAGTCGAAGGGAAATCGGCCAAAGAATCGATCTTCTCGACAGAAACTGTGAAAGTGCGATGCACGAAACAGAAAATCGAAAAAGCGTTCTTCAGCGGGGCGACGGGCGAAGAGACGTTCAACTTCGAAGGCTGCACCGTCGAAGGCAACGGCGCGGGCTGTGAAGTGGAAGGCAAAGCGATCAAAACGGAACCGCTGAGAGCGCCGTTGGCGTTCTCGAACAAAGAAGCGAAAAAAGGCGAAGGCCTGCTGGTGTCGTTCTCGCCCGTCAAAGGCGTCACTGTCGCAAAATCGAAATTCATTGGCATGTTGTGCAAATTCAAAGAAACGAGCTTCGAAGGGACGTTCGCCGGTGAAGCCTGGAGCGGCGGAAAAGCTGTGAAGTCCGAAGAAGAACCGGCCGAAGCAGAAACGAACGAATACAACTTCCCGGAAAAAGCGATCGCAACGGCATGGATCGAAGAAGGGGAAGCGCGGAAAGAAGTAAAAGAGAGCCTGAAAGCGTTCGGCGCGGCGACGACCCTGATGGCCAAATCGGAACTGAAACTGATCGGCGGCGGAGCGTGGGGCGTGTTCACGAAATAGCCTCGCGGGGCCGGCTGCTCGGTAGCGGTCGGAGAGCGACGGGCGCGAGTGCCCGGCCGACGCGCAGTCGGGCGATGCCTCAGCCGACGGGTTCGCCGGCGTAGGCGCGCATCGCGTCGATGATCGGCCCCAGCTTGCGCCCACGATCTGTCAGTCGGTACTCGACTGTGGGCGGGCTGGAGGGAATCACGGTCCGCTCGACGAGCCCGGCGCCCTCGAGGTCGCGCAGGCGCTCGGAGAGCATCCTCGGGGAGATGCCGGCGACGGCCTCGGCGAACTCGTTGAAGCGCAGGGCGCCGGTCAGGGCGGCGTAGATGATCGACAGCTGCCAGCGCCGCTCGAGGAGGTCCGCCGTCTGGCGGACCTCCTGCGGAACGGGCTGACAGCGGTTAGGCGTGCGCGACATCGCGGGCGGGCTCCAGAGCGCGGTCGAGCACCTCCTGCACGGTCATCACCGGGTGGAAGCTCATCTGCTTGCGAACCTCCTCGGGAATCTCATCCAGGTCGCCACGGTTGCGCTCGGGCAGGATCACGTCGGTGAGGCCGGCGGCGTGAGCTGCAAGCGCCTTCTGCTTGAGCCCGCCGATCGGCAGCACGCGACCCTGCAGCGTGACCTCGCCGGTCATGCCGACGGTGTGCTTGACGGGGCGCCCGGACAGCAGCGAGGCGAGCGCTGTGACCATCGTCACGCCGGCGCTCGGGCCGTCCTTGGGGATCGCGCCGGCGGGCACGTGCACGTGGAACTCCTTGTTCTCGAACGCGCCGGGCTCGATGCCGAGCTCCTCGGCGTGCCCGCGCACGTAGGAGAGGGCGATCTTGGCCGACTCCTTCATCACGTCGCCGAGCTGCCCGGTCAGTACCAGGCCGTTTCCACCGGAGCTGCCGTTCTTCATGGCGGTGGCCTCGACGAACAGCACGTCTCCGCCGGCGCCGGTTACGGCTAGGCCGGTGGCCACGCCGGGCGTGGCGGTCCGCGCGGCGGACTCCTGGAAGACCTTCTGGCGTCCGAGCGCGTCGCGCACGGCGTCGAGGTCGATCTTCACGGGAGCCTCGGCCTTGCCGGAGGCGATCTGCGTGGCGGTCTTGCGCAGCACGGTGCCGAGCTCGCGCTCGAGGCTTCTCACTCCGGCCTCGCGCGTGTACTCGCCGATGATCGTGCGCAGCACGTCATCGGGGATCTCGACCTCGTCCTCGCGCAGGCCGTTGCGGTCGCGCTGGCGCGGCCACAGGTAGCCCTTGGCGATGGCGAGCTTCTCTTCGGAGGTGTAGCCGTCGAAGCGGATCACCTCCATGCGGTCGAGCAGCGGGCCGGGGATCGTGTCGGCGACGTTGGCCGTCGCCAGGAACAGGACCTGGCTGAGGTCGAGCTCGACGTCGAGGTAGTGGTCGCGGAAGGAGTGATTCTGCGCGGGGTCGAGTACCTCGAGCAGCGCCGCGGAGGGGTCTCCGCGCCAGTCGGCTCCGACCTTGTCGACCTCGTCGAGCAGGATCACGGGGTTCATCGTGCCGGCGTCGCGCAGCGCCCTGACCAGACGGCCAGGAAGCGCGCCGATGTAGGTGCGGCGGTGCCCGCGGATCTCGGCCTCGTCGCGCACGCCGCCGAGCGACATGCGCACGAACTCGCGGCCTGTGGCGCGGGCGATGGACTCGCCGATCGAGGTCTTGCCGGTGCCGGGAGGACCGATCAGCGTGAGGATCGCCCCCGACTTGGGGTCGGCCTCGATCTTGCGGTCCTGGCGCAGCTTGCGCACGGCGAGGTACTCGGTGATGCGGTCCTTGACGTCCTCGAGGCCGGCGTGGTCGGCGTCGAGCACCCCACGCGCGGCGACGGGGTCGAGGCGCTCCTCGGAGCGCTTGCCCCAGGGCACGGCGATCAGCCAGTCGAGGTAGGTGCGGATCATGCTCGACTCGCCGGTCTGCTCGCCCATGCGCTCGAGGCGGGCAAGCTCCTTCAGCGCCTGCGCCTCGACGTCCTCGGGCATCTCGGCCTCCTCGATCTTGGCCCGGTACTCCTCGGCCACGGAGGCGTCGTCGTCGCCGAGCTCCTTGCGGATCGACTCCATCTGCTTGCGCAGGAAGTACTCGCGCTGCTGCTTCTCGGCGCCCTCCTGCACGTCCTCGCGGATGCGCTTGCGCACCTGCAGCTCGGCGAGGCTCTCGCGCTGTAGAGCGACGGCCAGTGCGAGGCGGTCGGCGACGTCGATCGTGCGCAGCAGCTCGACCTTCTGCTCGTATGACAAATTAGGGGAGTAGCCGGCGGAGTCGGCCAGCGCGCCGGGCTCTGCGATGGCGCGCAGGAAGGCGGCGATACGTCCGTCGTCGCCGCGCAGCTCGAGGATCTCCTCGACCACGGCGCGGTACTCGCGCTCGAGCTCGCGGGTGCGTTTGTCGACGGGCACCTCGTCGGGGCGCTCCTCGACCTCGACGCGCAGCTCGCCGCCGGCGCCGGTCTGGGCGGCGCCGATCAGCGCGCGGTGCTCGCCGGAGATGGCGACGGCGCGGCCGCCGCCGGGTAGACGGATCTGCTCCGTCACCTCGGCGATCGTGCCGACCTCGAGGAACTCGTTCTCGTGACGCGGGACGAGCACGACGCGCTCGTCGTCGCCGACGTCGATGGTCAGCGTGATGCCCATGTTGGGGAACACGACGGTGTCGTCGAGCGGGATCAGCCGCAGTACCTGCTTGGGCTGGGTCTGCTCTGTCTGGGGACTGTCAGCGGGAGAAGGCATAAGTTATTGCTCCATATGAGCTTACGAAAGTTTAGTTAGTATAGCGCGGGGTGGTTGCGTGCGCAAGTACCTGAAAGTGATGTCGCAAATGGCTTGCTGGAGCCAAATATTCTCGTTCCGGTCGAGCTCAAGGGAGGCAGACCCGCATGCGGGTCTGCCCGGGGCCGCACATGTGCGGCCCCGCCGGCGGCGCATGCGCCGCCGGAACGAAGGGCCGCATGCGGCCCTTCGCAGACAGGTGCATGCACCTGTCTGGACTGCGTAGAGACGACTTGCTGCACGCGGATGTATCCCAAGCCGGATGTACAAGCACGGGATGGACGATTCGATAGAGCGGCTGAGCTTCGAGCTGACGACGAGGACGCTCGCTGAGCAGGAGCGGACGCTTTCGAGCATGCGCAGCACGGCAGGAACCGTGCTCGGTGCGGCATCGATCGCAGGGTCTTTTCTGGGCGCCCGCATCGGCGGACATCCACCCGATCTTTGGGCCGTGCTCGCGACGATTGCCTTTGTGCTTTGCTCAGGCTGCGCGATCTGGGTGTTGATACCTCGCGATCTCGTCCTGTCCTTCGGCGGCGAGGGCTTGATCGCCGAGAGCGACGACCGACACTCCGTCGAGGTCGCCGAGGGCTATCGCGCGGCGTGCGGCTGGATCGAGCCACGACTCGATCGCAACCGTCGCGTACTCGACGGGCTGGCAGACTGGCTGACGCGTGGATGCCTGTTGCTTGCCGTCGAGGTCGTACTGCAGACGATTAGTATCATCGACTAACAGATAAGGCATCAGATGATCACCGACGAACCCCCAGAGGATCGACTTCGACCGCGCCCTCCGCGCGGGTTCTCCGCGACGCCGCCGCCCGGCTTCTACAAGGCGGAAGGGCGGAGCTTCATCCTGGTCTATGGCGATCGCGTTCGCGAACTCCTTCGTCGTGTGGGCGTCGCGGTGGCGTCGCGGGCCCGCCCCCGCTCCGATCGGCCGACGTCATCGCGCTAGTTGAGCGCGAGCCCGAATGGGTCGTTCGGCGCAACCTGCTCGAAATACGGGCTGGGGTTTAGGAACCCTGCCACTTCGCCTCGCCCTCGCCGATCAAGCGAGGGCAAGGGCTGTCAACGATCGGGCGTTGTCTCCGGCGGCGCAGCGGCCTCATCGAAGCTGACCTCGACACTCTCCTGCTCGACGCGCTCCTCGACCTCGGCCGAGGATGTCAGCGCGCGCTTGTCGGCATCGAGCAGGGGCTCGGAGAAGAAGCTCCGCGGCCACAGCTTGCGCGCCCGCACGACGTTGATCTCGGCGGCGAAGATGACGAGCTGCGCGCCGATGTAGAGCCACGCCAGCAGGCCAAGCACAATGGCGAAGACCCCGTAGAGCGGTTGCGTGTGCTTGAGCTCGTGGTCGATGTAGTAGCCGCCGAGGTGCTGTAGCAGCTGCCAGAGAACTGCGGCCACGATCACGCCAGGCAGGTAGTCGCGCCAGCACACATCGACGGCTGTGAGCAGTTTGAAGGCGGTCATGAACAGCGCGAGGTTGACGATGAAGGCGATCAGCACGCCGCCGATCACGGGGGCCGCGGCGTGCGAGCTCGTGCCGACGAAGCCGGCGGCGGCCGTCGAGACGACGGTCATCGTGCCGAGCATCGCCAGCATGCCGAGCCCGCGCAGGCGCGCGAAGAGGAAGTTGGGCCTGCTCTTGAACGGCACGTGCCAGATGCGGTTGAAGGCGTTCTGCGTCGCCCCCGTGATGCCCAGCCCGGCGAGCAGCGAGCCGACGGCGCCGATGGCGAGCGCGACGGCGCTGCCTTTGAGCGAGTGCAGCTTGAGCTGGTCTGAGAGGATCGGAAACTGACCGAGCGTGCCGTCGAGGATCTTCTTCTGATCCTCGGGGTGGCCCTGCAGCACGAAGCCGAGCACCGTCACGAGCACGAGCAGCAGCGGGAAGATCGAGACGAAGCCGTAGTAGGAGATCAGAGCGGCCATCTGACCGGCCTGGTCGTCGCCGAACTTCTTATACACGGCCGCGATGAAGCGGATGCCCGGAGTTCGCTGCTGGCGGCGGTCGAGCGCGTTGAGCTGGTCGGTGAGGCTCATATGCGCTCGCTCGCGAAACGGCCCACGACGACGCGCGTCGTCCCGCCGCGGCGAAACTCGGAGGGGGGTCTGCGCGCGATGAGCTGCGACATGAGTACGTGTCTACCCGATGCGAGGAAGAAGGAGTCGGCGACGAGCGGTCGCTTGCGGACAGTAGCGGTAAGCGCGCACGCGACCTATGCGAGGAGGTCGCGCTGGTGGCCTTGGCCAAGCGTGAGCTGCTGCTGCGCGTACATCGCCATCGACTGCGGCGTCAGGATCTCGAGGACTGCTTCAGCCAGGCGACACTCGAGCTGATCGCCCAGGTCAAGGCCGGCGGATTGTTCTCCGATAGGCCGCACATCGCCAACGCACTCGAGTTGCGCTTCCTCTCGCGCGCTCGGGACCGGCGCCGCGCGCTGAGTGGTCGCAGTCCGATCCAGGCCGCGCTCGAGCGGGCGGAGACACTCGCTGCGATCGCCGGCAAAGGCGTCGAGATCGTCGACCGACGAGCCGCAGTGGACACCCAGGTGATTCTGCGCGATGAGCTCCGCCGGGTGACCTGTCTCGTTGGGCTACTGAGCGTCGATCAGCGGCTCGTCCTGGCCTCGCAGCTGTCCGGCGAGTCATGCGCTCGGTTTTGCGAACGAAACGACTGGTCGCGCGAGAAGTACCGCAAGATCGCACAGCGAGCTCGGGCGAGGTTGCGCGAGTCGATGGCCGAGTCCGATGTCCCGTCGCAGCCGGCTGCGTCGGAGAAGAACGCAGGACCGACCTATGGCTACTTCACCCCCCAAACATAGGTCTGTCCGACAGGGACGCCGGCCGTCGATTGGACCGACGACGGCACGGCGACGCCCATTCGCGCGCAGGCGGCCGGGGGCCGGGTCTCTCCCCGCTTGGCACCCGGCCGCTCGCGTGATTCGGCGTTGGCCGCCGAAGCAGCGCTTTCGCGTCTACACCGAGGATGAGTTCTTCGCGCTCGGGGAGCACGCCGTCGAGCCGACGCGAGAGGGCTCCACGCGGGCGGCCGTCGTTTGTGACTTGCCCGCGGGCGTGCACGCCTGGCCCTCTACCGCCCGCGGCGCCCTCGGCGCTCGCTTCGCTTTCGGGACCGCGCTGGTCGCCGGGACCGGCGCGCTTGGTCTCGTACTGGCGCTCAACCTTGCGTCGGCGGCACACGGCAGGCGCAAGGCCGCTCTGCGCGTGGCTCGCGCGAACACCACTCCCGGCATCACGACACCACGTGTCATTCCGCTGCATATCGCTCGACGCGTACGCAAGACGGGAGTCGGCGGACGTGCGAGACAGAGGAGGGCGGCGATCGCCTCTGGCGATGCTCGTCGCGGGCGGCGGAAGGCGTCGGTTCGACGGCGTGCGAAAGTCCGGCTCAACAGCGTCGGCGCCGCTCCGTCCTCAGCGCTGATCGCTCAGGGTTATCGAGTCGCCGGGACCAAGTCTTCGCGCGCGGGCGGGCCCGTGAGCGACGGCGACGGTCGCGCTCAGGCGACGGCCAAGGTCGCTTCGAGCGATCCGGCCGGCGCGGGTCACGGGGAGTTCGGCTTTGAGCGGTGACCGGGGATTGACCCCGCGCCTGAGCGCCCGTGCGATCACCATCACGAGCAGGCCTCTGTGGCGCGTTCGCGTGAGGCAGAGCCTGCTGCGGTGGCTGCTCTGCGCGGTGGCCTGCGCCGGGCTGATCGCAAGCGTGCGCTTCGCCGTCTTCCCGCCGCGAGGTGGAGTCGCGTCGACTGTCAGGCCGAGCCCGCCGGTCGCCGATCGTGGCGCCGAAGGCTATGCGGTCCTGTTCGTGCGCCGCTATCTGACCTGGAATGCAGACGATCCTCAGGCGAGCGATCGACTGCTCGGGCCGATGACCGGCTCAGAGATGGCGCTCGACGCAGGTGTGACGCTGCCGACAGACGGCACTCAGCAGGTTGCCTGGGCCGAAGTTGTGCAGCAGCGCGAGCCGGGCCCCGGCGCACACGTCTACACGGTGGCGGCGCAGACCGACAACGCCGGTCTCCTATATCTGGCGGTCAGCGTCGTACGCATGTCCGACGGGAGCCTCGCCCTGTCGGGCTATCCGGCCTTCGTCGGCGCGCCGGCGGAGAGAGGCGCGCAGCTCCCGGCGCACGCGCCGGCTGTGAACGACGCTGGTCTCGCCGCCGTCGTGACGCGCGCCCTGCGCAACTACCTGGCGGCCGCGCCGGACGAGCTCGCCGCCGATCTTGCAGAAGGTGCGCATGTCGCCGTGCCCCGCAACGCCTTGACGCTGGAAACGATGCAGAGTCTCGGCTGGTCCAGCGACAGGCGCTCGGTGCTTGCCGTCGTTCAGGCCCGCGACGTTCGCGGAGCGCGATACACGCTCGGCTACGAACTGGACGTCGCCGACGTCAGCGGTCGATGGGAGGTATCGGCCTTGGAGATGGACCCCAACCAATGAATGGGCTCGGAGGAAAGCCAAAGCGATGCGGCGGGCGCCTTCTGTTTCGGCCGGCGCGCAGACGCACGTTGGCGCTCGCATCGATCACGTTCGCTGTGTGCCTGTCGGCCCTCTCGCCGTGCGCGGCCTCAGCGGCAGTCTCGGCGCGGACCGGCGGTGTCGAACAAGCCCAAGCGGCGGGCGGTGGCGAAGGTTCTTCGCTCGAAGCAGCGGCGGCCAAGGCCGGCGCCACGGGGCGCGCGGTGGCGATGAGCCTGATCGGCCTGGCCTTTGCCGTGGCGGCGACCGTGCTCGCCTTCCGCCGCGATTTCAAGGAGGCGGCCGGCGTCTTCGCCGTGGGCATCGTCTCGGTCCTGCTTGCGACCCCCGCCGGGGTCAGCCTGCTGCGTGACACCGTCGGCTCACTGTTCGGTGGACAGTGATGGTGATCCGCTCTTACCGTCGCGTATTCGACCTCGAGCGCCGCATCTATCGGATCGACCGCCTGCGACTCAACCCCGGAGGCATACCGCTGCGTGGGATCGCGTACTTCATCGCGTTGCTGCTGGCGGCGCTGGTCCTCGAGCGCTTGCCGCCGACGAGTCTCCTCGCACGGGTGGTGCCGTGGTACGTGCGGGACCTCGCACTGCCCGGAACGCTCTCGGCGGTGCTGGCGGTCGTCCGCATCGAGGGTCGCCCGTTCCATCTGGCGGCGCGTGCCGTGCTGGCCTGCGGCCTCGGCCCGCGCCGGAGGGTCGGCCTCATGCGCGGCTGCCGATCGGGTCGATCCACTGTCGCGATCTGGTGGCCTCCGCCGTTGCTGATGATTCCCGACGGCTCGGACCACCGCATGCGGCGACTGCTTTACCGCGGCCCGGGTGCGCTGCTCGTCGCCGTCGCGCACGAGCGCCGGCTGCGGCGAGGGCCGCTGGTGTCGCTTGGGCTACGCCCGGAGCTAACGCTACGCGAGCTGCGCGGCGTCGAGCGTCCGACCCGCGGCGAGGTGGTGGTGCTCGATCGCATAGCCAAGCTGAGCGTCGGCTGATGCGCGCTCCGATCCGCTTCACATACGGCAACTGCGTGTTTGCCGAGGATCTGTCTGACGCCTGGGCAGCGTTTCAGATAAAGCCATCGTCCTACCAGTGGCTGGACGAGGACGACAAGCGCGCGCGCTTCCTCGCGTTGCTCGGCGCGCTCGAGACGCTCGAGGCGGATGTGCAGATACTGCGCCTTGCGTGCGATCCGTCGCCGGATCGCTACGAGGCCGAGCTCGAGCAAGAAGTGGGCGCGCCGGCGCGCAGCGAGCCCCACACGAGCGCGCGCCGCAGCTATCTGCGCGACCATGTCCGCAGGCTTGCCGAGCTCGGTTCCACGAGCCCGGCGCTGTTCGTGCTCGTGAGTCTGCGCGAGCCCGAGCGCGACGTCGCGAGCTACGTCTCCAAAGCGGTCGAACGGAAGCCGGGCGACTGGCGGCGGGCACTCAGCGAGGCGTTCGCGCTCCGCGATCCGGCATTCCTCAAGGCCCGCGAGCTGGAGCGCGTTCGCGTTCGTGCCGACCAGGCCCACGCGCGACTGATCGAGTTCCTGCCCGCACGACCTGCCCGGGGCGTCGAGCTTCAGTGGCTCGTCAGGCGAGCTTTCTGTCGCGGTCTCGGCGAGCCGCAGGTCGACGGGCTGCATGAGCCGCGCGCACTGGTCTTCGAGCGCAACGGCGAGGCTGTGCTGGCGCCGCTCGAGGGGGACGTGCTGCGCTGGGGCGACAGCCACGTCGAGCACCATGGCCGCTTCCTGCGGGTCGAGTCCGAGCAGGGCACGAGCTGGCAGGCGCATCTCGTCCTTGGCGCCGTGCCGGATCAGCTTGAATTCCCGGGCTCGCGTGCGGAGCTCATGTTCGCGGCCCCCGAAAGCCTCCCGTTCGGGATCGACCTGTCGCTGAACGCTCGCTTCCTGCCCAACGAGCTGGCCCTGCGGATCGCGCGCAGGCGCATCCAGGACGCCGACCAGATCGTGCGTGCCGAGTCGGACGGCGAGCAGGGCGTGACCGATCTCGGCTACGCCCGGTCCCAGGAAGCGCGCGACCTGCTCGGCCACCTCCAGGCTTCGAGCCGCCCGCCGCTCCTGCGGGCCACGCTCGCAATCGCTGTATCCGCCCCAGATCAGCAGACGCTCGAGGAGCGCGTGGAGATGTGCCGCCGGGCGTACGGGGAGGTCCGCCTCTACCGCCCGCTGGGCGAGCAGCTTCAGCTGTTCCTGCAGCACCTCCCCGCCCAGCGAACGCGACTCGCGGGCTATGACGACACGTTCACCACTGAGCAGGTGTCGGCGATGATGCCGACGGCGACGCACGAGGTCGGCTCGCACGGCGGTTTCTACCTGGGCCACACGCTCACCGGCTCCAGGCAGCCGGTGAAGTTCAACCTTCGCGCGGGGTCTGACGGTGATCGCAACACGACGATCCTCAGCGTGGGCGCGCTGGGATCGGGCAAGACGACGCTCGACCAGAAGCTCAAGTACGAGGGCTTCCTGCTGGGAGCGCGCGTGATCGACTGCGACCCGAAGGGCGATCATCGTTTCCATCTGCTCGATGAGGTGGCGCCGCACACCGAGTGCTTGACGCTGCGGCCCGATCCGGCGTTGCGGGGAATGCTCGACCCGCTGCGCATCGCGCCCTCGCACCTGCGCCAGGATGCGACCGTCTCATTTCTGCGCGACCTCCTGCCGAGCCGAGCGGAGCCGAGCTGGGAGACGGCGCTCGTCGCCGCCGTGGATCGGGTGACCGGTATGGCCCGTCCGACCTGCGGCGAGGTCGTGCGAGCGTTGCAGGAGGGGGACGCGGTCGACCGGCAGGTCGGCAAGGCGCTCGAGGTCTACGCGCGCTCGGGCCTGACCCAGCTCGGGTTTGCCGACAGAGGCGTGTCGCTGCCTCCGATCGGATTGCGACAGGTCACGTATCTACCGATCCGCGACCTGCCTGGGCCCGAGCCGGGAACCCCACGCTCCGACTACTCACATTCGGAGCGAATCGGCGAGCAGATCGTGCGATTGATCGCGATGTTCGCGGTGCATCTGATGGGCGCGGAACGCGATCGCCTGAAGCTGTTCTCGTTCGACGAGGGCTGGCGCCTGCTCGGCGACCCCGCGGGGCGCGGCCTGCTGGTATCGCTGCAGCGGATGGGCCGCTCCGAGCTGGCTGTGCCGATTATCAGTACACAACTGGTCACCGACACCCTGATGGGGGATCGCGAGTCGCTCGAGAACCTGCTCGGGGCGACCTTCGTCTTCGGCATGCGCTCCGAGGCCGAGGCGGCTCGCGCGCTGGCCCTGCTCGGGCTCGATCCGGAGCAGCGAAGCCTGCGCCAGAGCCTGCTCGAGTTCGAGGCCGGTCGCTGTCTGTTTCGCGACCATCGCGGACGCGTAGAGGCGATCCAGGTCGACGTTGTCGTTCCGTCCCTGCTGCAGGCGTTCTCGACCACCCCGCCTCGGCCTTGAGCTGTGCTCGTCGGCGGTTCGCCGTGACGGTCGCGACCTCGATCGCGGTCGCACCTACGTTCGCGCTCGCCCCTGCGACGGTCGCGGGCGCACAGACGGCGCGGCCGACCGGCGATCCCTCGCAACGCTCGCGCGCGCTCCGCTCCGACGCGCCGGCGCGGACGGCCCGCCGCGCAGACTCGTCGAGCTCGCCCGCAAGAAGCCCATCTCCGTCGCCGACGGCGCGGGCGCCGGGGAGCCCACCGTTGCTCGGGAGTGCCGTCGCCGGCACCTCGGGTGGCGATGAACCGCAGGCCGGCGGCTCGCCCGAGGCCGAAACCGATCCGCTGGTGAGCAACGGGCTTGGCAGTCCGCTCTGCGCGGGCGCGCCGGGCGGGCAGTCGCTCTCGCCGTCGAGCCGACGTAACTGCGAAACGTCGGGCTTCGTCGGCGCGGCGGCGCCGACGGGCAACTTCGGCATCGATGTCCACATCGACACGGGCTTGCTCGGGCTGAGCTCGGCGCAACTGCTGGCGATCGTGCAGAACCTCTTCGTGACGCCCCTGTGGATGGCACTCGTGTGGGCCGTGCACGCGTTGGTCGTGATGCTCGAGTGGTGCTTCACGATCGATCTGCTCGAGGGCGATTCGCTTCGTAGGGGAGTGGCTCGTGGTCTGCACGAGATGCAGGCGACGATCACGATGCCCTGGCTCGCCTTGGCGCTGGCGATCGCCTCGGTGATCTGCGCCTACGAGGGCCTGATCCGGCGCCGAGTCGGCGAGAGCGTCGGTGGAGCGCTGCTCGCCCTGGCGATGATGGCCGGAGGTCTTTGGATGACGGTCGACCCGACTGGGACCGTGGGCGCGCTCGGCGCGTGGGCCAATCGAGCGAGCGTTGGAACGCTGGCGGTGACCGCGCGCGGCAGCCCCGACGATCCCGGCGGCGCGCTGGCGCTCAGCATGGGCCTCATCTTCGCAACGGCGATCGAAGTGCCGTGGTGCTACCTGGAGTTCGGCGACGTCGACTGGTGTCGCAATCCCTCGCGGTTCGATCCACGACTACACGCGGCAGCGCTTGCGCTCGCCGGCTCAGAGCTGGACGGGGTTGGCTGCAAAGGCGCCTCGGGATCGGCGGGCTGCCCGGGCGGGGGAGGTTCGGATGCCAGAGCGCTCGAACAGAGCGCGCGGCTGCTGCGGGCGGCGCGTACGAACGGCGCGATCTTCCTCGCCCTGCCGCCCAACGGTCCGGCGCGCAACGCGATCAACGACCCGAGCTCCTTGCTGCGCGCGATCTGCCGCAGTGAAACGGCGACCGACTGCCATGGACCAGCGGCGGCGCCCGCCGAGTTCCGGACCAATCATGGGACGTGGTCGAGGGTCGGAGGGCTGCTGCTGATCGCCGCGGGCGTTCTTGGAATGCTCATGCTGCTCTGCTTTCTCGCGCTGAGACTGCTCGGCGCGGCGATCTTCAGCCTCGTCTATCTGCTGCTCGCCCCGGCAGCGACGTTGGCGCCGGCGCTCGGCGAGACGGGCCGTGCTGTCTTTCGCAGGTGGGCCACCCAGCTGCTCGGGGCCGTCGTATCGAAGCTGCTGTTCGCATTCCTTCTGGGTGTCGTGTTGGCGATCCTCGCGATCCTCGAGCATCTGGAAGCGCTCGGATGGTGGACGCGCTGGCTGCTGATGTCGGCATTCTGGTGGGGCCTGTTCACGCGTCGCCATCAGATCCTGCAGCTCGCAGGTGGCGGGCACGACAGTCAACGATCGGCCGGCCGGCGCCCCGTGCTTCGTCGCGTCGGCGAAACACTCGACGCGCGATCGAGGATGTATGAGCGCTTGCGCGCGGTGAAAGGGCGAGCGCGTAACAAGACGGCTCCTGAGCTCGCGGGCGAGATCGCGCGCACGCCGCGCAGGCCCCCGTCCCGCGCGACGGGGACGAAAAAGGCGCTCGTGAGTGATGTGGCGGCCTCGTCCGGTGGCGTCGCTCGCGACGCATCGCGTTCCGCGCCCGAGTCCGCCGACCGCCGCGATGACGAGCGAAGGCGTCAAGGCCCGCCCGGGGAGGAGTCCTTCGGCGAGCGCCCCGATCTTGCCCGTCTACGCCGGATCGCCGATCAGCGCGCAGAGGCGCTCGCCGCCGGCAATCTGCGACGCGCGGCTCGGCTGGCGATGCGGGAGCAGCGGATCGAGCAGCAAGGGGGCGGTGCCGGCGCCGACGCGCAGGAGCGAGCAACGGGCGCGCCGCGGAGCTCCGCGGCGGAGATGCGCCACGAGCGGTTCCTCGACGCTCAGTCGAGGCTGGTCGGCGGCGGCGGCGTCGGCCGGGGCGTGGCAGGTCTTCGCGAACCCAGCTACGTCGCGCTGGCAGGGATCGCCGGATACGGACGGCGCGAATACGAGCGGCTGCACACGGCCCAGAAACGAGCGGCGCGGGAGCGGATCGATCGGGAGCTCGCGCTGCGCAGGGAGCGCTCGCCGGTCGCCCAGATCGCACGGAGCTCCACCCTCGCCGGCACGGCGCGCGACGAACGGGACCCGCGCGGCCAGGCCGGCGCAACGCCAGGCGATGCAAGTACCCCCCGCCGTCCGGAGCGGCGTCCCGGCGGAAGCGCGCGGTCGGAATCGAATGTCATGAGAGATGCCCGCGAAGTGGCCGCCAGGCGCAAACGCCAGCTCGGCCCAGACTTGCCTTGACGACCGGATCGCTTGCCGGGGCCCGACGAGCCCGAGTGGGTTCCACGAGCACGCCGGCGATTGGTGTGTCCGTGCTGCTGCTTCTGCTGCTGGGCACGCTGGTGGCGCTGGCAACTGTCGCAGCTGTCACGGGAGCGTCCCTGGACGGCGCCGCCGATACTCCGGCGGGAGCTGCGGCCGGCCCGCCGTCGGCTCTTGCCGGCAGGGAGATTCCGTCGCAATACCTCCGTCTCTACGAGGAAGCCGCTCGGCGCTACGGCATCGACTGGTCGATCCTCGCCGCGATCGGCAAGGTCGAGTGCGACCACGGCCGCGACGGCGATCGCTCGTGCACGCGCGAGGGTGCGACCAACGCGGCCGGCGCCGGCGGTCCGATGCAGTTCATCGCCACGACGTGGGCGGCTTATGGAGTGGACGGCAGTGGCGATGGAAGGGTCGACCGTTGGACTGCCGCGGACGCGATCTATGGGGCGGCCAACTACCTGACGCACGCGGGCGCGCCGCACGACTATCGCCGTGCGATTTTCGCCTACAACCACGCCGGTTGGTATGTCGAGGAGGTTGAGGCGTGGGCGGCGCGCTATCGCGGCTCGACGCTCTCGGGCGTGTCCGACGTGGCGCTCGTCACGGGCGAGACCGAATCGGCAGACGGGGCGTCGCAGGCCGGCCCCGACGCGCGTCTGCAGGCCGAGACTGCGACGCCGGTGCAGTTCATCGCCGGTGAGCGCGCGATGCTCGCTCCCGGCGACGGGCATGTGGCCTTGATTCCGGCGGGTGTCCCGGCTGTCGTGGAGGCGATGCTCGTTTCTGGCAACGAGCTACAGGGTCTGCCATACGGCCCAGGCGGACATCCCGATCCACGCGGCGCCCTCGAAGAGGATTGCTCGAGCACCGTCAACTATGTCCTGTATCGCTCGGGCGTGAGGCCGATCAAAGAAATCCTCGCCGACAACCCACTCGCGCAGGACTACGTCCACTGGGGCGAGCCTGGACCAGGCCGCTGGGTGACGATCTACTCGACCACGAGCCCGACGGATCACACGTTCATCGTGATCGCCGGCCTGCGCCTCGACACGAGCCACGACGGCACCGACGTCGGCCCCAACCGCGACGAAGATGGCCCGCGCTGGCGCATCCTCGACCACATTCCGACGTGGGCACGCTGGTCGGTGCGCCACCCGCCGGGGCTGTAGCGCGAGCAGTTCCGCCTGGGCCGAGCCCACTCCTAACCGGCCATCGAAGCTTCAAGGCTTTTTTTGGCGAACTCGAGCATCCCGAGCGAGACCCAGGGGTACTGCCCTGCGCGTACACGCAGGCCGACGTCGCCCTCGGGCCCCGTGACCTCGACGATCGTGATCACGCGCCCGATCTTGTAGCCGTCGCCGAAGTCGGCTTCGATCGCGTCCATCTGCTCGGCGACTTCGTGCATCAGCTTGCCGCGCGGATCCGGCTCGTCGCCATCCGGGCTGGGTGTGTCCTCCGTACCGGCCATTTGTCCTCCTGATTGAAATCCGGGAGAGGGAATCATGGCATCGATCGGCGGCGACTTGACAGGGCTGTCCCTGGCTGTGCCGCGGCCCCATCGGCTCTCGCCGCGTGTCACGGCTCGCCCGTCTTTGTATGGTGGCGACATGCCCACGCGCAAGGTCGACTACCTGCTGATCGGCGGCGGCCTGGCCTCGGCCAACTGCGCGCGCTGGCTGCGCGAGGAAGGCGCCGAGCGTGAGGTGCTGCTGGTCGGCCGCGAGCCGGACCCGCCGTACAACCGCCCCGAGTGCACGAAGGGCTACCTGCGCGGCGAGGAGCAGCGCGAGGAGACCTTCTTCCGCCCCGACGGGTGGTGGGAGGATCACGGGATCGAGCTGCTGCTGCGCACGAGCGTCACTGCGCTCGATGTGCAGTCGCGCATGGCGAAGCTGTCGAACAAGCACGAGGTCGAGTTCGGCCAGGCGCTGATCGCGACGGGCGCGAACGTGCGCCGGCTGAACGTCGACGGCTGCCAACTCGAGCAGATCCACTACCTGCGCACGCTCGGCAACTCCGATGCGATCCGCGAGGGTACGAAGCAGGCCGAGCACGTCGTGCTGATCGGCGGCTCCTACATCGGCTGCGAGGTCGCGGCGTCTCTGACGAAGCTCGGCAAACGCTGCACGATCGTGATGCAGGAGGGGCATACGCTCGAGCGCGGCTTCGGCGCGACGGCCGGCGCCTTCTTCCAGCGACTGCTCGAAGAGCACGGCGTGACGGTTCACGCGAACGACGAGCTCGAGCGCTTCGATGGCGAGGGGACGGTCGCGAAGGTCGTCACGCGCGCCGGTCTCGAGCTGGATGCCGACGCGGTCGTGATCGGCGCCGGCGTGACGCCCGACGTGCAGCTCGCCCAGCGCGCCGGCCTGGAGATCGGCAAGCGCGGAGGAGTGCGCTGCGACCCCTACCTGGAGACCTCCGCTCCAGGCGTGTTCGCGGCGGGCGACATCTGCGAATACGAGTCGCCCGTGCACGGCGGTGAGCACATGCGCATCGAGCACTGGGACGTCGCCTTCAACCATGGCAAGACGGCGGCGCTGAACATGCTGGGCCGCGAGCTGGCGCACACCGAGGTGCCGTACTTCTACTCCGTGTTCGCCGACTGGGGCGAGCTCGAGTACGTCGGACCCGCGTATGAGTGGGATGAGGAGATCGTGCGCGGCTCGCTGCAGGACGGCGCCTTCACCAGCTTCTACCTGAAGGACGGCGTCGTCAAGGCGGCGCTCACGTTCGGGCGCTCCGACGACCTCGACGCCGCCAGGAAGCTGATCGTCGACCGCACCGTGCTCGAACAGGCCCAGCGCATGGCGCTCGGCGATCTCGATTCCTCGCTCGATTTTTAATTAATAGATATCGATGAAAGTCAATCGCCGCCCTGCACGCGTCCGGCGAAGCCGGTCGGCATGCGGTTGAGCTCGTGCGAGGAGATCACGCGGTCGATCAGGCCGTACTCGCGCGCCTGCTCGGCCGTGAAGTAACGGTCGCGATCCATGTCGTCGTGCACGCGCTCGACCGGTTGGTCGGTGTGACGCGCGTAGATCTCATCTATGTGGCGCCGCAGCTCGAGCGTCTCCTTGGCGTGGATCTCGATGTCCGCCGCCTGTCCCTGAAAGCCGCCCGAGGGCTGGTGGATCAGGATGCGGCTGTTGGGCAGCGCCATGCGCTTGCCCGGCGTGCCGCCCGACTTCCCGATCTCGCAGCTCGCGATGAGCTTTGTGCGGGTGCTCGCTTGAGCGACGACATCGGCCCCGTTTTCGCCGCGCTTGCCGACCCCACGCGACGCGCGATGATCGAGGCGCTGCTGCGCGAGGGCACGACGACCGTGCCGACGCTCACCGCCGAGTTGCCGATCACTCGCCAGGCCATTGCCAAGCACCTCGCCACGCTCGACCACGCCGGGCTCGTCGAGCGCGCGCCGGGGAACGGGCGCGAGGTGCGCTACCGCCTGCGCGACGGCGCGCTCGTCTCCGCCGGCACGTGGCTCGCCGAGACCGAGTCCGCCTGGGAGTCTCGTCTCGACCGGCTGAAGGACGCCGTCGAGCGCAAGTCCTGACGCTCGCGCGCGAGTCACCCGCTGCGTCCGCCATCGGGTACGCTTTCACTCGTTCAACGGCCGGTGGTCAAGGGAAGTCGGTGCGAATCCGACGCGGACCCGCCACTGTGACCGGGGATGCCAGCCGCGGCGCGCGAGAGCGCGCAGCCACCGGGACCGTCTTCGCGGCTCGGGAAGGCGCGGAACAGGTAGGCCCGGGAGCCAGGAGACCAGCCTCCGGCCGAAAGCCCACAAGCCCTCGTGGAAAGGGGTTGGCTCACATGTCCTGTTCTGCTCGCAGTGCCCGAAAGCCCGCGACGCTACTCGCGTCGCCGAAGCTCGCTCTGTCGCTGCTCGCCGTACTCGTACTCGTACTCGCCGCAGCATCGCCGGCGCTCGCCGGACCGACCGTGACCGTTCGCGTCGAGGGCCTCAACCAGACGCTCTTGGCGCCGACCGAAGTCACGACCGATGCGACACCCGTCGTCAAGGACGGAAACTCCGTCCACGCATGCAGCGGCCTCACCGCCGCCGGCGCGCTCGAGCGCGCCACCGCCGGCAGCTGGGGCGGGGAATGGTTCGAAGGCTTTCACGGCTACTCGGTGGAAACGATCCTCGGCGAGACGCACGCGTTCGAACCGGCAGCCGCGGCCAACTACTTCTGGAGCTTCTGGCTCGACAACAAAGCGGCGTCCACCGGCATCTGCGAAGGCGAACTGCAAGCCGGCCAGAGCATCCTGTTCTTCCCCGAATGCTTCAGCGAAACGGGTGCCTGCCCGGCGCCGCCCAACCCGCTCGGCATCTCGGCCCCGGCGGTCGCGCAGCGCGGTGCGCCGGTGACCGTGACCGTGACCTCCTACGACAACGCCGGCGGCGGCGCCTCACCGGCCGTCGCGGCTGCCGTTACCGGCGGCGGCGCCGGCGCGACTACTGATTCGGCCGGGCGCGCGACGCTCGCGATTCCGCAGACCGGCAACATCCAGCTGCAGGTCACCGCGCCGGGGTCGGTGCGCACGGAGACGAGCGTGTGCGTGCACGACGGCAACGACGGGACTTGCGGCACGACGAGCCCGTCCGGGGCCTCGACGCCCGCGCCGGGCGGCGCGGCGGCGGCCTACAAAGGCCCGTATGCGGTCGTCGCGCAGGCCACGGGCGTGCAGGACGGCCACGTCTACCCGCGCGGGCGCGGGCCGAAGCTGCTGAGCGGCACGATCGCCACGCACACGAGCGTCGCTTCGGTCAGTCTGAAGCTGCGCCGCTCCTACCGCGGCCGCTGCTTCGCCTACGACGGCGTCTCCGAGCGCTTCAAGCGCGCGCACTGCGGCGATGGAAGCTACTTCGCCGTCGGCTCGGCGCCGAGCTTCTCCTACCTGCTGCCGGCGGCGCTCGCGCCCGGGCGCTACGTGCTCGACGTGCAGGCCACCGACGCCGCCGGCAACCGCACGACGCTTGCCCGCGGCAGCTCGAGGATCGTCTTCTATGTCCGCTGATGCAGGCCCGTCGAGGCGAGCCGGGCGATGAGCCCAAGGCGCCGGACGGGCCTGCCGGCGCGATCGCTCGCGGCGCTGTCCCTGCCGGTGCTGCTCGCCCTTGCCTTGCTCGCCTCAGGCTGCGGCCTGGGCGCGGGCAAGGCGCCGGGCGGCGTGCAGCTGCTCGTGACACGCGACTTCGGCGCCTCTGAGATCCGCTCGTGGAGCGCGCCGCAGGCGCGCGGCGAAGAGACCGTGATGAGCCTGCTGACGCGCAACGCCAAGGTCGCCACGCGCTACTCGGGCGGCTTCGTGCAGAGCGTCGACGGTGTCGCCGGCGGTCACGAAGGCTCACAGCCCGTCGACTGGTTCTATTACGTCAACGGCGTCGAGGCGGCCAAGGGCGCGGCGGAGACCAAGGTTCACCCGGGCGATCACATCTGGTGGGACCGCCACGACTGGAGTGAGACCGACGACGTGCCTGCCGTCGTCGGCTCCTTCCCGCAGCCGTTCCTCAACGGACTCGAAGGCAAGCGCCTGCCCGTGCGCGTCGAATGCGCTCAGGCCGGCGGCGAAGCGTGCGAGACCGTGACCAAGCGCCTGCGCGAGCAGGGCGTGCCGGCCGGCGTCTCGGCGCTCGGCAGCGGCGCCGGCGCCAAGCAGACGCTGCGCATCGTCGTCGCTCCGTGGGGCGAGCTGACCAACGAACCGGCGTTGCGTGAACTGAAGGAGGGGCCGCAGGCGAGCGGCGTGTACGCGCGTTTCGCCGCCGGCGGGCGGACGCTCGCGTTGCTCGACGCGCGCGGGCGCTCGACGCAGGCGCTCGGCGCCGCCGCCGGGCTGATCGCGGCCACGCGCAGCGGCGAAGAAGCCCCAGTGTGGACCGTCACCGGCACCGACGCCGGCGGCGTGAACGAGGCGGCACGTGCGTTCGACGCGGCGAGCCTGCGCAACCGCTTCGCCGTCGCCGTTGCGCCTGGCGGAGCCACGCTGGCGCTGCCGAGGCCAGGGGCGTGATGGGCAGCTCGTTCTTCTACCGCCGCCTGGCCAGCCCGCTGCACGCCACGCGCGCGGGCGTCGGCGCCTTGTGGATCGTGTCGCTGACCGAGGCCGCCCTGATCCTCTACCACCCGCTCGTGCTGCTCGCGCTGCTGCTCGCCGTGCTCGGCGCCGGCTGGGGGGCGCGGGTAGGCGGGCGCCTGACGCGCTCGCTGCGCACGGCGCTGATCGTGGCGGCGCCGATCGTGCTCGTCAATGTGCTCGTCAGCCGCCAGGGGCTGACCGTGTTCGCGCGCCTCGGCGACCTCGGGCCGTTCGGCCGCGGCGACCTGACGCTCGAGGCGCTCGCCTACGGCGGCGTGATCGCGCTGAAGGTCACGCTGCTGATCCTGATCACGGCGCTCGCCGGGCTGTGCGTCGACCCGGACGAGCTGCTTCGGATCGTCCGTCGCCTGTCTTTTCGCTCGGCGCTCACGGCGACGCTCGCGACGCGCATGCTGCCGGTGCTCGCGGCCGACTCCCAGCGCCTGGCCGAGGCACAGCGCACGCGCCCCGGCGGTGCGCCGGGCGGCGCGCGGGGCAAGGTCGCGCTGGTCGGCGCCGTCGTCGGCGGCTCGCTCGACCGGGCGATGGACGTGGCGGCGACGCTCGAGGTGCGCGGCTTCGCCGGCTCGCCGCCGGCGCCTTCGCGCCGCAGCGCCACGCGACGCGCGCGCGGCCCGCGCCGCGCGCTCTCGCGCCACGACCTCGCCTTCGCCGCCTCGGCGGTGGCGGTGCTCGTGCCGGCGACGGCCGGGCGCCTGGCGGGGATCGCCTCGTTCGACGCCTACCCGCGGATCGAGATGGCGCTTGACCCGGGCACGCTCGTGCTCTGCGCGGCGCTGCTCGCGGCCGTGCTGCTGCCGTTCTGCGACCGCCGGGGGATCGACCCGTGAGCGGCGCGCTGATCTCTTTCGAGCAGGTCACCTACCGCTACCCGGACGCCGAGCGACCGGCGCTGCAGGACGTGAGCGTCGAGTTGCACGCGGGCGAGTTCTGCCTGCTGGCGGGCCTCTCGGGCTGCGGCAAGTCGACGCTGCTGCGCGCCGCGTGCGGGCTCGTGCCGCACTTCCACGGCGGGCGCTTCGCCGGCCGCGTCGAGGTCGCGGGGCTCGACACGCGCGAGCATGGCCCGGCTCGCCTCGGCGCGTTTGTCGGCGCGCTGTTCCAGGACCCCGAGACGCAGCTCGTGACGAGCTCCGTGCGCGCCGAGCTCTCGCTCGCGCTGGAAAGCCGCGGCGAGGGAGCCTCGGCGGTGGCGCGCGGGGTCGAGGAGGTCGCGCTGGCGCTCGGCATCGACGCGCTGCTCGACCGCTCCACGCACGAGCTCTCCGGCGGCGAGCAGCAGCGCGTGGCGCTCGGCGCCGCGCTGGCCGGCCGCCCGCGCGTGGTGCTGCTCGACGAGCCGACCTCGCAGCTTGACCCGGTCGCGGGCGATGAGCTGATCGGGCTGCTGCGCAGGCTCAACCAGGAGTGGGAGACCACGATCGTGCTCGCCGAGCATCGGCTCGAGCGCTGCCTCAGTGCGGCCGACCGGGTGATCGCGCTCGACGGTGGGAGCGTCGCCTGCGACGGCGCTCCGGCCGACTTCGTGAACTGGAGCTCGGCGCACTCGCCCGCGCTGCAGACGCCGGGCGCGAAGCTGTTCGCGCTGGCCGGGCTGAGCCCGGCGCCGGTCGGCGTACGACAGGCGCGCGCGACGCTGCGCGCAAACGGGTTGCTGCCCGAGCCGGACGATCCGGTACCCGAGCCGCAGCCCTCGCGGCGACGCCGGCGCACGGGCGCTCCGCAGCCGGCGCTCGAGCTGCGCGGCGTGTGGCACGAGCTGCGCGACGGACCGGCGATCCTGCGCGGCGCCTCGCTCGAGTTGATGGCAGGCGAGACGGTCGCGCTGATGGGGCGCAACGGCGCGGGCAAGTCGACGCTGCTGCGCCATGCGGCCGGTCTGCTGGCGCCCACGCGCGGGCGCATCGAGCGGGCGGGGCGGGTTGCGCTGCTCTTGCAGAACCCGGGCGACTACTTCATCCACGAGCAGGTCGGGCAGGAGACCTCGCAGCGGGCGCTGGCGGCGGCAGGGCTGACGGAGCTTGCGCAGCGCCACCCGCGCGACCTCTCGGGCGGCGAGCGGCAGCGTCTGGCGCTGGCGATCGTGGCCGACGGCGAGACGCCGGCCGTGCTCGCGCTGGATGAGCCGACGCGCGGGATGGATCGCAGCGGCAAGGCCGAGCTGGCGCAGGAGCTGCGCAGGCGCGCGGGGGAGGGGCAGGCCGTGATCGTCGCCACACACGACCCCGAGTTCGCGGCGGCCTGCGCGCGCCGCGCGGTGCTGCTCGCCGACGGCCGCGTGATCGCCGACGGGCCGACGGCGGAGCTGCTCGCGGGCGGCTGGTACTTCGCGACCGAGACGGCGCGCATCCTCGGCGGCGCCGGCGGCGCGCTGCTGCCCGAGCAGGGCGCCGAGCTGTTGCTGCGCGAGCAGCCGGCCGAGGCGGTGCCGGCGTGAGCTGGCCGCTGGCCTCGTTCCTGCTCGTCGGCGGCGTGCTCGCGCTCGGTTGGCTCGCGTATGAGCGCACGCGCCCGTCGGCGCGGATGATCGCCGTCGTGGCGACGCTCGCGGCCGTGGCCGCGCTCGGGCGCGACGCGTTCGTGGCCATGCCCGACGTCAAGCCGATCACGGCGCTGACGCTGGTCGTCGGCTACGCGCTCGGCCCGCTGCCGGGCTTCAGCGTCGGCGCGCTCGGCATGCTGTCGTCGAACTTCGTGCTTGGCCAGGGCCCTTACACGCCGTGGCAGATGGCCGCTTGGGGTCTCGTCGGGCTGGCCGGAGCGGCGCTGGGCACGCTCAGCGGCCGTCGCCTGGGTCGCGTGCAGCTCGCGCTGGCCTGCGCGCTCGCGGCGCTCGGCGCGAAGGAGCTGATGAACGTCTACACATGGACGATCGGCGCGAGCCACACGCCGGCGGCGCTGCTCGCGGCGGCCGGCGCGGCGCTGCCGTTCGACCTGACCGACACGGTCGCGAGCTTCCTCTTCGGCTTCGCCTTCGCGCCGGAGCTGGCGCGCCTGTTGGCGCGCATGCGCGCGCGCATGGATGTGAGCTGGGAGGCGGCCGAACCGTCCGCTGAGATCCCGGCTCCGCGTCCGGTGCGCGCGCTGGGCGCCTCGGGGCCGTTCGTGGCGCTGGGGCTCGCGGTCGGCCTCGGCCTCGGTCTGACCGGCGGCCTCGCCCAGCCGCCTGCGGCGCGCGCGGCGTCGCTCGCGCGCGAGCTCGGCTACCTGGCCTCGGCGCAGAACCCGGACGGCGGCTACGGCGCGAGCACCTCGCAACACAGCAGCGAGCTGTACACGGGGTGGGTGGCGATGGGCCTGGCCGCGGCCGGGCGCAACCCGGCCACCGTGCGCCGCAACGGCCACTCGCTGCTGGACTCGCTGCGCGGCGAAGCCGCGACGCTGGCGAACCTGGGCGACGTCGAGCGCACGGTGCTGGCGGCGCGCGCGTGCGGCGCCTCGGCGTACTCGTTCGCCGGGCGCAACCTCGTCGCCGAAGTGCTGCGCGCGGGCGGCGGCGACGGCTCGTTCGAGCGCCAGGTCAACCTCTCGGCGTTCGCCGTGTTCGCACTGCGCGCGGTCGGGCATTCGGCGAGCTACGGTCCGATCCGCAAAGCGGCGGGCTGGATCGAGCTCCAGCAGAACGGCGACGGCGGCTTCGGCTTCGGTGCGCATGGCTCGCGCTCGGACGTCGATGACACGGGGGCGGCGCTGCAAGCGCTGGCGGTCGCCGGCGCGCGCAACCGCGGCGTGCGCTCGCGCGCGGTCGCCTACCTGACGCGCTCGCAGGGCGCCGACGGCGGCTTCCCGCAGCAGTACGGCGGCGGATCGAACGCGCAGTCGACGGCGTGGGCGGCGCAGGGTCTGATCGCGGCCCGCGTCAACCCCGCTTCGCTGCGCCGCAAGGGCAGTCGCTCGCCGCTGGCCTACCTGGAAAGCCTGATCGCGCCGAACGGCAGCGTGCGTTACTCGCGCACGAGCGCGCAGACGCCGGCGTGGGTCACCGCGCAGGTGCTGATCGCGCTCGCCGGCAAGACGTTCCCGGTCGGCTGAGACGCCGCGTGGCGTGTCTCAGTTTGGGCTCGTGACCTTCGGCTCATAGTCCAGATGGAAGACCTGACCGCCAGGCTGGTCGAGCGTGACCATGAACGTCTCGAAAAAATCGGCACGACCAAAGAGGGGGATCGTGTCCTCCGCGTACTCCGGCCTCAGCTCGATCTCCGGCCCCCAAGCCTCCAGACCCCGAGGCTCGTCGAACGGAACGACGACCCGCGCCCGGATCACGTATGGGCTGACCCAGGTGGGAAGCCATCCACCGCCTGCGCCGCCCGATCCGGCGGGTGTAGCTTCCATGTCCTCCGGAGGGATACCCAGTGCTCCCACCACGCTCTTCGGAAGGAGCGTTCTGTCTGCGCCGCTGTCCACGACACCGGCTATCCCGCGCCTGCCAGTGGGACCTGCGAGTGCCAGGCGCAGGATTGGTGTGTCCGACGAATACGGGATCGTCAAGCGGGGCAAGATACGTCCAAGATCGCGGATTCGGCGCGAGGGATCAGCGTGAGGGACCCGAAAACGTGGTTATGATGCCTAGTAGTGCTTTGTTAAGTATCACTCCTTCTGTGGTGGCCGGCGAAGGGGTAGGTCGTCGAGGTCGATCGGTTGCCGGCAGGTGCTGCAGCGGCCGGTCCAGCACTTGAAGATTGGCTGGAGCAGCAGGACTGCCTGGGG
>JBIOEW010000020.1:0-55310 GCA_044446425.1 Solirubrobacterales bacterium | reverse complement strand
GGGGCAATCGAGCACCATCTCATCCGCACCAGCTACCGCCATAGTCGCCATCATGCCTCCTCGCCTCAGATCGACAGACACAAGGAAGGTTCGGCGCCAAACCAACGAACCCTACCAGCGAGTTAACAAAGCACTGCTAGGGCGTTCGCCCCGAGCGGCGCGGCACGCGCCCGCCTTCGGCGCCGGCCTCCGAGGCAGGCCCGTCGGCCGAGGAGATGCCGAGCACGCGCATCGCCTTCAGCCCGAGGCTGAGCTTCTCGCGCCCGTCGCTCGAGCTGACGTCGTGGCCGGAGAGCTCGCGCACGCGCTCGAGGCGGTAGTAGATCGTGTGGCGGTGAGTGAACAGGCGCTGGGCGGTGCCGGCGACGTTGCCGTCGGCCTCGAGGAACGCCTCGAGCGTGCGCACCAGATCGGTCTCGTACTGCTCGTCGTAGGCGACCAGCGGCTCGAGCGTCTCCTCATAGAAGCGCTGCAGCTCGGTCGGGTTCTCGCTCATCGCGCTCAGCAGCAGGCGGTAGGCGCCGGTCTGCTCGAACGCCAGCGCCGCGCCGTCGGCCGAGCCCTGGGCGACGTTGGCGGCCAGCAGCGCCTCGCTGGCGGCGCGCGGCAGGTCGGCCGGGTCCTCGGCGATGCGGCTGCGCCCAAGCGCGAACACGTAGCCGGAGAGCCCAGCCTCCATCTCGCGCAGGATCACCTCGGCGGCGCGCGCCGCGCTCGCCTCCTCGCCGCCGGGCACGAGCAGCAGCACCTCGGCGCCCGCGACTCCGTCGCGTTCGGACAGCGCCGCGATCGAGCGGCTCGCCACGGCACGCGCGCCGCGCTCGGCGACGGCGCGCACGCGGCCTCGCCAGCCCTCGTCGGTCGGTGCCTGCGGGTGAGCACGCGCGACGATCATGCTCGCCCCCTCCTGCACGTCGAGGGAGAGGTCCTTGGCGCGCGCCAAGAGCTCCTCGCGATCGGTCAGCTCGCGCGCGAGCACGGCGCGCAGGAAGTCGGCCGCCGCCGTTTCCGAGGCGCGCTCGGGGGCGCGCACGCGCTCGACCTCGGAGGCGATCATCGTCGCCAACAGGCGGCGCATCGACGCGCTCGGCTCGGTCTTGGCGCGCATGTGCAGCGCGCCGACGACCGTGTCGGCCACGCGCAGCGGGATGCTCGTGACGCCCTCGCCCTGGGAGAGCAGAGCGCGCTCCTCGGCGGGCGAGCGCGCGGCGACGGCGAGCGTGGCCCCCCACGCGTCGCTCACCGCGAGGCTCGCATCGAGCGCGCGGGCGGCGGCGCGCACGACCTCGGGCAGCCCGGCGCCGGACTCGACCGCCTCGGTGATCGCATCGAGCGCCGCGTAATCGGGCACGCTAGACCCAGAGGATGATGACGGCTGCGGCCGCGCCCACGCCGATCCCGACGAGCACGGCCAGCACATACAGCGAGAGGAACGTCGCCGCCACGCGCTCCCACAGGCGCGTGTAGGCGGTCCATGCGGGCACGAGGATCAGCCCGACGTACAGCGCCAAGGCGAACGTGCCGGCGCAGATCGCGACCAGCTCGTTGACGGTCGAGCGGCTCAAGGGGTGCTCAAGTCGTTGCGTGCCAAGCCGTGATTGTGACGCATGGACGGGCCGTTACAGCTCTACGACAGCGCCGAACGCCGCGCCGACGGAGCTGGCCGCGAGCGGGACTGGATCGCGATCGGACAGTTCGAGCAGCGCACGCTGCACGCGTCCGGCGGCGTTGGCGTGGGCGAACAGGCCGAGCGCGGTCGGCCCGGAGCCGCTGATCAGCGCCAGCTCAGCGCCGGCGTCGTCGAGCGCGGCAAGCGCCTCACCGAGCCCGGGTAGCAGCGTGAGCGCGGCCTGCTGCAGGTCGTTGTGCAGCAACTCGCGCGCCGCCGGCAGCGGCGCGCTGAGCTCGAGCGCGCGCACCAGTTGAACGCGAGCGTGCGCGAGTTCGTCGGGCTCGCGCGCCAGGCCGAGCTGATCGGCGGTCGCGTACACCTCGGCCGTCGACAGCTGCCCCGAGGAGGGCAGCACGAGCAGCTCGAGCGACGGCAGCGGGTCGGGCAGCGCCTGCAGCTGCTCGCCGGCTCCCGTGGCGAGCCAGCGCCCGGGCGCGACCTGCGCGGGCACGTCGGCGCCGAGCGAGACGGCCAGCTCGTGCAGCAGCCGCTCGTCGCCGAGCCGCGAGGCGTGCCGCGCCAGGCGCAGCGCGGCCGCGGCGTCGGCCGAGCCGCCGCCGAGCCCCGCGGCGACCGGGATCCGCTTGCGCACGCTCAAGCGCATTGGCGGCGCGTCCCAGCCGGTGGCGGCGCGAAAGGCGGCCAGCGCCCGCGCGGCGAGGTTCTCCTCCGGCGCGCCCGGCAAACCCGGGCAGATGAGCTCGTCGGCCGCGGCCCCCGGCGGCGCCGGCTCGAGCGTCAGCTCGTCGGCCAGCGAGATCGACTGCATCACGCTGACCAGCTCGTGGCGCCCGTCGATCGCGCGCGGCGGACCCACGAACAGGCCGAGGTTGATCTTCGCCGGCGCGAGCGCGCGATATCCGGCCGCAGCGCTCACAGCTCAAGCGCCGCCGCCAGCGCGCGGAACTCCTCGGGCGAGAGTCGCTCGGCGCGCGCGTCGGCCGGCTGGCCAAGCGCGAGCAGCGCTTCGCGCACGCGCTCGCGCGAGAGCTCGGCGCCGAGGCGCCCGGAGATCGCCAGCGAGCCGGCAAGCGTCTTGCGCCGGTGGGCGAAGGACCCTGCGACGAGCGCGCGCAGGGGCGGTGAGGGCGCCGCCGATCGCCGGCGCAGGCCGACGAGCACGGAGTCGACGTTGGGCGCCGGGTGGAACACGCTACGCGGGATCGCCCGCACGACATGCACGTCGCAGGCGAGCTGTGCGATCACCGACGGCACCCCGTAGTCGCCGCCGCCGGGCTGCGCGGCGAGGCGCTCGCCGACCTCGCGCTGCACCATCGCCAGCCATAGCTGCACGCCTCCCAGCTCTTCGATCGTGCGCAGAATCGCGCCGGCGGCGATGCCGTAGGGCAGGTTGGCGACGACCTTGTTCGGCGGCGGCTGAAGCGCGGCCAAGTCGATCGCCATCGCATCGCCCCAGTGCACGCTCACATTGGCGTGCGCGCCGGTCGCATCGAGCAGCGCCTCGCGCAGGCGCTCGTCGAGCTCGACGACGTGTACGTGCCCGACGCGCTCGGCGAGGTGCTCGGAGAGCACGCCTAGCCCGCCGCCGATCTCGAGCACCACATCCTTGCGGTCGAGCTCGGCGGCGCGCTCGATCACGCCGAGGATGTTCGAGTCGATCAGGAAGTTCTGACCGAGCTCGCGGTCGGGGCGCACGCCGAAGTCACGCATCCGCCGCAGGCTCGGCTGCACGGGTGCGTCGGCCACGACGGCGCTCACCAGCCGAACAGGCGCGCCGCGTTGCGCTCGACGGTGGCGTCGAGCTCGGAGACCGGCACGCCGCGCAGCTCGGCGATGAAGGCGAGCGTGTGCGCGACGAAAGCCGGCTGATTGGGCGACCTGCCTGTGCCCTTCCGGGTACGCACCGCCTGCGGCGTCAGGTAGGGGGCGTCTGTCTCGACCAGCAGCCGGTCCTCGGGCACGAGCCGCGCCGCCTCGGCGAGCTCGGCGGCGCTCTTGTAGGTGACGTTGCCCGCGAACGAGATCGCATATCCACGCGCAATGCACTCCTGCAGGCGCTCGGGCATCGAGAAGCAGTGCATCACGACGCTCACGCCGTCGGCTTCGTCGGCGAGCTGGTCGAGCGTGGGCTGCTCGGCGGCGCGGCTGTGGATCACCAGCGGCTTGTCGGTCTCGCGCGCGAGCGCGATCTGCGCGGCGAAGGCGCGCTCCTGGTCCTCGCGCGGCGGCGCGCTGTCGCGGTAGAAGTCGAGGCCGGTCTCGCCGATCGCCAGGCAGCGCTCGTGCGCGGCGAGCGCGCGCAGTTCGGCCAGATCGGCGCCGTCGAAGCCCTTTGCGGCGTTGGGGTGGCGCCCGATCGCGGCAAACACCTGCGGGAAGTCCTCGGCGGCGGCGAGCGCAGCGCGGCAGGAGGCGCCGTCGATGCCGACGGTGAGGATGCGCGTGACGCCGGCCGCCGTGGCGGCCGCGACGAGCTCGGCGTCGGGCGGCTCGCACAGCTCGAGGTGCGTGTGCGAGTCGATCACGCGGACGCGCCCTCGCCGGACTCGAGCTCGCGCTCGCCGCGGTGCTTCGGGAACAGCTGCTCCAGCGGCTCGACCTGCTCGATCCCGCCCGTACCGAGCTCCGCGCCGGCGAGCGACAGGCCGGGGGCGCCGAGCGCCGCGAGCAGCCGCTCGGCGCTCGTCGGAAGGTATGGCCACAGCAGCACGGTCACGCAGCGAATGCCCTCGGCGAGGGTGCGCAAGACGAGATCGAGCTCAGCCGCCCGGCTCGGCTCCTTGGCGAGCTGCCACGGCGCCTGTTCCTCGACGTAGCGGTTCAGCCGCCGCACGCGCTGCCAGATCTCATCGAGCGCGAGCGTCAGCTCGGCGCGGTCGAGGCACTCCGAGACGCGCTCGGACAGGCCGAGGAAGTCCTCGCGTAGCGCCGCGTCGACCTCGCCCGGCGCAAGCGCTCCGTCGCGGTAGCGCTCGATCATCGCGATCGTGCGGCTCGCGAGGTTGCCGAGCTCGTTGGCCAGCTCGCTCTCGTAGCGCTGCTCGAAGGAGGCCGTCGAGACCGAGCCGTCCTGGCCGAGCGGCACGTCGCGCAGCAGATAGAAGCGCAGCGCGTCGGCGCCGAAGAGCTCGATCACGGCGAACGGGTCGAGCACGTTGCCGAGCGACTTGCTCATCTTCTCGCCGTCCATCAAGAGAAAGCCGTGGACGAGCAGGTGCTCGGGCAGCTCGAGCTCGCCGGCCATCAGCAGCGCCGGCCAGTAGACGGCGTGAAAGCGCAGGATGTCCTTGCCGATCAGGTGGTAGCTGGGTGGCCAGAAGGTTTTGACCAGATCGGCGGACTCGTCCTCTGCCAGCCCCGCCGGCGCGGGCGCGTAGGAGAGCGCGCTGTAGTAGTTGAGCAGCGCGTCGAACCAGACGTAGAAGACGTGCTCGGCGTCCCACGGCACGGGCACGCCCCAGGTCAGCTTGTGGCGTGAGAGCGGCACGTCGCGCAGGCCGGAGCGGATGAACGAGAGCGCCTCGTTGTAGCGCGTGCGCGGGAGCACGAAGTCCGGGCGCTCGGCGTACAGCGCCTCCAGGCGCTGCTGGAAGGCGGACAGCTTGAAGAAGTAGCTGTCCTCCTGCTCGCGCGTGAGCTCGATGTGGTGGATCGGACAGCGGTTGCCCTCGTCGATTTCGTTCTCCGCCTTGAAGTCGGCGCAGCGTGGGCAGTACCAGCCCTCGTAGGTGCCTTCGTAGACGAAGCCGTTCTCGCGCACACGCGTGAGCACCTCCTGCACCTTGGCCATGTGCTGCGGGTCGGTCGTGCGAATGAAGAAGTCGTTGCTCGCCTCGATCTGCGGCGCGAGCGCCTTGAAGCGCTCGGCGTTGCGGTCGGCGAGCTCCTGCGGCGAGACGCCGAGCGCGTGCGCCGCGTCGGCGACCGGCTCGCCGTGCTCGTCGGTGCCGGTGAGGAAGAACACGGGCTCGCCGCGCTGGCGATGGTGGCGCGCCATCACGTCGGCGGCGATCGTCGTGTACGCGTGACCCAGGTGGGGCGCGGCGTTGACGTAGTAGATCGGCGTCGTTACGTAGAAGGACATGCCGCGCTCAGGCTACTGTCCCGCGCCGCTCAGCTCTCGGCGCGCTCGCGCATCAGCTCGCGATAAAGCTCGTTGGCGCCGAGACCGCTCATGCGAGCGACCACGCCGGCGGCGGCGCGGGGGCGGGCGCCGGAGGCGACGAGCTCGCGCAGCGCGTCGAGCGCATCCTCGCGCGAGGCGGCGCCGGCCTCGGCAGCGCCGATCACGATCACGATCTCACCGCGGGCGGCCTCGGCCTCGTAGTGCGCCGCCAGCTCGGCGGCGGCGCCCCGGCGCACTTCCTCGTGCAACTTGGTCAGCTCGCGACAGACGGCCAGGGGACGCTCGGCGTCGAGCCCGGCGAGCGTGCCGAGCGTCGCTGCGAGCCGGCGCGGGGACTCGAAGGCGACGATCGTCTCCTCGGCGTCTATCAGCAGGCGCTCGAGCTCGGCGCGCTTGCGCGGCAAGAAGCCGACGAAGCGCCAGCGCTCGGCGGGCAGGCCGGAGGCGACGAGCGCCGTCGTCACGGCGCTCGGCCCGGGCAGCACCTCGACAGGCAGATCCGCTGCAAGGCAGGCGCGCACGAGCGCGAAGCCGGGATCGGACACGAGCGGCGTGCCGGCGTCTGAGACGAGCGCGATCGTCTCGCCGCCGCGGATGCGCGCGACGAGCTCGCCGGCGCGTGCGCGTTCGTTGTGCTCGTGCAGGCTGATCAGCGGCGCCGAAATGCCGTGGCGCTCCAGCAGCACGCGCGTGTGGCGCGTGTCCTCGCAAGCAACCGCATCGGCCTCGCGCAGCACGTCGAGCACGCGCAGGGTCACGTCCTGCAGATTGCCGATCGGCGTCGGGCAGACGAGCAGCCGGCCACCGAGGACCTCCGCGGGGGTCATGCCGCAAATATAGGGTCCACCTGATGTCGCCCGAGCAAGACCCTGGGCGGGGCGAGCCCCGGCCCAGGTACACGCGCTACCGCGCGCGCCGTCGGCTGTTCGGCGAGCGCGAGAGCCAGCAGGGCCCAACGGCGCGCTCGGGCGTGGACGGCGAGCGGGGCGAAGCGCTCGAGCGCGGCCGCGCGCGGGGCCGGCGCGGCGAGGAGGGCGGCGGCGGCGGCGAACGCAGGCGCGGGCGCGGCGGTGCAAGAGGCCCCGGTCAGATCGTCGCCCCCGGCCGTAGCCGAGCGCAGCGCTTCGTCGACTGGTGGCGCCGGCTCACGTTCAAACGAGCCGTGCTCTGCCTGATCGGACTGGTCTTCGCCTGGCTGCTGCTCTCGCTCGTGCTGTTCCTGGTCAGCTCGCACTTCGAGCGCACGGCGCCGCCGAAGGGCGTGGCAGGCGTGCTCGACCCGTCGGGCTTCCCGCTGACTTCGGCCAACAACATCCTCGTGCTCGGCTCCGACCGCCGTCCGAAGGGGAGCAAGGAACCGGGCGCCAACACGTCCGGGCCGAGCCGCTCGGACTCGATCATGCTGATGCGGATCGGCGGCGGCCACGACGCGCGCCTGTCGATCCCGCGCGACACGGTGATCGAAATCGCGGGCCACGGGCTGCAGAAGATCAACGCGGCCTACGCGTTCGGCGGCCCGGCGCTGTCGATCTCGGTGATCAAGCGCTACCTCGAGATCCCGATCAACCACATCGTCGAAGTCAACTTCGAAGACTTCCCGCAGCTGATCGATGCGATGGGCGGCGTCGACTACACGGGCGGCTGCGTGATCTCGCGGATCGACGGCGGCTTTTCAAACGGCGGCTACACGCTGCGCCTGCCCAAGGGCACGCACCACCTCGACGGCAAGCAGGCGCTCGCGCTGGCGCGCACACGCGAGAACCTGTGCGCGCCCAACCAGACCGATTTGCAGCGCGCCGAACACCAGCAGGCGCTGTTCAGCGCGATGAAGGACCGGCTGCTCTCGCCGTCGAGCTTCTTCCGTCTTCCATGGATCGCGTGGGACGCGCCGCCGGCGATCATCTCCGACATGAGCGGCCCCACGCTGATCGGCCTGTTCGGCGCGATGGCGATCTCGGGCACGCCGCCCACGCGCGTGCTCAAGCCGGAAGGCGTGCAGACGCTGCCCGACGGCGAGGTCGGCCTGCGCGTCTCAGAAGCGGAGCGCCGCGGGGCGGCGGCGCAGTTCATGAGCGGCTGAACGGGGCGGTTGAATAAAGCGGCGGGGCGGCGTGTTCGCCTTTGCGCGCATCGGTAGCTATGGCATATACGCCGTATATACGATTGCTATCGAAGCCCGGAAAACATGACCGCCCCTCTCCTCCGGCCAAGCAGGCCGGACCGGCGTCATTTCTTGTTCGCCGCGCCGGCCTTGGCGTCCTTGGACTTGCCGGACTCCTTGGAGCTCGATCCCTTCTCGCTCTTGACGCCGTCGCCGGATGAAGAGGACGAGCTCGAGCCCTCGCTCGAGGACGCAGAGCCCTCCTTCGAGGAGGAGTCCTTCGAAGATGACGAGTCCTTGCTGGAGGAGCCCTCGGCGGCTGCGGCCGTCTCGCGCTGGCGCTTGCGCGTGCCGTAGTCGGTGTTGTAGAAGCCTTTGCCCTTGAAGTGCACGGCGGGCGGGTGCAGCACGCGTTCGACGGGCACGCCGGTGTCGGGGTCGACGGCCAGCGCGTCTTCGCTGAAGGACTGCTGGAGCTCGAACGTCGTCCCGTCGGGGCGGCGGTACTCGTAGATGGGCATGCCTTGAAGCTAGTCGGTCGGCGGGCGCGAGGCGGTCGCTAGTCGGTCAGCAGGGCGCGCACGGCGACGATCCCTGCCTGGACGGTCGCTGAGAAATCACGGTCTGGGTCGGCGAGCATGCGCAGAGCGAGCCCGTCGCCGAGCGAGAAGAGCACGTCGGCGACGGCCTCGGGCTCGGCATGCAGGCGCAGGATGCCCTCGCCCTGTGCGAGCGCGAGCATCGCGGCGACCTGCCCGCGCATGCGCTGCATCAGCCCGCGGTACTCGGTGGCGATGTCCTCGTTGCGGCGCGAGAGCATGAACAGTTCGAAGACGAGCGTGACGAACTCGGGGTCCTCGCGCACGGTCTCCTGCAGGTTCTGTGCCATCAGGTCGATGAAGTCGTCGGCCGTCTGCGCCCCGGCGAGCTGCTGCTCGAGCAGCTCCATGCGCAGCTCGCAGTCGCGCCGGGCGGCCTCGACGAGCAGTTGCTCCTTGGTGCCGAAGTAGTAGTGCAACAGGCCGCGCGAGACGCCGGCCTCGCGCGAGACGTGGTCGAAGGTCGAACCGGCCGTGCCGCGACGCGCCACGCTGCGGCGCATCGCCTCGACGATGCGCTGGGCCTTCTCGCCGGAGAGCGAGCGCCCGCCGACCCCGGCGGCCCCGACCTCGCCGGAGCCGTCCGCCGCGGAGCCCCGCTCCGCGGCGTCGGTCCCCAGGGTCACTGCGTCCGCTGCGCTCATCCTTGCGGGCGGATCGGGCTAAGCGGCGGGCGCGCTCGCAGGCGCGGGCTCCGCCGGAGCCGTGGTCGAGCTGTAGTCGAACTCCTCCTCGGCCCCGAACAGCAGGTCGAGCACCTTCGAGCGCAGGCCCTCGCTGAGCGCGATCGCCAGCACGCCGGCGACGGCGAGCAGCAGCAGCGTGCGGCCGAGGCCGCCCTTGCGCTGAGGCTTTGGCGGCTCGCGCAGCGAGCTCGAGGCGTTGCGCAACGCGTCGGCCGCCTCCTTCAGCTCGCGCTGGAGCTTCTTGTCCTCGAACAGCGCCTCCGTGGCGGGCTTGCCGTTGGTCATGCGCCCGTACGCGCTGCGCGCCGCGCCGTACGCGGTGAGCAGGGAACCACGCAGCTCCTCGTCCTCGAGCAGACGCTGCAGGTAGCGGTTGCGCTGCGCCGCTCGCGCGGCTTCGCCGGCCTTGTTGATCCTGTCCTTCGCTGCCATCACCGAACCTCGTCTCTGCCGAAGCTTTGCTGGGTCTGTTGCCAAATATACCCCGATGAGAGCACCCGATAGCAACCGGACGGCGCTGAACGGCGGCTCGACGGGCGGACATGCGAGGCTTGCGGTCGATGCCCACGTTCGAGGCGACAGTCACGGTTCTGGGCCTGCTGCTGATGCTCGGGGCGCTCGCCTCCGGCCTGGCGCGTCGCTCGATGCTCTCGCTGGCGGCGCTGTTCGTGTTCGCCGGCTTCGTGCTCGGCAACGGCGGGCTCGACTGGATCGACTTCCGCGCACGCTCGGGCTTCGTCGAGGATCTGGCGTTTGCGGCGCTGATCGTGATCCTGTTCCGCGACGGCCTGGAGGTCGAGGGCGAGATGCTCCAGCGTGCCTGGCACCTGCCGCTGCGCAAGCTCGTGCTGGCGATGCCGCTGACGACGGTGATCGTGGCTGCGGCGGCGCGCCTGTTGATCGGCCTCTCCTGGACGGAGTCGTTCCTGCTCGGCGCGCTGCTGGCACCGACGGACCCGGTGCTGACGTCGAGCATCGTCACCAACCCGCGCGTACCGCGCCTGGTGCGCCACTCGCTGAATCTCGAGTCGGGCCTGAACGACGGCCTCGCGCTGCCGGCCGTGCTCGCCTTCCTCGCGGCCCTGAGCACCGACTCGGGTCACTTCGTGTGGTGGCGGTTCGTGCTTCAGGACGTCGGCCTCGGCCTGCTCTACGGCCTGGCCTGCGGCTGGATCGCGTCGCTGCTCATGCCGCGCGAGACGGGGATGCCGCCGTCGCTGTCGATCCCCTCCCACCAGAAGTCGCTGTTCGCGCTGGGCGTGGCCTTCGCCACGTACGGCGTGACCGTGATCTCACCGAAAGGCAACGGCTTCATCGCGGTGTTCGTGGCGGCGATCGTGCTCGGCGTCCGCCGGCCCGACGCGCGCGTGCATTTCGAGCGCAACGCCGAAGAGATCGTCGAAATCGTCAAGCTCGGGATCTTCTTCGTGTTCGGCTCGCTGCTCACCGTACACGCCTTCACGCGCGAGGGCTGGGCGGCGCTCACGCTCGTCGCCGTCGTCTTCCTGATCGCGCGCCCGCTGGCGGTGTGGCTGTCGCTCGCCGGCACCGCCACCGACACGGCGACGCGTCTGTTCATGGGCTGGTTCGGTCCCAAGGGCGTCGCCTCGATGACGTTCGCGCTGATCGTGCTCGACAAGAACATCGCCAGCGGCGTGCGCATCTTCGACCTCACGGCGCTGGTCGTGTTCTGCTCGATCTTCCTGCATGGCATCTCCGACACGCCGGGCGCGAACTGGATCGCCCGGCACAACGAACGCCGCGTGGCCGAGCGGGGAGACTAACTTGGGTCCCGGGCCGGTCAGGGCATCAGGCGTGCAGCGCGGCCTGCTCCTGCGCGGAGGGGAACGACCACGCGGCTCGCGAGCGGCGCTCCTGGCGGAAGACGAAGCGCAGCTGCTGGGGCGGACGCAGTTGCGCCTCGTTGGGGCGGAACGTGGCGCAGGGCTCGGGTAGGTCCAGCGCACAGAGCAGGTTGCAGCGAAAGAAGCATTCGTCGCAGCTGACCTTCCGCGGCGCTCGCTTGCTCTGCGTTCTCGTTGCCACCCACTACCTCCCAGCCATCTGATTGAACGGACGGCTGGCATCAAAGCACTGCGAGCGAGCGGCAGCACACGGCCACTCCGCAAATCGCAGACAAAACAAATTGCTACCCGGAAAGAGCCGGAATCGGGTCACCTGGATGTGACAATCGGGCGCTCGCCCCGCACTTTGCGGACGATCCGAAGCGGACGGTTGCAGTCGGTGGCGAGCCGGCCTTTCGCGAGCCCGGCGTTCCCCCGGCGTTTCGTTTCCCCGGCGTTTCGATACGCGCCCGCGGACCCGCGCCCGCCGCCCGCCATCATATGGGGGCATGCGCGTTCTCCTCACCGGCGCCAGCGGCTTCATCGGCGCGCTGCTGATCCCACGCCTTCAGTCTCGCGGATACGACGTGCTGGCGCTGGCGCGCGAGCCCTCGCGTGTGCAGGCCGACGTGCCGGTGGTGCGCGGTGACGCGATCAGCGGCGAGGGCCTGCTCGAGGCGCTCGACGGAGCGCAGGTCGCCTACTACCTGATCCACTCGATGGAGCGGGCGGGCGCGGGAGCGGGGCCGTTTCAGGAGCGCGAGTGCCTGGCGGCGGAGAACTTCGCAGCGGCTGCTGCCGACCGCGGCGTGCAGCGAATCGTCTATCTCGGTGGCCTGCTCGGCGACTCGCGCGAGCAATCACGCTCGCGCCATCTGAGCAGTCGCAAGCAGGTCGAGCACGCGCTGATGGCGGCCGTCCCGGACTCGGTTGCGCTGCGCGCATCGATCGTGATCGGCGCGCGCTCGCGCTCGTTCCGCCTGCTCGTGCACCTGGTCGAGCGCATGCGCGTGCTGGCGCTGCCCGCCTGGCGGCGCTACCGCACGCAGCCGATCGACGAGCGCGACATCGCCGAGATGCTCGTCTCGGCGGCGAGCGCCGATCTCGGCGGTCGCTCACTCGACGTCGGCGGCCCCGACGTGCTGTGCTACGGCGAGATGATCGAGCGGATCGCCGATCTGATGTTGGTGCACCGCCCGGCGCTGGGTATCGGCGTGAGCGCGACCGCCTTCACGGCGCGTGTGGCAGCGGCGATCGCGAGTGAGGATCCGGAGCTCGTGGTGCCGTTGATGGAGAGCCTGCACGGCGACCTGCTGCCGGCCGACGACCACGCCGACGAACTGCTCGACGTTCGCATGCACAGCTACGACGCCGCCGTCGAACATGCGCTCAGCGAGTGGGAAGCCACTGAGCGCCTGGCCGCGCGCTGATGGGCTCACATCGATGAGCATCGTTGCCGCCTCAACGCAGATCGCTGCGCCGCGCGAGCGCGTGTGGCAGGTCGTGATGGACCCCGAGCGGCTGCACGATTGGGTGACCATTCACCGCAAGCTCGTGCGTGCCGACGATGGGCCGCCGCGAGTCGGTTATGAGATGGAGCAGCAGATACACCTGCGCGGGGTGAGCCTCGATGTTCACTGGCGCTTGGTCGAGTGCAAGCCTGCGGCCAAGGCCGTTTGGGAGGGCCGGGGGCCGGCGCGCTCGCGTGCGCGCACGGAATATGTGTTGAGTGGCGAGGACGGCAACACGCGCTTTGACTATCGCAACGAGTTCCGCCCACCACTTGGCCCAATCGGCGCTCTGGTAAGCCGTGCGCTGGTCGGAGGCATGCCGGAACGAGAGGCCAAGCACACGCTCGCGCGCCTGCGTTCATTTGTAGAGAACTAGTACCGGCAGCGCCGACTTGTGAAGAACTAGTAAGGTGAGTTCGACTCCAACAGTGCCCTGAAGTGGACCAGCAAGATGCTTTAGGGCGTTTTTACTAGTGAAGAGGACTCAACTGTGACCGACTTCCTTGATGAGAAGCGCAAAGAGATCGCTGACCGGCTGAAAGAGCTCAAGCCGGCCGTCGATGAGTACACCCGCCTCGAGGCAGCTGCCGCGGCGCTGGAGGGTGTCGGTGGCACGGCTGCGACCGCAACCGCCGGCGCTCCCCGCCGTCGTGGGCCGGGACGCCCACGCGGCTCGGCGAACCGCAAAGCCGCCGTAGCCGCCGCGCCCGCCAAAGCGGGGCGCAAAAAAGCAGGCAGACCGGCAGGTAGACCGGCGGGCCGGCGGGCCGGTCGTCGCAAAGGCAGCGGAACGCGCGCGGCCGAGGCGCTGTCGTTCGTGCAGGGCCAGCCGGGCATCACGATCCCCGAGCTCGCCGCCAAGATGGGCATCAAGCAGAACTACCTGTACCGCGTGCTTCCTGGGCTCGAGCAGGAAAAGAAGGTCTCCAAGCAGGGAAGAGGCTGGCACCCTAAGTCCTAGTCTCGTCGCCCCTGGCGGCGTCCCCCCTCGCTCATGTGGTGTCGCACGCAAGCGACCTGCCTGTGCCCCGAAGGGGTACGTCCTTGTCAGGAACGACGATCCGTCAGCCTTGCAGGCTGCACGAGCGCGATCCGGTCCCGAGGCAGAGCGGAATTGCACTTGATATAAGGCCTCCGCCTCGTAGGCGGAGTCTGGCCTTTCGAAAAGGATTTCGGTGAACAGAATGGCAAAGGGCGCGGTCTCCAGACCGCGCCCTTTTGTTTCTCAATAACTTGCAGGCGCAACTACTGACCGGCGGCGGCTGCTGGCGAGGGACTAGATCAGGCCCTGCTGTTTGACCGTGTCGCGCTCCTCGGTGAGCTCGAGCACGGAGGCGTCGATCTTCTCGCGCGAGAAGGCATCGAGCTCGAGGCCCTGCACGATCTCGTACTCACCCCCCTGGCACGTGCACGGGAAGCCGCAGATCAGGCCCTCGGGGATGTCGTAGGAGCCGTCCGATGCGATCCCCATCGAGACCCAGCCGTCGCCTGTGCCTTTGACCCAGTCGCTGACGTGATCGATCGCCGCGCTCGCCGCCGACGCCGCGCTCGAAGCGCCGCGCGCCTCGATGATCGCCGCGCCGCGTTTGCCGACGTTCGGCAGGAAGTCGTTTTCGATCCACGCCTGGTCGTCGACGACGCCGGCCGCCGGATGACCGCGCACCTCGGCGTGGAACAGGTCGGGGTACATCGTCGGCGAGTGGTTGCCCCACACGCCCATCTTGCTGACATCGGTGGTGGGACACTCGAGCTTGTTGGCCAGCTGCGCGATCGCGCGGTTGTGATCGAGGCGCATCATCGAGGTGAAGCGCTCGCGCGGGATGTCGGGCGCGTTGTTCATCGCGATCAGGCAGTTCGTGTTGGCCGGGTTGCCGACGACGAGGATCTTCACATCCGAGGCGGCCTTCGCGTTCAGCGCCTTGCCCTGCCCCGTGAAGATCTTGCCGTTCTCCGAGAGCAGCTCGGCGCGCTCCATCCCTTTCGTGCGCGGACGCGAGCCGACGAGCAGCGCGACGTTGACGCCGTCGAACGCGTCCTCCGCGTCCTCGTGCAGGTCGAGCCCCGTCAGCAGCGGAAAGGCGCAGTCGACGAGCTCCATCGCGACGCCCTCGAGCGCGCCCATCGCCTGTGGGATCTCCAGCAGGCGCAGGTCGACCGGCTGGTCGGGGCCGAGCAGCTGGCCGCTGGCGATGCGAAAGACGATGCTGTAGCCGATCTGCCCGGCTGCGCCGGTGACCGTGACTTTCGTAGTCATGCTCGCGCCTCCGTCCAGTCGGCGCTGTTGATCGAGTTGAGTGCCTTCCGGGCGCTCTTGACCGTATCTTCGATACTCCTCATGTCATCTCCTGGTGCGGTTCTCAGGCAACTGCGTTGCCGGATTTTTTATCTATTTATCGATTGATGGCTTTCGTGGTGCCGTCGACGGGGCGACCTTGCTAACGGAGCGACTCAGCTCAAGCCATCGCCACTTTCAGGTTCTCGTCGATCGAGGCAAGGAACTCCTCGGTGCTCAGCCAGGGCTCCTCAGGACCGATCAACAGGGCGAGATCCTTGGTCATCTTGCCTTCTTCGACCGTCTGCACGCAGACACGCTCGAGCTTCTGCGCGAACTCGCTAACCTGCGGCGTCTCGTCCATCCGCCCGCGCGCCTGCAGGCCTCGCGTCCACGCGAAGATCGAAGCGATCGGGTTGGTCGAGGTCGGCTTGCCCTGCTGGTGGGAGCGGTAGTGGCGCGTGACCGTGCCGTGCGCCGCCTCCGCCTCGACCGTCTTGCCGTCTGCCGTCATCAGCACGCTCGTCATCAGCCCGAGCGAGCCGAAGCCCTGCGCGACGGTGTCGGATTGCACGTCGCCGTCGTAGTTCTTGCACGCCCACACGTAGCCGCCTTCCCACTTCAGCGCCGCCGCCACCATGTCGTCGATCAGGCGATGTTCGTAGGTGATGCCGGCAGCCTCGAAGTCGCTCTTGAACTCAGCCTCGTACACCTCTTCGAAGATGTCTTTGAAGCGACCGTCGTAGCGCTTGAGGATCGTGTTCTTCGTCGACAGGTAGACCGGGAAGCCGCGGTCAAGGCCATAACGCAACGAAGCGCGCGCGAAGTCACGGATCGAGTCGTCGAGGTTGTACATCGCCAGCGCGATGCCGGCGCCCGGGAAGTCGTACACGTCGAGCTCGATCGGCTCGCCGCCGTCCTTGGGCGTGAACGTGAGCGTCAGCGAGCCCTCCCCCGGGACGACCATGTCGCTCGCGCGGTACTGGTCGCCGAACGCGTGACGGCCGATCACGATCGGCTTCGTCCAGCCCGGCACCAAGCGCGGCACGTTTGCGATCACGATCGGCTCGCGGAAGATCACGCCGCCGAGGATGTTGCGGATCGTCCCGTTCGGCGAGCGGTACATCTCCTTCAGGCCGAACTCCTGCACGCGCGCCTCGTCGGGCGTGATCGTCGCGCACTTGACCCCTACGCCGTACTGCCTGATCGCCTCGGCTGCTTCCACCGTGATGCGGTCTTCGCTCGAGTCGCGGCTCTCGATGCCGAGGTCGAAGTACTTCAGCTCGACGTCCAGGTGAGGGACGATCAGCTTGTCCTTGATGAACGACCAGATGATCCGCGTCATCTCGTCGCCGTCCAGCTCCACGACTGGGTTCTTCACCTTGATCTTGGCCATGTCTCGTCCTCGGGCGTTTGCGGGTGGGGCCGCCGATGCTACCTAGCGACGGCGAGAGGACTCTGCGCTGCGTGCAGCTGCGTGCCAGACGCTTCCTCGGCGGCAGCACTGACCAACCGCGCGGGCATCCGCCACGCGGGCTGCCGGCGTCAGCCGTTCCAGCTGGCCTGCGAGCCCTGCGCGGCCAGCACCGTCGAGCGACCGCCGGCGAACGGCAGCGTCGCGACACGGCCTTCCGAAGCCGGGCCGTCGACTCCGCCTTCGTTGACGAGCACCGTGGCGCCATCCGTCGACATGCCCGCTGCCTGCAACGGCAGGCGCGCGCCCTTCGGGGTCAGGCGGCGGGCGCGGCCCGAAGCCACGCGCACCGTCCATGCTTCGCTCGTGTCCTGGCCCACGAACTGCGCCAGCAGCTTGCTGCCGTCGGCCGAGAAGGCCACCGGGGTCAGGCCCGAGACCAGCGAGCGCACGCGGACATTCGTCAAACGGCGCGTTCTTCCCCTCGACGAGCGCAGCCAGATCTGGTAAATCGGCGCGTCCTGGCGGCGCAGGCGCTCGCGGTCGTAGGCGATCGCGCCCGCACCCCACAGCGGGAACAGGCTGCGCCCGTCGCGGGTCAGCGCCACCGAGCCCGAGCCGTCCGATTTGGCGCGATAGATGTTCACCCGCGCCGTCAGCGACTGCGAGCGCGCGAGGCCGTAGACGATTTCATCGCTGCCGTTCGGCGCGAAGCTCGCGCCGAAGAGCTGTCCGTGGGCGATCATGCTCAGCTTTGCTGTCTGCGTATCGAGGATGCCGAGACCCGACAGCTGGGCGCCGTGCTTGAGCGCCGTCGATTGCACGTCGACCGCGAGGTAGCGGCCGTCCGGCGACCAGCTCAACGGCTGGGCCGTTTCGCCTTTCAGACTCAGGTATGTCTGCCGCGGCGCACCCGTCGTCGAGTAGACCCCCAGCGCGGGGCCCGTTTCACCGGCGCCGGCGCCGAACAGCGAGACCGCCACCTGTTGACCGTTCGGCGAGATCTGTGGCGAGAAGCCTTCGCCGAGGCTCTTCTTCTGCGAGCCGTCGCTGAGCATCGTCCAGACCAGCGCCGGCGAGGTCCCCGACTGGGTCACATAGGCGATCGTCGGCTGTTGCGCGGGAGAGGGGGCGAGCGAGGGGGCCGCGAGCGCACTGATTGCGAACGAGAGCGCGAGCGCGAGCGCCAGCGCGGGCACGAGCGCCAGGCGCCGGCGGACGCGTCGCGCGGCGATCGATTTGCCTACCCCAACAAGCATGCGCAGAGGCTAGCCGCGAGCGGGGACGGCACAGTTCGGTTGCACCGCCGCCGTGGTGTGGCGAGCGCCACAGACCAGACGATCTCTGCGAGACTGTCCGCATGGCCAGTACGCTGCCGCGAGCCGCTCAGAGCGACGCGCCGTGGAAGACCCACACGGTGTTCAACCAGGCGACGCCGCTGGAAGGCGTCGATCTGTTCGAGAGCAACACTGCGCTCGTCGAGGCGACCGAGCGCGAGGGGGCCGGATGGGTGCGCGAGCGCGCCTCCGCCCTCGGCCGGCTGATCGGCGGTGAGCCGCAGCAGGAGTGGGGCCGCCTGGCGAACGAGAACAAGCCCGTCCTGCACACGTTCGACCGCTACGGCAATCGCATCGACGAGGTCGAGTTCCACCCGGCCTGGCACCGGCTGATGCAGATGGGCGTCGCCAACGAGCTGCACTCGCTGCCGTGGACGAGCGACCAGGACGCGCCGCACACCGCACGGGCCGCGCTGTATGCGACCGCGATGCAGGCCGAGGCCGGCTTCTGCTGCCCGATCACGATGACCTTCGCCGTGATCCCAGCGTTGCGCGCCCAGCCCGAGCTGGCCGCCGAATGGGAGCCGCTGTTGATGTCCACGAGCTATGACCCGCGTCTCGTGCCGGCCGGCGAGAAGGGCAGCGCGATCTCGGGCATGGCGATGACCGAGAAGCAGGGCGGCTCGGACGTGCGTGCCAACACGACCGTCGCACGCGCCCTGAACGGCGGCGGTGCCGGCGCCGAGTACGAGATCGTCGGGCACAAGTGGTTCTGCTCGGCGCCGATGTCTGACCTGTTCCTCGTGCTCGCGCAGGCCGACGAGGGCCTGTCGTGCTTCTTGATGCCGCGCATCCTGCCCGACGGCAGCCGCAACGCGTTTCACATCCAGCGCCTGAAGGACAAGCTCGGCAATCACTCCAACGCCTCCTCCGAGGTCGAGTTCCACGGCGCCTGGGCGCGCATGGTCGGCGAGCCCGGCCGCGGCGTGCCGACGATCATCGAGATGGTCGGGCACACGCGCCTGGACTGCGTGATCGGCGCCGCCGCCGGGATGCGCAGCGGCGTCGCCTCGGCCACGCACCACGCCGCGCACCGCAGCGCCTTTGGCAAGACGCTGATCGACCAGCCGTTGATGCAAAACGTGCTGGCCGATCTGTGCGTCGAGTCCGAGGCCACGACGGCGCTCGCGATGCGCCTTGCGCGCGCCTACGACGAAGCGCAGGAAGACGCCGACAACGGCGAGAACGAGACCGACGCGCAGCTGTTCAAGCGCCTGGCCACGGCCGTCGGCAAGTACTGGAGCTGCAAGCGCGCTCCCAACCACGCCTTCGAGTCGCTCGAGTGCTTCGGCGGCGCCGGCTACGTCGAGGAGTCGGGCATGCCGCGCCTGTACCGTGAGGCGCCGCTGGCCTCGATCTGGGAGGGCTCGGGCAACGTGATGAGCCTCGACGTGCTGCGCGCGCTGACGCGCTCGCCGCGCTCGCTCGAGGTCTTCCTACATGAGGTCGAGCAGGCGAGCGGCGCCGACGCGCGCCTCGACGCGCGCGTGGATGGCCTGAAGCAGCGCTTCAGCGACCCGGCCACGCTCGAGCGCCGTGCCCGCCGCGTCGTCGAAGACATGGCTCTGTGCCTGCAGGGCTCGATGCTCGTGCGCCACGCCCCGGCGGCCGTCGCCGACGCCTTCTGCGCATCGCGCCTGGGCGGCGACGGCGGCCTCGAGTACGGCACGCTGCCCGCCGGCAGCGACTTCGAGGCGATCATCGAGCGCGCCCTGCCCGACGTCGATCGCTGAGAGCGCATACGCGACCCCCTTGAAGGGTACTGGAGAACTGCCACGCGCTCCTAGACGCACAGTGCGGGACAAGTGCTACGCAGAGTGCGTGATAATCTGCCCGCATGGTGCGTGGCAGTTCTCCAGACGGCTCGACTGACGTAAACCCCTTCGTCTTTGACCGGCCATTGAAGCGCGAGCAGTTGATCGACCGCGCACAGGAGATCGCGGACCTTCTTGACAGCGCCGACGGCGGACACTCGGTCTGTCTCTATGCGCCACGACGCTTCGGAAAGACCAGCCTGCTCCGCGCCGTCTTGAACGATGCAGACCAACGGCTGGACATGATCCCCGTGCTCGTCGACCTCAGCGAGATACTCAGTCACGCAGACTTCGCGATCCGGTTGGAGCAGGCGTACCGCGCGCTCAGAGGCCCAATTGCCCGCATCCTTTCGGGCATGCTCCCGGAAGTGGGGCTGGCAGTTGGTCTGCCCGGCGTCAGTCTGAGGACCACTGGAAAGCGGGCTGCCGACGATCCGCTACGAACCATCCACAACCTGCTGGACCTTCCACACCGGCTCTTCGAGCGGACCGGGCGGCGAGCGCTGATCGTGTTCGATGAGTTTCAAGAACTACTTGCCCTTGAGGGAATGGACGGGGTGGTACGGAGCCACATCCAGCATCACGGCGACGCGGCGACCTACTTCTACTCCGGATCGGAGCCGTCAATGCTTGAACGGCTGTTCGCAGATCGCACTCGGCCGCTCTACGGACAGGCCAGGCAGATGCGACTAGGCGTGCTACCCGCTCGACAGACCGCCGAGGATCTCGACGTCCGCTTCCGCAGTGGCGGTCGTGACCCCGGCGCTGTGATCGGCGAGCTGGTCGCCGTGATGAACGGCCACCCGCAGCGCGTGATGCTCCTGGCCCATTACCTGTGGGAGGAGGTATCCCGTAGCAATTCGGCAGGCCCGGCAGCGTTGACTGCCGCGTTCGAGTCAATGATCCGTCAGCTGGACACAGAGATGCAAGCGACTTGGGAGGGGCTGTCTGTGAACGAGCGGCGGGTTCTCAGCGCGCTTGCCTATGGACTATCTCCACAGGAGGGCGCGGCCCTGCGTCTGACAGGTCTACGGAGTGCCAGCGCCGCACAGAGAGCAACTCAGGCGCTCACACGACGCGCGTTCGTGGAACGTGACGCCGACGGCGATCTGGTGATCGTCGATCCAGTGCTCGACCGCTGGCTTGCCCGTCGGCACCTCCCGCCGATGCTCTACGTACTGCCGCTTGCCAAGGAGCAGTGGATTGTGACCGACGGGCCGTCGCTGGCCTTCACGCGCTCCAAACATCGGACACGGGCGGAGGCCGAAGCGAGCGCCGACGAACACTTGAGACAGCAAAGCCGAGGGGGGGAGGTATCTGTGGTCGATGTCGACACCCGCGACGAATTGCCCGACTGGGCGCAAGGCGTGGCCTCCCTGCCGTCCTGAGTCCCAAATCGGCACCACAGACCAATCCGGTTGTGGCATCCGGCTGGCGAGCAGCAAGGGTTCCGCGTCCGGCAGTACCGGCCCCGTCGCCGCCTACCATTGTCTACGTGAGACCTCGCACGAACTTCCAGCTCGCCCGCATCTTCGGCATCCGCGTGGGTGTCGGCATCAGCTGGTTCGTCGTGCTGTTCGTCTTCATCATCTTCGTCACGCCCGTCTTCCACAGCCAGCTCGGCGGCTCGCGCACGACCGCCTATCTCGTGGCCGTCGCCTCGGTGCTGTCGTTCTTCGCCTCGCTCGTGTTGCACGAGCTCGGGCATGCGCTCGCCGCCCGGCGCAGCGGCCTGCAGGTAGCCGGTATCGACCTGTGGGCGCTCGGCGGCATCACACGCACCGAGGAGTCACGCGACCCCAAGACCGAGTTCCGCGTCGCCGCGGCCGGTCCGCTCGTGACGCTGATCGTGATCGTCGTGTGTGTGGTTGCCGGGCGACTGCTCACCGGCGGCACCACCTTCTCCAAGCTCGCCCTCGGCGAAGAAGTGCTTCACGCGACGCCCGCGCTCGTGTGGCTGAGCTGGCTGGCCACGATCAACGTGCTCGTGCTCGTGTTCAACCTCGTGCCCGCCTTCCCGCTCGACGGCGGGCGCATCGCGCACGCCGCGATCTGGTGGCGCACCGGCGACCGCAACCGCGCCACGCGCGCGACCGGACGTGCCGGGCAGGGCTTTGCGCTCGTGCTCGGCGCGCTCGGGCTGTGGTGGCTGGCCAACGGCGTCGGCACGGCCGGCGTGTGGTGCATCCTGCTCGCCTACTTCCTCTACCAGGCGGCCGGGGCGGCGGTCGTGCAGGGCGTGCTCGGCACGCGCATCCAGAGCATCACGGTCGCCGACATCATGGATCGCGAGCCGGTGACGATCCCCGCCAGCGCGACGTTGCTCGACGCGCACGAGCAGTTCTTCCTGCGCTACCGCTGGCCGTGGTTCGCCGTGGTCGACCCGACGCGCCATTTCCTCGGCGTCGTGGCGGCCGCGCGCGTCGACGCCGAAATCTCGGCCGGTCGCCCGGCGCTGCCCGTCGTGGACGTGCTCGAAGAGGACATGCAGGTACGCATCGACGAGGGCGAGCCGCTCGAATCGCTGCTCGGATCGGAGGGCCTCGGACGTCTCGGCGCGATGGTGGCGGTCGATCGCGAGGGCGTGCTGCAGGGGGTCGTCACGCTGGCCGAGGTCCGCAAAGCGCTGCGCCTCGCGACCTGAGCGTGAGAGCGCCCCTGAGACGGTCGGAGCGCCCGAGCGTTATAGAGTCCTGCCCGCAGCGACCCCCTTTCCCCACGTAAGTCGACCTCAGAGAGCCCATGCCAGCACACGACGTCTTGATCATCGGGGCCGGTCTCGCGGGCCAGCGCGCGGCGCTGGCCGCGGCCCAGGACGGCGCCAGCGTGGCGATCATGAGCAAGGTCCACCCCGTGCGCTCGCACTCGGTCGCCGCCGCCGGCGGGATCAACGCAGCGATCAGCGTCGACGACGACTGGCACTCCCATGCCTATGACACGGTCAAGGGCTCGGACTTCCTCGGCGACCAGGACGCGATCGAAGTGATGTGCTCGGAGGCGCCCGGCGAGGTCATGCACCTCGAGCACATCGGCGTGACCTTCCACCGCAACGAGAAGGGCGAGATGGACCTGCGCGCATTCGGCGGGGCGTCGATGAAGCGCACGGCCTACGTCGCCGACATCACCGGCCAGGCGCTCCTGCACGTGCTCTACGAGCAGCTGATGAAGCACCACGAGACGGTCGAGCGCTACGAGGAGTGGTTCACGACCTCGCTCTTGCAGGACGAGCAGGGGCGCTGCTGCGGCGTGATCGCGCGCGACGTGCGCAGCGGGCGGATGGAGGCGTTCACGGCGAAGAACGTGATCCTCGCCTGCGGCGGCGCCGGGCAGGCCTACAAGCCGACGACCAACGGGCTGATCGTGACCGGCGACGGGATCGCGATGGCCTATCGCGCGGGCGCGCCGCTGATGGACATGGAGATGGTCCAGTACCACCCGACGTGCCTCGTCGAGACGGGCATCCTGATCACCGAGGGCGCGCGCGGCGAGGGAGCGCACCTGCTCAACTCAAGCGGCGAACGGTTCATGGAGAAAGCGGCTCCCAACAAGATGGAGCTGGCCTCGCGCGACGTCGTCTCGCGTGCCGAGCAGATCGAGATCAACGAGGGTCGCGGCGTCGGCCCCGGCGGCCGCGGCATCTACCTCGACGTGACCGTCGTGCCGCGCAAGCGCACGCTCGAGGCGCTGCGCGAGATCGTCAACCTCGGCAAGGACTTCGCCGGCGTAGACATCACGCGCGAACCGATCACGATCCGCCCGGGCCAGCACTACATCATGGGCGGCGTGAAGACCGACATCGACGGGCAGACGCCGATCGAGGGCCTGTATGCAGCCGGTGAGGTCGCCTGCGTGTCCGTCCACGGCGGCAACCGCCTCGGCGCCAACTCGCTGCTGGACACGCTGATTTTCGGCCGGCGCTCGGGCGAGCACGCGGCGGCGCGGGCCGCGAGCATGGCGATGCCCGAGGTCGACACGCGCGCGCAGCTGCGCCGCGACTCGGACGCGATCGACGCGATCATCAACCGCCCGCGCGACGGCCGGCGCGTGTCGGAGATCAAGAACGAGCTCGGCGAGCTGATGAACAAGTACGCCGCCGTGTTCCGCGACGAGCAGGGCCTGCAGAGCGCGCGCGAGACGATCGCGCGGCTGAAGCAGGAGGCCGCCAAGGCGTGGATCGACGACCGCGGCACGGTCTTCAACCAGGACGTGCTCGGCGCGATCGAGCTCGGCTACATGATCGACTGCGCCGAGGCGACCGTCGTCGGCGCGATCGAGCGCAAGGAGTCGCGCGGCGCGCAGTTCCGCACCGACTACCCGGAGCGCAACGACGAGCAGTGGCTGAAGCACATCGACATCACGCTCGACGGCGACGGACCGCAGGTCAGCTACTCGCCGGTGACGATCACCCAGTGGCAGCCCGAGGAGAGGAAGTACTGATGGCTGATACGCAATCCGCAGCGGCTGCGCCACACACGGCAGCTCCGGAAGAGTTCAAGCTGCGCCTGCGCCGCTATGACCCGGAGTCGGGCGAGGCGCCCTACTGGGACGAGCACACGATCGAGCTCGAGCCGCACCGCTCGGTGCTCGAGGCGATCCTGCAGGCCAAAGACCGCTTCGACGGCTCGATCGGCGTGCGCTGCTCCTGCCGCCAGGCGATCTGCGGCTCCTGCGGCATCCGCGTCAACGGCGAACCGGCGCTCGCCTGCCACACGCACCTCGACGCCGCGCTCGCCGGCTCGCGCGACGGCGTGATCGAGATCGAGCCGATGGGCAACATGCCCGTGCTCAAGGACCTGATCGTCGACATGGACGCCGTGCACTGGAAGAAGATCCAGCGCGTCACGCCATGGCTGATCGCCAAGCAGCCGGTGCCCGAGCGCGAGTACATCGTGCCGCGCGAGAGCATGATCGACGTCACGCAGACGATGGCCTGCATCCAGTGCGGCGCGTGCGTGTCGGATTGCCTGGCGATGGAGGTCGACCCGGGCTTCATCGGCCCCGCCGCGCTGGCCAAGTCCTACCGCTTCGTCGGCGACCCGCGCGATGACCAGCAGTTCGAGCGGCTCAACGACCTCGCGCAGGACCCGGAGGGCATCTTCGACTGCACGCACTGCTTCAAGTGCGTCGAGGCGTGCCCCAAGGACGTCAACCCGATGGGCCAGATCATGCGCCTGCGGCGGATCGCCACGAACGACCACCACATCGTCGACAAGAACAACGGTGAGCGCCACGAGGCGGCGTTCACGACGCTGATCAAGGACAACGGCTTGCTGTGGGAGGCCGAGCTGCTACCGCGCTCCTACGGCGGCAACTCCTGGTTTGGCAAATTCGCCCCACCCGCAGGCAAAGAGCTGCTCAGCTCGCTGCCGTCGATCGTCAAGGCGCTGCTGCGCGGCAAGGTGACGCCGATGGGCGCGCTCAAACCGCACAAGATCCCCAAGGACGACCTCAAGGCGGTGCAGGCGATCTACGACAAGGTCGAGGGCCGCGAGAAGCGCTTCGAGCTGAACCTGTACATCACCGGCGAGGACGAGGTCCAGGTCGAGCCGGTAGCTGCCGCGGCGGTGACCGCGCCATCCAGCGCAAACGGCAACGCCGAGCCGGAGGCGGAGACCGCCGCACCGCCGAGCTCCGAAGGGAGCGAGCAATGAAGGTCGCCTACTGGCCGGGCTGCGTCAGCCGCGGCTTCACCCCCGAGCTGCACGGCTCGATGGCGCAGGTTGCGCCGCTGCTGGACATCGAGCTGGTCGAACTCGACCGCGCGTGCTGCACCGGCGCAGGCGTGATCGCCGAGCACAACCAGGAGCTCGCCGACACGCTCAACGCGCGCACGTTCGCGCTCGCCCAGCAGGTCGACGGGGCCGAGCTGATGATGAACATCTGCTCGACTTGCCAGGGCGCGCAGAGCGAGTGCCAGCAGCGCCTGGACTCGAGCTCCGACTACCGCGCGCAGATCAACGAGACGCTCGCCGGCGAGGGCCTCTCCTATGAGCAGGGACTGACGAACAAGAACTTCCTCTGGTTGCTGGTCGAGGAGATCGGCCTGGAGGAGCTCAGCTCACGCGTCAAGCGCCCGCTGACGAACCTCAAGGTCGGCCCTTTCTACGGCTGCTACATCGTGCGCCCGCGCGACCGCCTCGGGATCGACGCAGAGCGCCCGCGCGACCACTATCTGCACCAGGTGATCGAGGCGCTTGGCGGCACCGTGATCGACTACGCCGGCATGCGCAAGTGCTGCGGCTTCCCGATCATCACGATGAACAAGGAAGCGTCGCTGAAGCAGGCCGGACGCCATCTCGGCGACGCCGTCGACGCCGACGCCGACTGCCTCGTGACGCCGTGCCCGCTGTGCCATCTGAACCTCGACCTGCAGCAGCCGCTGGCCGAGAAAACGGTAGGTCGCGAGCTGGACATGCCCGTGCTGCACCTGCCCCAGCTCGTCGGCCTCGCGCTCGGACTGGAGCCGAAGGAGCTCGGCATGAGCCGTCACGTCGTGCGCCCGACCTCGGTGATCGACTGGTCGAGCTCGGTCGTCGGCGCAGCCGCCGGCGCTTCGTCCGGTTGGTAGCGCTCGCCAGCGCGTAGGCTGGCGCCGTGCGGATCCTCACCGTCGTCGGCAACCGGCCCCAGTTCATCAAGGCGGCCGCCGTATCGGGCCCGCTGCGCGAGCACCACGAGGAGATCCTCGTGCACACGGGCCAGCATCACGACGACTCGCTCTCGCGCGTGTTCTTCGCTGAGCTCGGGCTGCCGCGACCGGACCGTGAGCTGGACATCGGTGGCGGCAGCAACACCTCGCAGACGGCACGCATGCTGGCGGCGCTCGAGCCGCTGCTCGGCGAGCTCTCACCGGACGCGGCGCTCGTCTACGGCGACACCAACTCGACGCTCGCCGGCGCGCTCGCGGCGGCGCAGGCCGGCGTGCCGGTCGTGCACGTCGAGGCCGGCATGCGCTCGTTCGACCGCGCCATGCCGGAGGAGCGCAACCGCGTGCTCAGCGATCACCTCGCCGAGCTGCTGCTGTGCTCCTCAGACACGGCTGCGGAGAACCTGCGCGCCGAGTCGGTCGCCGGGCGCATCGAGCTCGTCGGCGACGTGATGGTCGACGTCGCGTTGCGCCGCCAGCCCTCGGCACGCAGCGACATCGAGGCGCCCGCGCGCCACGGCGTGCAGAGCGGCGAGTACCTGCTGCTGACGGCCCACCGCGCGGGCAACGTCGACGATCCGCAGCGCCTACGCGCGCTGCTCGAGCTGATCGAGGCGCTGCCGATGGCAGTCGTGCTGCCGCTGCATCCGCGCACAGCGGCGCGCCTGCAGGAGTTTGGCCTGCACGAGCGGCTCGCCGCGATCGACGGTCTGCGCGTGAGCGACCCGCTCGGCTACGTCGAGTTCAGCGCGCTGCTGTGCCAGGCGCGTGCCGTGCTGACCGACTCGGGCGGCGTCCAGAAGGAGGCGTACCTTGCCGGGGTGCCCTGCCTCACGCTGCGCGCGAACACGGAGTGGGTCGAGACGGTCAAGGCCGGCTGGAACACGCTCGTCGACCTCGACCCGGCGGCTGCGCTGGCGGCGCTGGCGGCCGAGCTGCCCGCCACGCGGCCCGAGCTGTACGGCGACGGGCACGCGGCCGAGCGCTGCGTAGAGGCGATCGGAGCGCTTTGAGCGATCCCGCAATAGAGCCCGTCGGAGACCGGCCGGTGCGCGTCGGCGTTGTCGGGCTCGGCTACTGGGGACCGAACATCGCGCGCAACCTCGGCGCGCTCGAGCACTGCGAGCTGCGCTGGCTGTGCGACGCCGACGAGGCCGCACGCGCGCGCCTGGCGAGCTCGTTCCCGGCGGCGCGTACGACCGGCGAGCTGAGCGAGCTGCTCGAGGACGATGAGCTCGACGCGGTCGTGCTGGCCACGCCCGTGCCAACGCACGCGGAGCTCGCGATCGCCGTGGCGCGCGCCGGCAAGCACTGTTTCGTCGAGAAGCCGCTGGCGACGAACGCGGCCGACGCCGAAGCGGCCGTCGAGGCTGCCGCGCAGGCCGGGCGCGTGCTGATGGTCGGTCACCTGCTCGAGTACCACCCTGCGGTCGCGCGCCTGAAGGGGTTGATCGAGGCCGACGAGCTGGGGCCGCTGTACTACCTCTACGGCAACCGCCTGAACCTCGGCGTGCTGCGCTCGGACGAGAACGCGCTGTGGAGCCTCGGCGCGCACGACGTCTCGGTCGCGCTGCACCTGATCGGCGAGGAGCCTGCCGAGTGCACGGCACAGGGCGCCTCCTACGTGCGCGACAGCGTCGAGGACGTCGTCTTCTGCTTCCTGCGCTTCCCCTCGGGGATCGTCGCCCACCTGCACCTGTCCTGGCTCGACCCGCACAAGGAGCGGCGGCTGACCGTTGTCGGCGAGCGCAAGATGGCGACGTTCGACGACATGCTCGTCGAGGGCAAGCTGTCGGTCTACGACAAGGGCTTTGACGAGGACACGCGCTCGTGGGGCGAGTACATCACCCGCTCGGGCGATGTCTTCTCGCCGCGCATCGCAAACGCCGAGCCGCTGCGCCTGGAGTGCGAGCACTTCCTCGAGTGCGTGCGCAGCGGGAGCGCGCCGCGCTCGGACGGGCAGAGCGGGCTGCGGGTGGTGCGGGTGCTCGAGCGGTTGCAGCACTCGCTCGAGCGGGACTAGCTCGCGCGAGACCGCGCCGACGAGCCTGGGTTACCGCGGGCTGCGAGCTAAGCCAGGCCGGCGCGACGCCGATCGACGCGCTCGCCGGATTCGAAGCCTTCCGAGAGGAGCGCGGGGCGGTCCGGCCAGGGACGGCGGTTGGGTTCGCGGTGCCTGCGCCGATCCTCGAGCAGCACGGGCCCGATGCGCCGGCCGATGCCGCGCAGCACGTAGGCGTCGCGGTTGAAGTTGTAGGCGAACAGCGGGCTCAACAGCGCGAGCCAGTGTCTTGCTACATATCGGCGAGGTCGTTTTACAGTGCGCACGTTCGTCATCCTTGACTTCGAAGGGTAAGAAGTTTTGCATATCCAGCGCCGGTTTTGCGCAAATAGCGCAGCCTTTTCAGAACCCCCGCCGGCTATGAGCAGCTCTGCACAGGTTTGCGCAGCTACAGCGCTTGGCGCGCCTTGAACGGCTCCTCCTCGCCCACCGTGCCCGGGCCGGAGAGCTCGAAGGCGCTGTGCAGCGCCTGCACAGCCAGCGGCACGCGCTCGCGGTCGATCACGCACGAGATCTTGATCGGCGAAGTCGAGATCATCTCGATGTTGACCTGCTCGCGGGCGAGCACGTTGAAGACCTTCGCCGCGACGCCCGGGTGCGAGCGCATGCCGGCGCCGACGATCGACACCTTGCCCATCTCCTCGTGCGCGATCAGCTCGAGGAAGGACTCGCTCCTCAACGGCTCGAGGGCCGCGCGTGAGCTGCGCAGGTCCTCGCGCGGGACGGTGAAGGAGATCTCGGCCCTGCCGCCTGCCGAGGAGGGCTCGTTCTGCACGATCATGTCGACGTTGACGTTGACGGCGGCGAGCGCATCGAAGATGCGCGCCGCCGCGCCGAGTTCGTCGGGCACGCCGATCAGCGTCACCCGCGCCTCGGAGGTCGAATGCGTGACGGCTGTGATCAGTGGATGCTCCATGGTTTCCCCCTCTGAGACGACAACGGTACCGGGCGCCTCCTCGAACGACGAGCGGCAGTGGATGCGCACGCCGTGGGTGCGCGCGTACTCGACCGAGCGCAGCTGCAACACGCCGGCGCCGGAGGCGGCCATCTCGAGCATCTCCTCGAAGGAGATGCTCAGCAGCTTGCGCGCGTCGGCGACGATCCGCGGATCGGCCGTGTACACGCCCGAGACGTCCGTGTAGATCTCGCATACCTCGGCGTTGAGAGCCGCCGCGACGGCGACTGCGGTCGTGTCCGAGCCGCCGCGACCGAGCGTGGTGACGTTGCGCGCCGTGCCCGAGACGCCCTGGAAGCCGGCCACGAGCACGACGTTGTCGTCATCGAGCGCCGCCTTGATGCGATCGGCGCGCACGTCGATGATGCGGGCCTTGGTGTGCGACTCATCGGTAACGATCCCCGCCTGCGAGCCGGTCAGCGAGATCGCGCGATGGCCGAGATCGTTGATCGCCATCGCGCACAGCGCACACGAGATGCGCTCGCCGGTGGAGAGCAACATGTCCATCTCGCGCGGGTCCGGCGCGTCGGAGACCTCCTCGGCCATCTCGATCAGCTCGTCCGTCGTCTTGCCGCGCGCCGAGAGCACCGCGACGACGCGGTGGCCGAGCTCGCGCTTCTCGACGATCCGCTTGGCGGCGCGCTTGATCCGCTCGGCGTCGGCGACCGACGTGCCGCCGAACTTCATCACGATCACGCTGGACATCTCTCGCAGGATATTCGCGATCAGAGCGCGCGGCGGCCGGCGAACGCCTTGCCGAGCGTGACCTCGTCGGCGTACTCGAGATCCGAGCCGACCGGCAGGCCACTCGCCAGGCGCGTGACGATGAGCTGTGGCGCGCGCGTGCGCAGCTCATCGGCGATGTGCAGCGCCGTCGCCTCGCCCGTCGTCGTCGGGTTCGTCGCGAGCACGACCTCGCGCACGTCCGGCGTGTCTCCGTTTACGCCCTGCACGCGCGCGAGGAGCTCGGCGATCTTCAGGTCCTCGGGGTCGATCCCTTCGATCGGCGAGAGCGCGCCGCCGAGCACGTGGTAGACGCCCTGGTACTCGTGCGTGCGCTCCATCGGGATCACATCGCTCGGCTCCTCGACGACGCAGATCACGCCGTGGTCGCGCCGCGAGTCCTGACAGATCCGGCAGCGCCGCTCGTCGGTCAGGTTGAAGCACACCTCGCACAGCCCGATCTTCTCCTTCACCTCGCGGATCGCGTCGGCCAGCGCGAAGGCGTCCTCGCCGGAGGCGCGCAGGATGTGGAAGGCCAAGCGCTGAGCCGTGCGGTTGCCGATGCCCGGCAGCTTCGAGAGCTCGCTGACGAGCCGCTGCACGGGCGGGGCGTAGGAGGTGCTCACCGGAGGATCCTCGAGCGCGCTGCTCGCTGCTCGCTCACAGGCCCGGCAGGCCGAGCCCGCCGAGGTCGCCCAGGTCGAGCCCGCCCGAGGCTCCGCCGAGCTTCTTCGCGGCGAGATCCTGAGCCATGCGCAGCCCCTCGTTGACGGCCGCCAGCACCATGTCCGAGAGAATCTCCAGGTCCTCCGGGTCGACCGCCTGCGGGTCGATCTCGATCGACTTGACCTCGAGGTCCCCGGAGACCTTGACCGTGACCATGCCGCCCCCGGCCGAGGCCTCGACGAGCTCGTTCTTCAGCTGCTCCTGGGCAACCTCCATGTCCTGCTGCATCTTCTGCACCTGCTGGAGCATCTGCTGCATGTTCGGCATGCGCGGCTGCTTCGGCATCTCAGGCCCCTCCCTGGTCGTTGGTCGCGACCTCACCGGCCGCGGCCGAGCCGGCAGCAGCCGAGCCGGCGCCGTTCTCGCCGTTCTCGCCCCCGGCACCAGAGCCGGCACCGGCGTCGGTCGGCAGCTCCTCGGCGTCGAACTCGTCGATGAAGCGCTTCAGCCACTCCTCCTCGCTGAGCATCCCAGGCCCTTCGCCCTCGGCGCCCACGAGCTCGTCGTGCAGCTCATACGACAGCCGCCAGCGCCGTCCGGTGACGTCGCGCAGCGCCGCCGTCACGGCCGCGCGGTTGTCCGGGTTCTCGGCCTTCTTCTTCAGGAACGGCGCCGTCGCCGAGAAGGCCACGGTCAGGTCCTCGCCGGTCACCTCGACCGGTCGCGCCTCCTCGATGCACGCCCCCAGCAGCGCGTTGTCGGTGCGCACGAGCTCGACCACAGCGGGCCACCACGAGAGCAGCGGCGCGAGGTCCTCGGCGATCGCCTGCGCGGCTGGAGAAGCCGGCTCGCCGGCGGACCGTGACTCGCCTCGCTCTGGCGCGGTGGCAATCGAAGCGACCGTGACCTCGACGGCGGCCTCGGCCTGCGGCGCGGACGCCGGCTCGGCCGGCTCGCCACTCGGTGCGTCTGGCTGCGCCTGCTCGCCGGCAGGCGGCGTGCTCGGCTCAGGCGCGCGTGTCGCGCTCGGCTCACGGACATGCTCACGCGTCGGCGTGGCCGGCTCGCGCTCGGCGGTGACGGCATGGACGGCGCCACCGCCCTCCAGGCGCTCGATTCGCGCAAGCAGCGCCCGCACCGAGGCGTCCACCTCGGGCTTGGCCGCCTTGACCAGCGCAAGCTCCAGGCGCGTGCGCGCGTCGGCGCCGGCGCGGACGGCCTCCATCGCCCCGCCGACGGCCTCGAGCAGCGAGACGACGACCGCGGCGGGCACGCGCTCGGCCTGCGCAAGCAGCGCGGCGTCGGCCTCGGGTGTCAGCGACAGCTCGCCGGGCACTTCGCCGAGCGTCTGCACGACGAGCAGCTCGCGGGCGTGCACCTCGAGATCGCCGGCGAACGAGGCCGCATCGCGACCCTGCTCGGCGCATTCGGCGAGCACGGTCAGCGCCCGCCGCGCGTCCCCCTCGGCGACGGCGTCGACGGTCGCTTCGAGCAGCCGTGCATCGGCGACGCCGAGCACGGCGAGCACGTCCTCGAGCACGATCTCACTGCCGCTGTAGGTGACGAGCTGCTCGAGCGTGCCGAGCGCGTCGCGGAAGCTGCCGGTCGCCGAGCGCGCCAGCGCCGAGACGGCCTCGGGCGGGATCTCGATCTGCTCGGCCTGCGCGGCGCGGCGCACGACGCTCGCGATCTGCTCGACCGTCGGGCGGTGGAAGTCGAAGCGGTGGCAGCGGTCGACGACCGTCGCCGGGACCTTCTGCGCCTCGGTCGTGGCGAGCACGAAGACGGTATTCGGCGGCGGCTCCTCGAGCGTCTTCAGAAACGCGTTCCAGGCCGCCGTCGAGAGCATGTGCGCCTCGTCGAGGATGTAGACCTTGCGCTTGCCGCTGACCGGCGCGTAGGCGACGCTGTCGCGCAGCTCGCGGATGTCATCGACCGAGTTGTTCGAGGCCGCGTCCATCTCGATCACATCAAGCGAAGAGGCGCGCGCGATCGACAGGCACGACTCGCATTCGCCGCACGGCTCGACGGTCGGCCCGCGCTCGCAGTTCAGGCAGGCAGCGAGGATCTTGGCCATCGAGGTCTTGCCGGTGCCGCGCGAGCCGACGAACAGGTAGGCGTGGTGAACCTTGTCGCGTTCTACGGCGTGGCGCAGGGTGCGCACGACCGGCTCCTGACCGACGACGTCGGCGAACGTTCGCGGCCGGTGCCTGCGATACAGCGAGGGCTGCTGCGGTTGTGAGGGCTCCTGGGCGGACACCTGGGCTGAGTCTACCCACGGCTGCGAGCGCCGCGGGACCCGGCCGTGGCGCCGCGCGAGCGGAGGCGGCGGCGCTACAGGGCCCCGACGGCGCGCCCGCGCCAGCGGATAGCGTGCGCGCTCGTGAGAGCCCGGATCGAGCGCCGCGCGAGCAGTCTCGGCGCCCTCGCGTCGGTCGCAGCGGGGGGCGCCCTGCTGTGGCTGATCTGTGGCGTCGGCTTCGCCAACTACGACACGCTGTACGCGCTCGCCTGGGGCGGGCAGCTCGCGCGCGGCGAAACGCCGGCCTACGAAGTCGCGATCGCCCCCACCCCGCACCCGCTGATCGAGCTGCTCGGCGTCGCGCTCTCGCCGCTCTCGCCACGCGCGATCGAGGACGTCACGGTCGCGCTCGGCTTCCTCGCGCTCGCCGGCTGCGCATGGGTCTTGTACAAGCTCGCCGCGCTGTGGTTTGGGCGCGCCGCCGGGTTCGTGGCGGCGCTGATCTTGCTCACACGCGTGCCCGTCCTGTCCTACGGCGTGCGCGCGTACGTCGACGTCCCCTACCTGCTGTTCGTGCTCGCCGCCGTGCTGGTCGAGGCGCGGCGCCGAACGCGAGACGAGCGCCCGGCGGGCGCACCGGTGCTCGCACTGCTGGCGCTCGCCGGCCTGCTGCGTCCCGAGGCGTGGGCGTTCTCGGGGCTCTACTGGCTGTATCTGGCGATCGACACGCGCCGCGCGTGCGGCTCGCCGGACGAACCGCGTTCGACGCGAGCGCTCGCCGGCTTGGCGCTGTTGGCGGCGACCGCCCCGCTCGTGTGGATCCTCAGCGACCTCGCGATCACGGGCGACGCACTGTGGTCGCTGACCAACACCCGCCACACCGCGCACACGCTCGACCGCGTAACGGGCATCGCCAACGTGCCCGAGTACCTGCCGCGGCGAATCGGCGAGATCTTGCGCCTGCCGGTGCTCGCCGGGGCGGCGCTCGGGGGCGTGCTCTCGCTCTGCTGGCTGCGCCGCCGCGCGCTGACGGCGGCCGGCGTGGGCGTGCTCGCGGTGCTCGTGTTCGTCGTCGTCGCCGCGGCGGGATTGCCGATCAACACGCGCTACGCCTTCCTCACGGCAGCGGTGCTGTGCGTGTTCTGCGGCGCCGGCGCGTTCGGCTGGACGCGCCTGGACGGCGCCGACCCGCGCAGGCGCTGGTGGATGGCCAGCGGCGCACTCGTGCTCGTGGCGCTGCTCGCGTTCACACCGGCGCAGGTCAAAAGCGCCCACCGCGAAATGGACAAACTGGCGCGCCAGCAGAGCATCCAGGACGATCTCGTGGCGCTCGTGCAAGACGGCTCGATCAACCTGCGCTGCGGCCCCGTCGGGGTGCCAAACCACGCACCCGTGCCGCTGCTCACGCTGTACCTGCAAACGAGCCCGGCAAACGTCGTCAGCGCTCAGGTCGGCGCGATCTCCTCCGGCCAGTACGTCGACCCGGCGAGCAAAGAGGTCGAACAGGACTACGTGCTCGACCCGCACGATCCGCACCGGCCGGTCAACGTGCCGCCGGGCTTTCTCGCCGCGCACGCCAACCGCACGTGGCTGATCTTCCAGCGCTGTCCATAGCGGCCGCACCGCACGAAGACGGCACGAAAGTGGACCGTGCACCCCTCGTCGAGACACCGCCTGCCGATCGCCTGTCCTCGCCCGCGGCTCCGGTCCGGGAACGCCCGCTGCGCCTGCCGGGGATCGCTTAAGGCTGCTTCCTTCCGGACCTGACCTGGTTCACAAGCCGACACCGCGCGGGACCCGGACCATCGACGCCCCGAACGGCGGAGCGACCGGAGCGGAACCCCTCGGAAGGGAGTTCAGCCCCGCTAGAGCGGATTGCGGATACAGGGCACCGCTACCTCCCCGCCTAGCACGGTCCGTCGCCGATCCTAGCGCCGCGAGGGAAAACCTTGCGCGCGGCGGGCTGATCTCCGTTAGGCTGCGCGACCGTGAACTACTTCAATGCTCTTCATCCACGACTCAAGCGCGCACGCTCGCGTGCAATCCCCGTCCTCGCCGCGCTCGCTGCGGCCGGCCTGATCGCCGGCTGCGGTGGCAGTGGCTCGAGCAGCTCGATCGGCGTCGGCACCGAGAACAAGTCCGACGAAGCGCTCGCCAAGGCAGGCGAAGTGAAGGTCGCCACGACGCCGACGAGCGGCCCGCTGGCGACCGAACCGAAGGTCACGCCCGCCACCGGCACGGCCCCGACGAAGCTCGAAAAGAAAGACCTCGTCGTCGGCACCGGCAAGGAAGCCAAAGCGGGCGAAACGGTGACGGTCAACTACGTCGGCGTCCTCTACCAGGGCGGCAAAGAGTTCGACGCGTCGTGGAAACGCAAAGAACCGTTCCAATTCAAGCTCGGGCAGGGCGCCGTGATCAAAGGTTGGGACCAGGGCGTTCCGGGCATGAAGGTCGGTGGCCGACGCGAGCTGGTGATCCCGGCCGAACTGGCCTACGGCAAGACCGGCTCGCCGCCGGCGATCCCGCCGAACGCGCCGCTTGTGTTCGTGATCGACCTGCTCGGCACCGGCTCCTAGGGCGCGCGCTGGCCCGAGACGCTCGCGCTGGAGCTCTGGGCGGCGCCTCGGGGTCCTCGGCAGGATCGATGCGTACGCTGAGGGTGGCCGCGGCGGGAGCGTGCCTGTGCGTCGCGGCCGTGGCCGGGTGCGGCGGCTCGAGCAAAGCCTCGACGCCGGCCGCGCTGAAGCTCCAGCGCGAAGACCTCGTCGCGATCAGCCATGCGCTGCAGCGCATGCAGGCACCTGTCGCGCGCGAGGTGGCGGCGACCAAAGCGGCATGGCCGCTGATTGCAAACGGTCTGCCGGACGAGATCACGAGCGTCACGCGCTCGCCGCAGGCGCGCAGGGCCGCGGCCAGCGCGGCTGCGCTACAGCTGCCTGCCGTGTTCAGCGAAGCGCAGGCGCGGACGTTGACGGGCCCGGCCTCGCAGATCTCGGGACTCGTGCGCAGCTACGCGCTGCTCGACGCGCGCGGCTGGAAGCTGCTCGACGCGGGCTTCGCGCAGATCGAATCGGCGCCGCCCGCCAACGCTCGCTTCGCGCGCGAGAACGCGCCGCTGTATATCGAGAGCATCTACGACGCCCACTTCACGCTCGCCCAGATCGGCAAGAAGCTGCTGGCCGGCTATGAAAAGCTCGGCGGCGCCGGCGACTTCGGCTCGGCGCTCACGCAGGCCGAAGTGAGCGCGCTCGCGCAGGCCTACTCGGAAGCAAGCGATCGGCTGCACCCGCACGTCGGCGTGCGACTCGGCTCGTAGCCGACAGCGCCATATGATGGGCGGCCGAGGCGCCCGTCCGACGCCGCACAGCGAGCTCACAAGAGGGGAGCAAGATGCCCGATCGCAACCGCCGCATGGTCCTGGCAGAGCGTCCGACGGGAATGGTCGACGCGAGCACCGTCCGTCTGGAGGAGTTGGATCTGCCGGAGCCCGGCGAGGGCGAGGCGCTCGCGCGCGTTCGCTACATCTCGATCGACCCGACGATCCGCACGTGGATGAACGACGCTCCGGGCTACCTGCCGCCGATCGCGATCGACGAAGTCGTGCGTAGCGGCGGCATCGCGGAGATCGTGCGGAGCAACACCGAGGACTACAAGCCGGGCGAGCTCGTGTTCGGCTTCACCGGCTGGCAGGATTACGTGATCGCAAGCCAGGCGACCGGCTACCAAGCATTGCCGGAGGGAGTGCCGGCGACACTCGCGCTGAGCCTGTTCGGGATCACCGGCATGACCGCCTACTTCGGTCTGCTCGACGTCGGACGCGTCAAGGAGGGCGATGTGGTCGTCGTCAGCGGCGCAGCCGGTGCGACCGGCTCGACCGTCGGGCAGATCGCCAAGATCAAGAACGCGGGCAAGGTGATCGGCATCGCCGGCGGCCCCGAGAAGGCCAAGCACCTGGTCGAGGAGCTCGGCTTCGACGAGGCGATCGACTACAAGAGCGAGAACGTCTCGGCACGCCTGCGCGAGGCCGCTCCCGACGGCATCGACCTGTACTTCGACAACGTCGGCGGCGAGATCCTCGACGCCTGCCTCGCGCAGCTCGCGCTGCGCGGGCGGATCGTCTTGTGCGGCGCGATCGCGAGCTACAACGAGTCGGGCACCGGCAAGGGCATCGCCAACACGTCGAACCTGATCGTCAAGCGTGGGCGCATGGAGGGCTTCCTGATCCTCGACTACTTCGACCGGCTGCCGGCCGCGCGCGAGGAGATGGCGAAGTGGCTCGGCGAAGGCAAGATCAAATCCTCCGAGCACGTCGTCGAGGGGCTCGAGCACGCGCCCGACGCGCTCAACCTGCTGTTCACCGGCGGCAACACGGGCAAGGTCATCGTCCAAGTCTGAGCGAACGACTCAGGCAAACTCTGCGCAACGTCATCGAGTTCAGATGGCGCGCACGTCGCCGGGCGTATCGGGAGCGTCCTCGTCGCCGGCGGACTCCTCGCGGATCAACCACTCGGCGACGGTGCTGACGACGAGGCCTTTGCCTGCGCCGGGCAGCCTGGCGAGCGTCTCGCCGAGCTCGCTCGAGACGAACGTGACATCGCCCGGCGAGAGCAGCTCGGCCCAGTCGGCGTGGTCCTCCTCCAGGCGCTGCGCCGCTCCGCTGGAGACGCGCCGCGCCATCTCGCCGGCCAGCGAGTCGGGCGCGAGCTCCTCGTCGTCCAGGCGCACGCGCACGGCGCCGAGCCGGCTGGCGCTGCCGCGCACGAGCGCCACCGGCGGCGCGGGCGCCTGCTCGCCCCCGGTGCTTGCGCCGGCGGCGACGGGGCGGGGCGCTCGCCCGCCCACAGCGCCCAACTCGCCGTCGCCTTGGGGCATGCCGGCATCGGCCGCTTGGCCCTCGCCCGCCGCTTCGGGCCCGGGCTCGGCGACGAGCACGAGCGTCGCTTCCTGCGCACGCCCCACGCGCAGCGCGCCGTGCAGCACGGAGCGATCGACGATCGTCATCACCTGACCGTCGACATCGGCCGCCGCGACGACCTCGCTCAGGCGCGCGAGCGCTGGCTTGGGTGCGAACGGCGCCGATTCGGGCACGACGAGCAGCGGGTGCACGACGCCGCCGTCGGCGCGCGCGATGCGCCTGGCGATCGTCAGCGCGCCGAGCGCATGCTCGGGGTCGAGCACGCCGACGACGACGCGCTTGCCCAGCGGCCGTGGCCCATCGGGCCGCGCAGCGCGCGCGGAGGCGAGCGTGCCGGCGATCGTCGAAGCGAGCACGCTGACGAGGATCAGCACGAGCACGGCGTTGACGACGGCGCTGCTGAACAGGCCGAGTTGGAAGCCGATCACGGTGGCTGCGAGCGTCGCCGCCGCCTGCGCGGCGCTGAGCGAGAACAACAGCCCGGACTGGGCCCTGCTGAATCCGAACAGGCGGGCCGAGACGAGCGCTGCCACCTCCTTGCCGCCAAGGCAGGCGAGGATGAACAGACCGGCAAGCCCGAGCGTTTCGCCCTTGACCATCACCGACGGGTTGAGGATCAGGCCGACCGACACGAGGAACACGGGGATGAAGACGGCGCCGCCGAAGAACTCGATGCGGTCCATCAGCTGGCCCTCGTTGGGCACGAGCCGGTTCATGCCGAGGCCGGCGAAGAAGGCGCCGACGATTCCCTCGATGCCGAACAGCTCGGCGACGGTGGCCGCCGAGAGGAAGGCGGTGATCGCGACGACGTAGCGCACCGAGCGCTCGGTGCCGAGCCAGCGAAAGGCCCAGCCGGCGAGCTTCGGCAGCACGTAAAGGCTGAAGGCGGTGAGCACGACCATGCCGACGGCGATCTGCATGGCCACGTCGGCGCTCGACTTGTGCCCGCCGACCGAGCCGGCGACGACGGCGAGCACGACGAGCGCGAGCGTGTCGGTCAGCACGGTCGATCCAACCGCCGTGGCGACGGCCGGATCGGCGGCGAGCCCGGCCTCTTTGATCGCCGGGTAGGTGATCAGCGTGTGCGAGGCCAGCAGCGAGCCGAGCAGCAGCGCGGCGAGCGCTTCCCAGCCGAGCGCGAAGCCGACGAGCGAGCCGAGCGCGAACGGCAGGATGAACGTGAGCAGCCCGAACGTGATCGCCGAGCGCCGGTACTTCAGCAGCAGGTTGAGGTCGATCTCAACGCCGGCGGCGAACATCAGGTAGAGCAGACCGAGCTGGCCGAGATCGGGCAGCGTGTTGTTGCCGGCGCCGATCAGCGAGAGGCCATGCGGGCCGATCGCGTAGCCGCCGACGAGCAACCCGATGATCCCGGGGATGCCGGCGCGGCGGAACAGCACGGGGCCGAGCAACAGCACGGCGAAGACGACGAGAAACTCGTACGGCGCGCCTTTCGGCGTCGAGATCTCGATCAGCGCGGGTGTCATTCCTCGGTCCTCAGCACGGGGATGTCTTCGGCCGAGCCTTCTTCGATGTTCGCGTGCAGCCAGCGCCGGCCGAGCCGGTCGATCTCATCTTCTGCGTTGAGGCCGCGGATCGCCGAGTCGACGGCTTCGACGTTGTCCGAGCCCGACGGCAGCGCGGCGCCGAGCTCGGCTTCGCTCGGCAGTTGCGCCGCCACGGCGAACTTGCGCGGCGATTCGCGCGCGTAGGCGAGTGCGATCGGCAAGTCCAGCAGCATCGCGTTGGCGCGCCCGTCTTCGAATGCCGCCAGCTTTTCGCTCTGCCGCTCGAATACCAGCGGCTTCCTCGACGGTTCGATCTGGTTTTCCAGCGCTTCCCTCAGGGTCGTATCGTGCTGCACCGCCCAATGCAGGCCCCGCGCGGCCTTGACGTCGGCGACCTGGGTTCCAGGATGCACGACGATCGCCGGGGGCGCCTCCAGGTAGGACGTGGAGAAGTCGAGGTGCTCGGCACGTTCGTCGGTGATCGTGATGTCCGACAGCGCCAGGTCCGCGCCCCCCAAATGCCCGCGCACGAGCTCGCGAAATGGCACTTCGACGACCTTGATCCGCTTCAGCTCGAAGCGTTCGGCGAGCGCTTGGGCGAGGGCGTACTCGAAGCCACCGGTCGGGTGTGCGAACGTGCCGTACCAGAAGCCCGGATCGGGGATCTGCGCGGTCGCGACCGTCAACGTGCCCCTGACGCGCGGCGTGAACGTGCCGGCCGCGCCGTTGCCGGCGTTGGCGCAGCCCACGCCAGCCAGTGCCAGCGTCGTGGCGATGGCGGCGAGGGCCAGGTGTCTCGTCAGGCGCACGGCGGGCATGGCGGCACTCTAGGTATCGGAGGCGGCGCGAGGCTTGCAGGCACGCGCGCGGCGCCCACGCCGGGCAGGAGATGGCACGCGCGCTGGACGAGGGCTACGCCGTAGTGCTTGTCTCCAGCGACGGACGCGAGCGGATCATCACCGCCAAGACACTCGCTGCATAGCAAGGCCGTCAACGGCCCGCGCAGCTCAATAGACTCAGGTCTCCAGGGCGCGTAGCTCAGTGGGAGAGCGCTCGCTTCACACGTGAGAGGTCGGTGGTTCAATCCCACCCGCGCCCATAAAAACTCCTGCTAATCCTCGGTTTTGCTGCGAGTAGCTCGGCGAGAGAGCGCTCGCTTGCCGGATTATCTGCTTTTCATTTGCTTTTCCTCCATCCTTGGCGAAATGGGATATGCGCTACCCGACGACGCCACGGCGTGCCCGAGCGGTGAGTATTGATAGGCGTCTGACATCTCCGTGAAGTTTGGCCTTGCCGAGGGCCAACTCGGAGCATTACGGGCGTGATGATGGGCGCGCCGCGCTGCTGACGATCGCAGATCCCTCGCGGAGCTGAGAGACGCGGTCGGCTGAGCCGGGCTGGCGACGACCAGGACCGTACGCTTGCGGGCGTGGTCTCCAGCCTCGCGCCCCACGCACCAGATCCCGCCGACCTCAGCCGTCTCGAGCTGTTCGCGGAGCAACTCGATCTCGCAGCCCAACTCGTTCGAGCCGGCGGTCTTGCGCGTGACCGGATGGCTCTCGTGGCGATCGACAACCTCGCCGAGGTGCTCCTCTACCGGCACGTGCAATTCACGTTCGACGCTAGCGAACAGATGGGTGGACGGCTCGCCGTACGACGCTACGACCAGCGCGAGCGCGATCGCCTCCGCCGGGACTTTGATCGACGCATCACTCTCGCGCAGACCGAGCTGACGGGCCCGTTCGTCTTTGCTTTTCCGAAGCCGCTGCTCGACCAAGCAGACGCCGTCACCTTCCGCGTCGCCCACCGCTACCGCAACGGCATCTACCACGAGGACCGCCACAACCAGGCGCTCCTCGACCCGTTGGCTCGCCTTTACCTTGTGGCCGTCGGCCGGGCATGGTGTCGGGCGCAGCCAGCGAGCTCGATGGGCGGCCTTGGGAATCGTCTCGACAAACATCCACACGTCGCTCGGACAGCCAGGGCAGGCGTGGTGTCCTTTCCGGACGCGGCCCAGAGGATCACCAACAACGTTCTACACAGTCTCGACGTGGATCCCCGCGATCTCGCAGAACGGCTCGCTGCCGACCTCCGACAGCGAGCAGATGGGACAGACGAAGCGCGGCGCGAGCTCACCCGGTGCGGGCTGGTCCAAGAGGCGCACGCAGAGATGCTTCGGGCGGCCGAGCTACGCCACCTGCATCGCGCCGACCCAGAACTTGTACGCCTGCAGGACGAAGCATCGGGGATCCTGGGAGACCTCGTCGCCCGCGGCGACAACGGCGACAACACCGAGGTCGAGGATCTTCAGGCGCGGTTCCAGAGCGCCGAGGAGGGCCAGCGCGAGCGGGTCGACGAGCTACGGATCGGGTTCCGTCCCGAGTTGAACCTCGGTACAGCATCCGCGATCAGGAAGGCCGCCAAGAGGCTGGAGCAGCTGCGAGACCTGCCCCGGACCCTGATGCGATACGAGACACACGACCGGCGCCTCGCTCTGCTCGAGGGTTGCTTGGCCTGGATCGACCGCGAGTGGGATCACCTGATGACGACCGAGGAAGATCTTGCCCGCGGCAAGTAGAACTCAGGGAGGAGCGTCTGTTTGCTCAGTGTGGGAGGTACGGCCCTGGCGCCGGAGGGAGACGCGACTGCACGAAAGCGCGAACATCGGCGGGCGCCGCGGGGAACGTGCTGCCGGCCCGGCGGATGTAGTAACGAAGCCCACGCTCGCTCGTGCCAACACCGTACGGCACGTGATCGCCCGGCTCGACGCGCAGCGCGATCACTCCGTGGTCCTCGACCCACTCACATTGGAAGTCCGGGAGCGGGCGGACCCAGTCGCTGACAAGACTGGTCAGACGATCGCGACCGTCGCGATCGCGATCATCGCGCACACCTACGATCTCGCCGTCGTTCTCGACGCCAAACAGGATCGTGCCTCCGGCGCCGTTCGCGAACGCGGCAACTGTCTTCATGACGCCTGTCGGATCATCGCCGGGGAGCTGTCGCTTGAACTCGACCGTTTCCCGCTCGCCGCCGCTGACAAGCAACTCGACGCGGGTAGCGGAGTCGACCACAACGTCGACGTCACGAACGCCCCAGGCGGGATCCAGGACACGCCGGTCAAGCAGCTCCTGGTCACGATGAAGGGCAAGCCACGCACCCGGACCCAATCCATCGGGAATCGGCAGTCGGATCTCTCGGGCCCGTGGCGAAAGCTTGTGGCTGGCGCCGCCAAACCCGCTGAGCGTCAGCGATACGCCTCGTAGCTCTTCGCCGGTGACGTCAATTAGGAGCTCTGTCGGGTGGACCCGTACGCGATCGAAACGGGCACGTCGGTCCTGTTGGCGGACGACGAGCTCGCGGCCGGAGAAGTTCCGGTTCGGTCTCGGCGGCACACCGAAGAACTCCGCGGCAGCCTGATCGAAACCGATGAACGCCGGCGCGTCTGCGGCCACGAGCTCGTCGTGCAGCACTTGGCCCGAGCCGTCGTGAGAGCGGATCGCCCATTCGCGCACCGGCCACGGGAGCTGCTCGTAGACACCCTGAAAATTGCTATCGCGACGCTCAACGGTCACAGAGTCGCCGAGGCCCAGCTTGATCGAGAGCGATGGCAGCGAAACGCGGCCCCGCTCTAGCCACCGCGCGACGGTCGATCCACTTGGTCTGGAGGCAACGAAGACGGCCCTCTGATAGCTCCACCGTCCTCGACGCCATCTCGGCGGCGCCTCTTCGACAGTGACCTCAAGCAGCGACAATTGCCAGTCACCCTCGTGCCGACTTGCCCCGAGTCGCGTCCAAACGCGCGGTTGCGCGGCCAAATACGTCAAGAGGTCACCTAGCGGATGCGTCTCCATGAGCGTCAAAGTCTTACCTCGCGCCGTCGGGAAAGCCCACTAGCCGTCGTACGGGCGCGCCGCCTCGGGCGCTGACGCAAGCGAGAAGCCACTCAGTGCGGCGTCGAACATGAGTACAGGCCGCAGTAGAGGATCGGCGCGGGCAGCACGTGTCAGGGTGTCAAAGCCGTTGTCGAGGACCGCGTTCAGGGCAGCGGGGTCAAAACCCTCCATCGCCCGTGTGATCTGATCTACGGAGAGGCGTTCGTCGACATGGGCCCCGACCCGGTTGCGCAGCTCCCGTACGTGGGCGAGCGCCGCAGGATCGAGAGCTTGGCGCGCTTGGCGAAGTATCGGGATCGCTACGGAGCGCGTCTCGCCGCGCTCGAGCAGTTCAAGCAACGATGGTTGCTGATGGGCAGAGCTGCCACCGACACCGCCGTAGATCAGGTCGTGCAACGTGCAGGCCTCGGTGACGGCTGCGGCGAGGACCACGCGCCAGAATGGTTCGTGCCCGTTGACGGCGAGCCATAACTGCGAGAGCGTTCGGACGTTTCGTATGGCGTCGACCAACTGCCGGTTCTGCTCGCCGAGATCGCCGCCCTGAATGATGAAGACAGCATCATCGCGCGTCGCATCAAAGGAGCCCACGCCCGAAACCAGGCCCGCTGGTGCTGTCTCATATCCACGTTCATCGAGCGCGGTGTTGAGCTCCGGTGAGATCGGGGGGAAGTCATCGAGGATGGGAATGGAATGGACGCCCGCGATCCGGTTCCAGATCGCGCGGGCGTCCTCGCTCAGAATCCGCACCGTCGCGTCGGAGATGTCGGTCCACATCTCGTTGGCCTGCGGGATCGAGGCGGTCAGAGGCCCAGGAACCGTCTGTCGATGAGCTGCGATGCGGTGACGGATGTCCTCGTAGGAGCCCCAGTCGCGGTTCTCGAGCTCGTCAAGAGCCTGCCCCAGCTCGCGAATGGTGTCGCGCATGTCCTTCCGGCCGCGGAGCTCGTTCTTTGCGCGCCGCGCCCACCGGATGAACTCATGGCAATAGACAAAGACCCAGCGCGCGAGTACACGACGCCGGAAGTCGTCCGGTGCGGTGCCCGCGAGCACGCTCGCAGCGGCCATCATCTGCGCGCAATAGCGCGCCTTCAGCGCCGTCTCTGAGTAGCGGGGCATTGCTCGGAGCTTGCCACTCTGCGGAATGCTAGGTGTCGCCGGTGGGAAACGGGAATCGGCTCCACGCGGCGTCGAGGATCGGGTTCTTCGGGACCTCGGTCTCGGGCAGTGCGTTCTCGAGATTCCAGGTCCGCCGATCCGGGTCATCGAGGACCTGGGTCAGCGGGTCTGGCCCGCCGACCGTGCGCAGGACGTCAACGAGCCGCTCAAGCGCGCGCACGGAGGCAACGGTCGTGGGGATCGGCGATTCGGGTAGGAACTCGGCAATGAATGGGCTATTCGCGGCCCAGTAGGGCTCGAGCGTCACGATAATCGCGAGCCTCGGGCGATCGGTCGGGATCTCCGCGAACGCGGCATGGCCGTCGGCAAGGAGCCCGTCGGTTCGGCTGACCTGTTTATAGGCCTTGCCTAGACAGCGGTCGACGTCGTCCTTGAGCCGGTCGGCTCCCATCCGCGCGAGATGGCTCATCCGCGTTGACTTCACCTCGACGAGCACGACCAGTTCGTCGAACACGACGAACCAGTCGACCGAGCGCTTCTCGTCGTCGTAGACGATCTCCGGCGTGACGGTCGCGTTCGGGATCAGCCTCAGCTGTCTTCCCACGTAGTCCTCACACACGCGCCCGACATCGCGCGTGAAAGCCTCTGTCTGCTCGGCATTGAGCTCGACGATAGCGGCGTAGTAGAGCGCGGAAGATGACAGGCGTTGGAATACGAAGTGCGGCTGGGGGGCAATGTGGCGGCCGTCGGGCAGGGTCACGAAGGGACGGCTGACGAGCGGGTTGAACTCGTGGTGGCTCAATAGAGGGTTCGGCTGCTCGAACCGTTTGGCGTCAGCGCGGATCTGCTCGAAACTGGCGAGAAACTGCTGTTCGAACACCCGACGCACGGTGTCGATCGGGAAATGCCGGTCGATCGAGTTTGGGCCTTCTCGTAAAGCGCGCCAGTCCGGATCGAAGAATCCGGCGTTCGCCTGGGCGCTGATCGCCAGGACGAAACCGGCGACCACGAACTCCTCGAGCGGGCAACCGAGCACTCGCTCGATTAGCGCCAGATCGAGGATCTCGGTCGGCAACTCTTCGACGTTCTCAAACAGCGCGCCGAGTCGACTGATCTCCTCGAAGTGAGACTGCTGGTAGGGGAACTGCTCATAAGAGGTCCGCACGAGCAACGCGCCGACGGTGTCGGCCACGCCGGCTGGCACGTTCGCGAGTGGCGTGTCTAGGGCGTTGTAGGCAGCGCATATCTCCAGCACGTCCCGGTCGGTGACGCCGGCGGATCGGTGCTCGTTCCCGACAACAATGCTCGCCTTCGCGGCTGCGGCGATCGCCCACGGCAGACGCGCCCGGTCAGCCATCCAAGCTTCCTGCTCGAACAGCCGGATCGAGGTGGCGGCCAACGCGATCAGCAGCTCACTCGTCCGGTGGCGACGGACGCGCTGCACGAAGTCCGAGTACCGGGTCGAGATCACCCAGCCTCACGAGCCGTCGAGCCCTGCACACAGTGATCGCTTGCAGGCCAGTTTGAGGGCAGGCCGAACAGATCGGCCGACGTTCTAGTTGCGGAACGCTCAACTAGGCGGCCGTCCGCGGCGACTTCCCAGCGCCCCCACGGCAGCGAGCCTGGATCGATCGGGTGGCTGGCGTCCGGATTGATCCACAGCCGCGGCTCTACGGCCGCGACGGCGCCAGGGGTGAGATTCGAGGCGGTCAGCACCGCCGAGACCCCCGTGTAGCGCGAGCCCGCGCCGTCATGCCACAGTCCGCCCGGAAGGTAAGTCCCGGTCGAGCGGTTGCTGTCCATCGAGAGCCGGTACTCAATCCGGCCAAAGAGCGCCTGCGCGATGTCGTGCTCGTCGATGAAGTCGCCGGCACAGAGCACCGCGATCACGAACGGGCGATCGTTGAGTTCATATCCGTGCCCGGCCTTCTTGAGCAGCACATTGGTCAGTGGCGTCACGTCGTCGATCGGGGATAGAAGACCGTCGTCGACCGCATCCTTCGCGAAGCCCTCGACGCGGGATCCGATCACTCCCATCTCCGGGTCGTCCCGTAGCTCGGCCTTCTTCGCGGTCGCCTCGATCCAAACGAGCCAACCGTGTTTGTCGATCGTGATCGCGGGCGGCGCGCCGCCGTCGTCGACGTCTTGGCGCACGGCGTCCGGATTCAGCGTGGCAAGCCAGCGATCGAGCGGGTCAGCGATCAATTTGCGGCCAAGCGTCGTCTCGCCGACCCGTCGCAGCTCGGTGTGCAGCAGGAAGTCTCGGTTGCCGACCCGTTCGATCGCCGCGTAGAGCTGGTCAGCTCCGCTCGTCGAGACGTACTGCACCATCGCCGAGCACCACCGTCGCCTCCAGAAAGAACCCAGCCCCTCCTCCACCCACCAGCAGATCGGGACGACGACGGGCGTCGTCACGCCCAACATCAACGTCGACGTCGAGCTCAAGCCGACCCGTCGTCTCGTGCAGATACATCTCCCAGAACGCGCCGAGGTGAGCACCCGAAGATGCTGCGGCGAACCGCTGGCGGATCTCCCGTCGAGCATGCGCCGGTAGCCGCCCGTACCACTCGTCCATCAATCGCCGGACATGATCGGCAAGCGGACGTTCGTCCTGGTCAAGGCGCTGATATTCGCTCAGCGTCCACCGCTCTCGCCTGCGCGGCGAGACCCGCTCGCCTGAGAACAGAGAGAGGTTGGCTGGCGAGTCGCTCGACAGCTGGGCGAGCGCTCGTGGAGTGGAGCCGGCGTCGTTCGGCGCGGCACGGATCATGCTCAGCGCCTGCAGGTAGCTGATTCCCTCGCTGGCCGCAAGCGCTCGCGCGCGTCGTTGCTCGTTTCGATTGGGCTTGCGACGATCGGACACGTCTTGCTCCTTTTGACGCGACGTCCCACGCCCGTCGCCAAGGGCAATCGGTCAGCTCGTCGCGACGCGTCTCGATGACGGTTTTCCGCCTGTAGGGCTGAAGTACGTGGGACCGGCCCAACGGAACGCTTTCGCCAGCGCAGAAAAAGCATAGACCACGCCAGAACCCGTCTTGGTCCGGGGCTGGTGCGCTGAACACACGCCCGGCACGGAGTCGCAACGGTGAGCGACCGAGGCCGCGCCGCTCGTGAGGCGAGTACTTCAGGCGTCTGTCGCATCCCGGCTGAGGCTGGTCACGGCGAGGGCCAACTCGAAGGTTTGCTTGCTTTGATGCCTGCGGCGCTGAGCGTCCATGAGAGCTCAGCCGTGATGGATGCTCGTAGGTACACCCACCAAGCAAGACGGATCGACACTACTCGCTCAGCGGATTGGCCAAGAGGTCCACGCCGCAATCGAGACAGCCAGCGAACTCCTTCGTACCAGCTAAGACTGCCAGTTGCCATAGGGGAGCGCTCGACGGCACACAAGGGCTTCTGCACCGATCGGCGGATTCCAGCGCCTCGCCAAGCGCGCGGCAACCGTTCTACGAATGCACTTGCTTTACGCTGACGCGGCGGCAGAGCCCGCGCAGAGGCCGGTGGTTCAGAGCAGGCGAGGGTGCATCGCCGCTAGACGAGCCCTAGCCGCTGACATATCGGCGGCACTTTCCCGGTCGCCAGCCGGACGAGTATCCACCTTCTTGCACGGCTTAGCGACACGTACAGAAGCTGGCGTGACTCCTCGTCGTCCTCGAAGTTGTCATCAGAGACGTAGGGCAGTACGATGAAGTCGAACTCCTTGCCCTTGCCCTCATGGCAGGTCAGTAGGTAAATACCGCGCCGCGGGGTGGGCGCCGCGGAGAAACGCGCTTGACGTATGCGGGCGTGAGCCTTTTCTGCTACCTCGGAGTCTGAGAGGTGCTGTTGAGCCTGCAATACGCGGCGGATCGCGTAGAGGCTGTCCCAGTCGATCACGCGTACATCTTGATTCTCGCTAACCAGTCTGGTGAGGTCGTGAACGGCCCGGAACGCACCAGCCAACGTGTCGCAGCGACCGGCGAGTGCCGTGATGCCTTCCGCCAGTGTGCGTCTCGGCTCTCGAAGGCGTGCCGGATCGATTCCGTTGGGCCCGACGCGAGAAGTAAAATCTAGATGCTGGTGTCTGGGCGCGACCACAGTCGCGAGCTCGAGCAGGCGATGCGTGTGGTGCTCCACGGTGATCGCATTTGCGTACCCGTCGACCCATGCGATCGCGAGATCCAATGCGTCCTCGGACGCTCGCAGCCGACCGCACCGGAAGAGCTTTGTGAGGTGTCGCTCAAGCACGTCAAGTTGAGCTCGGCGCCGAGCGATCACACCGATCGTGCGCGCGTCGGAGCTCTTGATCGCCTTCGAGATCGGCTGGTCGATTTGAAAGAGCTCGCGGGCCGCGGCACCCCAGACCTTTTTGGTCTCGGGCAGATCAGGGTCGAAGTACACAATCCCGATCTCCGGTGGCCGCGCAGCCGTGACGGATTCCGCATTGTCGAGCAGCACATCGCGTGCTTGCTGCATCCACGCCTGGAGGGCCGGCTTGTGCCGGTAGCGGTGCAGCGTGCGTAGGGTGTGCTCGGAGGGACGGCGAGCCGCACGGAACTCCTTCAAGCGATGCTTGGACGCATCGCGCCACTCGTAGATCTGCTGAAGCGGATCGGCGAACGCGTACAGCCGTGAGCCCAGCCCGGTAAGCCGGTCGATAATTGCCGCTTGCAGTGGCGAGCTGTCCTGATACTCGTCGAGCACGATCACGGGATACTTGTGGCGCCAGAGCCGACGAAGGGTCTGTGAGCCATCGAGTAGCAGCCAGGCGTAGTAGGCGAGGTCGTCGTAGTGGATTCGTCCCGCGCTGCGATGCAGCTCGCGCAGGCGTGCAGCGATCTCGTCGTTGCTAGGTCTTGGCTCGGCGAGACGCTCAGGGCGCCCGTTGGACAGACTGTATTCGAGCGCAGTGCTGTAGTCGGATACTTGACGTGTGTCTTTCTTTACTCTCTGGACGCCCTCAAGCTCGAGCGCGGCCAGAACGTCAGTTTCGCGCTCTGTCTCGGTGGCAAGTTCGATCTGCAATGGGAGACCGAGAGAGGTTCGGTACTGAGTCACCTTCTGCCAAAACCACGCGTGGTAGTTAGTGATCTCGGTCCGCGCGCGCTGACTCGGCGTTAATAGCTCAGCGGAGTAGGAGTCCAGTTGCGAACGTGCGCTACGGCTGAACGTCAGCACCAATGCTCTCTGCGTAGCTCCGACCCTGTCGGCATCTATGTCGCGCCCGACCAGACGGACCGCGGTGTGGGTCTTCCCGGAGCCCGGCGGCGCCTCGACCAGAAGGCACTCGCTTTCGTCTGCGAGCACATCCTCCTGGGCTTGGTCAAAGATCATGGACGCCCTTGGCAGCCTCGTCTCCGGCGGCGAAGCGATGAACGTGGTCGATCATTCCGGTCGCAGTCGGCGGCAGCACAGTGAGCGCCGTGCAGATCGTGCGTGCGTAGATGGCGCTCTTGAAGTCGAGGCCGGAGCCGCCGCGCAACAGGTACACGAGTGCGCTGCGAGCATGCTGTTCCTCATACCCTGCGAGCAGTGTTTGCACATCGGTCGCCTCGGCAAGGTGAGACGCGTCGCCGAGTTGGTCGATCAAGCATCCGCGTAGTTGGTCTGCGTGTTCCTCCCACTCTCCGAGGCTGGCGCGGCATGTCTCCATTCCCGTGGCGAGCTCGATGATGTCGGCCTCAGCCGCAAGCACTCCCTCCCAGTCCTTGTGCTTCTTCCAGCCGAGTAACACGTCGGGGTCGACGGAGGCGACTTTGGCCAGCTTCTCGGGCCGGTCTGTGTCAGCCAGCGCGACCACGGGGATTCCGAGAGCCTTGAAGAAGCGTACGAAGCTCGGCATCTTGTCGATCGACTCGCAGTCAATGAGCTCGATGCGATGCTCGTCGAGGCCGTCGCCAGGCTTGTGAGCGGCCCAGAGGGCAGGGAGCGCGCCGCGCTCGGTCGGTCCCTCCGCGAGCACGACCACCGAGGCATACAGACCGTCGATGAGAGCCGCACGCGAGTGCAGCTCAAAGAACTTGTGCTCAGACGGTTCGGCGTCCCGCAGCGCCTTGAGAACCGGCGGGTCGGCATCTCGCGCGAGGTGGATCTGAGCCAGCGGGACTGTGCCCGCGACCGCGGCCGAGTGGGTCGTGAGTAGCACCTGGGCGGCACCTGCCTCCTCGGCGAGCAGCAGCGACCGCGTGATGAGGCGCTGACCAACTGGCTCGAGGTTTTGCTCAGGCTCCTCAAGTGCGAGGATCAGGTTGCCGCCGTCAGCGCGCGCGACCTGCAGGAGGGCTGCAATGAGCAGTACCCGCAGGACGCCTCGCCCGTGGGCGTCGAGGGGTAAGCGAGTCTGCGAGCGCCCACTCTGGAGGACGAGTTGCAGGCTTTGAAGTACGCGTCGGTCGCTGAGCCCCGCCACCGCTAGGTCGAGCGGATCCCCCGCCGGCGCGAGCCCGAGGCGTTGGGCGGAGCTCTGCAGTCCTTCCCTGGTCGCTTTCACGTCGGGGTGTTCGAGCAGCGGGATCTTCGCCTCGTCGATGGCCTTGCGGATCGCGTCAAGTGGCTCGGAGATATCGCCGCGCTCGAACAGTCGCGCGAGAACGGAGCTTGAGTAGAAGGCCAGCTCGCGCCCCGGGTCAAGGCCAGCGGGGATGTACTGCCATCCGATTCGGATCTTGTCGGCTTGGCGCACGTGCGCCTCGTCAGCCTCAGGGCGGGCATAGAACGCGCGCGCCGGCTCGTCATAGTCTCCGCGAAACTTCAATCGTAGGACCAGCTCGGCTTCGTCGAACTCCTCCTCGGGGGAGTCCCAACCGCCGAAGGTGCCGTCATCTCGGCGACCCTCAAGATACGCCTCGAAGTAGTCGCGATCCTCATCAGATAAGTCATCGAGGATCACTGTGATCTCGACCGGCTCTGACGTGTCGCAGTCCGGGAAATCCCAGACCTCCAGCCGATCACGGTATCGATCCCGATAAGGGTCGAGCACGAGATTGGCAGCCGTCAGGAGAGTGGTCTTTCCTGCGTTGTTCGGCCCAACGATCAGGGCGTGTCTGTGGGGGCGCCAAGAAACCGGCTCTCGCCATCCACGGTAGTTCTTGACAGTCATCTCGCAGATTCGCATTGTCGAATCATTACCGGTGAGACGGCGTGCTGAGACCTTTTGAGCAATGGTCACGGCGCGTCCGCTGGATTCGCCCTGAGCGGCCGGCGCGGTCAGACGCGGATCACGCATCTCACGGCGCTAGCATTTGGCCCATGACGGCGAAGGAGAAGCTACGTGAGCGTGTCGAGGACTTGAGCGAACAGGAGGCCAAGGCCACCCTTGATTTCATCGCCTCGCGCGGAGAGAGCTTCGCCGACTGGCTTGACGCTCGTCCCGAGGACGACGAGCCGCTGAGCGACGAGGACCAAGCGGCGCTCGCTGAGAGCGAGGCCGACGTCGCCGCTGGACGGACTATCGCCTATGAGCAGGTCAAGCAAGACCTCGGATCTCAAGCCGGGTGAGCGCCGGGCAGTCGCCGCGCTTCACGCGCAGCGCCGAGAAGGATCTGCGCCGGCTTGATCCGCCGGTCCGCAAGCGTGTTCTAGGCGGCCTGGATCGCCTTCTGGCCGAGGATCGCTCGCTCGACGTGAGACGGCTGACGGGCAATGAGCACTTCCGCCTGCGCGTCGGCGACTGGCGCGTGATCTTTGACTACGACCGTGAGACGAAGACTGTGCTCGTCAGGCGCATCCTTCCGCGCGGTCGAGCGTACGAGCGGTAGGGGATCCTCCCGTGCCGGACGTGACCTGCCCGGCCCATCGCGCTCGGGACGAACCCGGCAACAATCCGCGGCGTGACCACTGCTAGGAACGCCCGAAGCCTGCGGGACACGGCAGCGGCGAAGTACACGCCCGAGGTCGTCGAGCTGCTGCTGATCGCGGAGGCTTCCCCATCTTCGCTTGACCGGTACTTCTATTTCGAAGAGGTGCCCGACCAGGACAGTCTTTTCCGGTACGTCGTTCGAGCGGTCCTCGCGATCGAACCGTCGCGCGCCGAGAAGGCAAGCGAGCTGCGGTGCTTGGCCGACCGCGGCGTATTCCTCATCGATCTCAAGCCAGAGCCGAAGCAACCGGGGGACGCTCTCGAGCTCTACGTGCCCGATCTGGTCGCCCGCGCGGCGGCGCTGACCCCGCGCCAGATCATCACGATCAAGGCCAACGTGTGCGATCTCACGCAGCCGGCGCTACGCGCCGCCGGCTTGGCCGTCGTCGATCAGCGTGTCCCGTTCCCGGGAAACGGTCAGCAGCGCCGGTTTCTCGAGGACATGGACACTGCCCTGGATTCGATCGGCTGGCGCCGGTGAGCACCTGAGCTTCAGATCGGTCGTCCCGCGACGATGGGAGGTGATTTGCCTGGCTATCGCTGTGCTCGTCGAGGAAATCGTGCCGGCTCCGATCGGCTGAGGGCTGGGCGCGATGAGGGCGTTCAGGCGTTCGTGCTCACCGTCGCGACGGTTCATCTCACGCGCGTAGAGCGCGAGTGTGAGCGCAGGGGTCGTGTGACCCATCTGGCTCATCACGTACGTGGGGGGCTCGCCGATCGCGAACAGCAGCGACGCGAACGTTCGGCGCAGGGAATGGGGCGTGAGGCCGTCGGGCAGCGGTGGCCGACCCCTGGCTTCGACCCCTGGCTTCGAGTTCTGCGCTCGCGCGCTGCACCGCGCGCGCGAGCACTCGTATGCGGACATTTGAGGCGCCGAGTGAGCGTCCCGAGCTGGTGCAGAAGACAAGCTGACTCGGTCCCGATTTGACACGGTCGCGATGCTCGATCAACTCGCGACGTAGGACGGGCAGGATGTGCACGATCCGCACGCCGGCGTCGGTCTTGGCCTGCCGGACGCGGATCGTTCCGCGAGCGAGGTCGACATCGCTCCAGCGCAGAGCCATTAGCTCACCCACGCGCAGGCCGGCGAAGAGCAGCGTCGCGATCAGAGGACGCCGCAGGCCGGCGCCGCCGCGACCCTCGCGATCGATCTCGCGCGCTGCATCCAGCAGCGTGGTGATGTGCTCGGCACGGTCAAGCCAGGACCGGTGGGGCTTGACGGTCGGCAACCGTCGCTTGGACCCCTTCGCGGGGTTGCGAGTGATCAGCTCATATTCGACCGCCGACTCGAGAATCGCTGCAAGCGTCGCGATCATTTTGTTGATGGAGGTCGCGCCGAGCGCTCCCTCGCGCACCTTCGCCAACCGAAAGTCGTCGACATCGGAGACCGTGATCTCGTCAATCGGCATCCACGCGAAATGGGCGAGCAGGTGCTCAAAGCGCCACTGCAGGTCGGCTTGGCCAGCCACCGACAGGCCAGTCTGGCGTCTTCCCCCCTCGTCCTTCTGCCGTGCAATCCACGTGCCGGCGAACTTCTCAAAGCTCGGCATGGCGCCGCGTGCCGGCGTGGATCGCCGGGGCCGCGGCGGCACCCACACGCCACGTCGCACCTCGTCCATGACGACCGCCATCTCGCGCAAGGCCTGGTCACGGGTCGTTGCCGGCAGCGTCACGTAGCGACGGCGGCCAGCGTGAGTGAACTGCAGGCCCCAAGAGGTCAGCCTGCCGGTCGCGGCCGAGCGGTTTTCGCTGAGATGTCCGGTCGCTGGCCTGCCCATCGGTCTAGCCGGCCCACCAGGACTCGACACTCCCAAACATAAAAGTACACAAGAGCCAACCCTGACTCCACCACACCACCGAGGCCGCACCTTGCGCAAAAAGCAATACAAGCTCGCTGCGCTCGAGCCTCGGCGCCGATTGGACTCCCCACCCCCGTAGGAGCCTAGGGCCAGTGCTCAATCCCGCACCGTCCGGCGAGGCGCGATGAGGCGCCAACAGTGGACGTAATCCGGGCTGGACGCGATACTGCGCCCATGGAAGCAAGAGGCGCATACACCGCGGAGCGTGCCGCGGCCCTATCCGGGGTTCCGAAGTCGACCGTGCACTACTGGTCAAACAATGACGTCCTCGTGCCGAGCGTCTCGCCCCAGCGCATAAAGCTCTGGTCCTACGGCGATCTGATGGCCCTGCGGACCATCTACTGGCTGCGGCAGACCAAGCAGCACCCAGACGGCCGCGAGATCCCCAGGACCGCGATGAAAGCGGTGCGCCGCGCGCTGCGCGAGATCGCGTCGCTCGAACTCGACCTCTGGAACGAGGACGGCGCCCCACGCGTGGCTGTCGATCGATCTGGAAACATTGTGATCGGCGACGAGCGCGGCGCGCAGCGCGCGAGCGGGCAGCGCATCCTCGACGCCGAGATGCTCGACCTGCTCGCTCCGTTCGATTCGCGCGAGGGCTTGCGTGGTCCTGACCTGAGCGCCCCGCGACCACAATTGCGGATCGTGCCAGGCAAGCTAGCCGGCTCACCACATATCGAGCGCACCAGGATCGAGACCCAAGCGCTCGCCGCACTTGAGCGTCGCGGCCTTGAGAACGCGAAGATCTATCGCCTCTACCCGATGGTCCCCACCGATGCCGTCGATGACGCGATCGATCTTGAGCGCGAGCTGAGCGCGAACCTACGAATCGCCGCGTAGGCGCCCAGTCGTGCGCCGCCTCTTCGCGCTCGATCAGAACTTCCCCCAGCCAATAGTCGACGCGCTCGCCGAGTACATCTTCGAGGCGGAGCTCGTCCCGATCGCGCAAGTCGACGAGCGGCTTGCGACACTCGACGACTGGGAGGTGATGCTGGCGTTGCATCATCACGGACGCCCATGGGACGGGCTGATCACCACCGACGCGAACATGCTCGCACTGCCGCGCGAGCTCGCCGTCCTCATGCAGACCAAGCTCACGCTCGTCGTGGCGAAGGAATCCGGACACGACCCGATCAAGGCCACAGGCCTACTGCTCGCGTACCTGCCGGGAATCTGCCAACGAATCGAGCAGGACAAGGCGCAACTCTGGACCCTACGCGCCGTGCAGCGTCCAGCCGACGATCCGTGGAAGAGCTTCGAGCGGGTAGCACGCCAACGTAAAACCACCGCCCCGAAGCTCTACGCAGCGAACAAGCTCGGCTCGAAGGACCTTGGCCGCGATCCGCTGGCCTCGTGAGCAGCAGGGAGTGCTCGATCCATTTCACCGGACCGCGGAAGCTCGTGGAGACCTCGAAACCCGGACCAACCTTCAATCGTGAGTGGTCGATAACGAAACATACGCCTGTTGGATTACCCAACCGCTCCGGCGTTGCGTCCCCTACGATGCTCGACTCGTGCGACCGAGTTCGGATAACTAGGAATTATCGG